>JAXMGY010000009.1:0-58018 GCA_046347035.1 Gammaproteobacteria bacterium | reverse complement strand
CTCGAGACCCCGCACTTCCAGGTCCAGCGCATTCGCGAACAGGAAGCCGGTCAAACTGCGCACATTGAAAGCAGCTACAAGCTGGTTGCCGAATCGGTGGAAGAACAACAGCAGGAAGCCCCGGCGATGACGCCGCGCGCAGTTGCCGAAGAGCCGGCGGTGAAGGACATCCATCGTCAAATGACACCGGCCCCCGTGGTGGCTGAACCTGCTCCAAGTTCTGGGGCTGCGCCCGCCGCGGGTGGCGGCATTGTGAAACGCCTGTTCTCGATTTTCTTTGGCGGTACCGAGACGGAACCAGCAAGCCAAGTGGCTGCGCCGGCAACCAGGACCGAGCAGCAATCGGATCGGCAGCGCCATTCGCAGCAGCGTCGCGAACAGCATCAGCAGCGCCACGATCAGCGTCGCGATGGACATCGAGATCGGCGTGACCGCCGCGATCGCAATGAGCGACGCGATCAGCATCAGCGTCATGAGCGAAGCGAGGAACAGAAGCGGCACCAAGCACAGGGTTCAGCACCGACCCAGCCGCCCGCGAATGCTCAATCTCCTCGACCGGAGCAGAGTCCGCAGCATGGCCAACGGGATGAGCTTGGTACCTCAGGAGATGAACCGCGCCGTGGGCGCCGCGGGCGCCGTGGCGGGCGCAATCGCAACCGCCGCCGCGATGGCGAGCGATCTGGCGGTTCGCCACAGAATTTGGCGGAGAATGCCAATACGAGTCCGCCTGCTACCGAAGCAAGTGCACAAGCATCTGCGCATGAATTCACGAACGAAGAGCCTTCTTCGTCTTATTACTCGGCCGCGGATGATGTGTCTCACGTGGATGATGCGCAGCCAGCAGCGTCGCAAGAAGATCGTTGGGCCACCAGTTCTGAAGCGCCGCAGGAGGTCTATCAACCACGCGAGTACCGCGATGCGGTCGAAACCGAAAACAGCAATAGCGAGCACCAGCATTATCGCCGAAGCGACTCATCACATTCTGAGGATCGAACGGGGGCTGACACTGGTTTTGCAACCGAGCCGAGTCACTCGAGCGAACGTAATGATTCGTCCGGGAGCAGCGATCCAAATTAGCAAGGATGGGCACTAATCGCTGAGGACTGGAAGGTCGGACTTTGTTTTAATGCTCTCGGGAATTGCGGAATTGCACTTGCGGGTAGCGTTCCATGGTCAATTCCAGATTCACGCGCGTCGGCGCGAGGTAGGTGAGGTTACCGGCGCCATCGGTGGCCAGATTGGCGTAGCATTTCTCTTCGAATACCTTTAGCTGTGCGGCATCATCGCAACTGACCCAACGTGCCAGTGCGACGCCTATCGTGTCGAAGGTGCATTCGACGCCATATTCGTTTTTCAAGCGCCACGCGACCACGTCGAACTGCAGTGCGCCTACTGCTCCCAGAATCAAATCATTGTTGATCATTGGACGGAATACCTGCGTGGCGCCCTCCTCGCTCAGTTGCACCAGACCTTTTTGCAATGCCTTCATGCGTAGCGGATCGCGCAGAACGACGCGACGGAACAGTTCTGGTGCAAAGTAAGGAATGCCGACGTACTTCAGTTTTTCGCCTTCAGTGAAGGTATCGCCGATCTGAATTGTGCCGTGGTTGTGAATGCCGAGAATATCACCGGGCCAGGCCGATTCCGCTTGATCGCGGTCCTGTGCCATAAAGCGCAGTGCGCCGCTAATGGTTACATCCTTGCCGGTACGAACCTGATAGGCGCGCATGCCATTCTCGAATCGACCGGAACAAACGCGCAAAAACGCGACGCGGTCGTGATGCGCAGGATCCATATTTGCCTGAATCTTGAAAACGAATCCACTGAATTTATCTTCATCCGGCTTTACCTGCCGTTCAATGGTTTCACGCGAACGCGGTGGTGGTGCGTGCTCGACAAAGTAATCCAGTAATTCCCGCACGCCAAAACTATTGAGTGCTGATCCAAACATCACCGGCGTTAACCTGCCAGCCAGAAATTCGTTTTCATCGGGCGCATCGCCCGCTGCACCGAGAAGTTCAATTGTTTCTTCGAATTCCCGCATCTGTTCGCCGAGCGCTGTCCGGACGGCCTCGTCTCTGAGATCACGGATTATATCGCCCGGTGCGGCACCATCGTCACTGCGCGATCGATATAGCCGAAGATGCTTGGCAATCAGATGATAAACACCGCGGAATCGCATGCCAGAACCAATGGGCCAAGTGACGGCTGCACAGCGAATTTTGAGAATCCGCTCGATCTCGTCCATCAGTTCAAGCGGATCCCGGCTTTCCCGGTCAAGTTTGTTGATGAAGGTAATAATCGGTGTGTCGCGCATGCGACAAACCTCCATCAGCTTGATGGTGCGTTCCTCCACACCCTTGGCTGCGTCGATTACCATCAATGCCGCATCGACAGCGGTCAGCGTTCGGTAAGTGTCTTCCGAGAAATCTTCATGACCGGGTGTATCCAGAAGATTGATGATGCGATCTTTGCATCAAACCAGGATTACTGAAGAAGTCACGGAAATTCCGCGCTGCTTTTCAATCTCCATCCAGTCAGAGGTGGTATGACGTGAATCCTTACGACCCTTGACTGTTCCGGCGACCTGAATGGCACCGCCGAGCAGCAGTAGTTTCTCGGTCAGCGTTGTCTTGCCAGCGTCTGGATGAGAGATGATCGCAAAGGTTCGGCGATGCGCGATTTCGCGTTGAAGATCGACATGTTTAAAATTGTCGCTACTGTTCTGCGGTTGGCGGAGCGACTCGTTCGAGCGTGACGAAAGCGATGGCACAGTCACCTTCGTCGCTGAGGCTAACGTGATGGCCTTTGCAATTCCCAGTCGAGCCATCAGGGAACCGGTATTGCCGCTGAATTCAAGAATGGGCTTGCCGCGCGCATCGTTACCGACTCCTATATCGCGAGCGAATACGCCTTCGGAAAATCCAGTGCCTAATGCCTTTGCCGTTGCTTCCTTGGCCGCAAAGCGTTGAGCGAGAAATTGTGCCGGTCGTTGTGAGTGGAGATAGCGTCCGTACTCCCGCTTACTAAGAATACGACGCGGCAGGCGATCGCCGAATCGACGCAGGCCTACCCGCATACGTTCAACTAACACCATATCTACACCAATTCCAAAGATCATCGCCGTGCTTCCACCATCAATCGCTTCATTTCTCCCACGGCCGCTTCCATACCAACCATGACGGCTCGAGCAACAATGGCATGGCCAATGTTCAATTCTCGCATCTGGGCGATCGCGGCAACCGGTTGCACATTGTGATAGTGCAGACCATGGCCAGCATTTACTTCCAGACCACAGCGCACAGCATGGGTTGCAGCACGTAGCAAGCGGGATAATTCTGCTTCCTGTTCCATATCGGTGCTGACCTCAGCGTATTGTCCGGTGTGCAACTCAACAACCGGTGCTCCACATTCGGCAGCGGCTTCGACCTGCGGGAGCTCCGGATCGATAAACAAGGACACGCGAATTCCCGAATCCGCCAGGCGCTTGCACGCGTCGCGAATGGTCTTTTTGTGGCCACACACATCCAGTCCACCTTCCGTGGTCAGCTCCTGACGTTTTTCCGGTACCAGACAAACATCCTGAGGTTTGATGCGTCGGGCAATGCGCAGCATTTCCGATGTAACGGCCATTTCTAGATTGAGTTTGGTCGTCAGTACGGCCTGGAGCGACTCTACGTCACGATCCTGGATGTGGCGGCGATCTTCGCGCAAGTGCACGGTAATGCTATCGGCACCCGCACGTTCGGCAATCAATGCAGCGTCTAGAGGCTCGGGATATCGTGTGCCACGCGCCTGCCGCAGCGTGGCAACGTGGTCAATGTTGACGCCTAGTTTAATCGCTGGAAAATACATAAGAACCGCTGCGTATCGCTTGTATTGCCGTCAAAAACGAGGGCCCACTATTGTACCAGTCCGTCGGCTCCCTGGCACGCTGCGTCAGCGGTCAATATTCTTCAAACCAGGCACGACTGAATAGCGGTTTGTCACCAATGTGCTCAACGAGCAGTGTTCGCAGCAGTCGCTTTGCCTCAGCGCGGCTTCGCTCGTCGGTCAATTTGCCGCGCGATAGCTGCAACAGCGTGTTGCCGCTGATAGCAACGCCTTGGTTGGTGGTACCGCCTCCCGGATCCCAAGTTGCTCCCATCGCAGGCTGGAAACGGTAATTTGCCTCCGCGGAAATGGGATGTCCCTCGGCATCCTGCGCAAGCGTCACGCCGTATCCCATTTCCTCTAATAACTGGCACTCAAAAAGACGCAATACGGATTCGCGGTGATTGTCGCCGATAGCCAAATCCCGTAGCGTTTGCGAATAATGGCGATATAGCTGCGGATGTGGATCGTTGCGAATCAACGCCTGTAGTAGCAGCTCATTGACATAAAAACCGCATAGCGTTGCCCGATCATCGAGCTGCGAAAGAGCATTTGGACTTTCGAATTGGGTGAGCGTTACCAGCTCTCCACGGCGCTGAATCCAACTCACCAGCAACGGCTGAAACGGTTGCAGCGCCTGCATCGACCGGGCAGCGCCCTTGGCGATGGCACCAATGCGTCCGTATTGTTCGGTGAACAGCTCGACCAGAAGGCTGGTTTCCCGATAACTGCGCCGATGCAGAACGTGCGCATTTTCAAGGTTAATCTGCATGATCCGCACCACAAGGTGATCACGATGAGTGATCGAAACCCAACTCCCTCAACGTGCGCGCATTGTCGGCCCAGCTGTCCTTCACCTTTACCCAAGTTTGCAAATACACCTTACGCCCGAGAAACTTCTCCATATCCTTGCGCGCCTGCTCGCCAATTCGACGTAACATTTCGCCGCCTTTGCCGATGACAATTGGCTTCCGCCACTTCGTGCCACCACGATTGTCGCGAAAATCTCCACCAAGTTTTCTTTTTCCTTAAATGACTCGATGATTACACCGCTGTCGTAGGGGAGTTCGTCGCCAAGCAACCGGATAATTTTCTCGCGCAAAATTTCTGCGATAAAGAAACGTTCACCACGATCGGTTAACTGATCGCCGTCATATAGGTGTTCACGCTCAGGAAGATGCTGGTTGATGCAATGCAGGAGCCTGTCGACGTTATCGCCATTCTGCGCTGATATTGGCACAATGTCCGCAAATGAAAATCGCTTGGAATGGGCTTCCACTACGGGCAGAAGCTGACTCTGATCCTTGAGTGTTGATCAATCTTGTTGATTGCAAGAATAACCGGACACTGTTGCGCCGCAGCTGCCGCAGAACATATTCGTCGGCGTCAGTCCACGTTGCCTTGAACCACGAAGACTACCACGTCGACGCCATCAAACGCGCTCAAGGCCTCCCTGCTCATAGTTTGGTTCAGCGCGCTTTTTTGCTCGGATCTCGCAATCCTGGGGTGTCAACAAAAATATACTGGATCGTCATTGTCGGTGCGTATTCCGGTGATTCGCTGGCGAGTCGTCTGGGGTTTGCGTGTGTGATACTCAATTTCTGGACTGATCAGGCCGATTGAGCAATGTCGATTTACTGACATTGGCTCTGCCAACGATACTAATTACGCCGCAGCGATTCAGAGTGCGTTTAGCGCGCAGGACAACCGTTCAAGCGCCCGGCGTGCGCTTCCTGCTCGCCACTCGACTGCGTCTGACTCCTTGCAACGGTGCGGACACCCTCAACGATGCATTCGACTGTAAATTGGCGGTTAAGTGGTTCGCCCTCGTTTTGAGCAGGCGATAAATCGGCAATGGACGGCGCCGCGCCTGCAACCATTCCTGCAACTCGGTTTTGGCGTCCTTTGTCAGCAGTTCTGGGTCGAGCGAAAGGTGTTCAAATAAATTTACTATGCGCTTGCGACAGGTTTCGAATCCGCCATCGAGATAAATTGCGCCGAGCACGGCTTCGAGGGTATTAGCGAGGATGGATTCACGACGAAATCCACTGCTCTTCAATTCAATTTCGCCTGGTCGGTAGTCGCCCAACTGCGCGAAGCGGCGATTGCCGCCAGTGTCTCCTTGCGCACCAGCGCAGCGCGAAGTCGCGTCAACTGACCTTCATCGATTTCCGGAAAGCGGCGATATAACTCAGCTGCCACAACTAAACCCAGCATGGCGTCACCGAGAAATTCCAGGCGCTCGTTGTTGCGGTTGCTGGCGCTGCGATGCGTTAGCGCCTGTTCGAGCAGCCGAGGATGGTGAAAAGCATGCGCCAGCTCGACCGGTAGCGGCTTGTCCAAGGTGTGCCTGTCGATCGGGCTGGCGTTGCTGTGTTATTGCGGGGCGTATGCCGCAATTGGCGTGATGTTGTCAACCTTTACAACCGCATCGAGATCACCCCAGAACTCACCACGAATTTCGTACTTCATATGCATGGTGCGGCCGGCATTGTCTTTGTTTTTTTCAACGCTAAAGATTTTTTTGAGATCGTTCGGATTGCCAAATCGATCCACGTCTTCAATTTCAAAATGTCTAAGCAACCGCTGACGATTTCCTGATCGTCAAAATTCCTCGCCTCCGGCTCCTCAGCGATGGACTTCATCGCCTTGACCACTTTGAACTTTTCCATGTAAAGCGGCAGCAGCTTAATGACTACGATGGCTGTCGCGCCCACCAATATGGAAAAAAACAAAAGCTCCCAAATACTCAGACCTCGTTGACGACCTAGCGTATTCATTTGTGCCCCTCTCGCGTCTTAACGGATATGCCGCCCCAAACGACTCCAGTCAATTATATGTTTGCGGTTTCTTAAATCGAAGTTCATCCAGATAAAACGCCCTTCCGATAAGGTTTTCATCTGGAACAAATCCCCAATAACGACTATCGCGGCTATTATCGCGGTTATCGCCCATAACAAAGTAGCTGCCTTCGGGTACCACGGTCTCCACATCCAGCGTCGGCAACTGTGGGCGAAGCATGATTTGATGCATCATGGCGCCCAAATGCTCGGTCGCCATGGGGTCGCCATTCTGCTCGGCACCGGTACCATCTCCCTCGTACTCACCGTCTGGATCCTGCGCGATAGCGTCACCATTAATAAACAGTTTCCGATCGCGATAAACGATATGGTCGCCTGGTAGTCCGACGATCCGCTTGATATATGGCGTCGACGGGTCGACCGGATAGCGGAACACCACTACATCGCCACGCTGCGGCGATCCCAACTCCACGAACTTCTTATTTAGCACGGGCAGTCGTAGACCGTAATTGAATTTGTTGACAAGAATAAAATCTCCCACCAACAAGGTTGGCATCATGGAACCGGATGGAATGCGAAATGGTTCGGCGATGAACGAGCGTAGCAGGAGTACGACGAGAAAAATCGGAAAGAACGAGCGCGCATACTCAACCGATAGCGGCTCGCGTCGTAACGACTCGATAGTCTTGTCGTCGACGCCGGCAGTACGCGCCAACACGTTGCGAGTCCGGTTCGGTGCAAACAGAACCGCGTCGACCGCCCAAATTACGCCGGAGACGAAAGTCAGCACTACCAGTAACAACGAAAAATCGAAGTTCATTTGTCTTTTCCTATGCTGAGCACCGCCATGAAGGCTTCTTGTGGAATTTCCACTGAACCGAACTGCTTCATGCGTTTCTTGCCCTCTTTCTGTTTTTCCAGCAACTTGCGTTTGCGGGTGACGTCACCACCATAACATTTCGCTAGCACGTTTTTGCGCATGGCTTTCACGGTTTCGCGGGCGATAATATTGGAACCTATCGCCGCCTGGATAGCTACATCGAACATCTGCCGTGGAATGAGTTCACGCATTTTTTCCGCCAGTTCACGTCCGCGCCGCTGTGCATTCTCATGATGTACGATAATCGACAACGCATCGACACGCTCGCCGTTGATGAGAATATCAACCTTGACCAGCTTGGCGGCTTGATGGCGCAGGAAGGTGTAGTCCATGGAGCCGTAGCCGCGCGTGACGGATTTCAGCCGATCAAAAAAATCCGTGACCATTTCGCTGAGCGGCATCTCGTAGCTCACAGACACCTGCCCACCCAGGTACTGCATGCGCTTTTGTACCCCACGGCGCTCCGCGCACAAGGTGATTACGTTGCCGAGGTACTGATGTGGAACCAAGATGTCAGCTTGAATGATCGGCTCGCGTATTTCTTCAATTTCATTGACCGGCGGTAGCTGCGCCGGATTGTCAACCTGCAGTACTTCGCCCGCTGTCGACAACACTTCATAAATCACTGTCGGCGCGGTGGTGATCAGGTTGAGGTTGTACTCGCGTTCGAGACGTTCCTGCACGATTTCCATGTGTAGCATGCCGAGGAAACCGCAACGAAAGCCGAAACCCAGCGACTGCGATGTTTCCGGCTCGTAATGCAATGCCGAATCGTTGAGTCGCAATTTTGCCAACGCCTCGCGAAAGGATTCGTAATCGGCCTGATCGATGGGATACATGCCAGCAAAGACATTAGGTTTGATCTTCTTGAAACCCGGTAATGCCGATACGGCAGGTTTGGCGCTATCGGTTAGAGTGTCGCCCACCGGCGCGCCGTCGACCTCCTTGATGTTGGCGATTACCCAGCCGACCTCACCCGCGCGCAATTCGTCGCGGTCGATTTTTTTCGGTGTGGAGATGCCGACGCGATCGACCTCGTAGTCGCGGCCCGTTGACATGACGCGCACCTTTGCGTGTTTACGTAACACACCGTCGACTACCCTGACCAAGGAAACCACGCCGAGATAGTTGTCAAACCACGAATCAACAATCAATGCTTTCAACGGACCATTTGGGTCGCCACTCGGCGCGGGAATTCGCTCAACGATCGCGTGTAATAAATCCCTGACGCCGGTACCCATTTTGGCGCTAACACGCACTGCATCGGTGGCGTCGACGCCAATGATTTCTTCAATTTCCTGACATACGCGATCAGGATCTGCTGCCGGCAGGTCGATCTTGTTGAGTACCGGCAGCACCGTGAGTCCTTGGTCTACGGCGGTGTGGCAGTTGGCTACCGACTGTGCCTCGACACCTTGTGCAGCATCGACGACAAGTAGCGCACCTTCACAAGCCGCGAGCGATCGCGATACCTCGTAGGCAAAGTCGACATGGCCGGGAGTGTCGATAATGTTGAAAACGTAGGTCTTGCCGGAATCAGCGGTGAAATTCAGCGTGACACTCTGGGCTTTGATGGTAATGCCCCGCTCGCGCTCCAGATCCATGGAATCGAGCACCTGCGCCTCCATCTCACGCTGCGTCAGGCCGCCGCAGGTTTCAATGAAGCGATCGGCCAAGGTCGATTTACCGTGGTCGATATGGGCGATGATGGAAAAATTGCGAATATGATCCATGCGGGCGCGGCGAGTGTCTGTCGGTGCCGGCGAGAACTTGGCGCACTCGCTTAAGCACCGGATCCGCGGCGATTGTCATCTTTTTCAGGGCCGCGATTCTAGCGGTTTTGCCGCGCCGCCGAAACCTGCATTTTGGACGAAATCCGCGACGAGCTGCGGGTCTAAATGGTAGTGACATAGCTCGAATTCGCCGCTCAGCAGTACCGGCACCAATTCATCGTAACGAGCCAAAAGGGCTACATCGTCATCCACATCGACGATGTCCAGATCAAAGTCCAGTCGCGCCTGCAGGATATGTAATTGTTCCAGCATGTCGGAACAAAGATGACAGTACGCTCGCGACAGCAGCGTCAATCGCGGCTTCACCTCTTATCGCCTGGGGCCGGTGGTTTGAGCGCAAGGAACACTGGCCCGTCGCGCCGCTGTACCAGGATTGGTACCGATTTGCCCGGGGCAAGTTTCGCGCTTAATTCTTTGAATTGACGAGCGTTTTCAACTTTTTGATTATCCAGCATCATGATTACATCGCCTTCGCGAACACCGGCGCGATAGGCGGGACCGTCCTCAATCGCGGTCACTATGACGCCGCGATCCTGTACTTCGAGCTCATCACGTTGCTGTTTGGTCAGATCGCTGACGGTCATTTTTAGCTGCGAATCGCTGTTGCCCTTGGGCGTTTCCTCGTTCTGCCCAATCATGGGCGCAAGATCGTCATCCTTGGGCAGCTCTTCCACCGCAACCTGAAGGGTTTCCGTCTTGCCAAGTCGCATCACCTTCATTGGCACCTTGTCGCCGATCTTTGTGGTGCCCACCAGTGGCGGCAAGTCAGATGAGGCATCGATTGCCGTGCCGTTGAATTCGACAATGACATCGCCCTGTTGAACGCCGCTTTTTTGAGCCGGACCGTTGGCAACCACTTTGGAAACCAAGGCGCCATGCGGTTTGTCCATCTTGAACGACTCGGCCAGATCTTGCGTGACATCCTGGATGACCACACCTAACCAGCCACGGCTGACCGCGCCCTTGTCGCGCAGTTGCTGGTAGACGTTCATCACCACTTCGATGGGAATGGCGAATGACAATCCCATGAAACCGCCTGTGCGACTGAAGATCTGCGAATTCACGCCGACCACTTCACCGTCGAGATTGAAAAGTGGTCCGCCGGAGTTGCCCGGGTTGATTGCCACATCGGTCTGAATGAAGGGTGTGTAATTTTCATTAGGCAGACTGCGTCCTTTTGCACTGACAATGCCCGCGGTCGCCGAGTGATCAAAGCCGAATGGCGAACCAATGGCCAGCACCCACTCGCCGACTTTCAAATCGGACGAAGTTCCAATCTTGACGATCGGCAGATCGTTGGCGTCGATCTTCAACACCGCCAGATCACTGCGTTCGTCGGTGCCGATCAACTTGGCCTTGAGTTCACGGCGATCACTTAGCCGCACCATGATCTCATCGGCATCCTTCACCACGTGATTGTTGGTAATGACATATCCATCGTGCGAGATAATGAAACCGGATCCCAGCGATTCAGCGGGTTCAGCGCCGCCTGGTCCTTCCTGCCCCTCGAAAAATTTCTTCAGAAAATCATGCAGCGGACTATCCTCGGGAATGTCCGGCATTTGGAAATTTTTGGGCAGACCTTTGCTTTTCGTACCCGAAGACGTCGTGCCAATGTTCACCACCGCCGGACCGTATTCCTCAACCAATTGCGTGAACTCGGGCAGACTGCGCGCGGGTGCTGGCGCACTCGAGAGGCACAAACTGGCACCCAAAATCGTCAACAGCATTGCTCGGATCAAACGCATTGCAACTTCTCCAGGTTGGTGCGGAAAATCACTATTTAGATCTTATCTGATAACAGATGCTATCACGGTGATGTTCGTGCATCCGTCTTGACAATTGGGCCGACGGAACTGGCGATTTGTCGCACAGTTAAGGGCGGCACTTCACCGACTACGGTGACTTGATGGTCGTGACTGACGGTACTGAAGGTGTTAACCGCACCCACTGCGGTAAAACCCTGCAGTGAATCACTTGCATGTTCTAACTTTTCGATAAACACGGAAATGGTCGCAATCCCATCGCTGTAAACAATATGCTCCACTGGCTGTTCGCTCGCGGCCAGACGTTGCACGGTATATGCGTGTTGTGAAAAACCGTCAGGCACCCACTGCACTTGCCACTTCTCCTGCGCCGGTTTTTCCACTCCAACGGTTTCTCCTAACGCCCCTTTGTCATAAAAAGTGAAGCCGGTGGTGTCAGTCGCAGGTTGCAACATCGCGTCACTGATGTTTTGCTTTTCACTGAGTTCGACGAATACGATCTGTTCCAATACCGTTCCGCTGCTGTTGAGCACGTCCGACCGCAGCAGCAGTTGATCGTCAGCATCGATCCAATAGCGATAGCCATAGCGAAACGCCGACCGCGGTAATACAGCGATTACCCATGCACGCCGATCAGCAATGCGATCGCGGCCAACCAATGTGAATTGGTAGTTCTGCAGAATCTGCTCAGTTGAACCGTTCAAATTCGGAAGGAACTTGCGAGGCGCACTTTTTTCGACAAAAACCGATCGCGTATCAGGGTAGAAGCATTTGACCGTATCGTTGTTTCTCACCACCTCGTGCACAGGACCGGAGAGCGAGACGATATGCTCCTGCTCGTCGCCATTGGTACCGCGATGAACGATGCGCATCGTGTCAGCGCTGCTCCCGCGTGAGTAAACAAAGACGCCTTCGTAGTTGCGTTCGCGGGTGGCTTTTGCCATCTGATCAAACAGCGTCTGCGCCGACGGTGCGTCGTTGCCCGCGGTGGCCACCGAGGCAATGCATAGCAAGGCCATTGTCACAGGCCACGTTCGGCGCCACATCATCGCGCGGATCTTGTTCACTGCTCGGGAGTGTAGCCCACCACCTTCGCGTAAGGGAGTACACCCGGACTACCCATCATGGTTCGTTGCTGGCTGTAGTGCATAAGATAACTGTTCACACGCGAACGCGCCGGCGCCACCACAATCACCCCTTGTGTACCGTCGGTCTCCGGTTGCATCCACGCACTGGCGGCAGAGTAACTGGCTGGAGTCGCGGAAAAGGCGTCGTTATCAAACGAAGGCTGCTGTGCGGCCATCACTGGCACTGCATCTATGGTCATGCCAGCTCGCGTTGTTCCGTTAGTGTCGACACTTGCCGCTGCCATCGGCACACCCGCACCAGGATTAGCGCTTTTCGATGCCAGTGCGGCGTCGAAATTACCCACGCGCAGCACGGCCACAGCGGCCACCGATGCGGCGATGGCCAAGCCGGCGACCGGACGCAGCCAAGATTGTGCAGGGCGCTCTCGCGGTGCCAATACGGTCGGCTCGCTGGCGATCGCTTGCTGTAGGCGGTTGGCAAATCCCTTGTCCATGAAACGCGGCAGTTCATTGCGCATGACGCTACCGATCAGGTGATAGCGCGTCCATGCCGCCCGTAGATCCTCGTCCTTGGCGGCGCTCAACGCGGTATTCGCTTCCAAGTCCGAACACTCGCCGTCGGTCAGTGCCGACAATCCCATCAGCTTCTCATCGCTCATAACCACACCTTTCACTCAAGCAAGGGTTTTAACTGTAAATCGATGGCCTCGCGGGCGCGGAATATTCGCGAGCGCACTGTGCCTATCGGGCAAGCCATCACTTCGGCAATTTCTTCGTAACTCAATCCATCCATCTCACGCAACGTTATTGCCGTGCGCAGATCATCGGGCAGGCGTTCGATGGTCTTGAACACCGTTTCCTTTATCTGATCGGTGAGCAGCAGGTTCTCGGGCGTTTCCACCTCGTGCTGCAGCTCTTCAATGTTGATGCCATCGTCTTCATCGTGCCCGCTCAGATCCGCCTCCAGGGGCCGGCGTGACAAACTGACCAGATGATTCTTGGCCGTATTAATCGCGATCCGGTACATCCACGTATAGAAGGCACTGTCGCCCCGGAAACCTGGAAGGGCCCGATAGGCTTTCAGAAATGCGTCCTGAGCCACGTCCAGCGCTTCGGTTGGATCGCGCACGTACCGCGATACCAACTTGATAATCTTGTGTTGGTACTTGAGCACAAGCAGGTCAAAGGCTTTCTTGTCCCCGCGCTGCACCCGTTCGACCAACACCTTGTCCGTGTTATCCGTGCCGCTGTCGCCCATGAGGGCATTCTCCTAGTATCATCAGCACGGCGACAGCAAGCTCCTTGACGAGGTAGACCATTCAGGGTGGAGTAAGGTTCAATCCGGTAGCGCGCACCGGTGCGCAAAAAAGAGCCGGTTTTGAGTCGGGCAACCGGCGGGCCTGATTATCGACTATTCACAGATGCGCCAGCAATACGACCTGGATGTACTCATCCTCGGCAGCGGTGCGGCGGGACTCAGCGCGGCGCTGCGCCTGGCCGAACGTTGCCGTGTCGGCATTGTCACCAAAAGTCGCCTGACCGAAAGCAATACCATGTATGCGCAGGGCGGGATTTCCGCCGTGCTCGACAAGGCTGACTCCATCGCATCGCATGTCGAAGATACCCTGGATGCCGGCGCCGGCCTTTGCCGCCGGGATGTGGTTGAAGCCATCGTTTCGCAGGGGCATGCCTGCATCGACTGGTTGAAGGACCTTGGCGCGCCCTTTACCACCCATGTGGATTCTGACGGTCAGCGCGATTTGCACCTGACCCGCGAAGGCGGCCACAGCCATCGACGTGTGGTTCATGCCGCTGATGCCACCGGTCGGGCGGTGGCAACCACGCTGGAATCGCATGTTCGCGCGCACCCCAATATCACGCTGTTCGAAAACCATCTGGCCATTGATTTGATATTGGCGGCCAAACTGGGGATGGGGTATCAACGTTGTCTGGGCGCCTACGTCTACGACCGCACCCGCCAGCATGTGGAAACGTTTGGCGCAAGTTTTACGATTTTGGCCACAGGCGGCTGCGGCAAGGTTTATCTCTACACCACCAATCCCGATGTGGCCACTGGCGACGGCATCGCAATGGCGTGGCGTGCTGGCTGTCGTGTTGCAAATATGGAGTTCATCCAATTTCACCCGACGTGCCTGTATCACCCGCGGGCGAAAACTTTTCTGATTACCGAAGCGGTGCGAGGCGAAGGCGGCCGGCTGCTGTTACCTAATGGTGAGCCTTTCATGCACCGGTTCGATGCGCGTGGCGAATTGGCACCGCGCGACATTGTTGCACGTGCCATCGACCATGAAATGAAGCGACTGGGTGCCGATTGCCTGTACCTTGATATCTCGCACAAGGACCCTGCCTTTATCCAGGAGCACTTCCCCACCGTCCATGCGCGTTGCCTGGAGTACGGCATCGACATGACCCGGCAACCCATACCCATCGTACCGGCAACCCATTTCCTCTGCGGCGGGGTTGTGACGGACCTGAACGGTCAGACCGACTTGCCGGGCTTGTTTGCCATTGGCGAAGTCGCCTGCACCGGTCTGCATGGCGCCAACCGCCTGGCGAGCAACTCGCTGCTTGAGTGTTGCGTGATGGCCATGACCAGTAGCCAGAAAATTGCCGATGAGATGCCGCTGGCACCCAAAGCCCCTGCGCTTCCCTCCTGGGACGAAAGCCAGGTGACTGATTCAGACGAAGAGGTTGTGGTCGCCCATAACTGGGAGGAATTACGGCGCTTCATGTGGGACTACGTCGGCATTGTACGTACCACTAAGCGCATGCAAAGGGCGCTTAGCCGGGCGCGGCTGTTGCATGCGGAAATCTCTGAATATTATGGTAATTTCCGCGTCACTAACGATCTCATCGAACTGCGCAATCTGGTATTGGTGGCGGAGCTCATCATCCATTCAGCGCTGTTGCGGCGCGAGAGCCGGGGATTGCACTACACTTTGGACTATCCAGAAAGAAACGACCGAATCTGGCTGCGCGACACCATTCTCTGTCATGAAGCCGCCCAGTCGGGTTTGCGGTTGGCGGCGGAATGATGCACCTGCTTATTATGTGTCAGCATGCTGCTTTTGCGTCTCAATGCGTTCATAGTTTCCGTTGATTCAGATGCTTAGCGCACCAAACCTGTGCTGATGGCATGGATTTCGCTTCGACCGGGTCAAAACCGATACCCGTCAACGAGCCAATACAAATGAGCAAATCGTTGCATTCAGCCGCCGCCAAGATGACCGCGCCAAATTCGCCACTGCCCGTCACCGAGAAAACTGTTCACAATCTGTCGGACAGCCCGGTGTCGCGGCTTTCAGCGTCGACCCTACACCTTGCCAATACCTTGCAGAGTACGCTGGATCTCGACCAGCTCATTGAACTGTTTGCCGAGGAAGTTGCTCGCACGGTGCCGCACGAGGGTCTGGAATATCGCAATGCCGAGGAGCGCCTCATCATCGTTCACGGGCGCGAGGCCAGCCACGCAACGTCTTATGACTTGGTAGTGCTGGAAAAATCACTGGGCACCGTGACCTTCATGCGCGGCATGCCACTTTCAGATTCTGAAAGTCAGCAATTGGAGGCGCTGATTTGCGCCCTGGTTTATCCGCTGCGCAACGCGCTGATGTATCGCCGCGCGCTGGACACCGCGCTCAAGGATCCCGTTACTGGCGTTAACAACCGTGCGGCGTTGAACGTCAGCATTGAACGTGAAGTTATTCTTTCACAGCGCCATGCTTACGCGTTATCGGTAATCATGATCGATGTCGATTTCTTCAAGCGCGTCAACGACACTTTTGGACATCTGGCGGGCGACGCCGTGCTGCGCGCGCTGGCCAGCCGCATTGTAGAGTGCACGCGCGGCAGCGACATGGTGTTTCGATACGGAGGTGAGGAGTTCACCGTCGTGCTGAGTAATACCGATATTCACGGTGCTGCGCTGCTGGCCGAACGCATTCGCAAGAAGGTGGAAGCCAATCCGGTGATTATCGATACTATCGAGATTCCGGTCACCGTCAGCGCTGGCGTTGCGGCGTTGGAAGACGGCGATCATGCCTCATCGTTGCTCAACCGCGCTGATGCGGCGCTGTATGAAGCCAAGACCAGCGGCCGCAATCGCGTGCTGATCCAAACGAACGCTGGTATCGCTGCCACGTAACTCTGGCAGGTGATTTTTTGCGCAAGGACCCAGATCGGCGGGTCGCTTCTTATCAGTAGCGGTTACGGAAAAGAGTTAATTCAACTCTTGTCTGTCGTTTACGCGCCGTTATTCAACTCTGCGCTAACAGCTTCAGGAATGCGTCCTCGTCGAGCATTTCAATCCCAAGTTCGCGTGCCTTATCAGCCTTGCTGCCCGGCTCATCGCCGATGATCACGTAGTTGGTTTTCTTTGACACGCTGCCTGCCACTTTAGCGCCGAGATTCTGCAACCGTTCCTTGGCTTCATCACGCGACATGGATGTCAACGCGCCGGTCAAGACAAAGGTCTTGCCAGCAAGCGCGCCAGAGGTAAGCGTTTGACCTTCGATTTCGCTCCACTGCACACCTGCTGCGCGCAAAGCGTCAACGACCTCGCGATTATGACGTTGATCAAAGAACGTGCGAATGCTCTGCGCTACCACCGGTCCGACGTCCTCAACAGCGGCGAGGTCTTCCAGACCGGCGTCCATGATCCTGCTCAGTTTGCCGAAATGCCTCGCTAAATCGCGGGCCGTTGCCTCGCCGACGTGGCGGATACCCAATGCAAAGAGAAAACGTGCCAGGGTCGTCTTCTTCGATGCAATGAGCGCGGCGTGAAGATTAGCGGCGGATTTCTCGCCCATACGTTCCAGTTCCGCTAATTCTTGAGCTGTGAGCGAGTAGAGATCGGCCAGCGTGCGAACACGGTGGCTGTCAACCAGTTGGTCGACTATGCGCTCACCTAAGCCATCGATGTCGACGGCACGTCGCGAAGCAAAATGCAAGATCGCCTGCTTGCATTGTGCCGGGCAATAAAGTCCGCCAGTACAACGCCAGTCGGCTTCGCCTTCTTCGCGAATCGCCTGCGCGTTGCAAATCGGACAGCGCGACGGCATCGAAAATCGCCGCGCATGTTTGGGCCGACGCTCGCGTAGCACAGCCACTACTTCCGGAATCACATCACCGGCGCGGCGAACGATCACCGTATCGCCGATATGCGCGTCGAGGTTGCGGATAAAATCCTCGTTGTGCAGCGTTGCATTGCTGACGGTAACGCCGCCGACAAACACTGGCGATAACCTGGCTACTGGTGTCAATTTGCCAGTGCGGCCAACCTGTACCTCAATGCCGAGGATGGTTGTTAGCTGCTCCTGCGCCGGAAACTTGTGAGCGACTGCCCAGCGAGGCTCGCGGGTGACGAAACCCAGGCGCTCCTGCAAGGCCAGAGAGTTAACCTTGTACACCACGCCATCGATATCGAATTCGAGCTGATCGCGTAGCGATCCAATTCGATCATGAAACTGGATCAAACCCTCCGCGCCGCGCACGACGGCGCGCTCGCTGCATACGGGTAAGGCAAACTCCAGTAACGCGTCAAGCAACCGCGCATGTGTTTTGGGTAGCCGCCATCCCTCGCTTTCGCCAATACCATAGGCAAAGAACGACAGCGGCCGCTTGGCGGTCATGCCGGGATCAAGTTGACGAACCGCGCCTGCCGCCGCATTGCGCGGATTGACGAAAACCTTTTCTCCTGCCATCCGCTGTGCGTCATTCAATCGCTCAAAGTCCTTGCGACGCATATAGACCTCACCACGCACTTCAAGTACGGGGGGCGGTGAATCGCCGCGCAGGTGCAAAGGAATCTGGCGAATGGTGCGAATATTTTGTGTAACGTCTTCACCCTGCTCACCGTCGCCGCGCGTTGCGGCGCAGATCGAGACGACCGCGTTCGTAGCGCAGGCTGATTGCCGAGTCCGTCAAACTTGAGTTCGGCGGCGTACTCCACCGGCGGTGTTCAACGCCCAAACCAAGTTCGCGACGCACGCGATTGTCGAAGCTCTCTCGCGCCCGCTGCGCCAGCATACCTTCAGTCTCGGTGCGGATCGACAGCATGGGCCACTGTATGGCTAACAATCGCGAAAAGCCTGCCAGGCCTTTCCACCCACGCGCTGCGTCAGCGAGTCGTCACTGATTAAATCGGAAACTTCTCTTCAAGCTTTTTGTAATTCGGCGTAGAGCCTGTCGTACTCCGCGTCGGGAACCGGTGGGCGCGTCGAGCACGTAGTAATTGTAGTTGTGCTCGCGGATCTGCTTGCGCAGCACCTCGATGCGCTTGGCGGCGCGACCGCGCTCAGGCGCGGTCATATTGCTTCACAAGGGCACGCAATTGCTCGATGCTGTGGCTACCCAGTATGGCACGCGTGTCATCCAGCACTTCTCCGTGTAACTCACGCGCCATGCGCTGCACAGTGTTGAGCATGAGCTCAAAGGCGAGGCTGGCTTCGAAGGCGCCTGGCAAGCGCATAAAAAAAGCAATGCCGCGGGTGGTAAATCGATTAAGACTGGAAAGATCGAAGCTGCCGGGCTCGAACATATTGGCAGCGCTGAATATTGGTGCAATGGCGTGCATGTTGCCGACGCCGAAGTGATGAAAAATCGACATCTCCCCGAAGCGCATATTGACTGCCGCGAATGCCGCGACAATCGATGGCCCATCGAAAACCTTTCCTTCGGCCGCCTGTACATACAAGGCAATGATGCGCTCGGGAAGCGGCGTGGCGGATGCCGCATGACTCGCGATCGAATCCTCGCTGAAGCCCATGTCCAGTTGCTGCGGCGGATGGCCGCGCACAATTCTTTTGCGACTGGTAGCGTCTTCTGGCGGTCGCCGCACGCGTTCCTCGCGCCCTTCCCTTACCAAGCCGCTAAGATCAGCCAGCGTGCCAGCGATGTCGAGATCCTCGTCGTCCTGATCGTAGCTGTATTCGCCCATCGCCGTCGGTTGCGGCGGCAAGCGTTCAACGCGCCGGGATCGGATGGCGCCACGCACACGCTGCTCGCGGCGCGACCACCACCAGACCCCCGCAATGAAGGCCGCGCCAACTAGCAACAATAGAACTCGGAGTGTCGTCATGGCCGCCCCACCCGCACCACCGTGCGTAGCAATGATGTATCGCGAAGCGTTACTTAGGCAGTGGCCGCCAGACGAACCGCTTCGTCCATATTCACCGCTACCAACCGCGATACGCCCGCTTCCTGCATGGTAACACCAACCAACTGGTCGGCAATCTCCATGGTGATCTTGTTGTGTGTGATAAATATGAACTGTATGTCGCGCGCGCGCTGACGCAGCATTTCGCACAAGCGTACGACATTGGCGTCATCGAGCGGCGCGTCCACTTCATCGAGCAAACAGAACGGTGCGGGATTTAATTCGAAGATAGCGAAGATCAGCGACACGGCCGTCAATGCCTTCTCGCCGCCGGACAGCAGATGAATGGTGCTGTTACGCTTTCCAGGGGGACGAGCAATCACCGATACACCCGTTTCAAGTAGATCTTCGCCAGTCAACTCCAACACCGCATGGCCGCCGCCGAACAATACCGGGAACAGCGTTTGAAAGCCGGTATTGACCTTATCGAAGGTTTCCTTGAAGCGCGTGCGTGTTTCGCGGTCGATTTTGCGGATGGCTTCTTCTGGCGTCGACAGCGCTTCAGTCAAATCCAGCCAACTGCGTGTCCAGATAGCTCTTGCGTTCGGATAGCGTGGTGAATTCCTCGATGGCTATGAATTGATCAGGCCAGGCGCTGGATCTTTCGACCGAGTTCAGCCAAGCAGATTCTCCCACTGCGCTTCGTTGGCATCCTCAGGCCAGGTTTTTTTAACACTTCCTCGGGCGTGGTGGACTGCGCGTTCAGCTGCTCGGACGCCCTCCAGTCGAATTTCGACGCCGCGACATTCAGGCAGGCTGCTTCGACTTCCTCGCGTCGCTGATTTCCTTCGGTCTCAATTGCATGCCGGCGCTGATCGAGCTCGCGCAAATGTGCGTCGAGATGTTGAACAGCCTCGCGCGCCTGAGCCAGCTCGGTCTCGACGACTCTTCGACGTTCCAAAGCGCCGTTGCGTTCGCGTTGCATCATTGCAAAAGGTTCAGCATGCGCCTGCAGGTCGACCACTGATCTCAACGCGCCCTCGCAATCGTTCAACCTGGGCACGGTGCGCGACAGCGACTGCTCCAGGTCCAGGTGCTCGGAGCTAATCGAGGCGCTTCGCGCAAATAAAGGTATGTATCCCGCATCGCTGGCACGTTCTGCCATTGACCGCGACTGACCTGCGGGGTGTCGCGATGTCGATCGCGTTCGAAGTGAGCTCGTCACGCTGCGCCTCCAGTGCTCGCGCTCGCGCGCGCTGCCTGCAACCGCTCCGCGCAGGACCTAAAGTTCAGCTTCGTCTTCGGCAGTTTGTTGACTTAAATCCGACAGCTCCTCACTGATTTGCTGCAGGCGTTGCGTGGTTTGCTCCACGCGCATTTGCGCAGCCGTGACATCCGATCGAACGTAGCCAGAGGATTTTGCGCACTCAGAAGCTGATTACGCACCGATTGCTCGTGCTGTTCGAACTCTGCCTGACGGCCTTGTGCTGCAAGCAGTGCGCTATCGCTTTCGATCTCCCCTTTCAATTGCGCCAGCGCCGTTGAAGCTGTTTCAATTCCTGACTTCGCTGCAGCAAACCATCGGCGGCGTTGTTCGCGGTCGGCCCGCACCCAACCGGCGCCGAACCAGGTGCCATCCGCGGTAATGATGGCCTCGCCGTGCGCAAACGCTGTCGCAGCGTGCGCGGCAGCGTGAGAATCGGCGGCATAAACACCGGCAAACAAATCCTGCAACGGCCAGGAACACCGAATCTTGTCGGCGAGCAGAGGCAACCTTCCGGAATTATCGGCCGGGGTGGCACCGTGCGGGAAGCTTCTAACGCCGCGGCACTGCCGTCGTTAAGCTCGCCGATATTGGCGATGAATCCAGACAAGGTGTCAACACAAAGTGCGTGCAAAGGGATACGTCCTGCCACTTCCACCGCATCCGGCATCCACGTCGATCACGTCAGACAAGTGCTTCGCCTTGTCAAACCTGCACCTTCTGCAACCAGGCCACCAGGCTGGCATCGCGATGGGGATCCCATGCTTGCTTGCTGGGCGCTTCAAGCGAAGCGCGTCGGCCCAGCATCTGCTGACGTTGTTGACGCAACTCGTCTAGTTGCAATGACAGGCGTTGGATCGCCGCGCGTGCTGCCTGCATGCTGGTGCTGGCCTGAGTGTGGACTGCCTGCAAACGCTGATGCTCCCCATGGGCACTTGCCGACTTGGTCTGCAGTTCAACCAAGGTTGATTGCAATGATTCGGGCACCAGAGCGTTGCGTTCCGTAATAGCGTGTCAACGCGATGGCGAGCCGTCTGCAACGCGTCCTCAAGATGTTCCTGGCGGGTCTCCTCGACATGCTGCTGGCGCTGCACATCGGCCAGTAATTGCACCAGCGCGTCCCAACGCGCCTGCCACTCGTTGAGGGCGCGTTCAGCGGCGTCAACGGCTGCCGTCGCTGCCGACTCGCGTTCTCTATGTTGCAGCTGCGGCTCAGTTGCGTCAGCTCAACGCCAGTGCATTGAAGCGCTGCTCATCCGAGCTGATGTGCGCGTCGGCTTCAACCAACTGCTGCTGCGTTTCGGTGCGTTCGCGGTCCATGGCCTGCCGCCGTTCTTCAGCGTGTTGGATTTGCTGCTCAGGCGCGCCACATCGGCGCCAACGCCGTAATGCTTGCTCTGGACCTCGTTGAAGTGATCAGTAGCCGCGCTCTGCTGCTCGCGTTGTTGTACGATTTCAGTTTCGACGCCACGCAACGCTGCCGTCGTTGCCTCAAAGAGATGCATTAGTTCGTTGCTCGGCATGGTTACGGTGTGCGGAAAGTTCAGTCTGCAGCGAACGCCAGCGCAGTGCGTGCAACTGGGCTTGCACCGCACGTTCTTCGCGCTTCAACTCCTGATAGCGCTCAGCGGATTTTTATAGCGCTGCGGAATTGCTGTAACTGTTTGTCGAGTTCGTTGACGATGTCGGTGATACGGGCGAGATTTTCCTGCGTGCCGTGGATGCGGTTTTTCAGTTTCGCGGCGGCGCTCCTTGTACCCAAATGCCGGCGGCTTCTTCAAGAAACGCGCGCAGATCCTCCGGTTTAGCGTCGACCACCCGCGAAATCATCCCCTGCTCGATAATTGAATAGGAGCGCGCACCGATGCCGGTGCCGAGAAACATGCCGGTAATATCGCGGCGGCGGCAGCGTACGCCATTGAGAAAATACGCCGATTGCGCATCGCGCCCGACTTGGCGTTTTACTGATATTTCACTGTAGGAAGCGTATTGGCCGCCAATCTTGCCGTCGCTATTGTCAAAAATAAGCTCAACCGAGGCTTGTCCCACAGGCTGGCGTGTGCCTGAGCCATTGAACACCACATCGGCCATGGAATCGCCGCGCAGGTGTTTGGCTGAACTTTCGCCCATCACCCACTGGATGGCATCGATGATGTTTGATTTGCCGCAGCCGTTGGGACCGACAATGCCATTAAGGTTGCGACGGAACTCCAGCGTCGTCGGGTCGACAAATGACTTGAAGCCCGCGATCTTGATCTTGTTGATTCGCATGGCGCCGGAGAATACAAGAATGGGCGACGCCGAAACAAGGCGCGTGGTGCGGGAATAATTACTGGCGGTGGCGTCCAAACTTCATGGCAGCAACAGGCTTGCGAGGTAGGTGTTTGTGATCTCTGATGATTCGACATGCGGGACCGAATTCGATGAACCCTCGCTTGTGCTTCGTGGTGTCGCTAAACTCTGCCTCGAATACATTTCCGACAGGGATTGAGGTTGAAACAGCCATGAGCACCCGTCCGAGCCGCACGCTTGACACCTTCGATAACCCGGCACCGCAACGTGACTACACCATCCAGATCCGAATGCCGGAATTTACTTGCCTGTGCCCAAAAACCGGGCAACCGGATTTCGCCACGCTGGATCTCTGCTATGTGCCGGATCAGAAATGCGTGGAACTCAAGTCGTTGAAGCTCTATATCTGGTCATTCCGCGATAGCGGTGCGTTCCACGAGGCCATCACCAACGCAATACTGGATGACATTGTCCGTGCCTGCGCGCCGCGATTCGCGCGCCTGACGGCGGCATTCAATGTGCGTGGCGGCACTTACCCTACCATCGTCGCGGAGTATCGCAAGCCGGGCTGGGTCGCGACGCCGGCGGTGTCACTGCCTTCGCCGTGAACGCCGATCTGGTCAAAGGCGCAGGCTACCTTCTGACGGGGGCACGTTTGTTGCGCGCGTCAGGGATGAAGCGCTTCGTGCTGATCCCATTGCTGATTAGCGCCGTTGTGTTTACTGGCGGTTTTTGGTTGACCGGGCATTGGCTAGCGCACGTCATTGATACGCTTAACGGATTACTGCCGCACTGGCTGGCTTGGCTGAGTTTCCTGCTGTGGCCGGTATTCGTCATTGTCGCGCTGACCATCGGCTACTTTGGATTCATTCTGCTGGCAAATCTTGTTGCCGCACCGTTCAATGGCTGGCTTGCCGAAGCGGTCGAGCATCATCTTACTGGTCAGCAACCACCGGCGCGCAATGCAGCGCGTTCACTTCCACATGAGGCGCTTACGGCAATTCGCAATGAAATCAATAAGACCGTCTATTTCCTCCTTTGGGGGATCCCATGCTTATTGGCATTGCTCATCCCCGTGATTGGCGCCGTTATCTGGTTTCTTTATGGCGCTTGGGCATTGGTTTGTAATTACGCTGACTTTTCCATGAGTAATGATGGATTAAAATTTGCTGACCAGCGCAAGTTATTACTGACGCGTAAAAGTCTAAGCTTTGGATTCGGCATCGCCGCGCTGGCGTTGACGCTGGTTCCAATCGTGAATTTTATTGCGATGCCGGCGGCGGTGGCGGGAGCGACCGCCATGTACGTCCAGGAGTTGCGTTCGCGCAACCAGGCCGAACAAAGGCCATCTGCTTGATTGCGAGGACAATCTCTTTCTGGTAAAACGTGCGGCCTGATTTCGCAGGGGGTACTCGCGATGGCTGCCAACAAGAAGAAATCGAAGCCTGCCAAGAAGGGCTCTGCTCGCAAAATTGAGCCAAAGAAAAAGGCGACGGCCAAGCTCGTCCAGAAGAAAAAGCCGCTTGCCAAGTCGGCTGCTGCCGGCGGCAAAGCTGCCTCACGCGCTGCCGCTCCGCTAAAGATAGGTGCAAAGCTGACGCCGCCGCTACCAAGGTGCAAGCGGCTCCCTGCTGAACGAGAAATCGAGCGCAAAAGCGGCAGCCGCGCCAGCAAATACGGGAAAGATTGTGCTTGACACCGAAAGGACTTACGCAGCGCGACGACTTCAGCGGTCGATGAACCGCGCAGCTGCCCCGCCCCTTATCAGGCGGCCCGCGACGAGGAGTACATGAACAACAAACAGGTGCAGCACTTCCGCCAGATGCTGATGACGTGGCGTCATGACTTGATGGAGGAAGTCGACCGCACCGTGCATCACATGCAGGACGACGCCGCCAATTTCCCCGATCCCAATGATCGCGCCACCCAGGAGGAGGAATTCGCGCTGGAACTGCGTACCCGCGATCGCGAGCGCAAGCTCATCAAAAAGATCAACGAGTCGCTGGCAGCACTGGACGCTGGAACCTATGGATATTGCGAGACCTGCGGTGTAGAAATCGGCGTCAAACGGCTGGAAGCTCGCCCGACGGCGACGCTTTGTATTGACTGCAAGACGCTGGACGAGATCCGCGAGAAGCAACGCGCCTGATCCCTAGCGAACCGACTACCGGCATTTCAGCGCCACCTCAAGCAAGCTCGCCATATACGGGGCGGTTTGCGCCCTCTCCGTCCGGCCCTCTGCATTTCGGTTCGCTGATTGCGGCCCTTGGTAGCTATTTGCAGGCGCGCCGCGCTGGCGGCCGTTGGCTGGTACGCATCGAAGATCTGGATACACCGCGCAACCGACCCGGTGCGGCCGACATTATTCTTCAGCAGTTGGAATTGTTGGGTTTGCATGCCGACGGCATTGTGATCAACCAAAGCGCACGGCTTCAGGCTTATCGCGATGCGCTAAAACAGCTGGAATCGATCGGCTATACCTTTGGCTGTGGCTGTTCACGTGCGGAATTAAACGAAGGCATTTATCCTGGTACGTGTCGCAACGGCGTGCCGCCGGGCAAGCGAGCCCGTGCCATTCGCTTGCGAGTTAGTGGCGAGCGTGTTGAATTCAACGATTCGATCCAGGGAATCTTTGGCCAGAATCTCGGCACCGATGTTGGCGATTTCGTTGTGCGGCGCGCTGACAACATCATCGCCTATCATCTGGCTGTGGTCGTCGATGATGCCTGGCAGGATGTTACGGAAATTGTGCGCGGCGCTGATTTGCTCGATTCGACGCCTCGGCAAATCTATCTACAACGCTTGCTAGGTTTGCGCACACCACGGTACGCGCATCTGCCACTGGCCGTCGATGCGAAAGGGCGAAAAATCAGCAAGCAAGACGGTGCACCCGCAATTGATACTGCTGCAGCTGGGATAGCCCTTTGGGAGGCATTGAGCTTTCTTGGTCAGGCGCCGGAATCGTCACTGCGCAAGTCAAAGCCTGCGGAAATCCTCGATTGGGCGTGCCGACACTGGCAACTTGAACGGGTGCCGCGTCAACGCCAAATCACCGTCTCAGTCAGCTGAGACGATTCTTTGTCAACGCTTTGCGGGCGAGATAGGCTTCGCGCGCGATACGCACGTCCTCAAGGAACCAAGGCAACTCGCCCAGTGTCAGGGCCTGTGCGCCATCGACAAGGGCTCTTGCTGGTTCCGGATGGAAATCCACCAGAATCATGTTGGCACCAGCCACCACGCCCTGCGCTGTCGCATGGAAAATATCGGGAATGTTATCCATGCCTGCGGCGCGATTGCCGACGGAGTGCGAGGGATCGATGCATACCGGCATGCGCGTGAGCCGCTGCACCGCCGGCACATGCGCAAAATCCACCATGTTACGGTGCGGATCGCTGAAGCTGGTTTTCATTCCGCGCAAACAAAAGACCACGCGATGATTGCCCTCGCTGGCCAGATATTCCGCTGCATTCAAGGATTCATCCAGAGTGATACCAAAGCCACGCTTGATCAAAACAGGGAAACGTTGTTGGCGACCGACAATTTTTAATAGTTCGAAATTCTGCGTGTTGCGCGTGCCGATCTGCAGCATGACACCGGTGGGATTGCCCGCCGCATCCAGCGCCGCGCTGATCTCCTGCATGCGCGTCATGTGTCACCTCCATGGCGATGACACGAATGCCATACTTGCCGGCCAATTCGAACACGTACGGCAGGCACAGCCGTCCATGACCCTGAAACGAATACGGGCTGGTACGTGGCTTATAGGCACCCATGCGCGTGCACACCTGACCCTGCTCGCGCAGCGCGCGCAGCATCGCCTCGACATGCTCGGGTGTGCTGACGGCGCATAGCCCAGCGAACACGTGCAGTGAGGACTGGTCGAAAATGACGCCGTTGTAGTCGAATCCAGCGGGACGCGTGTCGCCTTGATGACGGCCAAGGATTCGATACTCGCGCGACACACGCACCACGCGGTCGACAACTTCAAAGGCCTCCATCTCTTTCTGATCGAGCGTGGAGGTATTGCCGATAAGATAGATTTCCGTCAGCGTCTGCTCGCTGCCAGCCACCTCGTGGATCCGATACTCGACCTTAGGCAGCGCTGACAAATGGCTGAGCAGTTGTTGATAGGCTCTGCCGGCTTTGTCGACGTCCGGTTTTAATATGACAATCACGCGCTGGGCATAGAAATTCGCGCCAACTATTTGTTGGCGCGATTGTTGACCAAATCAT
The DNA here is from genome assembly GCA_046347035.1 of Gammaproteobacteria bacterium. Classification (GTDB taxonomy): domain Bacteria; phylum Pseudomonadota; class Gammaproteobacteria; order JAJPIJ01; family JAJPIJ01; genus JAJVHZ01. The sequence continues at coordinate 30,911 of JAXMGY010000009.1, read as the reverse complement.
CCACCACCGCCGGATCCGCGAGTGTCGTCGTGTCCCCCAGGCTGTCCAATTCATTTGCCGCCACCTTGCGCAGAATGCGGCGCATGATTTTTCCCGAGCGTGTTTTTGGCAAGCCTGGCGCCCATTGAATGACGTCAGGGCTGGCGATCGGACCAATTACCTTGCGCACGTGAGCAACCAATTCCTTGCGCAGCGCTTCGGTAGGTTCAACGTTTTTCATCAGTGTGACATAGGCATAAATGCCCTGGCCCTTGATGTCGTGCGGGTACCCAACCACAGCCGCTTCAGCCACCGCGGGATGCAGCACCAGCGCGCTCTCGACTTCCGCAGTGCCCATGCGATGACCGGAGACATTGATGACATCGTCAACGCGACCGGTAATCCAATAGTACCCATCCTCATCGCGGCGCGCGCCATCGCCAGTAAAGTAGTTACCGATACATCTTCATAGGTGTCGATGAAGCGTTGATGATCACCGTAAACCGTGCGCATTTGCCCTGGCCACGAACGCTTGATAACCAGATTGCCACTGCAGGCGCCGGTTTGCTCCACGCCCTTGTCATCGACGATGGCGGGTTCGACACCAAAAAATGGTCGCGTCGCCGAACCCGGCTTCAGCGCCGTCGCACCCGGCAGCGGCGTGATCAATATCCCGCCTGTTTCTGTCTGCCACCATGTATCAACAATAGGACAACGATGATCGCCGACCACGCGGTGATACCACTCCCAAGCTTCCGGGTTAATTGGTTCACCAACAGAGCCGAGGATACGCAGTGTCTTGCGGTTGCAGCGTGTCACCCAATCATCGCCCTGCCCCATCAATGCACGTATCGCGGTCGGTGCCGTGTAGAAAATGTTGACCTTGTGCTTGTCCACCACCTGCCAGAAACGGCCGGCATCGGGATAGGTTGGCACACCTTCGAACATGAGCGTGGTGGCGCCATTGCAAAGCGGTCCATAGAGAATGTATGAATGCCCCGTTACCCAACCGACGTCGGCAGTACACCAATAAATATCGCCTTCGTGATAGTCGAAGATGTACTTGTGCGTCATGGCGGCGAATAACAGATAGCCGCCGCTGGTGTGCAGCACACCTTTTGGTTTGCCGGTAGACCCCGATGTATAAAGAATGAAAAGCGGCGCTTCGCTGTCCATGGCGGTCGGCGGACACTCTGCCGCAACTTTTTCCATGACCTCGTGATACCACACATCGCGGCCCGCCACCCAGTCGATCGTGCCGCCGGTTCGCCGCACGACGATGACAGTCTTAACACTTGGGCAACTCGCCACCGCCTTGTCCGCATTACTCTTCAACGCCACGGGACGTCCACCGCGCAATCCTTCATCCGCCGTGATGACCACTTTGCAGTCGGAGTCCTGAATGCGGTCTTTCAGCGCATCTGGAGAGAAGCCCCCGAATACCACCGAATGAATTGCCCCGATTCGCGCGCAGGCGAGCATGGCCACCGCCGCCTCGGGGATCATCGGCAGATAAATGGAAACGCGATCGCCGGGTGCGACGCCTTGCGCCTTGAGCACATTCGCAAAGCGGCACACTTCGGCGTGCAGTTGACGATAGGTGATGTGCTTGTGCTGTTTGGGGTCATCCCCTTCCCAAATAATTGCTACCTGGTCACCACGTTTACTCAAGTGTCGATCGAGGCAGTTGAAACTTACATTTAGCTGCGCACCGTCGAACCACCTAATTTCGCCGCGCGTTAGGTCGCTTGCATTAATCTTGGTCCATGGTTTATCCCAGCTGATGAACTGTTTTGCCTGTTCTGTCCAAAAGCTGTCTGGATCCGCCAGCGATTGGCGATACATCGCCAGGTATTTTTCATTGTTGACCAGTGCGTGCGCTTCGACGCCAGCGGGCACCGGATAGGTCTTGTCAGTGGACATATGTTTTCCCCCAGGTAGTCAACGACGCCCATCGACTCTTCGAGGCGCAGGCGAAATCCTGCATCGGAGCGAGTACAACTGCAATATCAGTGTCGCTTTTTGAGTCGGCGATACAGGGTGCTGCGGGCGATGCCGAGCTGCCGTGCGGCGCGGCTTATCTCGCCGTCGCATTCTTCAAGGGTGCGCCGGATGAGATCATCTTCGTTCGCACGCAGTGAAATCGTCGCGGTACCCGCCCCCCCATCACTGTGTACCGTATTCCTTACAAAAGCGTGCTGCGCTCGATGGATGAAGAGCAAGTAGCCCGCGAGCAACCCGGTTCGATCACGCATCGACTCAAGGCGCATGCGTGCACCCGACTCCCATGAGCTCAGGTCGCGTTCGATGACTACCGGTGCGCCGGGATCGTTGAGCCGCATTCCGCGCAGTTCACGGGCAATTTCTGGCGCTGCATCAACCAAACGTTGATTGCGCGTCGCCTCACCGTGCACGCACAGGACCTCAAGCCCAGCAGCATTCGCATCAAGCACGCGACCACCGCGGCTCAGTAGTATGATGGCGTCATTAGGCCAGCGTCGCAGGATTTCCAGATACTGGCCATGCAAATCCTCGCGCCGGCGCAGTTCACGCAGTTGCAATCGTTGTTCAACGGCCTGAGCAATAGCCACAGTCAAGCTCAATGTTTCCAGTTGCGCCATCCGCACCGGTCCGGTGATATCAATGACGCCGATAGGTTCACCGGATTCCGGATCGCGTACCGGCGCGCCATAACACACCCACGGCTGCCAGCCCTGGCAAAAATGCTCGGTGCCGAGCACCACTTCGGCTCGCCCGAGTTTAAGCGGCGTGCCGACGCCATTAGGGCCGCAGATCTCCTCAGCCCACATTCCGCCCGGCATGAAATTTATGCGCTCCAGCTGTTGGCGCGTGCCTTGCTGCCCTGCGACATGAAGAATGTTACCGCTCGCATCTGCGAGCACAATCACATGTCCGGTAGCGTGCAAGAAATATTCATAACTCCGTATCACTTCCACCGCAGACACGCCGAGTGCAGCCGTGGACAATAGGTGCTCAATGCTCTGCAAGTCGAGTTGAGTCGGGGCGCGGTTTGCTTCCGGGCGAATACCCAAATCACGGCAGCGGCGCCAACTTTCTGCAATAGTCTGGCGTGGAGAATTGCGGCCGAATTCGCCGGTGGCGACGAATCGTTCCCAGGCGACGCCGATCTGGCGATTGCTCTTCACTGGCTTGTCGAGCACAGTGGCGAATGGGTCGACCGTTAAATTTTGCAAGGCCCTGACTCCGCAGTCGAACGAAGGTATTTGTACATGATATTGCTATAGATTGCGGTAACCTTACGCAACCTTTATCACATCGGCAACGGATTTGCGAGATGGCATCGCTATAATCAGTTTGGATCGGCGATTGCCGCAACCAGTCCGCTGACCGCGGTAAGCGTTTGCACCACGAAAACTAGAAGTCGCACTGATGAATATGCGCGTCCGACAAACCAATGTTCAGCGGTTCCAATCTGCAATCCAACTCATGGCCATTGCTTGGCTTGTGCTTGCCACCACGATCGTCGTCGCCGATCCAGTCAAGCCACGATTGATTGGCTTGTTTCAAGGGCAAGCCATTGTCGATTTCGACGGCAAGCAGTTGGTACTAAAAGCAGGCGGTCCGGCCAAGCACGGGATCAAGCTGATTTCCACCTCTCAAAGTGAAGCAGTGCCTGAAATTGATGGCACGCAATCCACCTATCGCTTGGGGACTGCGATTGGAAGCAATCATTTGCAATCAGGCGCCAGCGGAAAAACAGTGCAGGTCGCGCCGGACGGCGGCGGCATGTACTTCATCAGTGGCACCATTAATGGTTATGCCGTGAATTTTCTGGTTGACACCGGTGCCAGCATGGTGGCAATGAATAAACACACCGCCCGCCGCCTGGGTATCAACTATCGCCTCGACGGCAGGGAGGGTGTGACCGAAACAGCCTCAGGCATGGCCAAGGCTTACTACTTGAAGCTGGCAAAGGTTACTGTAGGTGACATAAGCCTTGCCGATGTGGACGGAGCAGTCATTGACGGCGAGCAACCATCAGAGGTTCTTTTAGGTGGCTCCTTCCTCGGACGGTTGGACATGAAGCGCGAAGGTCGGTTGCTCATCCTGCAGAAAAAGCAATAACAGCGAGAATCTCGCGCAAATTTGCCCCCGTCGTGCTCGCGCGAAGGTGGGAGCGGATTCTGCAACCTTGGTTTTGCGTTTAGACGGAACGCAAACAGGCTTCGTCCGCTAGTCTTCAGAGAATTCCGTTCGATTCATTCAGAAAATCCACCCCCCTGCTCGTTGGGGAACGAGCACGGAGAGGTGTAAGGGGAGGTCACATTACTGGAGAGACAGGGCGGCCTATAGCCGCTATGTGCAGTGCACAATAAACCAAGTCCAGGCGCACTGGCAAGACGTTTTTTTTGCTGAACTGCGTTTCCGGAATGGAAACAATTGGCAGAAAGTGCCGCACTCGGCGGCACAATATCCATGAGTGACGGTATGGAAATCAGGAAGTTACGCTCGGGTCAGCTCCCCCATCGCTTGCTTGGCACCCTGCAGCAACCAGTAACTATCGCAGCCTGCCGCAATAAGCGTAAATCCGTCCTGCAGGTAGCCGCGCATCCCGGCAGCATCGAGACCAAAAATCCCCAGCGCGACTTGCGCCTCCTTGCATGCGGCGCGAATTGTAGCGACCGCATCAAGCACCGCCGGCGCCTGAACGTCCCCCATGTGGCCCATGCTGGCAGCAAGATCGTAGGGACCGATGAAAATGGCATCCACGCCTTCGGTCCGCACCATCTCGGCGATATTCTTTACCGCATCGATGTGCTCGGCCTGAATAACCACACTGACTTCCGAATTGGCATTGCGAACGTAGTCGCCAAAGTAACTGCCGTAGCCGTGAGCACGCGCGAGTCCAACGCCCCGGCGACCCTGCGGCGGATACTTGCACATCGAAACGATTCGCCGCGCCTGCGCTGCTGAATTGACCTGCGGTACGATGACGCCGGCGGCACCGATGTCCAATGCTTTCTTAATTGCGATTTCATCGTCCAGCGGTACACGTAACAGGCATGGGCAGCGATCACCTACCGCTTGCAACATGCGCTGCGCGACCAGTGCGTCGAATGCGCCATGCTCGCCGTCGATGAAAAGCCAATCGAACCCGGCACCGGCCAAGGTTTCTGCCACCTCCGGCGATGGCAGGCTGACTAAAGTCCCCAACAATTGCTCACCCGCTCGCAATCGTTGTCGAAAGGATTTGAACATGCCGCCTCCTAATGACGACTTCGTGTATTTCTAGTCAATTTTGCAACATCACCGTTCGCCGAAATCTCGTTCGACCACGTGGCCTGACCAGGCATTGACCGAATAGAGGGGTTACGAAACGGCTTTGACGTCGCTCAAGAATGTACCGAATTGTTGCACGGCCGAGCGTTCGGCGCTCACCTATCTTTCGGCACATCATAGAGATGAGCGAAGTCAAATATTAGTTGTAAAATGATGATACGTTTTTTGGTGAATGAATTGTCACTTTCGTCCCAGATGCCGTATCTGTTCCAGCCGACACGGCGAGGAGGAGAAATGCGCAACGCAGACGTCCTTGGCTTGGCGCGCAATCACAGCCTACATGGCGATCGGTCACACGCGCCGGTAACGACAAACGAAAATGCACCAACCGCGCTGGATCGCCTGTTGGCGCGCCTGGTGCTTGAACTAACGAATTCACCCGCGGTTTCCGTCGTGCTTTGGGATGGCAGTGAATTTCTGCCGCCACGCGCGAGCGCGGCAGCACGGATAGTCTTTCGCAACCGCGCTGCGCTCTATGGCATGGCGCGCAATCCCGAATTGCATTTTGGCGACGCCTACAGCACCGGTGACATCGACGTCGAAGGTGAGTTGCGAATCGCACTGGAAAATATTTACCGTGCGTTGGACGATCGCCGTCGTCCGCGGTGGCTTCGCGCCATCGAATGGCTGCGCAGTTATCGCGGACGCATCAACACTGAAGCGCGTGCGCGTGACAATATCCATCACCACTACGATATCAATAGCGATTTTTATCGATTGTGGCTCGATGACGCGGCGATGCAGTATACGTGCGCCTACTTTCCTTCCACCGCCATGACGCTGGAACAGGCGCAGCTCGCGAAAATGAATCATGTCGCGCGCAAACTGCTGCTAAAGCCCGGCGAGACCGTGGTCGAAGCCGGTGGCGGTTGGGGTGGACTGGCCCTACATCTGGCGCGTCGCTACGGTGTCCATGTGCGCAGTTACAACATATCCCATGAACAAGTGCGCTTTGCTCGCGAATGTCTGAAACAAACTGACCTTGGTGGCAAGGTGGAATATGTCGAGGACGACTACCGGACTATTACCGGCAGGTACGACGCATTTGTTTCCGTCGGCATGCTCGAACACGTTGGTCCCGCGCACTACCCGCAGCTGGGCAAGGTCATTCAACGCTGCCTAAAACCGCAGGGCCGCGGCCTTATCCACAACATCGGCCGCAATTCGCGTCAGCAGATGAACGCCTGGATTGAGCGGCGCATCTTCCCTGGCGCGTATCCACCCACGCTCAGCGAGATGTCGCAGATATTCGAGCCTTTTGGCTTTTCCATTTTGGACGTCGAAAATCTGCGACTGCACTACTCTCGCACGCTCAGTTGCTGGTTATCACGCTTCGATGCCAACGCCGAGGTGATCAGGCAGATGCATGACGAATCCTTCGTGCGCGCGTGGAGGCTGTATCTCACCGGTTCACTGGCAGCTTTTAATGTCGGTGCCCTGCAATTGTTCCAGGTGGTCTTTACACACGAAGAAAACAACGATCTGCCCTGGTCACGTCAACATCTCTATCGTGACGCCGCGTGAACCCTCCCATTAGAAACGTCGATGTCTTGATAGTCGGCGGGGGGCCGGCGGGTTCGTCAGTGGCTTGGGCGTTGCGCCACTACGGCCTGAAGATCGCTGTGCTCGATAAGAGCCAATTCCCGCGCAACAAGATCTGCGCCGGGTGGGTGACGCCGCAGGTGCTGCAGGCACTTGATATCGATTGGCGCGACTATGCACGTGAGCATGTGCTGCAACCCATCCATGGCTTTCGCGTCGGCAGCATCGGCGCAGACGAAGTGGATGTCGCTTATCCCAACAACGAAGTGCCCGTAAGCTTTGGCATACGCCGCTGCGAGTTCGATAACTATCTGCTGTCGCGAGCCGGTGCAAAACTGTATCTGGGCGAACCGTTGACTTCAATGCGTCGTTCTGAAGAGCGATGGATAGTTAATGAATCGATTAGCGCGCAATTCATCGTGGGTGCCGGCGGGCATTTTTGCCCGGTCGCACGCAATATTGGCGCCCGCCTTGGCAACACGGAACGTGTCGTTGCCGCACAAGAAGTTGAGTTTCAAATGGACGCCGTGCAATCCGCTGCGTGCCGGCTAGAAGGAGAGCACCCGGCAATCTATTTTTGCAATGACTTGAAGGGATACGGTTGGGCTTTTCGCAAGGGCGAGTGGCTCAACATCGGCATCGGCCGCGAGGACAATCATCGCCTGAGTGAACACCTGCAAAATTTCTGCAAATGGCTGGTTGAAACCAGACGTATCCCCGCACAACCCAGCCAACGATTTCAGGGGCATGCTTACTTGCTTGCCAGTCACGCCACGCGACCGTTGGTTGGTGACAGCGTAATGCTTGTGGGTGATGCAGCCGGCCTGGCTTATCCGCAAAGTGGTGAAGGCATTCGCCCAGCCGTGGAGTCAGGTTTGCTGGCGGGGCAAATCATCGCCCAATCACGTGGCAATCTCACTCGCGTCGATCTTCATCGCTACGGTGATCTAATCGCAAACCGCTTTGGTCAACGGTCGGGCGGTGTGCTGGCATCGCATTCATCATGGTTGAAAACCGCGCTTGCCAGGCAATTGCTAAGAACCCGGTGGTTCGACCGCCGTATTGTCATTAATCGTTGGTTTTTACATCGAAGTCTGCCGGCGTTGAAGCTGGAGATCGACGCCGCGACCATGGCAGCGTAAGCAGCGATTGATTTCTGAGCTTGAAGCCGTCTCAAAACGGCGAGTGAGGCGAGATTGCACGCCCAAAGGTGCGCTGAAACCGGAAAAGTCAGAAATGAGTTCTAATGATCGGCACCAACAACGTGCACTGCCGCGCCATCCTTCAAATTTCCAAGCGTTCCCGTCACTGGCGTCACCACACGCTGGCCGGGAACAATACCGGAAATAACTTCAATGTAGTCACTACCCCGCAATCCAATCTCAACCGGTCGACGAACCACGGTTCCGCGTTGCTCGTCAAGTTGAAACACAGATTGACTATCGCTTGCCAGAGACGAGCGAGGAATGCGCGTCGCATCGGCTGCACTGCTCAGTGGGAAAGATACCGAGACTTCACTACCTAGACTTACTCCGCTCGGTAACCTTGACAATTCGACAGTGGCTTCCAGATGAGTCGCATCACGGTTAACGGCACTCGAAATGACATGCGCGGAACAATCCGGCGACACGGTGTGCGAAACATGGACGCAAGCGGGTGCGCCAATAGGCAACGGTTTTGCCATTGCGCCAGAAACCTGGACCCGAACGTTCAAACAGCGGCTGTCGGCAATTCGAACGAGCGCGGAACCCGGTACTACCACCTGGTTCGGCTGAACTGCCACATCAATGATGATGCCTTCGAAGGGTGCCTGTGCACGCAGCGATGCCAGTTTGGTATTCAAATCGTGAAGCTGTAGCACAGCCATTCGTTCAATATCTTTGCCTTTCGCGCAATCGGGATCTTCCTGACCTGCCGCTTCGAACGGCTGCGACGAAGCCTTCGCCGCCTCCTCCACACTGCCCCGGCGCAGGACATCAATACTTCTCGGGCCGGTATGCGCGGTACTGCATGTGGTTGCGATTACACGACGCGCCTCGTCCAATGCATCGCGCGCACGCGTCCGTTCATCTCGCAATGTCTGACTATCGAGTTCGACAAGCACTTTGTTGTTAACAACAGTATCGCCCGCCACGGCATGTACCGCCGACACGGTGGCCGCCAAATCAGATTTCAGTTCACTGATCTGACAAGATTGAACGGTTGACGGCTCCAACGCCGCGACCGATGAAGAAACGGCTCCCACATCTACCGTCATTAGACGCACGACGGGCAGGCGCTGATTGGCGCGGAAATACTGCCACGCGAACAGGCCCGCTCCGCTCGCTGCGAGCAGCGTCAGCACAATCAGGATTCGTAGTTGTATGCCCAAGATCGCCACCGCCATCCCTGTTTTTCAGCTGTCGCTGAAAAACATAGCGATTCCGATGCCAACTACTTAGGAAATAAGGGAAATATTGGAACAAGTTTAAGAATGCGCGGCACAATCCTTGTGCCGCGAACGCCGGCCTTACAGCCGACGAGCTTGGAGGGTACGCCAGCACTCGTCTTGCGAGTAACTGACGGCGGGAGATAAACCGCCGAAACCATGCTAATTTGCCCCCGAATTGAGGCGTTGACCGGGGTCAAGTGCAGCGAGTCTCGGACGATTGCCGAACTAACTGAAAGTTCCCGGGTGATCAGCACATTGGTAGTTTGCGGCGACGCACCAGTCGATACGTGCTCCAACATCAAAAAAGGGCTTTTCCAACGCGCAAATTTACGTTATCGTAAGTTGTGGTACTGTTCGGTACCACGAGGGACTGAGCAGATCTGCCCAATACAAACCAAAATCCCAGGAGGTTTCACATGAAAAAGTTCGCAATGACAGCAGCCCTCGCGGCGGCCTTCATCGCGTCCCCCCTCGCCTTCGCCGAGAAGGGCCATGATATGGCTGGCAACGAAGTTGAGCTGCCTGCTAACTTCACCTATGGTGGCGACAACACCGGCGCTTATGCTGGTGGCAAGATCGGCACCGGCGTGAAGGATCCGGCGGTGTGCGGCACATTCTCGAACGAGAAGTGCTCCATCACCTACACGAAGGGCAAGTAAAGTACGCGCAGTAAGGACTGAACAGCACCTAAAGAAAATCAAGATTCAGTTTTTAGTGAAGTCTCCAAATACAAACCCCGCGTCAGCGGGGTTTTTTTTCCCCACAATTTGGCGATGACATGACCAAGTATGCTCGCGTTTAATCCGCTGGTGTGGTAATTTTTTACACGAGCATTATTGGAGTTTACTTTGGAACCAGACGACGAATCGCTGACCACCGTAGGCAACGCGCCACCTTCCGTGGTACGCGCGGTAGCGCGTCTTTTGCGTCCGCTGGTCCGCTTCCTGCTCAATCATCAGTTCACCTACCCGATGTTCATTCGCCTGTTGAAGTCAGTCTATGTCGAAGTCGCAGATGAGGAATTCGCCGTTCCGGGCAAGGAACAGACCGACAGCCGAATTAGCTTGCTGACTGGCGTACATCGCAAGGACGTGAAACGGCTGCGTCACGGCGCGGCCACAGCACAACAACCGCCGAAGTCGGTCACGCTCGGCTCGCAGCTGGTGGCCATTTGGACAACTGATCGCCGCTATCTCGATCGTACGGGACGACCCAAACCTCTTCCCCGACTTGCCAGTGATAGCGAATCCAGCGACTCCTTCGAAGAATTGATGGCATCGGTCAACACCGACATCCGACCGCGCGTAGTACTCGATGAATGGCTACGGCTTGGTGTTGCGAAAATCGATGAGCAGGATCGCGTGTGTTTGCTTGTCGATGCATTCATTCCGGAGAACGGATTTGACGAAAAGGCTTATTACCTTGGCCAGAATCTGCACGACCACATCGCCACCTGCGCACATAATCTTGGTGGCAAAGGCGCGCCCTTGCTGGAGCGAAGCGTTTTTAGTGATGAGTTAAGTGAACGCTCGGTGGCTGTTTTGGCCGAACTCGCTCGTGAGCAAGCAACACACGTGCTGCAGCTGATGAGCAAGCGCGCGATACAGCTTGAAAAAAGCGATTCAGGAAGTACGTCGCAGCATCAACGAATCAACTTCGGTATGTACTTCTACACCGAGCCCACGCCGCCGAAGGAAGATTCAAAGTGACAACAAGAATTGCCGCATTGCTGTCCTTGCTGGCAGTGATCCTGACAGTATTTTCCGGCAATGATGCCGCAGCCACGACCGTGTGCAGCGTGGCGGGTGCTGGGCGGCAATTAGACACCGGTGTCGGTGGCACGGGTATCGACACCGGCCAAGGCGGTACGGGGATTGATACCGGCAACGGCGGCACTGGCTTGCAAGCCGACGTCGGAACTGGTGGCACCGGCATTCAGCGCGATACCGGGACCGGTGGCACGGGCATTGTCGGCGTGATCACCGGATTTGGCAGTATTTGCGTCAATGGAACCGAAGTCGAATACAACGCTGCCACACCGGTCGATAACAACGGTGCGCGTGGCAACGCCAACGAACTGAAAGTCGGCCAAGTGGTGGCAGTGCTGGCGAAAGGACATGGCGAACGCGTCTTTGCTCAGCACATCGCGGTCCGCGACGCGTTGTTAGGTCCCGTCACGCGTACAGATCTCGCCAACGGAGTGCTGGAAGTGATGAACCAACGCGTACACGTTGATGCTGGCACAATTATGGGTTCGGCGCGACTGTCTAATGTTCGCACTGGCGAATTCGTACGGATTAGTGGATTCCAAACCAACAACGGCGTATTTGCGAGCCGAATCGATACCGCTGCAGCCGGTCAGGTGCGACTCACCGGTACCGTATCCACCGCAAGTACAACGCACGCAAGCGTCAATGGATTGAACGTTGAGCTGAGCAGCGCACAGCCGCCGGCGCCAAAATCGGAAGTGACGGTCATCGGCCAATGGCAAGGCAATGGCATCCGTGCCGCACATGTGGATGTTCTGCCCAGCACACCGTTCTCGGGACGGGCTGAATACCTGAGTGTGCAGGGCCGAGTCGGACAGCGTTTTGCTGACGGCAGCTATCAGATCGGTGCCATGCGCGTCCAATTGCCGCCAAATGTGCATGTTGAAGGCGGCACCACCGCCGCTCTGCGCACAGATGATCTATGTCAAATCGAAGGTCGAGTCAGTGCCGACAAAGTGCTGCATGCTGAGCGGGTGATTGTCGGCGATCGCCTGCCGCGTCCTGATAACGCTCGCGGTGATGAACAGATTCGTCACGGCAAGAGTCAATCCGATCAGGACTCGTCTTCGGATTCGAACAGTTCGAATGGCCACGAAGCTGAATCCAAGCAGGAATCGACTTCACATGGGGGTGACGCAAATCCCGATCACAGCGGACGGGATAATTCCACTTCCCGTTCTGGCCATGACAGCAATCAAGAATCAAAGTCGGACCGTGAACAGATGGACAGGATTGAAAAAGATGCGCGCGAGCAGATGGAAAAAATCGAACGCGAGCGAATCGAGCAACAAGAAAAGATTCAGCGCGACGAATTGAAGCAGATCGAAGAAGGGCGGCAAGACCACAGCGGGAAATCGAATTGATGTGGCGAAACAATAGCGACACGCATTACCAGTGCGCGAATTGTCGCCCCGTCTCGGCTGCCAGCGTACTGCTGCCGCCGTCAAAACGGCGTATTGAATCCGTAGACGATATTTAATCCGCCGAGAAAGTCTGGACTGGCATCGGTGAACCCGGTGCCGAGCGTGCCGGTTAGGCTAAGGTTGGTAATCGGCCGCCAGGTGACATAACCTGATAAATCCCAGGCATCGACCGAAAATCGCGATGCCGCCTGCTTGTAGTCCACCTCCACTCCCGTCAACCACGCGTGCGTCAATCGATACTCTCCCCCCATGGTTGCAAGGATTATGTTATCCAGCTTGATTCCGCTCGACGTGGCGCTGGGCTCGATATCGCCCTTGAACGTGTATCCAACGCCGCCAAAAAGCGCGAAGTTCCCGAACGGACGGTACAAATCCGTACGCAAGGTGTAGTCATAGGCACCCGTGCTGAGATCGTGATTGCCCGTTGGCACCTTGACCTTGAATCCCAGGTCAACATACGGTAGCCAATCGCGGAACGGATCCAAACTATAAGTCGCGCTCAGTGTTAGATCGCCAAACCCTTCCGCTGTTTCGCGAGTGACCGTGCTGGTTCCCGGTGTGGTGATGACCGTTGTCGTGGTCGTGGTGGTAACAGTGCAGTCATTGCTGTCGTTCGAATTGCCTGGGCCGGAATTGTTGCTTCCAGAACCGGAGTTCGATCCACTGCCACCAGAACCGGACCCGCTGCCACCAGAACCACTATTGCTGCCTGATCCGCTATTGCTTCCGCGCACACATTCGCCCGTACGCTCGTCCACGACTACGCGTGTATCGCCCGCACTCAATACGTTGCCGGGACCAGTTGAACGAATATAGGGGATGCTGGCCTTTACTCGCCAGTTTGAGTGTGAGTAGCCAATGGAAAACGGTACGTACCAATCATCCGTGCTCCCATCCGGACTACCATAGTCGCCGGTGCTGTACTCGAAACCACTGCCCATCGAAACGCGTCCCGGCGTGCGCTCCTGCTGATGTCCAAAATCCTCGGCCGACAGCGGCGCGGCCAGTCCAAGAAATGGCACCAGCGCAATATATTTCTGCTTCATTGGCAATGTCATCGCCCCCCCAATATCGTTGCATTCACTTGCACGCGCGCTTTGTCGCGACTTTAAGATTATTGCTGCCGCTTTTTTGTGGGCAAAAATACCACATTTCTTCCAACCGCTTATGAACAGAATTTTTGCGGTTGGATGCTCTTAATTTCTTTTATTATATTTACATCCTATCATATTGATATATTTGAACTAATTATGCAAGAAAAAGAATTTACTTGAAGCGCAAGAAACGGCGGTGGGCACCTAGATGGTCGTCAGTGCCCGCCTCCATAACACGATTCCAAAATTCAAAAGATCGGTAATCCAAGACTGACGGCATGCACTTCCACCGAACGGCCATGAACTGCACCGACATCTTCCAGTCATAGTCCGGTAGACTGATGCGGCGATAGTAAAACCATATCCGTCCAGAGACATGGCATGTCGCTGCTAGCTTACTGGAAACGCCAAAGAAACGAGATTCTCAACACGACCGAATGAACGATCACACAGCAGACGCTACGTTGCCAGTTAGAACGGCGCTCGATCAATTGCGACAATCGATCGAGGCGCAAATCATCGGTCAACAACATTTGGTCGAGGCGCTTTTGATTGCGCTGCTTGCCGACGGTCATTTGCTGGTTGAAGGCGCACCGGGGCTGGCTAAGACGCGTGCGGTGCGCGTGCTGGCCCAAGGCATTGACGCCTCATTTCATCGCATTCAGTTCACCCCCGATTTGCTGCCCGCCGACCTCACCGGCACGGAGATCTACCGGCCACAGGACGGATCGTTTCGATTTCAACAGGGGCCGTTGTTCCACAATCTTGTCCTGGCCGATGAAATCAACCGCGCTCCTGCCAAGGTGCAATCGGCGTTGCTGGAAGCCATGGCTGAGCGGCAGATCACCGTCGGTATGCAGACCTATAGCCTGCCTGAACTGTTCCTGGTAATGGCCACCCAGAATCCGCTCGAGCAGGAAGGCACCTATCCCCTGCCGGAAGCGCAGCTCGATCGCTTTCTCATGCATGTGCGCATTGGTTATCCGACCGCCAACGCCGAGCAGCAAATCCTTCGTTTGGCGCGCGAGGAAGCAGCGGCCACGATTGGCTCACCACCGGCCAAACCGGCCACGCGCGTGGCACCGCAGACTGTGCTGCAAGGACGCCGCGACATCTTGCAGGTTTTTATGTCCGAAAAACTGGAAGCCTATGTGTTGCAATTGGTGCTCGCCTCGCGCGACGCCACTCGCTACAGTGCCCAGATCGCGCGCTGGCTGCAGTATGGCGCCAGCCCGCGCGGTACGATTGCGCTCGACCGTTGCGCGCGCGCACGCGCCTGGTTGCATGGACGCGATTTCGTCAGCCCGGACGATATTCAAGCCGTTGCACCCGATGTTCTCCGTCACCGTCTCATTCTCAGTTATGAAGCGGAAGCCGATGGCGCAACCAGCGATCGGATCATCGGTGAATTGTTGTCGCTGGTTCCCGTACCTTAACCGAGCGCTATCCGATGCAAATCGGGTTCTGGCCAGCATCGCGTCGTACTCAAACTGGCGCGCCTGCGCTACCGCCCCATGGTCAGAATTTGAGCGTCGTCGATCCGGTCAGAGTCACGCTCGCTGATTTGGTGCGATTGGCACCGCTCGCGAGACAACTCGAGCTTTGGCGGGAAAAGGAAGTGGAAAGCGGCGGCAGCCATCACACCGTGTTCAAAGGCCGCGGCATGGAATTCGCGGAGACCCGCCCCTATCAGCCCGGCGATGATATCCGCCATATTGACTGGCGCGTCACCGCCCGCTCCGGGCGCGCGCACACCAAGTTGTTTCGCGAGGAGCGAGAGCGTCCGGTCGTGATTTGGATTGATCTGCGCCCTTCGATGTTCTTTGCCACGCGTGGCGTGTTCAAGTCAGTCTTGGCGGCGCGCCTTGCGGCGATGATTGCCTGGATCGCCAACGCGCATGGTGATCGCGTTGGCGGGCGCGTACTAACTGCTTACAACGACATAGTGCTCAATGTCGCGCGCGGCCGTCCAGCGGTATTACGCATGCTCCGCGCAATCGAGAAGAGTTTTAGTGGCGCAGCCATCGCGACTCCTGCACCGGAACAAGTCTCCCCAACTGAATCGCTGCGATCACTTGCCAACACTATCCGCCCTGGCAGTTGCGTTTTCCTTCTCAGTGACTTTCAAAGTATCGAGGACGCCAGCGTTGAACTGTTGAGGAGCATTGGAGTGCACTGCGATATTACGCTCTGCCATATTCACGATCTGCTCGAATCGAATTTGCCGCCGCCCGGTATCTATCCCATTTCATCACCGACTGGGCAGACCGCGATACTTAATTCCGCCGTAACTGGATTGCGCCAAACCTATCAACAACGCTTTGCCGCGCGAGTCGAACATCTGCGGTCTGAAACGCGCAATCATCACGCGCGCTATCTTTCCATTTCCACCAGTGACGATCCGATTACAGTCCTGTGCGGAGCTGGCAATCATATTCGGCCCAAGAGCCATCGTTAATTTCGGTCATGGACCCGCTGCAAATACCCTTGAAGGACATCCATCTCCCGGCGCCAATTTCGTGGTGGCCCCTCGCGCCGGGTTGGTGGATGCTGCTTGTTTTGTCGCTATCCATTCTTCTTGCTGGTGTCTGGATGTGGCGCCGCCGCGGTATCGCCGCGCCTCGACTGTCGCACGCCAGCTTACGCAACGAGATCTTGCAGGAATGGCAACGAATTCGCTCCACGCATCTTGATAACGCGACCGACACATGCGGCTTGCGCGAGCTGTCCGAATTCCTGCGTCGTGTAGCGCTTGCCGTTCGTCCGCGTGCCGAAGCTGCGGCACTCACCGGCGAGGCATGGTTGAAGTATCTTGACAGTTTCACAACAGGCAACGAATTTGCGCACGGATGTGGAAAGTTACTGATCGATGCGCCGTATAAGCAAGCGCATCGGATTGGAGCCGCGGACTTAAGATCATGCGTCGACTTGTGTGATCGCTGGATTCACACAGTGCTCACCAAAGCTGGGGGCAAGCCTGATGTTTAGTTTCGAATGGCCATGGATTTGGTTGTTTTTGCCACTACCCCTTCTCGTCCGAAGACTTGTTGATAGTGTCCCCATGCGAACGGCTGACGCATTGCGCGTGCCATTCTTTCATGAGCTGATATCCGCTGCCACGACTCGCGCTGTCGAGTCGCGCCGCGCATTGTTGATTGCGACATTGGCCTGGGTGTCTTTGGTTGGTGCGGCGGCACGCCCACAATGGATAGGCGAACCGGAAGCGCTCCCAATGAATGGGCGAGATCTGATGCTTGCCGTGGATCTGTCGCGCAGCATGCAACAAAACGACTTCGAATTAAACGGCGAGCTGATAGACCGCCTGACTGCGGTCAAAGTCGTTGCGTTGGATTTTATTCGACGGCGCGTCGGCGATCGTGTCGGCCTCATTCTTTTCGGCGAACGCGCCTATCTGCAAGCACCACTGACCTTCGACCGCGACACAGTGTCAACGCTGCTGCGTGAGGCGGCGTTGGGATTGGCAGGCGATGCTACGGCCATGGGTGATGCGATTGGCATCGCAGTCAAACGCCTTCGCGGCGAAGGCGTACAGAATCGCGTACTGATCTTGCTGACTGATGGCGCCAATACGGCTGGCGAAATCGATCCGCTCAAAGCTGCGGAGTTGGCGGCAAAGGCTGGACTGAGGATCCACACTATAGGAATTGGCGCCGACGAGGAACGAGCGCGCAAACTTTTTGGAATTTTTCGAAACAATCCAAAACTCGATTTAGATGAAGTCACGCTACGTGCGGTGGCTGAAAAAACAGGTGGCCACTACTTTCGCGCTCGTGACAGCGCCGAGTTAAGTGAGATCTATCGTCACATCGATGCGATTGAACCAACGGCAAAAGATCCGCGCCAGTATCGGCCAATTACGGAATTATTTGTATGGCCGCTCGCGCTTTCATGGATGTTGTTGATGTGGGTGGCATGGCGACAGTGGCGAGCCTACCCACTGGTGGAAGCAGCGTGATGTTCGCCGATTTTCATTTTCTGCGCCCTTTTTGGTTGTTGGCTCTGCTGATTGTGCCCATCTTCATGCAGTTGCGGCACAGAACTGTTAAGTACGTCGGCGCCTGGCGCCGGGTTGTCGACCCGGCATTGCTACCACATGTCATGGCGCGAGATATGGCCAACTCAAACAAATCAAGACGCCTGATCACGCTCGCCGTCACGCTGTGTTACACGCTGGCAGTCATCGCCTTAGCCGGCCCAGTTTGGAAGCGCGTACCACGGCCGGTATTCAAGGATCGATCCGCGTTGGTTATCTTGCTAGATCTGTCGAAGTCCATGGACGCGCAGGACATCAAACCCAGCCGGTTGGCGCGCGCACGATTCAAGATAGCGGATTTGCTATCGCAACGTGGTGCCGGACTGACGGCTTTGGTGGTCTATGCAGCTGACGCCTACAGTGTCGTGCCACTCACCGATGATACGGCGACCATCATGAGTCAACTGCCGGTATTGGAAACCGCGTTGATGCCGGCACAGGGCAGTGCACCGGATCGCGCTGTCACTCGCGCATTGGATCTCTTTGAGCATTCCGGCGTTCGTTCCGGCGATCTGCTGCTGCTCACCGACAGCATTAGCGCGGACGATGCCGAGAAAATTCGGACGCAACTCCAGAACAAATCGTACAGATTGTCCGTGCTTGCGGTCGGTACGTCACAGGGCGCACCGATTCCGATCGGCGGCGGTGAATTTGCACACGACAACGCCGGGAAACTTGTGTTAGCGCGGCTCGATACGGGTGAGATGGAGAAATTAGCGCAGGCGCTGCATGGTCACGTTGTTGTTTCCAGTAGCGATCCGAGTGACGTGACCGCTCTGAGTACGCTATTTCATGCCGCAGTGGCAACGAACGCCGGACAGGCGACGGACTTGTTGGCGCACCAATGGCGCGAAGAAGGGCCTTGGTTGCTACTGCCTGTCTTACCCTTGATGGCACTACTTTTCCGTCGCGGACTGTTATTGAGTTTGGCTTTCGTCGCGGTTTTAACGCCCCGTCCTTCCTGTGCTGGTACCTGGAACGACCTGTGGTGGCGATCAGATCAGCAAGCCGCCAAGGCGCTGGCGCACGGTGACGCAGCCGCGGCCGCACTACGTTTTCAGGATCGTCGATGGCAGGCGGTTGCGCGCTATCGAAACGGTGATTTCGCCGGTGCCGCCAAATCGCTGCAAGACGCCCGTAACAGTGACGACTTCTACAATCGCGGCAACGCATTGGCGCGGACCGGTCAATTTGACGAGGCCATCGCCGCCTACGATCAAGCTCTCGCCCTCGACAAGAACAACGCTGACGCACAGTACAATCGCGACCTGCTGCGCAAGTTACAACAGTCCAAAGATCAGAAATCGAATTCAACAGGCAAGGACGGCGACAAGAGTCAGCAAGACCAGCAACAACCCAACGAATCCGGCCGGTCTACGCAGAATGAAAGCGGCAAATCCAATCGCGGCGATTCAAGTCAACAATCGCCTTCGTCGACAAATGATGCAGATCATGCGCCGCAGAATGAGGGTCAGTCAGATCAGAATCAAAATCCTGACAAAAAGCTTGATGCCTTGCTGGCGCGTAAACGTGCTCTGCAACCAACTGACACTAATTCCGATTCGCAGCAATACCACGACAAGTTGCCGCCACAGCCAACTGTTCAACCCGGCGAACACAACGAGCAGGATCAGGCCGACGAGCAATGGTTACGCCGCATTCCCGACGATCCGGGTGGATTGTTACGTCGCAAGTTCTACTATCAATATAGTCAGTCGAGTCAGGTAGCACCAAGCGATGAACCTTGGTAATAAGCGAAAGTATTTGTCACTTTGCATTCATGCGTTGACGTGGATCTATTTTATTGTGTTGGCGCCGTTAGCAAATGCAGCAACTGATCCTCCCATCACGGCCGCCGTGGATCGCGCCGAAGTCCGCGTCGGTGAAAGCTTCGTGCTGTCTTACCAGGCCAGCAATTTCGACGCCGAGCCTGACTTCACTCCACTTGATAAGGATTTTGAAGTGTTAGGCACATCGAGGCGCACTAACATTGCCATCGACAACGGCCACATAACCAAGACCACCTCATGGCAGTTGAAGTTGATTCCAAAACATACCGGCCAGATTGCAATTCCTGCCATCACGTTCGGCAGCGATCACGCCCCGGCGTTGACTCTAAACGTTGCGGCCAACGGTAACGGGCCCGGCGCCAACGCCGATAACACGGCCATGCGACTTGAAGTTACCGCCACGCCCGAGTCGCCCTATGTGCAAGCGCAGGTGCTGTTGACAGTGCGGTTGTTTGTTCCAGACAGCATCGACTTGGTCGACTCTTCGTTCGGCGATCCGAAAATCAACGGCGGTGACGCACTGATTACCGCACTAGGTAAGGCGCGTGAACGCTCGACACTTGACAACGGCGTACACGTTCGAATTTTCGAACGTGACTATGCAATCTTTCCACAAAAGCATGGGCGCATGGTAATTGAACCCATGATGTTCGAGGGGCAGGTATTTGAAGGCGCGGCAACGACGGATGATCCGTTCGGCCAGTCGGTGCGCACCTATCAACTGCAGTCAAAACCCATCGTCGTTGATGTGAAACCGGTACCCACGGAGTTCAAAGGTAAGCATTGGCTTCCCGCTGAAAAGATCAATTTGGTGGAAAATTGGTCTGACGATGTCGCTACGCTGAAAACGGGGGAACCGATCACGCGCAGCGTCACTTTGATGGCGAAAGGATTGACTGCGGGGCAGTTGCCGGAGGTTGACGCTGCCAACGATCCTGCCTTCAACACCTACCCGGAACAGCCGACATTGGACGATCAGGCGCGTAGCGACGGCGTGACCGGATTGCGTATGGAGAAGCGTGCCTTGATTGCGCAAACGCCAGGTAGGCATTCGTTGCCGGAAATCCGGATTCCATGGTGGAATACCATCACTGATAAACCTGAGGTTGCGATCCTGCCGGCGCGAACGTTCGACGTTGAAGGCGAAGTCGCGGCAAAGCCGGCTCCCGCTGACGTGGCACAACCAGAGCGGAAAAAGTTAGTGAGTCCGAGTCCCAATCAAACCGCTTCCAACACGGCTTCGCCAGAAGTGGCCGCCCGTTCCGAGCGTTTGTGGCGCTGGCTTGCGCTTGGATTGGCTTTAGGATGGGCTTGCAGCATGGTTCTGTGGTGGGCCTCGCGACGGCAGCCAACCACCGCACCGCAGATCGCGAAAGCACCCAACCTGCGTCAACTGCATGCCGCCGTGCTTGCACATGCTCGTGCCAACGACTCTGCCGCCACGCGTACTTCCATTCTGAACTGGGCAGCGGCCGCAGGCCTTATCAACCCATCCATTGAAATAATTGCGCAGCGATTCCCAGCTCTGAGATCGGATTTACGCGCACTTGAAACGCATCTCTACGCCGCTACGACGCAACCATGGTCCGGTGCCGCACTCGCAAAGTCATTCAGCACCGTGAGCCACGATGCTGCTATAGCGGTGAACACCGTTGATACGGTTTCCCTCTTACCACCGCTTTATCATTCCGCTTAAGCCGTCGAATCCTCTGCGTCGGTAGCGCTACCCAGCGCCCGTTCCAAGTTTCGTCGCAGCGCCACCTGAAAAAACGGTTTTTCAAGAAAATCGGCGGCTCCGCTTCGCATCGCCAGAACTCCTGCAGCGACATCGCCTTGCTTACCCAGAACGACCACCGGCAAGCTGTGATCGATTGATAAAATCTGTCGCAGCAGCGCGATTCCCTTATCATCGTCGAATTCACTGTCGATCACTATCAAGCCCGGACGTTGTTCCGGCAACTCACGAAGCAAACGCTCGCCTATTTGGAACAGCGCAACCCGACATCCATGCTGCCCGAGAAACAGCCGCAATGCATCGCTGATGGCGGGGTCTGCGCAAGCCACCATCACCAACGGCGTTGGCATGCGCAGACCTTGTCCCTTCTCGCTAAGTTGTGCTCCGGCCAGCATCTAAACCGCCGCACTAAATAGCTTGCCGTCCGCTGTACGCGCGACTTTGCGCAATCGTTCCAACGAAGGTATGCGTATGCTGCGCCGTTCGACTTCGACCAACCCCTCGTTCTGAAAGTTGGTGAACAAGCGGCTGACAGTTTCCACGGCCAGAGCCAGATAGCTGGCGATATCCTGCCGCGCCATCGGCAAATTGAATGATGTCGGCGAGAACCCAAGGCGCTGAAATGCATCTGACATGTTTAGCAGAAACGCCGCCAAGCGTTCGTCGGCCCCGCGTTGCGCCAGCAGAACGGCGCGCGCATGCTCGCGAGTAATCTCGCGGCCTGCGTGACGCAGAATTTGCGCGTACAGCGCCGGATCATGCGCCGCCGCTTGCTCAATCAGTTCCACTGGGAAGCGGCAGACCGTCGCCATCTCCATGGTTTGTGCTGAACTGGTGTGGGTACCGTCACCCAGCGCGTCGACGCCAATCAAATCTCCGGGTAGATGAAAGCGGATGACCTGTTCGAGCCCGTCGGTGGTCGATACGTAGCTTTTTACCGACCCGGAACGAACAATGTACAAAGCCTGCAGCCGCTCTCCTTGCCGGAACAAATGTTGCCCCCGCGGCCACGGTCTTGCGCATTTGACGTTGTTGTTGGCATCAGCGCCGCAACTGGATGCAACCGTCGACATCACGCAGATCCGCTGCAATCGGCATTCGCTGCAACGAAGTGCCGCTTGCCCAAACTTCACAACGTTGGTTTGTTGAGTAAGCATAAGTACCGCCCTCCTCGCCTTTTTATTGATACTGAATTGTTTTCAGTATCGGCCGGCAGCGGACAGCGCGAAATCCGGTTATCCGCGTAGCGATATTGCGGGAAGTACGTACTCGACGGCGGGTTTTGACGCTGAAACCGCGGATCGCTAAGGAAATCCTCAGCTTTTTAGCTTGACGGCCGTCGCTACCAGCTCCGCGAGGCAGCGTACCTGCATCTTTTCCATCACGCGTGCGCGATGCAACTCGACCGTGCGTTCACTCAGTTGCAGTTCGATGGCAATGACCTTGTTAGCCTGTCCGGCCACGATTCGTTCCATAATTTCGCGTTCGCGCGGCGTCAGACTCTCAAAATGCCGCCGCAATGCCTGCCTGTCACTTTGTTCGGACAGTCGTCGCGAGTCTTCTCGAAGTGCATCATTGACGCGGTCAATCAATTCCTGATCATTGAATGGTTTCTGCAGAAAATCGAACGCGCCTTTTTTTACCGCCCGCACCGCCATCGGCACGTCACCGTGACCAGTGATAAATATTACCGGCAGATGAACTCGCTGCGCGAGCAGTTGATCGAATAGCTCCAACCCACTCATTGACGGCATACGCACGTCCAACAGAACGCAGCCGCTTTCGATTCCATCGATGACTTTGAGAAACTCAGTCGCGGAGGCAAACATTGAAGTTTTCACCCCGACGGACTGCAGCAACAGGCGTATTGAGTTGCGGACCGCCTCGTCATCGTCAACGATACACACTACCTGTTCGCGCGCACTCATGGTCATGCCGCTGGCAGGGAAACATTCAACATCGCGCCACCTCCCGGCGCATCATCGTACCAGAGCCGGCCGCCGAAAGATTGCACAATGCTGGCACTGATCGACAAACCCAATCCCATTCCTTGAATCTTGGTCGTGAAGAACGGGGCGAACAATCGATCTCTATCCGCATTGGCCACGCCCGGACCGTGATCCGATACCGAGAACTGAACCTCGCCGCTGGGACTGCGCATACTTCGAAGGCTGATTAACCGTTTTGACGGCGTTATCTCGTGCATGGCGTCGATTGCATTACGTATCAGATTCAATGCCACCTGCTGAATTTGTACGGCATCCCCCATGACTTTCGGCAATTCCGGGGCAAGTTTCAGATCAATGCGCGTTTCATTGTGGCGCAAATCAACTTCAGCCAAGCGCGCCACCGCCTGCAGCTGTTGATTGATGTCCACCGCCTCGATGCGAACCTCCTCCTTGCGCATGAACCCGCGCAACTGCCGAATAATCGCACCTGCGCGCTCTGCTTGCTTGGCAATTTGTTCGACTGCACCAACGACCTCGGCATCTTGATCGCGACCGTGAGCAAGCATTCTGCGCACAGCTTGCGCGTAGGTGGCTATTGCAGTTAACGGTTGGGTTATTTCATGCGCGATTCCCGACGCCATTTCCCCCATGGTCAATAGGCGCCCGACGTGCGCCAATCGCTCTCGTTGCTCGCGCATTTCATTTTCCATCGCCAGCGCCGCGGTTCGGTCGACAACCTGAGCAATGAATAGCGGTTCCGTGCCTTCAATTGTTACGCCGCAATTGATGCTACAAAGAGCCAGCGATCCATCTCCGCGCACGAGCGACACGTCAAACTCGCCACCGCTTAAGCTTGCGAGTTGGCGTGCATGTTCTTGCGCGAAACTTTCGCGCTCCGACGGGGCCACCATGTCCGCGAACGCGGATCCAACCAACTCGGTTTCTGAACGCGAGCACAACTTGCAGAACGCAGGATTGGCGGTTCGTATTCGGCAATCGCGATCGGCGGTAAATATGCCAACGGGAGCGTTGTCAATGATGAGCCGCAACTCGCGCTCGCGCGCGCGCAGCAGCGCTTCGGCTTCTTTACGCCAACTGATATCGCGTATGATTCCGACGAATTGACGCGGGCTGGTGGCGATCTCACCGACTGCCAGTTCAATCGGGAATCGAGTGCCGTTTTTATGCAGTCCTTCTGCTTCTCGCCCGATGCCGATGATTTTTCGTTCACCGGTACGAAGGTAGTGTGCTATGTAACCGTCGTGTACTTCACGATGGCCGGAAGGCATCAGGCAGCTTACGTTGCGGCCCAGCACATCGCTGGCGGAATAGCCGAAAATACGTTCGGCCGCGGCATTGAAAACTTGGATATGGCCACACTCATCGATGATGATCAGTCCATCAACAGTGGCATTAAGTGTGGCCTGGTGGCGCGCCTCGAGCGTCGCGTATTGGGCACGTATGGTCCGGAACTCTTCGTTTGGATCAAAAGTCATCCCGCCTATTGTCGACAATCTTGGCAACGAAAACTACACAAACGCGCAAGAAACCTTCGGCGTTGGACCCTCCACGGCAACGTGTGCAATGAAGTCGCTACGAGGAGGGAGGGGTATGACTGGGTGTTGGTGGGGGGCGATCATCGTCCATGAGAATTTGATATGCGGGCCCGTCGAAATCCTCAAATTGTCCTGAGCGTACCGACCAAAGGAAAAGCCACACAATTAGCGCCAGCAGCACCAGTGAAAGTGGAATGAGCAGGTAAATGACTTCCATCTTTGTTCAAACTCTTAAGTTGACGCGCGCCGCAAGCGCCAAGCATTGAGGACCACCAGCAAGGAACTCGACGACATACCCAACGCCGCCAGCAGCGGATTAATCCAACCCACCATGGCTGCCGGCAGGGCCAGCGCGTTGTAGGCGATCGCCCAGGCGATATTACCTCGGATCACGGTGCGCGTCCTTTCCGCTTGCTGAAGCAAAACTTTGATGATGCGCAAGTCATCGCGCATAAGAACGATGTCGGCATTCGCTTTGGCCAGATCCGCTCCGACGCCCATGGCAACTGAGACCTGGGCACCGCCCAGCACCGGTGCGTCATTGATGCCGTCACCCACCATCATGACAATGGCGCCTTGTCGCTGCATTCCACGCAGTCGCGCTAGTTTTTCCTCCGGACCAAGCTCGGCGTAGCAACTCTCAATGCCCGTCGCCCTCATCACTGTCGAAACGGTATCGCTACGATCGCCACTCATCAACGTGGTCCTGATGCCGCGTTGATGCAGAAATTCAACCAGATCCGACGCTTCAGATCGAATGCGATCGCCAAACTGAAACTGGCACTGCAGCCTGTCGTCATCCGCCAACCACACCGAGGTATGCACGCCGGTTGCGGTGTCGAATGGTTGCGCTTTGCTTCGACTGGTTCGAGCTCGCACGAATTGTTCATCGCCCAGATACCAATGCCGCCCTTCGACCATACCTTCGATGCCGCTGCCAGGAATATTCATCACCTCCGCGCTTGCTGGAGGCGCCTGTCCCCATGCCCTCAGCAACGCGCGCGCCAGCGGATGCTCCGAATGACTCTCGAGGGCAGCGGCAATACGCAGGCACTCCTCATTGTTAAGTGTCCCGTAACTTCGTGTGTCGGTGAGACGCAGATCCCCGTGCGTCAGCGTTCCGGTCTTGTCGAACACCACGTGCGTGACTGTGGCCAGAGTTTCCAGTGCTTGCGCACGCCTGATTAGGACGCCACGTTGCATCAAACCCTGAATTGCGTTGGTAACTGCCGCTGGCGTGGCCAACGCTAACGCACAAGGACAGGTAATAACTAACACCGCCAACACACGCTCGAACCACGGCGCACCCGTTAAGTAGCAGGCAATCCCGGTAAGAACCGCGCTCAGTAGCACACCAAGCACGAACCACTGCGATGCCTGTTCGGCCAGAGTCGCTAACCGCGGCCGCTCCGCCAGCGCGCGTTCCATGGTCGCTACAATGCCAGCGAAAAGGGTTTGAGCACCCACTCGCTCCACCCGACAATGAAGCGGGACTTTCCATGTTAATCGAACCGCCGATGACCCTGGCGTTAGGCGCTTTCCCGACGGGTCGCGATTCGCCGGTTAGCAGTGACTCGTCGGTCGAAGAAATTCCCGAAATAACCATGGCGTCTGCAGGAATTATTTCGCCCGGCCTGACCAGTATTTCGTCGCCAGGGCACAAATCCACCGCGGCTACCGACTCATAGGATGGCGCCACATCGTGTCTTCCTAGCACACGCGTCGCCAGCGTCGGTTGCCGACGCAGCAGCCGCTCGTTCAACTCCTGTGCCCGCTTCCTCGCCATGAACTCCAGATAGCGCGCGCCGAGCAACAGGCTGACAAACATCACCACCGAATCGAAGTACGTCGTCCCCTGACCGCTTACGGTTGCCCAGGCGCTGCCCAAAAAAGCGAGCAAAACGCCCAACGACACCGACAGATCCATATTGAAAACACCGTGACGCAGACCGCGCCATGCCGCTTGCAGGAATCCCTGTCCGGAGTAAAACACCACGGGTGTGGTCAACAGGAGATTCAACCCATCAAGCAAATGCCGGTGTGCAGGGGCGACGTAGTCGGAATCGAAATAGAACGCACCAGTCACCATCATGACCTGCATGCCCAACACCCACGCTACTCCGAGCCTTCGCAGCAACCAACTTCGTTCGCGTTCCGTCGCAGCGTGCACGGCGGAAGGTTGGAACGGTTGAGCATCGTAACCAAGCTGTTGAATTGCGGTGATTATTCTTACCAAAGAAGCTTCGGAGCCAAGCCTGAGCCGGGCCCGGCGCGAACTGTGGTTGACGGCCACCGATCGTACGCCTGCTTGCCGGCTGAGCACCCGTTCGATCAACCACAAACATGCCGGGCAGCTCGTACGCTCGAGGATGAGTGTGACCTCGCGGTCTCCATTATCGTGCGTTACCTCAAACTGCTGCCGAAGGCGCGGATGATCCAGCGCCTTCATCCGCAATTGCACCGCCGGGGGGAGATCTTCAATACGCGGCGAAGCACGCGTTCGATGTTGGTAGAAATCGCTGAGACCCGCCTCTTCGATAAGGTTGGCAGCCGCGGCGCATCCGGCACAGCACATCGCCCGTTGAATCCCGGCAACAGAAACGCTCAGCACCACGTCTGCTGGGATTGGTTCGCCGCAATGGAAGCAGTCCATCGGGAGTCCGGCTGCGCGAGGCAACTGATCGAAATCGGAATGCCAGACCGGGTCGGAAACCAGAGCTTCGGCACTGGGGTCAGCCATCGTGTTCACCGTCAGGGTGCCGACGCCGGAATTTTGACGGGAAGGTCCAATTCGATGCGAAATAGACTCCGGTCGCGGATAATCGAAATCAGCCGAAAATCGTGCGGAAACCGCCTGTCCCAGCGAGATTTTTTCCCTGATCGGTAAACTGGAAACATGACTGAAATGAGCCGTTTGAGCCGATGCCGGCGAATGGAGTCATTCTTGCTTGCGAAACCTGAATATCCTGAGGGAATGACAGCTGATCGCTGAAGGAAGCAACGGTGCATGATGGTCTGTTTATACAGTAACCAATTCAAGTCTGGCCGACTTAGTCAAGTCAGTCTTGACCAATATCAAGCCCGGCGCATCCCGCCAAACCTCGTGACGGCGGATACATGGCCGGCTGGTTCACGCGAGGCGCGCCGGTGAACGACTTGCAGCCTATTGTACT
This sequence comes from Gammaproteobacteria bacterium, assembly GCA_046347035.1. GTDB lineage: Bacteria > Pseudomonadota > Gammaproteobacteria > JAJPIJ01 > JAJPIJ01 > JAJVHZ01. The sequence continues at coordinate 3,093 of JAXMGY010000009.1, read as the reverse complement.
ACCACTGCTGACCAACGACCCGGCGGGCGACACTGTCGCTTCACCTGAGTTGCGCGATCCGCAACTGGACGATGTGCTGGCTCATATGCAGCCCATCATTGCCGAGTTGAAGGCTGGCTATGCCGTCATCGATCCGCGCGCACGCGTGGTGCACGCCAACGATGTTTACGCGCGATTAGCGGGGTTCGAGGATGCCGCTTCAGTACAAGGCCGCAGCATTCTTGAATGGACGCAGAAATCGGATATAGCCCGCACCGTGGACGAAGTGCGCCGCTGCTTGGCTGAAAGCGGTCGCTGCAACTTTCGCGTTGTATACGTCGATCCAACCGGACGCCGCATTCCAATATCAATCACCGCGCAGCGCGCCGAGTCCAAGCACGGTCAATGCTGCGTGCTGCTTTGCCGCCGCCGCGAAACACCTGCCAGCGCCAATGCCGCCCTGCGCGCGAATCGTGCCCGTCTGCGCGACCAACAGGCTGCGTTGTCCTGGCTGCTTACCAGCCAGGCATTTCTCGAACACGATCTTGACGAGTTCTTCCGACTGGTCACCCGCTGTGTGGCTGAAGTACTCGAAGTTGAGCGCGTCAACCTGTGGCGCCTGAATTCGGCGCGAACGCTGGTCACCTGTGTTAGCGGCTATGACCATTTAAGCGGCCAGCACTCAAGCGGCTTGGAATTACAGGCCGAGTCTTACCAGGCGTACTTCCGTGCCCTCGAAAACAACGAACCCATGCAAGTCGACTGCGTGGACTTGGATGAGCGCACCAGCGAACTTTCCACCGAACACCTGCGGCCATTCGGCGTCACCGGCATTCTTGACGTCCCAATTTTTGTCGACAATCGCCTCGACGGGGTGTTGTGCCTGGAACAAGTTGGTACGGAAAAACCTTGGCACCCTGATGCGCAGTTATTTGCTGCGTCGGTCACCAACATTATTGCGCTGGCCATTCAACAGCAGGAGCGGCTGCGAGCGGAAACCTCGCTGCGGCAGAGCGAGGAGCGGTATCGCCAGCTCATTGAGTTATCGCCCGATGCCATCCTCATTGTGCAGCACGATCGCATCACCTTTGCCAATCCCGCCGCGCTGACTTTGCTGGGCGCCAGGAATGCGAGCGACGTCCTAGGCGAAGGACTGTATCGCTTTCTGCATCCGCAGTATCACGAAACCGCGCGCAATCGACTGCGACTGACGGCCGAGCTCGGCGCGTCAATCCCATTTGTTGAAGAAATGTACGTGCGGTTGGACGGCAGCACAGTCGCTGTGGAAACCACGTCCGGTCCCTATCAGGATGAACAGGGCGAAGGACTGCAAGTGATCGTCCGTGACATCAGCGCCCGCAAGCGCACTGAGCACCGTCTGGCAAAGAGTGAGCAACGCCTGGATTTGGCACTGCAAGCGGCCGAATTAGGACTGTGGGATTGGAACCTGCAGACCGGCGAAGCCTACTTCGATGATCGCTGGCTGGCCATTCTCGGCTACTCACGCGCTGAATTTCCGCAACACATCAACACCTGGGAAATGATCGTTCATCCCGACGATTTGCCGCGTGTAATTGCCGCTACCCGAGCGCATGCCGAAGGATTGACGCCCTACTACGAAAGCGAACATCGCGTACTCACTCGCGGTGGCGACTGGCGATGGATCCACGATCGCGGTCGAATTGTTGAACGCGACGAGAAAGGTCGGCCATTGCGTGAAACTGGCGCCTCGCTGGACATCACCGCGCGCAAGGAACATGAGGAAGCGCTTCGTGCCAGCGAACAGAAATTCTCCCGATTTTTTCAATCCAACCCACTGCCCGGCATCATCGCCAGTTTTCCCGAAGGGCGCATCATTGAAGTCAACGAAGCGTTCCTGCGTGCCACCGGTTATGAGCGCGCTGACATCGTTGGCGGTGGGACGGCGGATATGGGCTTGAACCTGGACATTGCGCAGCGCGAGAACCTGTATCACGCACTGGCAATCGGCCAGACACCGCACTGCATCGAGGCTACGTTCCTCCTGCGCTCCGGTGAACAGCGCGACGTCTTGGCCACTTTTGAGCTGGTGGATTTTGGCGGCGAACGTTGTTTCGTCGGTATGTACTACGACATCACTCATCGCAAGCTCATTGAATCCGAAATGCGCCGCGTCAATGAGCAGCTGGAGTTGCGTGTAGCTGAACGCACGGCAGCGCTGGAATCAAGCAACCTCGCAGTGCGGGAAGCCGAAGCGCGCCAACGCGTACTGCTCCACGCCATGCCTGATCATATGTATCGCATCCGCCGTGATGGATTGGTCGTCGATTTTTCCGCGCCACGTGGGGACAATCTTATCGATGCCGAGCAACTTATCGGACGGAATCTGAGCGAACTGGGGTTGGATTCGACCACGCTGGCGCAAATGCTGCAAACGATTGAGCGATCACTCGACAACGGCAACATTGAGCATTTAGAGTTCCGCGTGCACACACCACTGGGTCCGCGCGACTACGAAGCTCGGGTGCTGCAAAGTGGCGAACAGGAGGTGGTTGCCATCGTTCGCGACATTACCGAACGACGACAAGCCGAAGACGCCCTGCGCTTGAGCGAACGACGCTTGCGTCAGATCATTGATGCGGTTCCACACTTGATTTACGCGCGCGAAATCGGCGGCGAGTTTATTCTGGTTAATCAATCGATGGCGGATTTCTACGGAACCACCGTCGATGAAATGCTTGGCAAGACCGAAGCCATGCTTGGTCGCCGCGCGGATGAGGTGGCAACATCAAGCGCAACTGATATGGAGGTCGTTCTGGTAGGCGAACCTCGGTTGATTGCCGAGGAGATGATCACGGACGCAAACAACCATTCGCATACGCTGGAGACCATGAAAATCCCGTTCACGTTCTCGGGCACCACTTTGCCGGCGGTGCTGGGTGTTTCAACTGATATCACTTATCGTAAGCAGGCCGATCGCGAAATCCGCCTGCTCAACGAACAGCTGGAAGCGCGCGTACAACAGCGTACCGCTGAACTGGAAGCAGCCAACCGTGAGTTGGAAAGTTTTAGCTACTCGGTGTCGCACGATTTGATTGCTCCATTGCGCGGTATTGACGGTTGGAGTTTGGCGCT
>JAXMGY010000008.1:0-59341 GCA_046347035.1 Gammaproteobacteria bacterium | reverse complement strand
CTGATTTCCTGCAGCCGTTTGTCGGTGCTGAGCGTGAGTGCTTCGACGCGTTTGCCCAATTCCTCGGCGTAGCGCAGCAGCGCCGCGCCCACCTGCTGTTGGACGTTGGTCATCGCCGTGCCCAGACCTTCCTGCAGTCCCTGGCTGGTTTCGAGCTGACGCTGCTCGAAGCGGGTGCGATGTTCGCTCAAGTGCGTGCGCAGTTCCTCGCGCAGATCCATGAGCGAGCGAACCGATTGTGTTCGACCGTCGGCCAGCGATTCAGCGACGTTATTACGCAGCCGCTCAAAGCGCTCGATCACGTCACTTTTCAGCTCACCGGTGCCGCGAAGTTGCTCGGTGATGAGATCATCGAAGCGTGTGTCCAGCGTTTCCATGCGCCGCGATTGGTCTTCCAGGCGGGTGTCCAGCCGGATCAATTGCTCGCGTTCAGCCGCTGAAAGTCGCGGTCGCCACAACAACCACAGCACGGCCAGGAGCAATAGGCACAGAACGAGTAGAATATAGTCCTGCGTCTGCAGCGAGGCGAGATAGGCGTGGAGCGGTTGCATGTGCAGTGAAGGCTAACCAAAGATAATGAGTTTGTCATTTTTAGAGAGGGTTGCCGCTGGGCGGCGGAGTTAACGCGATGGTACTTGGTGTTTCACAGCGGTTTCGCGAATTGGTTTCGGTGGCTGACGAGGCGGTGGACCTGGCGCGTTCGGCGCTGGAGGTGGCGCGGATCCAATATCCGGGTGTCGACATCGAACGCTACCTGCGCGAGCTTGACGAAATCGCCGAGCAGATCCACGGCCAGCTTGAACCCATGGCCAGCACCGAAGATACGCTGCGCGCTATCAACCGCCATTTGTTCACCGAGTTGAAATTCACCGGCAATAGCGATGAATACTACGACCCGCGCAACAGCTATTTGAATGATGTAATTGAACGCCGGCTCGGGATCCCGATTACCCTGTCCATTGTTTACCTGGAGATTGGCTGGCGCCTGGGCTTGGCACTGGAGGGTGTTTCCTTCCCCGGACATTTTTTGGTCAAGCTCAGCGTGGATTCCGGTGAAATTGTACTCGACCCGTACTCGGGTGGCATATCGCTGGGCAAGGAAGATTTGGAACTGCGCTTGCTCGGCGTGGTGCAACCCAGCCGCACCGGCGGTACTTTCGATCTTGCGCAGTATCTCGATGCGGCGCCACGAAAGGAAATACTGCATCGCATGCTGCGTAATCTCAAAGCCATCCATATGCAGAGCGAAGCCGACGACAAGGCGTTGGCGGTGATCGAGCACATGCTGTGCCTGCGTCCTGATGACAGCGAAAGTCTGCGCGATCGCGGCGTAGTGTACAGTCGCCTCGGTTGCTTTGGGTTGGCAATCGTTGATTTGAATCGTTACCTCAACGCGCATCCGGATGCCGAGGATGCCGATGAGATGCGGGCGCGCGTGGTGGAAGCGCAGCGCGCCGCTGCGCGATTGCATTAAGAGGAACTTTCGTGACCAAGCCATCGGCGCCGCGCAAGGGCAGGGGAGCGACCATCAGTCCGGACCCGCGCTATCTTTCGGTGACGCGCGAGGCCTTCGATGATGGTTGGACGGCGGAAGACGAAACGCCTCCGCAATTGCGTACCATGGTGGCGGTTGAGCGTGCGCGCAGCATCATCTCGCACAACAAATCACCGGATATACCTTTTCGATCGTCAGTCAATCCCTATCGTGGATGCGAACACGGTTGCGTGTATTGTTACGCACGACCGACGCATGCCTATCTTGATCTTTCACCCGGCATCGATTTCGAGAGTCGCTTGTACGCGAAGACCAATGCCGCGGAACTGCTGCGCACCGAATTGGCGAAGCCGGGTTACCAGCCGCATGCGATTGCGCTGGGCGCGAACACCGACCCCTATCAACCGATCGAGCGCGAGCAGCGCATAACTCGCCAGATTATTGAAGTTCTTGCGGAACACAAACACCCCTTGAGCATTGTCACCAAGTCGTGGCTGGTTGAACGCGACATCGACTTACTGTCAAAGATGGCGCGCGACAATCTAGCAATTGTGTTTGTGTCGATTACGACGCTCGATCACGAGCTGGCGCGGCGCATGGAACCGCGTGCGACAGCGCCGCGCCGACGCGTGGAAACACTGCGCAGGCTGAGTGAAGCAGGAATTCCCTGCGGCGTGCTGTTCGCACCAGTAATTCCGGCACTCAACGACGGCGATCTCGAACGCGTGCTGGAATTCGCAGTTGAAGCCGGTGCCTGCCACGCCGTGGCTATGTCATGCCACACATGGCTGCCGCTTGAGATCAGCGCGTTCGCGACGGTTGCAGGCGCACTATCCATTGAAAGCGAAACATGTCATGAGCGTGATTCAAAATCTGCGCGGTGGGCGCGACTACCAAAGTGAGTTCTCGACTCGCCAGACGGGAACGGGTCGATCTGGATCTCATGGCGCGGCGTTTCAATCTTGCCTGTGAACGCCTTTCGCTCAACAGTGAACGACATGAGCTGAATCAAAGCTTGTTCCAATCGCCAGCAAGGAACTCCAATCAACTTACCTTGTTCTGAGTTAGCAGCAAATGCGAATAGCCCTGCTGGGTACAGCGCAGTGCGGGGATTTCAAAGTTCCCGAGCGCGCGTCAAAATCAATGGCGAAGAGCAGTTTTCCGAAACAAGAAATTTGTATGAGGCGCTGCCATGGCAATATCAAAAGTATTTCTCTACGCGGAATATCAATTATCGATTCCGTTTGCACAAATCGACTGGGCACCCGTCAACGTCGAAATGAAAAAATTCGTGGGCCTGAAATCTAAGACCTGGCTGAGTGGCGTGAACACCAACTCCGTCGGCGGGTTTTATGAGTTCGACTCGATTGAAAACGCGCAGGCCTATGTCGAAGGGCTGCTGCTGCCATTTGCGCGCAAGGTCAACGGCAATCTCAGCGTGCGGCTGTTCAACGGCGATGTGACGCGCGACGCCAGTGCCGGCATGGATTCGCCTTTTTATAAGGCGTAGCGCAGCCATCGACGCTTGCGCACTCCGGGGCGTGGCGGCCACTGCCCGGCGGCGGTTGAGGAATCCACGCCCAGTGGCTAAACTGCGCCTCCCCGGAGAGGTGGCAGAGCGGTTGAATGCACCGCACTCGAAATGCGGCATGCGTGAATAACGCATCGGGAGTTCGAATCTCCCCCTCTCCGCCATTCCCTCGCTTATCATGGTCTCGGTTTTCGTCGGCATCGATATCTCGCAGGATTGGATAGCCGACGGCGCGTCCACGCTTGCCAGAGGATAAGAGCCATGTCGGTGCACCATAGTCACAGTCACCAACATGGCGCCCACGAACATGGCGCTCCGCCCGATTCACGAAGCGCCTTCGCAATGGGCATTGTTCTTAATATCGGATTCGTGATTATTGAAGCGGTGTACGGCCTGTATGCGCACTCGCTTGCGCTACTCGCGGATGCCGGTCATAACTTCGGCGATGCGCTGGGACTCATATTCGCCTGGGGCGCGGCGACCTTGGCGACGCGCCAGCCTTCAGCACAGTACACCTACGGCCTGCGTGGCTCGACGATCCTGGCCGCGCTCACCAATGCCATGCTGCTGCTGGTCGCGACAGGTGGCATTGCATGGGAAGCCATTCGGCGTCTTCAGACACCGGTTCCAGTCGAGGGCTGGACCGTAATTTGGGTGGCGTTCGCCGGTGTTGTCATTAACACCATCTCGGCGCTGCTCTTCATAGGCGGGCGCAAGCACGACCTCAATGTGCGAAGTGCATTACTGCACATGGCAGCCGATGCGCTGGTGTCGATTGGCGTGATTGTTGGTGGAGTCATCATGCTGTACACGGGTTGGGTGAAACTCGATCCAATCATCAGTCTGATGGTCGGTACGGTGATTGTGATCGGCACCTGGGGCGTGTTGCGGGAATCGGTGCGGCTTGCGCTGCATGCCGTGCCGGTGCATGTCGATGCGTCCGCCGTTCGAAAATATCTTGCCGAGCAAAAAGGTGTGCGCGAGGTGCACGACTTGCACATCTGGGGAATGAGCACCACGGAGACGGCGATGACGGCGCATCTGGTCATGCCCGGTGGTCACCCTGGCGATGAATTTCTACATACACTCGCGCACGACATCGAACATCAATTCAACATCACGCACGCTACGTTTCAAGTGGAGACGGCCGAAGACACCACCGCCTGCAAGCTGGCGCCGGATTCTGTGGTGTGATTCGTCGCGCCTGAAAACGAATTCGACGCTAGTCCTTTCAGCTTCGCTTGCTGCACGCAGTTTCATTCATAGTTTCGGCGTCCGTATTACCGATCGCCTCAAGAGGAATTCATTTTCCTGCAACGCATCTCATGGCAGGAAATAAACCGGATTCGGCAGTTTGAATGCGCGCTCGCAGTGACCGCCGTCGAGATCGCTTTGCTGATCGCCCATGCAGAGAATGATCTTCGTTCCGTCGGCTTCCAGTGCCGCACGCTGCGGCGCCTTGAACTGCACGGCGCTGGGAAACTTCTCCATGTCGGGCGGGTAGACGATCAACTTGTCGAATTCATAACCCTGCTGGCGAAGATTGCGCTCGGTGACGTCGCGCAGATTGCCATTGCGTCCGGAGATGAAGATGACTTTCACGTTGAGAGCGTTGGCGCGTCGTACCAAATTAACTGTGGGTTGGATGGCAGGGGATACTCCCATGGCTTGATAGGCAAAAATGCCGCACGGACCATCCGTCAAATTGCATGGGCCGTGCATGATGCGCGAGTAGTTGTTGAGTTTGTATGCTGGCCAGTTTGATAGGGCTGTTTCATCCACGTCCAGAACAATGGCTAAAGGTGCCGCGTCCGCATGTCCGCGGTTTGCACGTTGCTCCAGGTATGCTTGCGCCTGCGAGACGACCGTCTTCACGTCGGCTGCGTACTTGCCATTGTCGATGTAATCGGCGACGGCACCTTCGGCTTCGTAGAGCGGAATTGGTCGCGATGCACAGCCAGTGAACGCGCAGACTGCCAAAACAAGGAATACCATCCATGGACGTCTGATTCCCGGCTTCGCAGCCGCGAGGACGAAAGTGTTCTGTTGCGAGATTCTACGGTTCACGCTGGTAGATGGCGTAAAGCTTGCGCACCGGTTCGATGGTTTCCCATGTGCCGGAGAAGCCAGCAGGAATGACGAATGAATCACCGGCGATGTAGGTTTGCGAAGTGCCATCGTCGGCGGTGAGAATAACTTTACCGGCCTGCAGCATGCAGAACTCATCTTCGGTGTAACTCACGCGCCACTTGCCGACGGTAGACTCCCAGACGCCAGCAAAAAATTTGTGGTCCGTGGACTCAAAATAATTGTGGAGCGTGGTTACCGGCGTGCCTTTCAACACCCGCTCGGGACTGCCAATTTCCGGTGCGGGAACGTCAGTACCAAATCGTCGAATGCGGGGGATGCTCATAGTAGTGAAGCTCAGTCCTTGTAATTCTCGTAGAAAACGTAGCTGGTGGAGTAGTCGCTTACCTCAAAATACACGCGCTTCTCGCCGGCGTCTTGTACGTAGTTGAAGTTCTCGTCGACCACGCCGTAACCGAATCGATAGGCGCGCGAGCCGTTGTCCTGCGTGCCGATGCCGGTGGTCATTTTGTCAATCTTGATGAAACGCCTCACCAGTTTGTCGCCGGCATAGATATCGAGCACGCCATCCGTCCCGGTCCAGTTCTGAATGCCGCGCGCTAGGCGATTTTGCTGTTCCTTTGTGCAGCCGGTCAGCAGTACACTGCCGACCAGCAGCGTGGCCAGTGCCGTAACCGCGCACTTGGCGGCTGTCGGTTTCAGTTTTACATGCTTGTTTTTCATCGTGGTTCCTTGATTTTCCTGATTTGACGGTGTTGACGGGTTGTCGTCATCGTTCGGTCATATAAGATACATCTTGCCGTCACAGACTGAATTTATAAATTGGTGGCAATTCAATCGTAAAGGCATGAATGCAGGTATGCAAAGCCAGCGCGGGTCACTTAGCACAAAAGGGTTGCTTCGGGTTACGGGAATTGGCTCGATTGACGAATTGATCGCCGGTACCCTTGATCGGCTGACGGCGCTGTCGACGCTCAACAAAATGTATCACGGTCTGCGGTCGACCGAGGGGGATCGCGATTTCTTGCAACTCACGCTGGATCATTTCCGCGTGCAAGTTGAAGCCAGCGCGCGCGAGCTGAGCAACATTCCGCGTACGGGTCCGGTCGTTGTCGTCGCCAACCACCCATTTGGTGCCATCGAAGGTGTGATCATGGCCCATGTGCTGCGCGCCTTGCGCGATGACGTGCGGATCATGGCCAATGGTCTGCTCAAGCAATTCACCGAAATCGCGCATCTATTCTTGGATGTGAATCCATTTGGCGGCACCAATGCCGCTCGGCAGAACGTGCGTCCGCTGCGCGAAGCGATGCGTTGGGTGCAGCAGGGCGGCTTGCTGATGGTTTTCCCCGCCGGTGAAGTCTCGTCGCTGCGATTGGATCGACGCGCCATTTCTGATCCGGAGTGGAATTCGACTGTGGCCAGCATCGTGCGGCGAAGCAATGCCAGCGTGGTGCCAGTGTACATTCATGGCCGCAATAGCGCGCTGTTCTATCTGGTGGGCCTGATTCATCCGCGATTGCGCACCATATTGTTGCCGCGTGAGTTGCTTAATAAGACTGGCCAGCGCATTCGACTCACCATTGGTTCGAATATTCCCGGCGCGCAACTCAATCGTTTCGAAACCGATGACGAGATGACGGCTTTTATGCGCATGCGAACCTACTTGCTTGCGTTGCCGGTACACGATGATGTTGTTCCTCAAATTGCCAGTGCCGCGCCCAATGAGGTGCAGGACGATGAACTCTCTGTTGAACCCATCATTGAACCGGTGCCCGTTGAAGTGGTGCGCACCGAGCTGGAGTCATTGCCGCCCGCGCAGACACTGGTGACCTCGGATAATTTCCGCGTTGTCATCGCTAATGCCGCGCAGATCCCATGGACATTGCAGGAGATCGGTCGATTGCGCGAACTGACATTTCGTGCCGTCGGTGAGGGCACCGGACGAGGCGTGGATATCGATCTTTTTGACGATTACTACCAGCACCTGTTCCTGTGGAATGCGCAAAGTGGGGAGGTGGCCGGCGCTTATCGCATCGGGCGCGCCGATGACATTCTCAGCCGATTCGGTTTGCAAGGCTTGTACACACACTCGCTATTTAATTATCGCCGCCGCGTTATCGAGGAGTTACAACCTGCGCTAGAAGTCGGCCGCTCATTTGTGCGCGCTGAATATCAACGCAGCTTCACGCCCTTGTTGTTGCTATGGCGCGGTATTGGTGAATATGTCGTGCGCAATCCGCGTTACGCGACGCTGTATGGGCCGGTGAGTATCAGTAACGAATATCAGCCATTGTCGCGCGCGTTGTTGGTGGATTATTTGAAGCGCACGCACCTGCAGGCGGATTACGCGCGTGACGTGCGGCCGCGCAATCCATTCCGCGCGCCTTGGCGGCGCCTCTGGCGCGGCATGGATTTGGCTGTATTCTCCGGACTTGATTCCGTCGATGAGCTGATTGCGCATATCGAACCTGATGGCAAGGGCACGCCGGTGCTGGTGCGGCACTATGTAAAACTGGGCGGACGCTTCCTTGGCTTCAACGTCGATGATCAATTCGGCAGTGCTATCGATGGACTGGTCATGGTGGACTTGCGCCGCACTGAACCGCGCCTGCTTGGGCGTTACATGGGTAAGCGCGGCGCGCAGCAGTTCTTCGAATTTCATCGTCACGCTGCAACACCTGCGGCTTAAGGAATGTGCTGTTGTTGGCCTGGAGGCCGCGCTGAGGTAAGTTGTCTGCACGAGTGACGTGCGTGGGCCGGCGCGGTGAGCAACAATCAACAATTTTCCAGCAGTATCGCCCAACTGTTTCGTCCGCATATTGCGGGCGAGGCCTTGGACAACCTCGCGGTTCGCCGACAGTATTCACGCGACGCATCGCCATATTGCCGGTTACCTGCCGCCGTTATTCGTCCGCGTGATTTAAACGACGTGGTCGCTATCATTCGCATCGCGGGTGAAAACGGTGTGTCGCTTATCGCGCGCGCCGCCGGCACCAGTCTCGCTGGTCAGTGCGTGGGCACCGGCGTGATACTGGATATGAGCGCACACTTCAATGTTGTGCTCGACGTCGACCGGGACGCTTGCCAGGCAGTCGTGCAGCCTGGCGTGGTTCGCGACACGCTCAATAGCCATCTTGCACCGTTCAATCTGTTGTTTGCTCCAGATCCTTCGACCACGGACCGCTGTCAGCTGGGCGGGATGATTGGCAATAACGCTTGGGGATTGCATGCCGTGAGCCGCGGCACGACGCGCGATCATATTACGGCGTTGGAAGTTGTGCTGGCCGATGGAAGCGTCGCGAATTTTACTGCCAATGGTAACGATGAGGCTGACAAGCATGGCGTGTTGGTTCGTGAAGCAAACGAGATCATCAATCAGTATGCAGCCGACATAGAGAATGGCTATCCATCCATGCGAAGCGTACCCAACAATGCGGGCTACGCATTGGATGTGCTGCTGCGAAATCTACGAGATCATGGTGGGAGCGGTTTGGCGCCACTCATTTGCGGCGCTGAGGGCACGCTCGGCATCGTTACGCGCGCGACGGTGAAACTAATCGAGCCGCCGGCCGCGGTGCGCTTGTGTTGTGTGCACTTTGACAATATCGACGCGCGTATTGCGCTGGTTGGCGCGATCTGCGCTACGTGCTGGCGCAGCGAACCGATGGATCGGTTATTACCCGCATCGCAAAGCCCAAATGAAATTATGAATTGCCGCTTCCGGATTCGTGGGCGGATCCCAGAAATGTGCTGGCGGATACGCTGAATACGCATCCGCACGCGCCGAGCGTGCGCGGTGGATTTGCAACTACGCCGTTTACCGCAGCAGTTGCCCTTTCGGTATCCTGCATGACATCGAACGCGTGGGCGCTATGCCGCGCTGTACTGAGCATGTTGATGCAGGCCGAAGGTGGACTGCGTGCGGTCACCGGCATAGGCGATGCCGCAGTGGCGGTCGCTGATTCGCCTGATTTCTTCGCTGAAGTGTCTCAGTGTCTGCAGCGGCAGTCGCTACGGTACTTTGTTTATGGGCCCGTCGGCATGGGGTCGTTGCATATTCGGCCCGAATTGATTTGCACGCACCAGGCGCGCTGGTGCGTTACGAACAACTGCTCGATGGCGTTGCAGCCATTACCGTGCAGTATGGCTCATTTACCTGCAAGCATGGCGATGGCCGCATGCGGCAAGGCCTGAATGCCGTGCTCGGCGATGGTGTGGTGCAAGCGATCCGCGAGGTGAAGCGAACTTTCGATCCGCATGGCATTCTCAATCCCGGAAAGATTCTCGGATTGCCCGCCACTCACCACCGATTTTGCAGTGCCCGCGAACTGATTTTCCTTTGCCCAAGAAGCGGTTTTGATTTGTTCAGCCCTTTGTTGCAAAGGGGGCTAGATGTGTTCTCTGCGGATGGCGTCGAGAATGCGCGGATGCCATTGCGCTCGCAACAGAGAATGCCGCCATTGTTCTCCAGCCGTCGCCTGACTCCAAAATCAAATTGCTGTCCACGAATACTGCTCACCAGTGCTCCGGCTTCGGTGGCGATAACCTTCTGCCCGGCGCGTGATCCCAAATGTACTCGCGATCGGTAGAGCTGACGGGAATTCGTAAATAGGCATCTGCCTGGCCGCGCGCGACCACAGCGTACTTGGCTTGGCTATCCAAATGTTGCTTGTTTGCACCACCCAAGGCAGCAATCACCCGCGCCGCAGCTTGTTGGTCAGAATGTCCGGAAGCCGCCGATCCACAGATGCGAAACGCACCATCGTCGGCTGCACGGTAAATGACGCGTGACACCTCAGCCCTCACGTCAGAGGCGTTTAAGCTCCAGCAGCCTTCACCTCGGGCGGCATACACGATTAATCCATGCGGATCGGGATCATCAAACGGCCGTTCAAAATCGGCAGAAAGATTGGGGCAACCTAACACGCCGAAGCGCACCAGACCATCGACAATGAAGGCGAGTGAAATCGCGTACTGGCCGTTGCGCATGAAGCCCTTGGTGCCGTCGATGGGATCCAGCGTCCAGAAACTACGATCAGGTGCTTGCGTGCCGATATCGATGGCGCCGATGACATCGTCTTCGCGTACGTCTGGCCAATGTGGCCTCAACCTTTCTACCAGCATGCGGCGCAGATCGGCGCGCTCGGCATTGCGCAGCATGGCCGAACTTTCCTCGCCCACCAGCACCAGTTTGTGATCACGCTGATAAAGGCGTTGCGCAATGATGGCCTGGGCGGCGAAGTCGGCAACCGTGACCGGGCTGCGGTCGTCCTTGTGCAGGACATGACCGGCGATGAGTTCGCGCTGAATGCCGCGGGTGATGGCGCAGGCTTCGCGCACCGCTGAAATCGCGTATTGATATGCCGCTTGCCCCATGGGTGGTCTACGCTAAGCCTATGGTTGCGCCTTAATTACGGACGCCTGATGACGGTCAATGTGGTCGCCGGTTGGGAGGCGGATTATAGGCTAAGCTATTGAAGGCATGAATGTTGCACTGCAAAAAACTGCATGTTAGGCTTAAAGACTCGAATTTGAACAGATAGGGCTGAGTGAGTCCCTGGGACTCGCCATCCTCTGCTCCACAACCGGACAACTGCCATGAGTGAGACCGAATCGCAATCCCCCTCCAATCCGTGGAATGAAACCTGGATGAAGCAACAACGCGCGTATTGGGATGCCTATGCCCGCTCATGCAGGTGAACAACGGTGATAAGAGCGCCAGAAAGCAACTGCAGGACGGCCGCGCTCGACAATTGGAGCAAGGCGATGTGCGCGGGCATCAGTGGTGGTGGCGCGCAGCTTTATTCACAGATGCTGCAGCAGAGTCAGGCGCTATTCAACGTTGGTCAGCAAATGAATGATCTTTTCTGTGCCGTGAGCGAGAGGCGCTGCGGCGGGCAAGAACTGGCAGGAAGCACTCAAGCAGCGCTTCGACGCAATGAAGCAGAACATGGGCGCCGATCCGGCCAAGCAGACGGGCAGCTGGGCGGATCCGGCCAAGCACATGGGCGCCTTTTTCGAATTGCCGCTCGACACCTGGCGGCGCATGTGTTCGGGCGCCAGCATGATGCCGGGTGATTTCTTGCAAGGTTTTCGCTCGCAGGTTCTGGAAGGCATGGGTGAGAAACTGCACGGCGACATGGACAAGTTTCTTTCCGTGCCCGGCGTGGGCTACACGCGCGAGGGCCAGGAGCATATGCAGCAGTTGGGTAAGCTCATCCTCGATTATCAGAAGGCCAGCCAGGAATATCTCAACGCGCATACAAAACTCGGCGCCGATGCACTCGATCGCTTGTATCGCAAGATCATTGCCGTCACCGAGAAGGGCGAAAAGATCACCAGCCTGCGGCAGCTTTACGATCTCTGGGTCGACGCTAGCGAGGAAGTGTATGGTGCTTCGGCATGTCGCCGAATTTCGCGATTTGTACGGAAATGGTGAACGCATTGATGCGTGTGAAAGGACAGATGCGCACCATGGTGGATGATGTGCTCGGAGCCCTCAACATGCCGACTCGCCGCGAGATGAACACCGTGCTCAAGCGCCAGCATGAGTTGAAACGTGAATTGCGTAATCTCGTGCACGGCGGCAATGGAAGTTCCACGCCACCGCGCGGCAAACGTGACACCTCCGATCGGCAGCAAAGAGATGGGTGCGCTGCGCAGTGAACTCGCTGCCTTGCAAGAGCGGGTGACTGAGTTGCAGGCGAAGCTGCAGGCACAACCGGTGTCGACTATGCATGAGCAAAAAAAATCGACGCGCCGCCCGCGACGAGCGTCGACACTGCATGCCGTTGACGCGGGTGAGCCTGCGCCGGCAAAGCCCGCCACACGCAAGCAAAGTACGGCTGAGAAGCCATTACGCAGCCGGCCAGTGAAAGCTACATCGTCATGGGATATTTCTTCCATTGTCGGCAGTGACTCGAAAGTCACGCCAATCCGCAAACCCGGCAGCGAGAATTAGTCGTCCAATGCAACGCCGTACATCTTTAAGGAGTCACGCACCATGATGCCGTTTCACATCAAGCCGGAAGCTGCAATGAAGGAAATGCAGGATATCGGCGAGAAGCTTGCCGCGGGATTCAAGACATTGAGCGAGCTGGGCGATATCGAAGTCGGTTGCACGCCGCGCGAAGCCGTGTATCAGGAAGACAAGCTTACCCTGTATCACTTTAAACCATTCGCTGAGGTAACCAACAAGACGCCGCTACTGATTGTCTACGCGCTGGTCAATCGTCCGTATATGGCGGACCTGCAAATGGACCGCTCCATGGTACGTGGACTGATGCAGGGTGGCGAGGATGTTTACCTCATCGATTGGGGTTATCCCGATGGCGGCGATCGTTATCTGACGCTGGACGATTACATCAACGGCTACATCAACAACTGTGTTGATGTGCTGCGCAAGCGCCACGACGTGGATGCGATCAATATTCTGGGTATTTGCCAGGGCGGCGCGTTCAGCCTTTGTTACGCCTCGCTGCATCCGAAGAAGGTCAAGAACCTTATCACCACCGTAACACCGGTGGACTTTCACACCGAAAAGGACATGTTGAGTCACTGGGTGCGCGGCGTTGACATTGACCTGGTAATCGACACCGTCGGCAACGTGCCTGGCGAAATGTTGAACTGGACGTTTCTGTCGCTGATGCCGTTTCGATTGTCCGGACAGAAGTATCTCGACATGGTAAACACGCTGGATGATCCGACGGCGGCGAAAAACTTCATGCGCATGGAGAAGTGGATTTTCGACAGCCCCGATCAAGCGGGCGAGGCGTATCGACAATTCATTAAGGACTTCTACCAGGGTAACAAGCTGGTAACGGGCGGCATCATGCTGGGGGAGCACGAGGTAGATTTAAAGAACGTCACCATGCCGGTATTGAATATTTTTGCCGCAGCCGATCATCTGGTACCGCCGGCGTCTTCGCGCGCGCTGGAGAAGTTGATCGGCACAAAGGACTACACCGCGCTTGAATTCCCCGGCGGTCACATCGGCATCTACGTCAGTGGCAAGGCGCAGAAGATGATTCCGCCTGCGGTTTGCGATTGGCTTGCCAAGCGCAGTTAATGAAAAGCGTCAGTGTTTCCCACTAACATGGCTAGCACCGGCGCGTTTTCATTCGCGGTGATTTTCTAGCAATCGGATCATCTCAACGTCATGCAGTGCCGTGGCGATGCTTATGGGGGAGTCGCGGATTACTGTTGTTCCGGGGTTCGCACCGCGTGCCAGCAGCAACTCTGCAATTTCGATGTGGTGATGTTCCACGGCCAGTCGTAGTGGAGTCATGGTCGGCCAATCAATGGGCGCGGAGTTCGCGGTTATTCCTTGCTCCAGCAACCACTGTGCGTCGCTGAGATCTCCGCCAATCACAGCATGATGCAACAAAGTCATTCCATCCTGATCAACCGCATTGATATCACCGCCGTTGCTGCGCAGGAAGTCGACAAAACTTCTATCCAGTACGCCATCCTCATAGGCCGATAGCAGAAGGGAACCAGCCTCGGCCCCTTGCATTCGCGATGATACGCGCGCAAGTTGCTGTGCGATCACTTGCTTGTCATATCGGGTCAAGGATGTGTTTGTGAACTCACCGGCTGATTTCAGTTGATAACAACGGTATGCGGAGCCCAGAAGGCAGCTTTCGTAGCGGAACAGAGCCACTTGTTCATCGTCGCGGCTGATACATTGCCCATCACTATATACACGAATCATCCACTCACATGCTTCGTGAATGCCGCGATTGCATGCAAGCTTGCCAACCGCCAGTACGGCTACCAGCTGGTTGCGAGCTTGCCGCGCGATGTTTGCATCCGTTTCATGCAAGGACTCTGGCGCAGCGTCTGTAAGCAGTGACAATTTGGCGTTTGTCCAACAGTCCTGTAACGCTGGCTGGCGGTCGCAGAACTCCGCGGTGCGGATCTGTATTCGATCGTTGAAGGGCGAGTCACTCACAGAACGGCTGACAAGTTGAAAGCAACCACGACCCGTTGCATCGCACGCCAAACGAAGTAGGCCGGATTGAACATCAAATGATTCGCGTGCCGCATAGATGGCGACAAGCAGGGTGGCGGAGACACTCAAGGCAAGCAGTATGCGGCTTGCAATACGCCAGGCAGTTACCGCCTTGTTTAATTGATTGGTTGATGTTCGTGCGGCCGTAGCTTCTATCACGCCGTGCCTCTACATGTGATATTCGCAATCGATAATCAAAGTATGTTCTCGCAGAAGCTGTCTATCCCCCCATTTAGGGGGATGATCTCAAGGTGAAATAGACAATCATGATGAGCTAACCGATATACGGTCGTATCCCTGTGTACTGGTGAGCAAAAAGGGTCAAATTGCACGGACATTTTTCTGCTGCAATAGGTGCTAAATGGAGGAGCGCAAATTGGCACCAAGTTACGACGGTTCTTTCGGTGGGGACGCCGAAAAGCTCGTCGTCCCCGCAAGAGCGGAAACCCAGTCATGTATGAATTGTTCAACAGGATTACCGCGTGCGCGGGACTGACGACGTTCTGAGTCAACAAGGAGCTTATTTCCGCTCTGCTATTTGGGTAGTATGGAGCGCGCAACACCTTTACGCGCAGTCGAGAAAGGGCTGGAGAGTGCTATGACAGAGAAACGTCCAGCAAATGCATTCGCGGGGTCATGGCGGACGTGGTTGTGGGAAATTCCTGATCGCCGCATCGTCATGCTGCTATCGTTGTTGGCGACAATTCTATTCGTGCTTGCTATTTGGTTGCTGACGGTGCATCCGCTGCCCGCCGATGTCAGTGGTGTGCTTTCAGACGCTGACCGTTCACGCAAGCGCATGGCGGAAATTCTGCTTGACTGGTGGTCACATTACTTTCACGCCCCATTCACCATTCAGACCTTTGAACATTTCTTTTTCTTTATCGGCCTGGGGGAACTGTACGTGCGCTGGCGAGTCGGTGCGCGGGAACTGGGTTTTCTGGAGCAAGGATTCCTCCCGGAGGATGATCAAACCATTTTGCAAGCTTCGGATTTGGGATCTATCCGGCGTAAGGTGCATCGAGAGTTCGATCGTGAGCATGGATTCCTGCCAGCACTCATTGATGTGACCATCCTGCAGTTTCAGTCCGGTCGCTCCATCGATCAGGCGGTGTCGGTCATGACCAGCAGCCTGGAACTCATTGAGCACCGAGTCGATCTGCGCTACGGCATTGTGCGTTACATTGCCTGGCTGATACCCACGCTCGGATTCATCGGCACCGTAATTGGTCTTGGTGGTGCGTTGGCGCAGGCCGGTATCGCTGGTCAGGAGGTGGACATTCACCAAGTGGCGCAGCATCTTTCGGTGGGTTTTGACTGCACCATGGTGGCATTGGTGCAAAGTGCGATCCTGGTGTTCATCCTGCAAATTGTGCAAGAGAAGGAGGAGATGGCAGTCAATTTGTCCGGCAGCTACACGCTTCGTAATTTGGTCAATCGCCTCTACGAAGGCGGCAAGTGACGCGCAAGCAATAACGGTAGGACTGACCCATGCGCCGGCGCAATCGTGAAATCAATATTTTCAACATGTCGCTGCTGGACATTCTGTGCGGTGCGCTGGGTGCGTTCTGCTTCATGATGCTGGCGGCCATTCCTTACTATGGCAATAAGGGAAAGGCAAACGCGTCGCCACAGAAGGAACAGCAGCAGGAGCAACAGAGTTCCAACAATCAGGGTCAATACAGCGAAAATCCCGATGAACTGAAGCAACAACTTCAGGATCTGCAAAAGCGTTTCGATGAGTCGGAGAATGCGCGTAAGAAGCTCGACATGCGTTTCCCGGTCACCTACTCGATCGCCTGGTCGTGCGATGCGTCGGTACGCACGGCGTCGGCTGCTGTTGACGCCGACGTTTATATTGAGGATGACTTCAAGAATGAAAGTAACGGACAAACCCAACCTCGCTTTGATCCTTTCAGCAAACAACCGGCCTACTGGCCAGGAGACGTTCACCATGACGCATTGGGTGTGGGTGCTAAGTCCCAAGGGCAGGGAGATTTCTGGACGATTCGCGATTTACCCCGCGGTGCGCCGCTGCGAGTATTTGTAAAGTTCTTCTTTCCCAGCAGCGTGGTTGGTATATGCAACGTCGAGGGTGAGCTGGTCACCGATAAAGCCGGAGAACCAGTAAGGAGTGCCGTAGCGACCGCGCAGCCGTGGACCTATCTCGGAAGTTTTGAACGCAAGGCCGACGACTCAGTGGAATTTAGGAAAGCGGAATCACCCGACGCCGATGTGGTCCGCGACCGTGTAGATGGAGCGATTCTCACTTCTGCAAACAAGGGCGATGCGCACGCGCAGTTTTACATCGGAACCTGCAAACTTTCGAAAACCTGTTTGAGCCAGGACAAGAGCGACTGGATGTCATGGCTTGAGAAGTCCGCCAAGCAAGACTATGCGCCAGCGCAGCAGGAACTGGGCGACTTATACTTGCGCGGTACTGATGTGAAGCAAGACTACGCGCTGGCTGCGAAGTGGCTGAAGCTGGCAGCCGAGCACGGCGATATGGTGGCGCTGTACGAACTCGCTCAAATGCAGATGAATGGCAACGGTATGGAAAAGGATCTGCAGGCATCGTTCAAGAACGTGCAGAAAGCAGCATTGGCTGGCTATGGTCTCGCAAAGAGTTTGCTGGGCTATTTTTACCAGGAAGGTGTCGGTGTCGAGCGCGATCCAGCCAAGGCTTTGGAGTGGTACCGTAAAGCCGCGGAAGTCGACAATCGAGCCAGTCAGTATCAATTGGCAAGTTTTTTTGATCTGGGAATCGGGACCACAGTAGACGGTACTTCGGCGCTCGAATGGATGCGCAAGTCGGCTGACGGAGGTTTTGCGCAGGCGCAGGCACAGCTCGCGCAGTGGTACTACACTGGACACAACGTTGATCGCGACGAGAAGCTTGGCGCTGAATGGGCGAAAAAAGCCGCTGATCAGGGAAATGAAGATGCCAAGAAACTTTTGGCGACAAAGGGACAAAGCGCGGTGAACGAAAAGTCGAGCGACAAAGAGAATTCCAATGGCAAGTAAACTGGTTCGTTGTCCTTCCGGCCACATCTACGATTCAAGCAAGTCGGCCGAGTGTCCGGACTGCGCTGCTTCGCATAGCGTACTGCACTGCCCGAAGGGGCACAGTTACCCGCCTCGATTTCGAAACTGCCCGCAATGCGAGGCTGAGGCGCAGAAAACAGAAGTGATGCCGCAAGCGGAGCCTCCGAAAGCACGACCTTCATCGGAGGCACCGACGGTGAGATTGGATTCCTCACCTCAACCAAAAAATCCTAAACCGCAATTCAAGGTGAAATGGGACGCCGCCATTCCTGCGGCATGGCGGCGTTGGTTGCTGCCGGTGGCAATTGCTGCCGCCGTTGCCACAGCGACCGTTGCCGGCGTGCTGTTCGATCGCAAGCGACAGCTGGAGAAGATGGAGTACGTCTACGATCGCCTTGAAATGATCGAGCAGCGTCTCGCCGATCCCAATATCGACAAAAGTGGCTACGATGCGTTGAAGGGATTGCTGGAGGAAGTTTCCGACTCAGCGGTCACGATGCCTGGCCGCTGGGTATCGCAGCAGGACATGTTTGCCGCAATCGATGACACCAAAAAGAAACTTGAAGCGCATCCATTGGGTGGCGGCACCGGCATTATTCCGATTGCGGGTGCGCTTGCCGATGCGCAGGCGGCATACAACACCAAGGACTACGCCAAGGCGTTCGCTATCTACCTCGATCTCGCCAACAAGGGCGATGCATCCGCACTGGGCTGGGTCGCGTTGATGACGCAACAGGGCCAGGGCGTTACCGCGGATCTACCCAAAGCCATCGAGTGGTATCAGAAAGCCGCGCAGGCTGGCGACGCGTGGTCGATGACCCAGCTCGGCGCTTTCTACGAGTCAGGGCAGGGCATGGCGCAGAATCTCGCCGAGGCAAAACGTTGGTATGAAGCAGCGGCCAAGGCCGGCGACCCTGGCGCGATGCGCGCGCTGGGATACATGTACGCCCGCGGCAATGGTGTGCAAAGCGATCCCAACACAGCACTGCGTTGGTTCCGCGCCGGTGCCGACAAGGGCGATCCGGACTGCATGTTCGAAACTGCAATGGCATTTATGTACGGATATGGCGATCAGAAGCCCGATGTGCAGCAGGGATTGACGTGGTTGCAAGCGGCAGCCAAGAAGAACCACGCAGCGGCGATGTCGCAACTTGGTGATGCGTACACCAATGGCAATGGTGTCAAGCAGGACTATTCCACCGCATTGGGATGGTACAAGGCTGCGGCTGATCTAGGCGACCGCGACGGATTGTTTGGCCTCGGATGGGCAAGTTACAACGGCAATGGTGTGGCGCAGAACTATCCGGAGGCATTTCGGTTGTTTCAACTTGCCGCTGAAAAAGGCCACAGTATGGCGGCGAACAATATTGGTTACATGTTCGAGCAGGGTCAGAGCGTGCCAGTGGACTTTGCTAAGGCGATGAGTTGGTATCGAAAAGCTGCTGACGCAGGTAACACGTTGGCGATGATCAATATCGGCGGACTGTATAAGAACGGCGCAGGAGTAACCAGGGACATCAATGAAGCGCGGCGCTGGTACCAGGCGGCTGCCGATCACGGCAATAAGACGGGACTAAGCGAACTGGCAAAGCTTGATGCGGAGAATCGACCGGCACCCGAGGTGCGCAAGAAAGACAGCACACGCAACGTTCAGCATTCCTCGAACAACGAATTCGAAAACACCGACCCGACGCAGCAAGACGATGCCTGGAGTAACGAGAACAGGCAAACTGATCGCGTCCAACCTCAGCCATCGCCGGATCGGTCACAGCAGCAAATGCAGGAAGCCGCACGGCTGCTGCGTGACATCTGGCAGCGTGC
Organism: Gammaproteobacteria bacterium; assembly: GCA_046347035.1. Lineage (GTDB taxonomy): Bacteria > Pseudomonadota > Gammaproteobacteria > JAJPIJ01 > JAJPIJ01 > JAJVHZ01. The sequence goes on along the minus strand of JAXMGY010000008.1, from coordinate 40,345 downwards.
GCAGCAACGTCGATAGTAGATACCGCGACGGTACTGCAGCGGTTTGCTGCGTTTCTTCATGACGAGAAAACGAGCCGACAGGATCTGTTCACCTTTCAAGCCTCAGTTTTAGTCCTGGTTTATTAATTGGGCTTGGCGTCCGACGATTTCGCGTCCTGAACGATCATCGCAACAATCTCCTCCGTGCGCGCAAGCGTGCGTTCGCTTAAGTCGGTCACCTGTTCTGCGCGTGCGAGCATCCCTTCGAGTGTCTTGTCGGCGAGAATGGCAGCTTCATAATCTGCCCACTCGTTTGTCCTGAGCGCAGCCACACGCGCCTTGACCGCATCGGACAAGTACGGTGATGCTTCGAGCTGCAAGAGTACAGCCGTAAAATGCGCTCGGCTGAGATGAAATTCCATTTCGGCCGGCGCTTCCAATCGTCCAGCGGTTCGGTACAGGTAAAACTTGGCGATGCGCTGCGTGAGCATACGCTGGCGTCCGGCAAGATTGATCAAATGATCCAATGGCGTTCCAGAAATGCGCTCGCAGGCAAGGGTTGTGTTGTGCGCTGCCTTTTGTAGTTGCTCACTGAGGTCATAGAGTTTTTCGGCGCCAGAATCGTTTGGTGGCTGATCCAGTACTGCTTTGAATGCATTCCAACTGGTTTCCAAATGGACGACTGCATCGTGTATCGCTGGATTCGAATTGAAGTTCTTCAAGGCCTCAAGCTGTACTTCAAACCGTCGTCGTGATTCCTCAAGAATTGATTGCGCGCGTTCTGGAGCGATGTTCCGCACCAGCATTAGGTAAGCCTTTGTCATTCGTTGCGCGAGCATACGCTGCCGGCCCGCGAAATCGACGGCGGTTGCTGAGTCAGCGATGGCATTTGTCGACGCAACTGCTTCCGCAGGCTGGCAATGCACCTGCGAGCCGCAAAGCATCAGCAAAGCCCAAACAATGCATCTAAAACGATAGTGATTTGCCAAAGTATTCATGCGGAATAACCCACTCGATTGAATTACTTATGGAGTGTCTGCCGCTAATCGCTTGACCTCTTGGGGGTGCCGGTTGCCGAAAACGCCTGCCAGAAGTTTTTCTGCATGGCTTCGAACAGTTTCATCTGTCCGGCAAAGGCGGGATTAAGCGCCATGAGCGTCGTGGGATCCATGGCCTCCATGCCTTGCTTCATTTGCGCCTGTACTTGCGACAGCCATTGCTGCTGTATGGGACCGAGGTCGGGCAGGCCAAAAAAAGTTCGCAGTTCTTCCGGTGTGGTGTCGACGGTGACATTAATCTTCATGGTGAGCTCCGTTAGGAAAAGAATCGCAGCCCTGTCAGAGCCGCATTGATGGCCAAGTATCGCATGTTGGCGCCACTGAACCTTGATGAAATCGGAGTCTTCGGCCTGTCATTGTCGGCAACCAGAATGGCAAAACGTGTCGGGTTTGGAACTGCGCGGCGAACGGCCGCCCCACCGCTTGTTGGAATCCGGACCATTCGGTAAAGTGCAGGCCCCTTTTTAGAATCCTTAGACCAATTCTGAGCCTGGAGATAGCGCGTATGGCCATTCAACATGACGGCGCCAGCCGTACAAAAAACAAGAAGTTACTTCAATGGGTCGACCAGATTGCAGCCCTGACCAAGCCAGCCAACATCTACTGGTGCAACGGCTCGCAGGAAGAGTACGACCGTCTGTGCCAGGTTCTGGTCGATGGCGGCACCTTTATCAAGCTCAATCCGGCCAAGCGCCCCAACAGCTATCTCGCCCGCTCCTCGCCAAGTGACGTGGCGCGCGTGGAAGACCGTACCTTTATCTGCAGCAAGAATAAAGATGACGCCGGCCCCACCAACAATTGGATGGATCCGAGCGAAATGCGCGGCATCCTCGGCAAGCTTTTTGACGGCTGCATGAAGGGCCGCACGATGTATGTGGTCCCATTTTCGATGGGCCCGATCGGTTCGCCCATTTCGCACATCGGTGTGGAAGTCAGCGATTCTCCGTACGTGGCAGTGAATCAGCGCATCATGACCCGTATGGGCCAGGACGCTCTCGATGCGCTGGGCGCCGATGGCGAATTCGTCCCGTGTGTGCACAGCGTGGGTGCTCCGCTTGAGCCCGGTCAGAAGGACGTCTCCTGGCCTTGCAATGAGGTCAAGTACATCACCCACTTTCCCGAGACCCACGAAATTTGGTCATTCGGTTCCGGCTACGGCGGCAATGCGCTGCTGGGCAAGAAGTGCTTCGCGCTGCGTATCGCCTCGGTCATGGGGCGCGAGCAGGGCTGGCTTGCCGAGCACATGCTCATCCTCGGCGTCGAATCGCCGCAGGGTGAGAAGAACTATGTCGCGGCGGCATTCCCCAGCGCCTGCGGCAAGACCAACTTCGCCATGCTGATTCCGCCGGTCAACGGCTTCAAGGGTTGGAAAGTCACCACCATCGGTGACGACATCGCCTGGATTAAGCCACACGCTGATGGCAAGTTCTACGCGATTAATCCTGAAGCCGGTTACTTCGGCGTCGCGCCGGGTACCTCGATGCACTCTAACCCGAACGCCATGCTGACGTTGAAGGAGAACTGCATCTTCACCAACTGCGCGCTCACCGATGATGGTGACGTGTGGTGGGAAGACATGACGGCTGAGAAGCCGGCGCATCTCATCGACTGGAAGGGCAAGGATTGGACGCCGGCGAGCGAAACGCCGTGGCCGCACACCCGAACGCGCGCTTCACCGCGCCAGCCGGGCAGTGCCCGTCCATCGACCCGAACTGGGAGAACCCGGCCGGCGTGCCGATCAGCGCCTTCGTTTTCGGCGGCCGCGTCAGCAAGAACTTCCCACTGGTGTTCCAGAGCTACTCCTGGGAGCACGGTGTGTATCTGGCTGCGACCATGGGTTCGGAAGCCACCGCTGCCGCCGTGGGACAGGCTGCAATGCGCCGGGATCCGATGGCGATGCTGCCGTTCTGCGGCTACAACATGGCCGACTACTGGTCACATTGGCTGAAGATTGGTCGTAGCAAGGTGGCCACTCCGCCGCTTATCTTTCGCGTCAACTGGTTCCGCAAGGACGAGAACGGCAAGTTTGTGTGGCCGGGTTTCGGTGACAACATGCGCGCGCTGAAGTGGATTGTTGATCGTTGCAAGGGCCGTGCGTCGGCTGTCGAGAGTCCTATCGGCTGGTTGCCGCCGCACTCGGCGTTGAACTGGGATGGCCTGGATTTCCCGAAGGAGAAGTTCTACGCGATTATGAATATCGATCGCGAAAAGGCACGTGCGGAAGCCGAGGAGCAGAAGGACTTCTTCGAGAAGTTCGGCGATCGCATGCCGCGTGAGCTGGTGCTGGAGCGCGAGCTGTTGCTCTCGCGTCTGGCACGTTCACCTGAGACCTGGGAGTTGATCAAGGCCGCGTAACAGAAACACGCGTTTGGCGGTAGAAAGTAAGAAGCCCCGGCGATTTCTCGCCGGGGCTTTTTTTTTGTCTTGGGAACAGACTGACTTGTTTTCCGCTTGCGCGGGCCAGATGATCTAGCTTGCTTCGTCCGCCGGCGCCTCGTCTTTGCCTGCCGTTGCGACGGCTGATTTGCCGCCAACACCCGCCGCCTTGAAGAACTCTTCCTGCATGCGCCGCCACATGTCCAGGTTGCGTTCGGTCATCTCTTGCATGGCCGCCAATGGATTGCCAGTCACGGCACGCGTCATTTGCTGCTGGAACATCTGCTGTTGTTCGGCCAGCATGCTCAGGCTTTGCTTGATGAAGTTTGACGCCGTACCCTGCATCGACTTGCCGTAGAAACCGATCAACTGTTGCAGCATGTCGGTGGAGAAAACCGGTGAGCCCGCTTCTTCTTGCTCGATGATGATCTGCAACAGAATGTTGCGCGTGATGTCTTCGCCGGTTTGTTTATCGGTCACCAGGAAGGGCACGCCCTCGATGACGAGCTTCTTCACATCATCCAGCGTGATGTACTTGCTTTCGGTGGTGTCGTAGAGGCGACGGTTAGGGTATTTCTTGATGACGCGCTTTTCGGGGCTCATGGTTTGCTTCCTAAGGTAACGCAACGCCCACTGCTTGAACCAGCCGCCACGGGCGGCACGGTGTCGTGAATGAAACTGCTTCACGGTGCGCTGGAGTCTACCCCATGCGCATCTTCCTGCGCGTGCCCCGGACGACTGGACCGGGAAGTGCACCACATTCTGTTGGTGACCATTCTTCCAAACCGCCAACGCCTTCTCACTAGAGATGATAATGCGCCCGAAGCTGGCGCCGTCATCCCTCGCGCCAACACAAAGCACTGGGCGCAGATGCCTTTATCTTTCCACCGCCAGAGCCACGCCCTGGCCGCCACCGATGCATAGTGGCGAGGCCCTTGTGGGCATCGCGTTTTTGCATGTGCAGCAGCGTGACCAATACGCGACAACCCGATGCGCCGATGGGATGACCAATTGCAATGGCGCCGCCATTGACGTTGACCTTGTTGGTATCCCAACCGAGATCGTGATCGACGGACATGGCCTGCGCGGCGAAGGCTTCGTTGGCTTCGATAAGATCGAGATCGCTGACTTTCCAGCCGGCTTTTTCCAGGCAATATCAGCTGGCCGGGATCGGACCCGTGCCCATGATTTTCGGATCGACGCCGGCGCTGGCGTAGGCCTTAATCGTCGCGATAGGTTTCAGGCCAAGTTCCTTCGCCTTACTGGCGCTCATCACGATGCACATTGCCGCGCCATCGTTAATGCCGGAGGCGTTGCCAGCAGTGACGGTACCTTCTGGTCGCTGCGCGCAGCTTGCCCAGCGATTCGGCAGTGGTGCCGGCGCGTGGGAACTCATCCTTGTTGAAAACCAGTGGATCGCCTTTTTTCTGAGGGATTTCCACTGGAATGATTTCAGCGTCGAATTTACCGGCCTTGCGCAGCTTCGGCTTTCGTTGCGAACGAGCGGAAAATTCATCCTGCGCGGCGCGGGTGAAGCCGTACTTCTTGACGATGTTTTCAGCCGTGATGCCCATGTGGTAATTGTTGAACACATCGGTCAGGCCTTCATTGATCATGTGATCTTTCATGGCCCAGTCGCCCATTTTCTGTCCATTGCGCGATTTCAGCAGCACATGCGGCGAAGCCGACATGTTTTCCTGGCCACCGGCGATGATGATTTGGGCGTCACCCGCGCGAATGGCCTGCGCGGCCAGCGCCACGGCTTTCAATCCCGAGCCGCAAACCTTGTTGATGGTGATGGCGGGCGTGGAATCGGACAGGCCGGCGTAGATTGCCGCTTGCCGCGCCGGATTCATGCCGACGCCGGCAGTTAAGACCTGGCCGATGATCACCTCGTCGATTTGATCGGGTTTTAAACCCGTCTTGGCGAGTAGTCCGGCGATTACCTTGGCGCCGAGTTGTGCCGCTGGGATGTCTGCCAGCGTGCCACCGAAATTGCCGAGAGCGGTGCGACCCGCTGCAACGATTACCGCGTTTTCCATTCTCTATCCTCCGCGTGAGATTTGATTGATGGAGCACCGGCGGCGCCACAGGCCGGGAAAATAGTTTATGTTGGGTTTTATTGCACTGCACAAAACAGAGTCGCGCATCGTAACAAACCTGATCGCATCCGCCAAGAGATATTAGCTATAGCTCAGTGTCAGCGGCTTGACCACCATCATTCCGAACAGTGCCAGGACCGCGAGGAAGGCGGGGATACCAAGCCAAAACCAGAATCGGAATTGACGATGAAAACGGCTGGGCAGGGAGCCGACACTGGCCGCGCTTTCAGCGTCCATAGTGAGCTTGATTTGCAGCCATACCACGGGCAGCCAGCAGGCACCAGTTAGGACAAAGAGTCCGTAGACGGTCATTGCCCATGGACTTAGCAGGGGCCAGCCGTTGATGCGCATGAGCATGAAGCCGCTGGCGACTTGGAAAAGCACGGCGGGCGCCGTGAAAACGGTGTCAGCGATCACCGTGAGCCGCAAGACAGTTCGTAGGCCGTCGATCTCACCGACATGCAATGCGCGCCGGTATCCGAACCAGGCAAAGAAGGCGATGCCCAATCCGGTGCCGAACAAAATAGCGGCACTGAGGATGTGGGCGGTCTTCCACCACAGATACGCATTCATATCGCAATGGTACTGATAGTCGATGTGATACCCCAGCGTGCGAATTCGGTTGCGAATTCATCGAGCGTCAGCAAACCCATGCAAGGCCTTGCCCCGCGCGTGCTGATTGCGCCGCTTGCGATCTTGCGCGCGAGCAGGATCGCCGGCATGCAGGGGATCTCCGGGCCATGATTGTCGTCGGCAGTTAGTTCCCAATTGAATCGTACGCGCGCGCCATTCCTGTCTTCGCCACTGACACTGACCAACATCCCGCCGCGTTGGCTGCCGAGCCTGTTGAGCCGGGTCGCGAGTTTGTCTAAGGGTGATGCCCAATGTTCAATCGGCAACGGAATTCCGATGCGTCTGAGCGCTGCGCTAATCCACAACGCATGGTGTTCGATTGCCAGTTCCAACGCAGCGCGAAACCTGACCGTGTGAACCCCCCGGTAACGGTCAGGAAATAGTTCTAAATCTGGCACGTCGCAGGCGGCAGCGCGGCGCGATCCCAATGAGCGAAATTCTATCGTGGCGAGCTCTTGCCATCCGTACGCGGTTTGCCACCTGCTATCCACCAGCCATTCAAAAGGTCGGCCGGCATAGCTGAAGACCCCTGCGATGGTCGCCGCGCCGCGCGGCGCCTGTTGCGCCGGCGCGATGCAGATGTCGATGGAATGTAGCGAACGCAAGTCGCGCGCAAGGTGATCGACGACGGCACTGGACAGTGCTGGCACACTGCTGGCGCCACTGACGGCTAGAAAGCCGGCGTTGGTCGCGCGTGCGTTCAAACTAGACCCAAAATTGCAGACGAAGTCACGACCGTCCGCAATGTCGATGTAGTGACTGCCAGCATCGATGGTTGCTTCGGCGACACGATAGTTCTGACCTTGGAATGGTCCTGCGCAGTGAATGACGATATGTGGCGCCAGCGCGCGCAATTGTTGGGCGAAATCCTCCGTTTCAATATCCAGTTGTGCAGATCGGATCGCGGTTGAGTCGACTGGGTACGACAAGCGATCGGCGGCATGACGACTGCATGCAACGATTTCAAGACTGGGATCATCTGCGAGCGCCCGGCAGATCCGTGCGCCAAAATTTCCAGTTCCGCCGATGACGACAATTCGCATGAGTCTTATTCGACGCAGTGCGCACTGCGTTACACCGATTCAACGGCCGCGTCTATACCTTCGCGTGCTGAAGTTTAATTAGAAGTGAATCGCGCGCTTTGAGACGGCGAGAGCCGCTTCATGCATGGCTTCAGCCAGCGTTGGATGCGCGTGAATGGTGAGCGCGAGATCCTCGCTGCTGCCTTCAAATGTCATCGCCAGCACAGCCTCCGCAACCAACTCCGATGCGTTGGCGCCGAAGATGTGAACGCCCAGCAGATGGTCGTTATTGGCATCAGCGATCATTTTCACCATGCCGGTGGTCTCGCCCATGGCTTTGGCGCGCCCGCTGCCCATGAAAGGAAATTGACCGATGCGGATGTCACGGCCTTCGGCACGCAACTGAGCTTCGGTCTTGCCCACCCAGGCGATCTCCGGCCATGTATAGATCACCCAAGGCACATGGTTGAAATCCAGATGCGGTTTCTGCCCGGCAATGCGCTCAGCAACCGCTACGCCTTCTTCGCTAGCCTTATGCGCCAGCATCGGTCCGCGCACTACATCACCAATGGCGTAAACATGTGCCTGCGACGTGCAGCAGTTCGCGTCAACCTCGACGAAACCGCGCGCATCAATTTTCAGTCCCGCTGCCTCAAGGTTCAATCCTTCGGTGTTGGGCTTGCGCCCCACGGCGACCACCAGTTTGTCGAAAACCATTTCGTGAGCGGCGCCTTTTTGTTCAAAGGTTACGGTCACTGCGTCGCCACCGATGGAAGTCTTGGTGACCTTAGCGCCAAGCATGATCTCCAGCCCCTGCTTGGTCAGTGCCTTCAATGCCTCATCCGCGATTGTCTTGTCAGCGGCAGGCAGAAAGCTGTCCAGCGCTTCCAGCACTGTGACTTTTGAGCCAAGGCGGCGCCACACACTGCCCAGCTCTAGGCCGATTACGCCAGCACCGATCACGCCGAGCCGTTGCGGAACTGATGCAAACGCCAGCGCACCGGTGGAATCGACAATTATGTTCTGATCGACGGGCGCTGGAGGTATCCGTGCCGGCACCGATCCGGTGGCGATGATGATGTGTTTGCCGGTGATGCGCTGATTCACACCCGGCATCTGCGTGGAAGCGATTTCAATCTCGTGGGTGCCGACAAAGCGGCCGTGGCCGGCGTACACATCGACCTTGTTCTTCTTAAGTAGCGACGCGACACCCAGAGTGAGCGTCTGCACCACCTTGTCCTTACGCTTCATCATGGTCGCGACGTCGATGCTGGCGCCGCTGACGCTGATGCCGTGCTCGCCGGCGTGCTTGCTGATGTGCTCGAAATGATGCGAGGAATCGAGCAACGCCTTGGACGGAATGCAGCCGACGTTAAGGCAGGTGCCGCCCAGCGTGGGCTTGCCGCTTGCCGTCAACATGCTGTCGATGCATGCGGTCTTCATTCCTAACTGTGCGCAACGGATGGCCCCGACATAACCGCCCGGACCGGCACCGATCACTACCACATCGTATTGGCTCATAAAATGATTGTTGTTGGTTTTTGTCGATGCTGAAAGCTAGAGTTGTAACTAGATCTGAAGCAGCATGCGCGCAGGGTCCTCGATCAGCTCCTTCACATGCACGAGGAACTGCACGGCTTCGCGTCCATCTATGATCCGATGATCATAAGACAACGCCACGTACATCATCGGACGGATGACAACCTGGCCATTCTCCGCGACCGGACGCTCGGTGGTCTTGTGCATGCCGAGAATCGCGCTCTGTGGCGGATTGATGATCGGTGTCGACATCATCGAACCAAATACGCCGCCGTTGGTGACGGTGAAGGTGCCGCCGCTCAGATCTTCAATAGACAGGGAATTGTTACGCGCCTTGTCACCGAGCACACGGATCTGCTTTTCAATATCGGCGATGGAGAGTTGTTCGACGTCCCGCACAATAGGTACTACCAGTCCGCGCGGCGCGCTGACCGCAACGCCAATGTCGTAGTAGTTGTGATAGAGAATGTCATCACCATCCACCGACGCATTGACCACGGGGAATTTACGCAGCGCTTCCATCGCGGCTTTGACGAAGAAACCCATGAAACCCAGTTTCACACCATGCGTTTTTTCGAAATCCTCACGATGGCGCTCACGCAGGCTGATAACCGGCTGCATGTTGATTTCGTTGAAGGTGGTGAGGATGGCGTTCTGTTGCTGAGCTTGTAACAGGCGTTCGGCTGCGCGTTTTCGCAATCGAGTCATCGGCACGCGCTGATCAGTGCGAGTCATACTGCTTGCCGCTGGCGCGGGAACGGCCGCGGACATCGGCGGCAACAACTGTGTGCCTTCGCTATGGATAAGACTTGGCTGCACGTTGGCGCCGGACGGATTCTTGCGAATATGATCGATGACATCGGACTTCGTGATGCGGCCATCATTGCGCTGCTGCACCGCTGCCAGGTTGATGGCGTTCTCGCTGGCAAGCTTGCGTGCCGCCGGGTTCAATTTCAAATCAAGGCTGATTTCCGCTGAGGCAGGTTTTGCAGTGGCCGTCGCAGGCGTTACCGTCGATCCAGCGCTGGCGACGGTAGCACTGGCGCTGGTATCGATGACAGCAATCACTTCGTTGCTAATCGCGCTATCACCGGTCTTCTTACGTAGTTCAATGAGCACGCCGTCCTCCGGTGCGGAAACCTCCAACGTGACTTTATCCGTTTCCAAATCGACGAGCCGATCGCCACGACGAACTGCCTGACCTGGTTGCTTCAGCCATTCCATCAATGTGGCGTCGGCCACGGATTCTGCAAGCACTGGAACCTTGACTTCAACGAGCACGGTTGTTCTCCTTCGCTATGCGATGTCAGCGACTTTAGGCGGTGAGTTTTGTCGGTTGTGCTTTTACTTCGGATGGCGCGTCAATCTTGCGTTCGCCACGGCGATTCAATCGCAGTGCTTCGGTGACAATATTCTTCTGCTGCTCCACGTGCTTGGCGTGAGAACCCACGGCCGGTGACGCCGAGTAGGGACGCGCCACGATGACCAGTTGCTGCGGATCATGCAGGCAGCTGAACAAATGCAGGCCTTCGAGCAAATAGGCAATCGCGCCTTGATTGCGCGGCTCTTCCTGTACCCAAACCACTTCCTTGGCATTGGGATATTGGTCGATGATCTGCTTCAGTTCTTCGCGCGGGAAGGGATAAAGTTGCTCCACGCGCACGATGGCGATGTCATCAACTTGATTGGAGCGACGGTCTTCGAGCAGATCGAAGTAGACCTTACCACTGCAGACCAATATGCGCGTGACCTTGTTGCGTTCAATTGGATCAATTTCGTCGATTACCAATTGGAAGCCGCGATCAGTGATGTCGCTGAGAGACGAAACTGACAGCGGATGACGCAGCAGGCTCTTCGGCGACATCACCACCAGCGGCCGGCGATAGGGGCGCATAACCTGTCGTCGCAGCATGTGGAACATCTGCGCCGGCGTGCTCGGGAAGCACACCTGCATATTGTCTTCAGCACATAATTGGAGATAGCGCTCCAGGCGTGCCGATGAGTGCTCGGGACCCTGGCCGTCATAGCCGTGCGGCAGCAACATGACCACCCCGCACAGGCGGCCCCACTTGGATTCGCAAGCAGCGACGAATTGATCGATGACTACTTGTGCGCCATTGGCGAAATCGCCGAATTGCGCTTCCCAAATAACCAATGCGTTCGGCTCTGATGTGGCATAACCGTACTCGAATGCCAGTACCGCTTCTTCCGACAATGTTGAATTGATCACCAAGAACGGTGCCTGCGTTTGGCTGATGAAGCGCAGCGGCAAATGGGTTTCGCCCGTTTCCTGATTGTGAATAACAGCGTGGCGATGGAAAAACGTACCACGCGCGCTATCCTGGCCCGACAGTCGAACGGGATGACCGGCGTCAACGAGGCTGGCATACGCCAGAGTTTCGGCGTAACCCCAATCTAGCGGATGCGTGCCAGCGGCCATCTCGCGGCGCGCGGTGGTAAGCTTTGCCACTGCCTTACCGAAATGTTGCGGATAGTCAGTGATGCGCGCGGTATTCACGCCGCAATTCTTGTCAATTGGCAATGTGGTATCCGTCGCGTCCGCCACTTGCCGCCCTTGAAGGCTTCGAAATTGGTCTTGAACTGATGATCGATTGCGCAGGCGAGCGTGCGCGATACCGGAATGTTTTCCAGGTTTTGCACGTACTGTTTGGTCATCGCTGGCACGTCGGTGTCAGTGATAACACCTCGCGCAATAATCGCTCGGCGTGTTGCCTTCATGCTGGGGTGCGTACGCAATGCGCTGATAGCATCACTGCTGGTGTGCATGCGGTTCATCGGCTTGCTGTGACCATGCTTATGAAAGCAGATGAGATCAAACTGGCAACGTCCTTGTTGAACCTACGCGAAAGTCGAGTGCCATCTCGGCGATGTACACGACCGCGTCAGGATTGTCGGCGTTGACGTGGAAGATTGGTGCCGAAACCATCTTCGCCACGTCGGTGCAGTATAAGGTGGAACGCGAATCCAACGGATCGGAGGTGGTGAAGCCGCCAATCTGGTTATTGATGATGATGCGTACCGTACTGCCCGTCGTGTAGCCACGGGTTCATGAAAGGTTGAAATGTCTCCATCACCACACCTGGCTGGCAAACGCCGCATCGCCGTGCAGCACTGGCAATAACCTCATCGCGCTCGATATCGCCGTGCCGGTCCCGCGCGCGCACTGAAACTGACCACCGGATCGATGATCTCCAGGTGCCAGGTTGAACGCCAGCGTGATGGGCCGCCGTCGGTGACTGGTTAATTCGATGAGTAGCCCAGCGTGATACTTCACGTCACCTGAGCTGCTGCCGTTCTTCTTGCCTTCAAACTCTGGAAGCAATTTGATGGCATCTTGCCGACAATGTTGACCAGCACATTCAAGCGCGGCCGCGGTGCGCCATGCCGATAACCAGTTCCTGACGCCGCCGGCACCGGCGACACGATGAGTTCACTGCCAGTCGGAATGAGTGCTCGCCACCTTCCAGCGAGAAACGCTTCGGGCTGACGTACTGGCGTGCGCAGGTATTCTCCAGGGCGTAGCCGCACAAGACGTTCCAACGTTCACGCAGCGCTCTCCGCATCGCGTGGTCGAGTGCCGCGGGTCGAGGCGTTGCCGAATCCAGCGCTTCTGCGCCGTCTCGTTGATGGCGCAAGGTATCTCCGTGCCAATCGATCCGGCAGTAGGTTTGCTTCAGCTGCGCAATGATGTCGCGCAAGCTGGCTCTCTTGGAACTGAATATGAGCCGGTGTTAAATACGCTATCCATGTCCTCTGGCGCGAGGCCGTGGAAACGCTTATCCAGTTCCGGCACTTCCGGTCGTTCGTATTGATGCGCGATCGAGATCAGCGTGCGCGGTGACTGAAATCGATAGGCGTTAATGAGCTGCAATACCGCCACTAAGCTTGCGGAATCCGTCGTCACTGACGCGAGCAGCGTCCGAGGCGGCGATAATTTGAATGATGCGTGACATGGGCCAGCGCGGCCTGGATTCGGCTGTGGACCTGATCAGGCTGACCGGGAGTTTGCTTCGCTATTGACCACTGGCGCCGCCACTGCACTGACTTGTGGTGACCCAGATAGGCCTACACAAGCCTTCGACGGTACGTATTGGCGCTGAACAGGAAACTTGGCGTTGCTTCATCGGCAACCTCTACCTTGGCGAGTGGTTAATAGGCTCTTTCTGGTCGCAAATCCCCCACGGATTGACCTACACGCCACTACCAATAAGCAAAGCAACTACTGGTGGTATATGCTATTTCGCCTGACTTTGCGAGCTACCATATTGCGCGCATGCGCTAAGAGCTTACGGGCGTTGCGCTGCATCAGGTTGCAGATAGCAACCAATGTTCCGGTGGTTGCCGACGTGGACGCTTTCTGAAACAGAAGCCCTTGTATTTACAGGGATTGGCCTGATAGCGTGCGCCGGTTTGTCGTGGTTGCCGCTATTGGCTCAGGGAATATCGCCCACACCATGGTGGCGACCCACGGCTTGTGATGTGGTTCATGCATTAACTATTCCGGCAAAGTTCGTACATTTGCTGCAATGCGCAAGCCTGGGTAATATTCTAGCCGCACTGTGGCCGTGGCGACGCCAATCGGCCTGGGACAGGCTGGGGAGCTGCCGATGCCTCGCTGCTTGATTCCATTTGATAATTGGTCTTGGGGATGTGTTGACCACTGTACTGTTGCCGATTACGGATAACACCACCGGGAAGAAATCCGAGTGTCCGGTCCTGGATCCGAAAGCATGGCGTCCACCGGTAACGGATAAGCAAAGAATCTCTTTACAAAGACCGGCATGTTCACGGCCGGATCCGGGGTTCTGGCGACCACATCGGTCTGCTTACTCCCATCACCTTCCTGATGGTGGTGACGAAGGCAAGCTCCATCACCGTGGCTATCCCATCGAACAGCCTGCCGAGCACAGTAGCTACCTTGAGGTGCTACTTGCTGGCTTTACGGAGAGTTGCCCACCAAGGCGCAGTTCAGCAGGCAGTTCAGCACAGGTCAAGTTCCGCAGTATCGCGCACGAGCGCGTCAATCACGCTGCATCATGGCCCCTACGATGCGCACCCGATGTCGATCATGGTCGGTGTGATGGCGCGTTGCTGTCGCACTATCACGAGGCGCTTGATCTTAATGATCCGGCTGATCGCGATCTCACTGCCAAGCGCGTCATCGCCAAGATGCCGACTTTGGCCGCGCAGTGCTACAAGTACGCCGTCGGCCATCCGTTCGTATATCCGAACAACTCGCTCGGCTACGTCGAGAACTTCCTCAATATGATGTTCTCGCACCCGATGAGTACCTATACGCCGGATCCGGTGGCGGTGAAGGCGCTGGAAGTGATGCTCATTCTGCACGCTGATCACGAGCAGAACGCGTCGACGTCAACGGTGCGGTTGTCGGGCAGCGCGGGTGCCAATCCGTTTGCCTGTATCGCCGCGGGGATGGTGACGCTGTGGGGACCGGCGCATGGCGGCGCAAACGAAGCGGTTCTGCACATGCTCAATGAAATCAAGACGCCGGAAAATATTCCCAAATTCGTTGCTCGCGCCAAGGATAAGAACGACAACTTCCGCCTGATGGGCTTCGGGCATCGCGTTTACAAGAACTTCGATCCGCGTTCGCGCGTCATTCGCAAGGTGTGCTACGAGTTAATTGAGCGCATGCCGGCCAATGTTAACCATGTGCTGTTCGATACTGCGCTGAAGCTTGAAGAAGTGGCGCTGAAGGACGATTACTTCATCGAGCGCAAGCTGTATCCGAACGTCGATTTCTACTCAGGTATTATCTTGAAGGCACTGGGTATTCCGGAGTCGATGTTTACCGTGATGTTCGCACTTGGCCGCGCCGTGGGCTGGATCTCGCAGTGGCTGGAGATGATGAAGGATCCGGACTTCAAAATCGGCCGCCCGCGTCAGTTGTACGTGGGTTCGCAACGCCGCGACTACATCCCCATCGAGAAGCGCGGTTAGAAGCAGCAATCAGACAAGGCCAAGGAAGGGAGCGCAATGCGCTCCCTTCTTTTTTGTGGTAAGACTATGCATTATCGGGTAATGGGAGAGGCACAAATGAAAGCCCCTGTACGTGTTGTGGTGACTGGCGCCGCCGGACAAATTAGCTATTCACTGCTGTTCCGAATTGCGGCTGGCGAGATGTTAGGCAAGGAGCAGCCGGTGATTCTGCAGCTGCTGGAGATTACCCCGGCGATGAAGGCGCTTGAGGGCGTGGCGATGGAAATCGACGATTGCGCCTTTCCTCTTGTGCACGACATCGTTGCCAGCGACGATCCCAACGTGGCGTTTAACAACGCCGACTATGCGCTCCTGGTAGGTGCGCGACCGCGCAGCGCAGGCATGGAACGCAGCGATTTACTGGCAGCCAATGGCGGAATTTTCAAGATTCAAGGCCGGGCGATAAACAATAATGCTGGCCGCAACTGCAAGGTGATCGTGGTCGGCAATCCCGCCAATACCAACGCCTGGACGGCGATGAAAAGCGCGCCCGACATGAATTCGCGCAACTTCACTGCCATGACCCGCCTGGATCACAACCGTGCCGTGGCGCAGATTGCCAAGAAACTTGATGTCGGCGTCACCGCGATCAAGAAGATGACCATCTGGGGCAATCACTCCACAACGCAGTATCCCGACGTTCACCACGCGCTGGCCGATGGTGCACCCATCAAACCGAAGATCGATCATGCCTGGTACGACGGAACGTACATTCCGAAGGTTGCCAAGCGTGGCGCCGAAATCATCGCCGCGCGCGGCGCTTCGAGTGCCGCTTCCGCCGCCAATGCCGCCATCGAACACATGCGCGATTGGGCGTTGGGTACGGCTGAAGGTGACTGGACCAGCATGGCCGTGCCCAGCGATGGAAGCTACGGCATTCCAGCGGGGCTGGTTTATTCCTTCCCCGTGACCTGCAAGGCTGGCGAATGGAGCATCGTGCAGGGACTGAATATTGACGAGTACAGCCGGGCGAAGATGATCGCCACGCAGAAGGAGCTGGAAGAAGAACGCGACGCTGTGCAGAAGCTGTTGGCGTAGAAAAGTTGGTGTTCGAGCGTCAACTATATTCAGTCAAATGAATTACCGGCCACCCCCTGGCGACGGCTTCTGCCGCCAGGATGGGGTCGGGGTGTACGGCAACCGGATTTTCCACCAGCCGCAGCAGGGGCAGATCATTGTGCGAGTCACTGTAGAACCAGCTACCCCGCAGGTCGGCGGCGTTGTCTTCCATCCACTGTTCCAGGCGCGTCACCTTTCCCGCTGCAAACGAAGGTAGCCCCGTCGATTTTCCGGTGAAGCGACCGTCGCGCATCTCCGCCTCGGTGGCAATCAGTCCGTGCACGCCATACAGCTCGGCGGCTGGCTCGGCAATGAATCGGCTTGAGGCAGTAATGATGAGCGTGGTGTGGCCCTGCTGTTTGTGTTCGTCCACCAGCGTTTGGGCGCGCGTCAAAAGCATGGGTCGAAGTTTGGCTTCCACCCACTGCTGACGCAGCTGCAGCAACGTTTCAACCGGGTGCTGGCCGAGAAAATTCAACTGAAAATCCAGGAATTCATCGACATCCAACCGTCCCGATTTGTACAGGTCGAAGAATCGTAGTGCCTCGCGCCGGTAGGCCAACGGCTCGACCCAGCCCTGTTCCCCAAGAAAATCGCCCCACGAGACCTCAGTGTCGCCGTCAATGAGCGTGTGGTCCAGGTCAAATAGTGCCAGTGTCATTAGAACCCGTCTCCGTTTCCCGCAGGCATACATTGCTGAACGCAGTGCAGTTGTGGAAGAATTTCAGCATCATGAGCGAAGCGGCCGAAATCATGGATGTTACCGACGTTATCGACGAGGAGGGCTTTCGTCACAATGTCGGCATCATTCTGACCAACGAGCACGGCCGGGTATTTTGGGCGCGCCGTGCCGGCCAGACCGCCTGGCAGTTTCCACAAGGAGGCATTCGCAGCAACGAAACGCCTGAAGATGCAATGTTTCGCGAGTTGCATGAAGAAGTGGGGCTGGTTGCTTCCGACGTGCAGGTCATGGGCTGCACGCGCGACTGGTTATTCTACAGGTTGCCGACCAATCTAATTCGCCGTCACAGCAAGCCGTTATGCATTGGTCAGAAGCAGCGCTGGTTTGTGCTGCGGCTGACGGGGGATGAAAGCCGTGTTTGTTTAAATGGTGGCGAAAAACCGGAGTTCGATGCCTGGCGTTGGGTGTACTACTGGCGCCCGCTGCGTGAAGTGGTCGCCTTCAAGCGCGCGGTTTATCGGCGTGCGCTGCGTGAGCTTGCTCCTCACGCCTTGCCGTAGCAGTTTAAACCGCTTTCTATTCCGATTGTTCCACTGCCTTTGCCGGTGCAGCGGCGCCATTTTCTGTTGCCGCCGCCTTGCGCGCCATTAACTCCGGCAGCAAGCGTCGCACCGATGAGGCCTTAGCGTGCCGAATATAGCCAAACCGAAAGTCCTCGGCGACGCCATTGGCGGCCAGTTTTGTATCGAGATCGGTTAGCGTCGACTCGCAGGCTTTCATCGCCTGATCCGCGACTTCCCGCACATCCTCGACAGTGGCGAATAACTTGTCGGATTGCTCGTGCAGGCAGGCGTCATATTGATTCGCAGCCGTGTGCATTAATTCGCGATCGGCATCGGAAATGTCGTAAGAACCAGATTTTTCTTCTTCAGCCGCAGCAACATTAAAGGTCACCAGTAACATTGCCGTAGCAAGTATAAATTTTTTCATGAGGATTGGTTTTGATTGATTTTGTGTGGACGTCGCATGGTAGCACGTGGTAAGGCATAGACAGTTGCTCGCGACAAAGATTCCGCTCGGCGTATTAAGTGGCGGATTTTCACGCGGTGCATATCCTTAACTGCCGGCTATGAGCGGACTGAGCAGATGCACACAAATGGCGCCGGCAATGAGGAACATCAAAATACCCAGCCAGCGATCGCGTCGATATCGCTTAAGCAGTTCTTCTTCACTACGCGTGGAAAGTATGTAGTGGCGATCAGATTCGCTCGGTTGACTGACAAAGTTCATCGCTGGAGCAGGCCCTGAAGCTAAAGTTCGCTGGCGGACCAATTCTTCAGCCGTCATCCTCGCCTGGTCCCATTCGTGGCCGTCGATTTGACCATCTTTATTGGTATCAAACCGCTCGATGAGCGTGGCGCGATCGGATTTCCACTCTCTCAGCAATTCGGCAACCGTTGGTCCGCTCGATGTTTGCAGCGAGCGCGTACTAAAGTCGCCCCAGACAAAAATTGATCGTCTTCATGGATGCGCTGCTCGGTGTAGCGGTAGTCGCCGGAGGCGAACAACGAACGCGAAGCCCCTGGACCTCGATCGGGATGACGCGAGGAGCCACGCCACTGGTCGCGGTGATGGGTCTGAACTTCAGCACCTTTGGGATTGACCACCGCATGGCCAGTTTCGTCGCGCAGTTCAAAGTGATCGTCGCTGATCCCACTCTCGACCGTCGACCAGCGCGTGTCGCCGTCGCTGTCGCGGGTACGTTTTTCAACTTTGAAATCAAACCAGACACAAGGTTGCTGCGTCAGTGGTGCGACGATGGGTTCTCCCGGCAGTAGATGCGCAGTGCCGTGCAGTTCGACATAGCCCTGTGCCGCGGAACGTAGCAGCGATCGCGGTAGGTTGGTTAGCGCGCGTATGCGGCGCAGCGATCGCACATACAACCATACGCCCGCCGCGGCAACCGCGGCGGTGATGAGAATGATCTTCCAGGTGTCGCCGTCATGCGTCTGCATAGTGCTGCGAAACGCCGTGGGCCGGTTCGCGTGTTACTCGAACAGCGCCTTGACGCTGACGTCGGCTTTCTCGGCGGCATCGAATTGCAGCAGATCGCGCGGGTGGGCACCAGCCATACCCGCCAGCAGCACAGCTGGGAATTGCTCAATGCGGACATTGTTGATGTTAACGCTTTCGTTATAGAATTCGCGCCGATCGGCAATGGCGTTCTCCAACTCGGAGATTCGAGCCTGCAGGTGTTTGAAGTTCTCGTTGGCCTTGAGATCGGGATAGGATTCAGCCAGTGCAAACAATTGCCCCAAGCCAGCGCGCAGCGCACCTTCGGCCTGTCCCAGGGCCTTGATATCACCTGACCCTTGCGCGGCGGCCACTGATTGGCGCGCGCGAATGACTTTATCGAGCGTTTCCTGTTCGTACTTCATGTACTGCTTGCAGGTTTCGACAAGTTTGGGCAGTTCGTCATGTCGTTGCTTGAGCAGCACATCGATATTCGACCATGCTTTGTCAACGTTGTGCTTGACCGAGATAAGGCCGTTATAAAGCGATACACCGTAGATCACGGCAACGACAATGATGGCAAGCAGCACAAAGAGACCTACGAACATGTCCTGTTCTCCATGGTTGGAACCGATGCTACACGCAGTTTAGCAAAAGCTGCCGGCAATTCAGCGAACTTGTGTGATCTACTCTGCAGCTGTGAATGGCGCTTTGACGTCAGGCAGCGGCATTGCGCAGCAGTGCTTCCAGGCGATTACCCGCCGCCTTGTAGTTCAGGATGCTCAGCACTTTCTCGGCGACAACACTGGCCGCTTCCAGTGGCGGCAATCCGCCAGCGTAGATATTAGAGATGACTGTGTACTCGTAGCGAATGGCGCTGTTGCCGCTGAACTTAGCTGCCAACGCCTGTGCGGTGGCATCGGAGAGTCGATAGGCAATGTAGGCTGACATGCTGCGTGACGCCAGCGCATCTCCGCCAGGGCGTTCGCCGATCAAATTGACTATCACCTTGGGTTGCAACGCGTCTCCCACAGATTCGGCGAGTTTGACTCGACCGTATGGCGCTAGCACGGGTTCTCCGATGCGCAACTGGCGGCTGCGCAGACCATCCATCAAAACTGGCAGCAGCGTGGGAATGTTGTGATGTATCGCTTCGGCGCTCAAGCCATCGGAGATGACGACCTGCACATCGTTGTGTTCTGGCTGCAGTTGACTGAGTGCCGCCGTCGCCAGCCGCGCTCCCAAATCAGGATCGTTCAGATGAGCGTTCTTACTGTCTGCCGCAGTGTGCAAAACACGCATTCGCACGCCCTTGAATTCCTCCGAGCGCAGGTCAGCATAGATGGCCTCGCGTGCTACCGATTGATTGGCGCGCACGCGGCGGGAGACGGCATTGGCGGGACGCGGTCCGGCATTGTCGAATCCATATGCAGCAGGCAACGATTCGCGCAGGCGCTGAAACTCGATGTCAGACTTACAGAAGATCCGCGGGTCACCCCACTTGGGGCCGCGTTGCACATTGCCATCTTCATCTTTGACGTAAATGCCGTGCTCAATCGCCCAGCGCAAAAACTCAGGCGCGGGCGTCAGGCCGTGTATCTCGCGCATGGTCTGATCATCGTGACCGCTGGTGTCGAAGTAGGCCAGCATGCGATCGGTGCCGAGGTACACATCCATGTAGAAATTTGCACCGGCGGCGGTGAGTAATTCGGTGGCCATCTGCTGGCCTTCAATCGTGACTTGCGAGTGCAACGTGTAGCACGGCGCCATGCCCATGGGCAGTCCAAGCAACTTGCCCATAAAGTGGTCCTGCAGGTTGGAATAAATCATCTCCATGTTATCGAGATGCGTCTCCGGTCCGATGAAGCCGGTAACATTATTCACCATAAAAGGCGAGTAGCGGCGCGCCAGTCCGTAGCACAGCGCTTCAGTGGTGGCCATGTCGATGCCGTGATGTTTGCCGTAGGTAAACTCGCTGCCCTGACCGGTTTCAAAGTACATCCAGTTCTTCGCACTCGGCGCCAACGCACCGCGATCACGCATTGTCTCCCAACCGCGATCCAGCAGTTCGACGGTGACATCGAATTCCTGTGTCAGCGTGGCTTCCGTGCCAGCAAGACTTTGAAAGAGAATTTCAACCGGCGCGCCTTGTTCCAGGCAGGCCAGCTGCGTTTTGATATGCGAGAGCACGCAGATTTGCGTAGGTGCTCCAGTTTCACGGCGCAGCTTGTCGATGTGGCGCAGCAGCGCGTCGATGTTATCGACCGTGTCGATGGCCGGATTCATTCCCAGTAAGGCATCGCCGCAGCCCATGCTCAGTCCGGTGTAGAGCAGCAGGCTGACGCCATCTAAATGATCCGTGGGATGGTTGGGTTGCAGGCGCGATGACAACGTGCCCGGCAAGCCGACTGTGGTGCGCGCAGTCGCTGCTGCGCCAACCTTCAATCGTTTTGCCAACAACACCAGTTCGTGCACGTCCAGCAGCTTGGCAAGTGCAGCCGCCATCACGCCCGTCAATGCACTACCGATACGGCGAGTTTCGCGGCCCGAGCTACGCAGGAGTTGATCTTTCAATTGTTCCAACGTCAGCGGTGCAATTTCCGCGAACACTGTATGGTCAATGTCGTAATTGACGCGCATCACTGAATCGACATGGCCGTTATCATCTGTCAGCGGATTGTCGTATAGATGCTGCAGCGTCAACGATGACAGGACCGCGCGCGCCGCTTCGCGGCTGACTTCGTCCATTGCAGATACGCTGGCGTTGCGATCGCCGGCTTTGCTGAAATCGGCGGCACCAAGCAGTTGCTTCAGATCTTCAAAAACAAATCTGCGATCGAGCAGTGAGATTTCATAACGCTGTGGCGGCCGAGGTGGAGGCACGACGATTTGGTCGAGCGGCTTCAGTGTTTGCATTTGTCCGACCTCGCTATGTGAGTTAACGAATTCCGAAAAATGAAATTGGCACGACTTGCTGCCGCAGCCGGCCGATATTGATGAAGTGTGCACCGCGAACCGGTACTTCGTCCACCACCATCAGCTTTACCGGCAGGGTTCCCCAACGTGTCGCATATTGTCCCAGTGTTTTTCCGGCATTGATTGGCAGCAATATCACCAAAGGGATAGTCGACGGGAATTTAGACTCGTCCAGAACCTTGGCGATGTTTTCACCCAGGCTACGAATTTGTTGTGACTGCGTTGTTGAGTCGCTCGCGATGGGCATTTCGATTTGAACGGCCGCGCCGGCACTGTGCATTCGCGCTATGGCAAGAAGTTGCATCATGTGTGCTGTGTCGGCTGCGTCGCGGATGCAGCCTAGAATGGGTAAGTCAACAAGCGGCAGCAAGTCGGGTTGCGGCAAATAGAGTGTGTTACCAGAAATTTCCGTGTTGTGCAGAGTGATGCCATAAAGTGTGGCGCGGCCGCCTTGTTCGGGAATGAAGTTGGGCAGGGATCGCGACAGCAGCGGCGAAGCAATAATAGCCTGTGCCAGATCGATCCCCAGGTCTCCGAAGAATGTCGTCGAGGGCGCAGACTCTCCGGATGCAATCCGATAAATTAGTTCACCCACACCGCCGGAAAACGTGATTACGACGTCAGCCGGCGGAGCATTGTTGAAGCACACTTGCTCGATCACCTTGCCCATCGGCGAGTTGAAAAATTCCGATCTGCCGCGCACCACTGCCTCCAGCGCGCGAATGTTGTAGTCGATGACATCATTAACTTCGTCGGCACTCAGCAAGTCGCCGCACCGCTTGTGAATATCGCGGTCTCGCAAGATTGCCATTCCAACCGTGGAGATGCCGGCAAGTCGGTAGGTGCCAGGCGCAAAGCGAAGATGGCGTGCGCCGATGAAATGACAAGCCGTATCGAGCACCTCGCCATTCATGCCCAGCGCGGCGTTGGTGGTGCCGCCACCGATGTCAAGATTGAGGAATTGCACTTGTGGATGCATGCGTGAGAGTCCGGCGCAGCCTCCCATGAATGCCAACCATGATTCCAGGCGTGGGTCGTCAGCGGTGGCAATGAGCGCATCGCCCATGCGATCGCGAATCAGCTTAGCGATGATTCGTGCGTTGCGCGCCTGTGCTGCCAGCCCCGTGATGATCGCACCGCCAGCGAAGATACGTTGCTGCCCGACATGACCCGCAATAAGCCATTCGTCCAATAATTTCGCTAATGCCTCAGCGTCGATATCGTCATCATCAAAGGGTGTAAAGGCAGTCGGCGACCGGAATAGCGTACGCGGCGTTTCCAATTGCATGCGGCCGCTGACCGAGCTTGCCCCGATGCGTGCTTCGGCAACGAGTGCGCTGGAGGTCGTTGAGCCGATATCCAAGCCTAGCAGGCGAACCTTTTCTGACTGCGCGTGGGTCACGACGGTTTGAGTTCTAACGAATCAGTGTGCATGAATTCTAAGGAGCAACCAAAGTTTGTGGCGGTCCACCAATAGTTGTGGGAAACCAATTGCCGTAAACCGCACCGCGGCCACGATGCCGAATGTAACTCTTTGTTTTGACTCTCAGTAGCATTCTACATCGTTGGTGGCACAGGCGATGCAATTACTCAATACGAACACCAAAAGGGTGTTTAAAACCCATCTCGCGTGGAACATCGAGACGGGTTCTTACCTGCAAAGACCAAAGGGGGATTTATGGATCACTACGCGATTGGCTATTCAGTAACCGTTGGTGATGATGGTGCGGATTTCCGCATTGCTGAAGTATTGGCTCGTTTGGTAAACCATGATTTCGAGGAAGCCTATTCCTTGTTAAACGGCGATCTGCCAACGTTTTTGTACGCCACTGACGCCGCCTAGTCGTTGGTGATGCAAGCACTTGCATTGCAGATGCAATGGCATTGCTTCTTTTCGCCTCCTTTGTAGAGGGGGGAAGCGTGTAGCGCGGGGGATTTCCGAACACCATATCCTCCGCGTTAGTAAAGTTTCCCGCGCTCCCCTTTAAGAAATTTGGGGGATCGGCCTAATGCTCACATCGTTCTGAACCTTGCGTTGGGCAATTCACTTCGAGTGCCGCACGCTATAACCTAAACTCGCCAGTACCCCTCGCGCTCCCATCGCCGCAGGGCGATTGCCAATTCCATGTAAACTATCGCTGGGATGCCATTCCGGCTGAGGAGTTATTTGCAGTGGAGAAAGCGCTGAAAAATCTCATATGAATCAGAAAACACCCCCAACAATGGATGAGCTGCGCGATTCGGCCTTGAACTATCACCGTGAAGGCCGTCCGGGCAAGATCGCCGTTGTCCCCACCAAGCAGCTCACCAATCAATATGATCTGTCGATGGCGTATTCGCCCGGTGTCGCGGCGGCCTGTGAGGAGATTGTTGCCGACCCCCTGCAGGCCGCAAAGCTGACGGCGCGTGCAAACCTCGTCGGCGTCATTACCAACGGCACGGCGGTGCTTGGCTTAGGTCCAATCGGTCCGCTGGCAGCCAAGCCGGTAATGGAAGGTAAGGCGGTGTTGTTCAAGAAGTTCGCTGACATCGATGTGTTCGACATTGAAGTTGCTGAGCGCGATCCGGATCGGTTGATCGACATGATCGCGGCACTGGAGCCGACCTTCGGCGGTATCAATCTCGAAGACATCAAGGCGCCGGAGTGTTTTTACATCGAGCGCAAGCTGCGCGAGCGAATGAAAATTCCCGTGTTCCACGACGCTCAGCACGGCACCGCCATTGTAGTTGGCGCGGCGGTGTTGAACGGCATGCGTCTTCTGGGCAAGGATCCGAAGCAAATCAAACTGGTCACTTCCGGTGCAGGTGCTGCGGCACTGGCCTGTCTCGATCTGCTGGTGATGCTCGGCGTGCCGGTGGAAAACATCTGGGTCACTGACATACGTGGCGTCGTCTACGAAGGCCGCGTCGAGGAGATGGACGAGATCAAGGCGCGCTACGCCAAGAAGACCTCAGCGCGGACGCTCGCGGAAGTCATCGATGGGGCGGATGTGTTTCTCGGTTTGTCCGCAGGTGGCGTGCTCAAACCGGAAATGGTGGCGCGCATGGCGCCGCGTCCGCTGGTGATGGCACTGGCGAATCCGCGGCCTGAGATTTTGCCGGATGAAGTACGTAGCGTCCGCAACGACGCCATCATCTGCACCGGCCGTTCGGACTACCCGAACCAGGTTAACAATGTGCTGTGCTTTCCGTTTGTGTTTCGCGGCGCGCTCGATGCCGGTGCGACCACCATCACCGATGCGATGAAGCTTGCCGCCGTGCAGGCGCTGGCTGCGCTGGCGCGCGAGGAGCAGGCGGATGAAGTGACGGCTGCTTACGGCGAACAGGTTTCCGGTTTCGGTCCCGAGTATGTGATCCCCAAGCCCTTCGATCCGCGCCTGATCGTTCGTATCGCACCGGCCGTGGCGCGTGCAGCGATGGAATCAGGAGTGGCCACGCGGCCGATCACCGACTGGGATGGCTATCGGCAACATCTCACGGGCTTTGTCTATCACTCAGGCTTCATCATGAAGCCGGTGTTCTCGACGGCGAAGAAGACGCCGAAGCGCATCGTATTCGCCGAGGGTGAGGATGAGCGCGTGCTGCGCGCCGTGCAGGTTGTACTTGACGAGGGCATTGCGCGTCCGGTGCTGGTGGCGCGACGCTCGGTCGTCGAGAGCACCGTCAGTCAGGCAGGTCTGCGCTTCGATGTGGATCGCGATGTCGACATCATCACGCCGGATGACAACCCGGAATTCGACACCTATTGGAAGACCTACTACGAACTCACAAAGCGGCGCGGAGTCGCCGCCGATTTCGCGCGCCGCGAAGTGCGCCGGCGCACCACGCTCGTCGCATCGCTGGCTGTGCTGCTTGGTCAGGCCGATGGCCTTATCTGCGGCACGTTTGGCCGCAACGCACTGCACCGGTATTTTGTCACGCAGACCATTGGTACCGCGCCAGGTGTCAGTAGCTTCTACGCGCTTAATATTCTCATGCTGCCGGGGCGCACGCTTTTTATCGGCGACACCTATGTCAACTACGATCCCACCGCCGAGCAGTTACTGGAGATGACGCAGCTTGCCTGTATTGAGATCCAGCGTTTTGGCATGATACCGAAGGTGGCGCTGGTGTCGCATTCGTCGTTCGGTGACTCAACATTTCCGTCAGCGTCAAAGATGAGCGATCTGCTGCAACTGCTGAACACGCACATGCCGGACCTTGAAGTCGAGGGCGAGATGCGTTGCGATGCGGCGCTGAGCGAAAGCATCCGCCTACGCGCATTTCCCGAGTCGCGCCTCAACGGTCAACCGAACCTGCTGGTGATGCCCAACCTCGATGCCGCCAATATCACCTTCAATGCGTTGAAGGTTGCCGCCGGCAACAATCTCACCGTAGGTCCGATCTTGCTTGGCACCGCCAAGCCCGCGCATATTCTCACGCCCACGGCCACCGTGCGTCGCATTGTCAATATGGCGGCATTGACCGTTGCGCAGGCAGCGATGAGGTAGATGAATCGGTGACATACCACGATTGATTGTGGTCTGGAGTTCCCAGGATTCAGTGGGGGAAATGAGGGGATGAAAGACACTTGCACGGGATTCGTAGCAGGATGCGATGTTGGCACTTCAGTACTAATGGTGTTCGCCGGGTTTGTTACCGCTCTGATTTTCTCTCGAGTGTTGCGAAAGTTGCCACGTCGAGTAGTGAGGCAACTATCTGGTTGGCTTAATACCATTGTTTCAGTTGTTGCTTTATTTGTCGCGTTTGCTGCTTACGACGATGCCAAGAAGTCCGGAGAACAACAGCAAGCAATATTGGAGGCATCACGAAGTGCATTGAGTGCTCTCGTTGATCGAGTCGACAAACAGCGAGTGCTTCTGGATGAAAGTCTCAAAAGTGCTCATGAGTTACTTGGCACGGTTAGAGAGCAACAAACCGTACTTGAGAGTGCAAGAGACGTAACAACGAATGTATTGGCTGTGGCAAACGAACAGTTGGAATTCATAAAAAGCACCAGCCGACTGTCAAAAGAGCATCTTGCAATTCTGAAGGAACAGTACGCGGAAGAACAAAGACTGATGGCCCGTAAACCAGTCGTACAGGTGCGTATCAATTGCCAAGGTGGCACGACTGATACCGGAGGAACTCAGTTAATTTTCGTAAAAAGTGGGGTAACACAGTGCAACATTTTAGTAAGAAATGCAGGCGATGCCCCGTTGAACGATCCAATCGTATTCTTATTTGCAGGGCCAGAAACGGTAACATTCGCTGGCCCGTGTCAACGCTCAATTGAGCAGCCTCAAAATTTTTGTCAAATGGTCGGCAACCTTTCAACGCAGCATATCCCAGAATATTCATTTACGAGGCTAGATCAGGCGTATCCAAGTACATTCATAATTCCAAAGGACGTAAACGATTTTTTTATAAAGGTAACCGTCACGGGTTCGAACTCCTCGCGATTCGAAGCTAACTACGGATTCCACGTTGTCGGAAGGAACTAAGTATGGAGATTCCTTTAAACAATAATAAGGATCAGTAGCATCATAGGGGGCAGCGTCGAGTTCGATATCAACGAAGAGGGACGTAGATCGCCGATAAAAGAAAAAGGCCACCTCGCGGTGGCCTTTTGTATTTGGTGGAGGCGGCGGGACAGTGGCTCCACTGTTTTCACAGCGGCCTGGACTATGCTTTCATGCTGCAAACATTTGCAGCAGCGAGGCGTGTTATTCATCCCCCTCTCCCGCAATGGGAGAGAGGGCTCGAGGTGCTCTAATCGGAGAAATGAAAAGGCCACCTCGCGGTGGCCTTTATGTATTTGGTGGAGGCGGCGGGAATCGAACCCGCGTCCGTAAGCCATACGCCTAAGGTTCTACATGCGTAGCCATCTCATTAATTTAACCACGCGCCTCCGAGTGGCAGGGCGACAACGCGGCGATCCTGTAACTACTTTAGTGACTTCGGCCCCAGGCGTGCCTCGTCACGATCCTGTGTGGATGACCCCCGATTCGAGCGCACAGGCACGACCCGGTCGAGGTTAGCTGACTTAAGCAGCTAAAGCGTAGTTGTCGTCGTTCGCAACTAAGTGTTGTGCAGTTGGATTTACGAGGTGCTCTGCCCCTCGGCATGCTCCTTGAGGTTTCAAACCCACGTCGAAGCCAGGTCGCCCCCAGGAACTACTTCTTACGACAATGCAATTGTAGCGAAGTTGCGGGCGCGGCGGGCGAATTTCAAGTCCATGGGGCA
Source organism: Gammaproteobacteria bacterium (assembly GCA_046347035.1). GTDB lineage: Bacteria > Pseudomonadota > Gammaproteobacteria > JAJPIJ01 > JAJPIJ01 > JAJVHZ01. Next base: position 12,660 of record JAXMGY010000008.1, on the reverse strand, counting down.
AGACTCACGCTTGTTGCGACACGGTGGCGTTTTCCAAAGGACTTGATTCTTCGGGATAACTGTCGTGTAAAGCCGTGCGCAGCGCGTCACGAAGTCTTTCGGGGCTGACGGGTTTTTGTAGAATGGAGAACCCGGCGGCGTTGGCGCTTTCCAGGGCGGAGGAGGCCGTTTCGCCAGTAATAATCACGACTGCAAATTGACCGTATTGCTGACGAAGCCGATGCGCGAGCTCTGCGCCGTGTTCGTCCTTGCCAAGGCGCAGATCAGCAATGAGCACATCCGGAACGCCCTGCGTAGCGAACAGCGCATCCAAAGTGACACTGCCGTCGGCAACATCTGCGTTGATACGCCACGATTGCAGCAGCGCCTGCATGCTGCGGCGAATGTCGATCTCGTCGTCAACTACGTAGACGCGTTTGCCGTGCAATTCTTCCGCGGAAACCGTCGGTGAGACTTGCTCAGCGGCGATGCTATGTGGGATCAATCCCGCAATCCTGACCGCAAAGCACGTTCCCGCACCTACTTCCGAAGCAACCGAAATATTTGCCCCGATGAGTTCGCACAGGCGTTGAACGATGGCTAATCCCAATCCGACGCCCTTGCTTCGATCTCGGCCGGGATTGTCGATTTGGTAGAACTCTTCGAAAATGCGCGCTTGTTCGGCTTGTGGAATTCCGCGGCCAGTATCGGTAACCGTCAGAATTGCATGTGCATCCCTGGCATCGAGCTGTACACGGATCTCGCCCTGGTCGCAGTACTTGATGGCGTTGTCAATGAGATTGCGCGCGATACGGGCGATGGCGATGGAATCACCACGCAGTCGCAGTGGTGACAACTCGCGCACGAACTGCAGCTTTTTTGCATCTGCCGCCGAGGAAAACTCTTCGCAAATTTCACCGATTAGTCGGTCAAGCGCAAACACCTGTTGTTCCGGCACATACTGACCGACCGACAGTCGAGACAGATCGAGTAGATTGCTCAGCATGCCACCCAGCGATCGGACAATGCGGTCGATGTTGTCGGCAACTTCTTGCAACATATCCTCGCCAGGCTTAGCCGCAAGCATGGCGCTGTACAGCGACAGCGCGTGCAATGGCTGGCGCAGATCGTGGCTGGCTGCGGCAAGAACTCGCGCGCGTGCCTGTGCGGCACGCTCAGCCCTGTCGGTAGCAGCGATCAATTCCTTGTTGGTGTGCTCCAGGTTGGCCAACATGCGGTCGCGTTGTTGCCGCAGAATAACGGTACGCAGCAGTAGTTTCTCATTGTCTGCGGCCACGCTGACTAGAAACCCCCAATACAGCGCGGTCAGCAAGCTGATTGATATCGAATACCCGGAATAGGCGGTGATCCATCGCCCAGCAGTGGGAACGAGAATGCCAAGCGCATACATGGCGAGAATATTCTTGGAAGATACGGCAGCCGTGACGCCAGCGGCTGGAACAGCAAAGAAGACAATGCCTATCAATGCCTGGTCGATAATCGGTACCTGCGGGAAGAAGGTCCATGCACCAAATCCCACTGCAGCACCGGCAATTGCCGCAAGCACGATAAAAACATGATGCACCCGCTGGGGGTCGATATCTTTACCACGCTGAAGCACGGTTTCGCCGCATGCTGCTCGTCCGCATTCAATGGCGACGACAAGTGCACCCCAACTTGCCACCTGCAGTGCCGGTACGTGTGGCATAACGATCAATCCGAGCCCGATTGCCAGCACCGCCAATGCGATGGGCATGCGCTTGAGTACACGTGCATGCAGTGCCATCAATTCTACGAGCACTTCATGGCCAGGAATCGTTGGTGCTACGTTCGTATCAAAGTCATGGGTGGAAGGATGGCTGCTGGTTTGAAGAAGTCGGAATGGCGTTACAAATTCGATGGCTCGAGCCAACGCGCGGGCGACGGCAGAGAAGCGTGGTAAGGTCATGTATTGCCCAAATCGAGTCTGAGCCGACCCGCCATGATCACGGCCTCGGTGCGGCTGTGTACATTGAGCAAGCGAAATAACGTACCAATGTACTCCTTAGTAGTGTGTTCTGAGATTGAAAGTTCGCGTGCAATCGATTTTGTGCTCAACCCCCGGCATAAGCCGCGCAATACATCGCGCTGGCGAGGTGAGAACGTCGGAATGGAGCCATTGTCATTTTCACTTTCCAGCATGTGGCTGGGAAGATAAACCTGTCCACGCAGAACATGTATCAGGGCTTCGCTGAGCACATCGGGTGGCGCGCTCTTGGTGATGTAGCTCATTGCGCCCGCATCGATACATTGCCTGACGACAGTCCCCTGCTCATCGGCGGACACGACAACGACGGCAACCTCGGGAGCTGCTTCCTTTAGTCGAGCAAGCGCACGCAAACCGCTTTCGTTGCGCAGGTTCAAATCAAGCAGACACAGGCGCAGATCAGGATTGGCCTGCGCGATGGTCAGCGATTCGTCGACGGTGGCAGCTTCAAATATGGTCGCGTCATGATTGAGCGCACTTAGCATCAGTTTTAACCCACCGCGGAACAGGGCGTGATCGTCAACCAGCAAAATCTTCATAGGTATCGTGTCGACCAAGTGAACAAATTGTGATTTCTGACAACATCATCTGCCGTCTTACCCCCCGAACGGAGGGATTGTAGCCGTTGTTAAGCGATCCCTAAACTGGATCGACGCTTTGGATGGTCTTCAACGTGCGGCGTCGCTACCTTCCTCTGACGAATAGACATTGTCAGCGATAGGTCTGCGGTTGGCAGGTGGCCCATGTTTGGTGCATCGATTGCGGGTAAGTAGAAGTTCGCGGGCGTTTCCCAGTATGAATCGTGTGATCGTGCTCGGTATCTGGAGAAGGCGTGTATGAATGCAGTGTCTACTAGAACCAAGAACGAGCACCATTACATACTAATGACACTGGCGGTGTTGTTCGTATCGGTGTTTTCGGAGCAGTCGAATGCGGCACTGGGACAGACAATCGATGGGGATCTGGTGGTCGATATCGTTGCCAGTCCCTTTGACCTTAAGAATCCAGAAGCCAGGGAAGTAGTTATTCCAAAGAATACTCCCAAGGAATTCAAAGCGGCGATTCTAGGGTCGTTGTTGCTTTCTTCAGATATTGCAGAGGCGGATTGGAGCGATGATCCGTTTGTGGCGTTCAATCTCAGCATCACGAATATCACCGATGGCCCGATCGAATTGAATACGCGCTGGCAGGCACCAATCGTTCCAATTTCTACGCTGACAAACACTGTTATTGGTGCGTTTGAACAGTCCGTAACTGATACCGATGGCAACGGTTCGGCGAGTTTCATGAACGTCAGAGCGCAATACATGCTTTCCAACCATCCTTCAGCGGGAAGTTTTGATACGTCGCCAAACCTGCTTGGAATATTCAATGCCGATTTGATTGGACCGGGTTTGTTGACAAGGAATTTCGGTCCGAAGGCAGGTCCCGCACTTGCAAATAGCACATCCGGTCCGCTGTCGTGGGATGGCATTTTTATTACTTGGCTTGGCCTGCTCTCACCTCATGACACCGTACATGTCAGCGGGTGGTTTTGCGCAGTGCCCGATGGTCAGACTTGTCCCGTACGTCCGGCGATTGGCACAGCGACGGCAACCGTGCCACTGCCCGGAGCGATATGGTCGTTATGCACGGCGCTACTTGGATTGGCTGGGACTGGGATGCGACGCGGCGTATCGTCGTGACAGGGTTGTCTGGATGCATCGCGCATAAGGATGTGACGCGATGAAATACGCCACAAACCCCGCATTGCGGGGTTTGTCTTTCCTAGAGCTCATCTCGATAGTCAGCGCAGGTTCGAGCCTAGCGACCTTTGAGTAACCGTCGTTGCTCGCGTTGCCAATCGCGCTCCTTGATGGTGGCGCGCTTGTCGTGTTCCTGCTTGCCCTTGGCGAGGGCAATCTCGGCCTTGGCGCGCCCCTTCTTCCAGTACAGTGCGGTCACAATCACCGTGTAGCCCTTGCGTTCGACTGCGCCGATGAGGCGATTAAGCTCATGCCGATGCAGCAGCAGCTTGCGCGTTCTTTGCGCATCGGGCGTGATGTGCGTGGACGCCGTTGGTAGCGGTGTAATTAACGCGCCAAAGATAAATGCTTCACCATCCTTGATGAGTACGTAGGAGTCGCGTAGTTGCACCCGGCCGGCACGCAGGCTCTTGACCTCCCAACCCTCCAGTTCGATGCCGGCTTCGTAGCGATCTTCTATGAAATAGTCGTGTTTGCCCTTTTTGTTTAGGGCAATGGTGTTGCTGGCGGATTTTTCTTCCTTTTTGGCCATCGTCGCGCACTAGAGGTAGCGGTTCGATAGCGATTATACAGGCATGCTGCCCGCTACTGCGGCTTGAAGTCGGGTTTGGGTGCTACTTGCGCAGCGATTTTTGGTGAATGGCCAGTGCCGCCTGTTTTGTGAGTGTGGCAAACAGCTTGATTTCTTCCATGGTAATGCGGTTGCTGGGCGCGACGAAGTCGGCGTAAATGAGTGACACCACGGCTTTGTTGACGACAATAGGCAGTAGCACCAATGCGCGCGGACTGGTCAGCTTGCGGCACCACGCGGGAATGCGCTTTTCATACTCCATTGCGCTGGTATCCAGTACGACGAACTCGCGTCCGGTATTCGCCGCGTCGACAAGCACATCGGATGCGGTGTCAATCGAATAACGGAACTTAGGCACGATCTCGTCAATGCCTTCCCCAAAACCGAATCGCGCCTGCATGGTGCGCGTTTTGGCGTCTTTGACCACCATCAACACACGTGAAAAGCCAACACCGCGGTACAGTGTTTCAAGGATCATCACCAGCACATTGTTGAGATTGTATTCACCCATGACGGTGGTAGCGATTTCTGAGATGCTGTTAATGAGCAGCATGCGCCGCTTCATTGCCGCATCTTCGCTGTCATCGGCAACCGCGGGCGCGACCGCGCTGCCGCCAAGCGTTGTTTCCAGACTATTGTTGTTGCTGGCTGCGGCAACGATGGCTTGCAGTGGTTTATTGGTGACTTTGCTGATGCCGGCGCAAAGGGCGCTATCACGCGCATTGACATTGAGCACGCGCGCGTATTCGATGACCTTGTCCATGCCTTCATTGACGACCTTTTTCAGATCATCGTGACTCAAGTCAAGATTGCGCTTGTAGCGAGCAGACAGCGCGTCAAGATTGGCCTGTACCGCTGGTCCGCCCGTGGCAATGGTTTCCGCCAGTTCGTTGGCGAATATGGCGCAGGTCAGCGCGTGATCGGAGGGTAGCTTGGAAGTCGTTACAGTTGACGATGCCGAAGCATTGATGCCCTTGACTACCATGTCCGGAAGGTGCCATTGCTTGGCGATCGCCGCGCCAAGTTCGACATAGGTGGCACCAAGAACCTCTTTTGACGCTTCCGTTTCGCTAATGCCGCGATTGGTGACCAGGCGCTGAATTTCGGCGTACTCCTCGGCGAAGTAGTAAATGGTCAGGTGCTTGCCCAGCCGCAGAAACAGCCCGGCGATGAAAACTTCCTCACTGTTGACTCCGCGCGTCTTCGAACCCAGATCGCGTGCGACTTGCGCGCTGAAAAACGAGTTCAGCAGCGCGTTGCGCATGTCGTCGGCTTGCTCGGCGTTTTTCAAATGTTCGAACATCATCAGATTGAGTGCCGCCTGACGTACCTGTTCGAAGCCGAGAATCATCACCGCACGGCTGATGGTTGTGATAGGCGCGCCACCGGCATGACGATAGAGCGTCGAGTTCACCAGTTTGAGGAGTTTTGAAGTCAGCGCGTAGTCCTTTAGCACGGTGTTAGCCAGTTCGTTGGCATGCGTGTCATCGCTACGGCCGGTCTTCTGCGTGATATCTCCTATGTGCTGCGAGATTGCCGGAAAATCCGGGCGCCGGTTCAACCGGCGCAGCAGGAAATCGACAGCACTGTTGCCTTCGTCGTTTGTGCTCAACTCACGGGGCGTTTCATCAGGATTCAAGTAATGTCGAAGACTGTCGCTCAGTTCCTTCGCGCTGTGATAGCGCTTGGACAGATCGCGCTCCAACCCGCGCATCACGATTTCATCCAGCTTGGCGTCGATTTCAGGATTGGCCATCGACGGAGGCAGAAAGGTCTCGTTGACGATCTTAAACATGGCCGTCGTCGGATTGTCGGCCTTGATCAATGCAAAGCCAGTGAGCAATTCGTGGAGTATGACTGCCAGCGAGAACACATCGGCCGCTTCACCGATTTCGCCGCCGTTGAGATTTTCTGGCGCCATGTAATTGGGTGTGCCGACAATGTGCGCGCCGGTGGCACTCATGCCAATCAAACTGGAGATCCCAAAGTCGAGCACCCATGGCCGACCTTCAACATCGACCAGAATATTGCTAGGCGTGAGATCGCGGTGCAGAACGCCGGCGCGATGCGCGTGCGAGATGCCGTCGAGTACGTTGATGATGAGTTCAACGGCTTGTGCGGGCGTGTACGTCTTGCGCCCGGCCATTAAATTCTTCAGGGGTGTACCTTCCACATACTGATACACCAGAAATGGCAAATCATTGTGCGTGCCGATTTCCAGCAGCGTGACGATGTTCGAGTGGTGAAGCTTGGCGGCATTGCGTGCCTCGGCAATGAGGCGAGTCGGATCCGTGGAACGTCGCGTCAAGGTTTTGATCGCAACCTGCCGGTCGAGTTCAGGGTCGCGCGCCAGATAAACCGCGCCTTGCCCACCCTGGCCGATGAGGCGCATGGGTTGAAAGCGCCCGATTTGCATGGGCACCTCGGCGAGCGTTTGCGCGGCAGTTTGCATGCGGCCATCCCTGTGTCGAGCGGTTTGCGTTGTGATAATTGTTTTTAGCGGCTTGCCGGCCTCCGACTTGAGGAGAAGAACCATAAAATCCAGCCTTAAGAATTGCGTTCCCATGGCCGGATATGCGGTCGAGATTGAGCCCGGCCGGGGCTTTCCGCCACAATGTTCAAAGCCAAGAAAAATCAATACAGATGATGAAGATACACAAGAGCGCGCTGGTCCCTTACAGCGCCCAGCAGATGTTCGATCTCGTGGCGGATGTCGAGTCCTACCCGCAATTTCTGCCCGGTTGCACCGGGGCCAGAATTGCGCAGCGCAGCGAACACGAGATAACGGCCAGCGTGGATTTGGCCAAGGCAGGCGTTCGGCAATCGTTTACCACCCGCAATCGCATGCATCCTCACGAGCGTATCGACATGCATCTGGTCGACGGGCCGTTCAAACGTCTGCACGGACATTGGAGCTTTGATCCCGTGGGCACGAACGGCCGCGGTTCGAAAGTGGCGCTGCATCTGGAGTTCGAATTCAGCAACCGCTTGTTGGCAATGACCTTCGGTAAGGCGTTTCAGTCCATCGCCAACACCATGATCGATGCCTTTTGCGCACGTGCGGCGCAGTTGTATGGACATGGCGCTTAAGTCGTTGGAAGTGGAAATCGTCTATGCCTTGACCACGGAGCAGTGTGTGGTGCGACTGCGAGTGAGCGCCGGAACCCGTATTGGCGAGGCGATCGAGCAGTCAGGCGTTTTGGCACGCTTTCCGGAGATTGATCTGCACAACGATGAGGTGGGTGTGTTTGGCAGCCTGCGCCGGCGATGAGCAAGTAGCCGCTGGCGATCGCATCGAGATCTATCGCGCCTTGCGCGCGGATCCTAAATCGGCGCGCCGCCAGCGTGCGGCACAAAACAGGCGCAAGTGATCTCGCTCTAGAATGCGCTACCTATTGATGCCAGCCGCGGGTAGCGACGCCGACGCGGGCGGTTCGGTGTGCCGCGCGTGCCTGCCTGCGTCGCCTGACCCAGCGCTTCATGCACCCAAAGGAACTCGCGTACCACGCGCGCCACAGGTAACTCGCGGCCATCGGTCAATGAATCCACATTGACCTCCAGCAGGGCAGCACAGGGTTTAGAGGCTTGGGCGTCAATCAACTCCCGTGTCGCTGCCTGGGATGTGGCGAATGGTTCGACGGCCGCCTGCGACAGCGGCGCATGGCAGGCAATACGCCATTCATGACGCGCGACGGCGGCATCGACCAGCCCGCCAAAAGCGCTTTGCATATCAGTGAAGCATTCCAACGTGCCATCGGCGCGGTGCGTGACAGCGCAATCCGCCAGCGCGCGATTGCCCGGTAACAGGCGGGTAAGCGCGGCGTCGTTGGTGATCAGTGCATTGGCCAACACCATCTTGTTGATGGGAATTCTTGCGCCAAGTAGCTCTTGAATTCCGGCTGCCGGCGTATCGTACATGCAGCTCATGTAACTGCTGTCCAAACATACGCCAAGATGCTCGCGCAACAGCGCTTCTGCTTCGGAGGCAGCCACGCCGGCGGCGCTGCTGAAGTGCGCGTTGGCAATGGCGGAGTATAGATAATCACGGAAGAATCGCACCACCTCGGAAGTGGTTTCCAGCACGCAACACGGTGCCGGCTGCAAAGCAAGCGATATGGTTTTCCCCGTGGAATTGCGCAGCGAGGAAAGGTAAGCGGCGAATCTCAGTACATTGCGCGCGGCGCCCGGAAGATCCTCGGCGGCAACCGCCTTGCGGTTGCCAATCGCTACGGTGCTGATGCTTCCACTCGCATCGTCGGGGAGCAACTCAGCCAGTATGTCGGCCAGCACATTGGTATACGCCATGCGGCGCATGTCGCGCCAATCCGGGAAGCAGGCGCCCCAGCGATCGTCACTGGGTGCGCCACGCTCTCCGAAGTGTCTACCATCGAGGCTGTACACTTGGAAGTTGTTGTCTTCGAGTAATGACCGCAGCTGGGCCAGAATTGCCGGGTCATAAAGTTCAAATGCGGCCAGGGCAGGGATCTGTAAGCTGATCGCCACCGCGTCGGCGTGTCCCAGTGCTCGCCGCAACGTCGGTAGGCGCTCTGTTAAGGCGGCGAAAAGTTCAGACCAGTCGCGTGCCGCGGGCGCGTGCAGACTGATGGCAATCGGTGATTGATTGGCAGTGCTGGCAGGTGCGGTCATTCGGCACCATGCCCATGTGACAGGTATGTAGTTGACATCTGTTCCCTCCCCAGCCGCACATAAACCCTTCAAAAATCGCTATGGTTTACGCGGGCCTTGCCCCGGTTGGTACTTGTATGGTCGCAAACACCGTCTCAGCAATATGCGAATATTGCCACAGTTCAGTGCTTGCAGGGGAGGAGTTGCCGCATTTTGTTGCGGCCGTGCAACAGGTTACGAGCTTAATGTGACTGAGTCTCTGGGTTGGACACGTCCTTGTACTTTGGATCGGCAGATTGGTACTCGCCGTCTTCGTTGTCGCCCACGCCGACCTTTTCTAGCAGTCGCCGGAAGAACCCCTTCTTCTTCGGTTGCGGTGCATCCTCAGGTATGGACACCGTTGTCGACTTCCCGGTGCCGCCAGCCGCTGCTGAGGACGACTTGTCGCTGCCGCTGGCCGCCTCGGCAGCGGTATTGCCGGCGTCGCCGCGGGTATCCGCTTCGGTGGCGGTAGGTGCCGGTGCGACATTTTCCTCGGAATCCAGGTCCGATTCGGATTGGAAGCGCGGCATGATGTCGCCATTGGCTTGTTTGGGCGCAGAAGCCGAACTTGCCGTATCGGAAGCTTCAGTGGCATCAGGCGCGGGCACGGGTGTCGCTGCCTCGCCGGACGCGTTGCTGGTTGACTGGCCTGTGCCAGTGCTTTCTGCAGTGTTATCGATAACGAAGTCACTACCCGCTTCAGTTTGCTTGGCGGTGCTGTGTGTTTGGGCCTTGGATTCTTGAACCTCCGTCGCCGGCGTATTGGTATTAGCGGTTGTGGTTTCGGTGGTCGATTCGGCTTTTGCTCCATCAGCTGCGGTTGACGCTTCGGGTTTGGTGGCGTCGGTGGCAGCCGCAGATTCCGTGGCGGTAGCGGTCTTCTTGTCGCCGCTGACTTTGTCCTTCATGCGTTCGACCAGACTTTTTTCCGGCTCCGGGACGTCGACGGTTTTCGATGCATTTTCGTCGCTGGTGGCAATGGCGCCCGCAGCGGGTTTGACATCGCCGGCCACGCGCTCCAGCTTGTCATCCTTGAAGTACAGCGACACTCGGCGCTGGGTGCGCTCACCGCCACGCTCTTGCATGGTGAAAATGTAGTCCCAGCGATCGTTGTGGAACGTGTCGGCGATGAGGGGTGTACCCATGATGAACTTGACCTTGCCGCGATCCATGCCTGGCTTGAGCTGCGCCAGCATGTCCTGCGTCACGACGTTACCTTGCTGCACATCGATCTTGTAGACGATGGGAAGGTCGGCCGGCGACGGTATATGAGTGCGGCTGCAACCGGCAATTGCGAGAGGAACCAAAAATAACGGCAGGGCAAGGCGAGAGGACATCATCATCTTCTAAGACCGGCTAGGAACGAAAGCGCGTATGGTACCTCGTGCACGGTGCGGCGGCCATTAGGGAATTTGACCAGAAATCAGCGGTCAAGGTTCACTGAGACATCTGTCAACAGCGCGTGCATCGGCCTGGTTAGTGACAATTCCGCTATACTGCCGGCGGGTGCAATAGCGGTGCGTCGATTGGCCGCTGCGAATTACGCCTGAACGGCATATTAAATACGAGGGCCGTTGGGTCCATGGACTCGCAAAATCTGAAACGCGTTGGGCTGAAGGCCACGCTGCCGCGGCTGCGCATTCTTGAAATTCTCGAAAGTGCCGAACCACGCCACATGACTGCGGAGGATGTTTACCGTGCGCTCATGGATCATGGCGAAGACGTTGGATTGGCGACCATCTATCGCGTACTCACCCAGTTTGAAGCAGCGGGATTGGTGAGTCGGCACAACTTCGAAAGCGGACAATCCGTTTTCGAAATCAATCGCGGCCGTCACCACGATCATATTGTTTGCATGCGTTGCGGACGCGTCGAGGAATTCGTCGACGAGGTGATCGAACAGCATCAGCGCGAAATCGCCGGCCGCTACGGGTACGAGTTGGTTGAGCACTCGCTGGTGTTGTATGGAACATGCAAAACCTGTCTCCCAGGCGAAAAGTGAAGGCCTCTAAGTAACGGCGCGATTCAAGGTCAGCAAACCTTATTAGTTCGAAGTTTCCAGCAATGCGCGCGCATGCGCTACGGTTTGTTTGGTAATTGTCACGCCGCCCAGCATGCGTGCCAGCTCATCTACGCGCGCCGATTTCTCCAGTGTTTCAACGGCAATTCGAGTCTGACCATTACGCACAGACTTGCTGATCTGCACATGCTGATGTCCGAGCGCCGCGACCTGCGGTAGATGCGTGACGCAGAGCACCTGTCCGTTTGCGCCCAGTTCGCGCAGCATGCGCCCGACGATCTCGGCCACGCGCCCGCCAATGCCGACGTCCACTTCGTCGAATACGAAGGTTGGCACGCTGCCGCCGGCGCCGCGTTTCTGCGCGATGAGCACTTGGATGGCCAGACTGATGCGCGACAATTCGCCGCCTGAGGCGATCTTCGCCAGGGCGCGTGGCGGTTGCCCGGGATTGGCACTGACCATGAATTCAATTCGGTCGTTGCCGTGTGGACTGATGGTGTCTGCCAGCGATTCCACTTCGACCTCGAACCTGCCGCCCGGCATGCCGAGTTCGTGCATGCTCGTTGATATTTCAGCGGCAAATTTGTCGGCGGATTTCTTGCGTGCCTTGTGCAGTCTTGCGGCGGCCGCACGGTATTCGCTAAGCGCCGTCTCATGTTCGGCGCGTAACTGCTGGCGCAATTCCTCGCCGTTCTCCAATTCGAAGAGGCGTTCGTCAAGTCGTTGCAGATGCGCCGGCAACTCTTCGGTGGCCACGCGATGTTTGCGTGCAAGATCGTGCAATGTGGCAATCTGTGCCTCGACCTGCATAACGCGCTTGGGATCGGCATCCAGGCGATCTGTGTAATGCCGCAGCCATTGTGCGGCTTCCTCAATCTGAATTGACGCCGATTCGAGCATGGATGCGATTTCCGCGAAGGAAGGGTCGAGCCGCGCCAGCGACTGCACTTCGCGCGTTGAATGTTCGACGAGCTCAGTGGCGTTGCGCTCATCGTCAATCAAATCGGCCAGCAATTGATTGCAGCCTTCGGCGAGCCGTCCGGCGTTCGCCAGCCGTCGATGCTCGGATTCCAGCGCCGCAATGCCTTCAGCTGTTGGCTGGCAAGCCTTAAGTTCAGAAACCTGAAAGCGCAGCAGTTCGGCTTCATGCTCGGCATTGCCATGACTGCCTTCCAGTCGCCTCAGGCGCGCGGCCACTTCCTGCGCGCGCGTGTAAACATCCGCCACATCGTTGAGCAGCTTTCCATGCTCACCATAGGCGTCGATCAACGCCCGCTGCGTGTCACGACGTAACAGCGAGTGATGTTCATGCTGGCCGTGAATATCCGCAAAGCGTTCGCCAATCGTACGCAAAGTCGCCAATGGCACGGGCGAGCCGTTGATGAACGCGCGCGAACGCCCATCAGCACCGACCATTCGTTTGATAATTACTTCATCGTCCAGTGCAATGCCTTGCTCATCAAGCAGCGCGCGAAACTCCTTGTCTGCTGGGGCGGAAAAAATGGCACTGACAGTTGCTTGTTCGGCGCCTTCGCGGACCATGGCGCTGTCAGCACGATCGCCCAGAGCCAGTCCCAGCGCTTCAATGAGGATGGATTTCCCGGCACCAGTCTCGCCGGTAAACACCGTCATTCCCGGGCGTAGATCCAGT
>JAXMGY010000007.1:0-66575 GCA_046347035.1 Gammaproteobacteria bacterium | reverse complement strand
GGCAATCAGCACCGCGCCAATCAAGATCAATGTTCTATTCATGTCATGTACGATACTTAAATCGTTTGAACGCCATCGTTCCCCGCGACGAGCAACACATCCGCGGGCCGGCGCGCGAACAAACCATTACACACCACCCCAGTGATCTGGTTGAGATCACTTTCCAGCTTCACCGGTTCCATGATGCGCAACCCACGGACGTCCAGAATCCAATTGCTGTTGTCGGTGACAAAACCATCGCGATAAACTGGTTGCCCGCCAGTGACCTTAACCAATTGCCGGCCAACATAACTGCGCGCCATCGGGATCACTTCCACCGGTAGGGGAAAGTTGCCGAGCACATCGACCAGTTTGCTGTCGTCGATGATGCACACGAATTTTCGGCTGGCGGCGGCGACAATTTTCTCCCGCGTCAATGCACCACCACCACCCTTAATCAGGCTGCGGTGGCGGGTGGCTTCATCGGCGCCATCGACATAGACACTGATCTCGGCAACGCTGTTGAGCTCAAGCACCGGAATACCCAGATTCCGCATGAGCTTGCTGCTTGCTTCCGAACTCGATACCGCACCGTTGATTCGGCCCTTGATCCGCCCCAATTGCTCGATAAAAAAATTGACGGTGCTACCGGTGCCGACGCCGACCACGGCATCGTTTTCAATGTAGGCAAGGGCGGCCTCGGCGGCGCGCTTCTTTTTTTCATCCTGTGTCATGGTGATTCCCCGGTTGTGACGCGGCTGCGTAAAATAGTGCCGAACAATGATAATCTACCGCAAATGTTCGAAGACTACCTGAAGATGATACTGCGCGCGCGCGTCTACGACGTGGCGCGCGAAACGCCGCTGGAACAAATGCCGGAATTGTCGCGCCGCATTGACAATACCGTGTGGCTGAAGCGCGAGGACTTGCAGCCGGTGTTCTCCTATAAATTACGCGGCGCCTACAACCTCATCGCCTCCTTGTCCCCGGAGCAGCGGGCTAAGGGCGTCATCGCTGCCTCGGCCGGAAACCACGCCCAGGGTGTGGCGCTGGCGGCGTCCAAGCTCGGCATCCCCGCACTCATCGTCATGCCGAAGACCACGCCCGAAATCAAGGTGACGGCCGTGCGCCGGCGCGGCGCCGATATTGTCCTGCATGGCAATACCTACGATGAGGCCAGCGAGCACGCACACCACCTGGAACAGGAGCGTGGCCTGACCTACATTCCACCCTACGATCATCCGCTGGTCATTGCTGGTCAGGGCACGGTGGGGATGGAAATTCTGCGCCAGAGTTCGCGCGACATCGATGCCATTTTTGTTCCGGTCGGTGGCGGTGGATTGGTAGCCGGGGTGGCCGCTTATGTTAAACAGGTGGCGCCGAAGACGCGCATCATTGCCGTGGAGTCTGATGAGGCGCCGACTCTGCACGCCGCCATGAAGGCGGGCGAACGCGTTGTGCTGCCTTCTGTAGGCATTTTCGCCGATGGTGCAGCGGTCAGGCAGATCGGTGTGGAAACGTTTCGCATTGCTCGTGAACTGGTTGATGAAACCATGCTGGTGAGCAACGATGAGCTCTGCGCGGCGATCAGGATATCTTCGAAGATACACGCGCCATCGCCGAGCCGGCCGGCGCGCTTGCCCTGGCGGGAGTAAAGCAATACGTTACACGCGAAGGCGCGCGCGGACAGCAACTGGTAGCGATCTTCAGCGGCGCTAATGTCACCTGATCGCCTGCGCCACATCGCTGAACTGGCTGAACTCGGCGAGCATCGCGAAGCGTTGATCGCAGTGACCATTCCGGAACGGCCTGGCAGCTTTCGCGAGTTCTGCCATGCATTGGGTGCGCGGCCGATCACTGAGTTTAACTATCGCTATGCGGACAAGACCACCGCACATGTCTTCGCCGGCATTCGCGTTCGCAACGGCGTGCGCGAAAAGGATCAGCTGATCGATTCCCTGCGCGAGAAAGGATTTGAAGTGGCCGATCTTTCGGCCAACGACATGGCCAAGATGCATGTGCGTTACATGGTGGGTGGCCATGCCAATCAAGTTGAGAACGAGCGTATCTTTCGTTTCGAGTTTCCGGAGCGCACCGGCGCACTACTGCATTTTCTAAGCGAACTGGGCAGCCGCTGGAATATCAGCTTATTTCACTATCGCAACCATGGCGCGGCGTATGGGCGGGTGTTGATGGGCATGCAGGTGCCGCCAGCGGAGGCTGATGTGTTCAAGAAATTTCTCGATGATTTGGGCATGGTACACGTCGAGGAAACGAACAATCCCGCATATCGGATCTTCCTCGGTTAACAGAATTACTGAAGATAGGTATCGCTCGGTCATGATACTTTCGGTACAGAAAGAAGCGTCTTCGTCGTCTCCGCACCCGCGGGGACAACGATGTTCTACACCGACTGAATAAAATTGACCGTCCTTGACTTGGAGGCTTCGCATTTATGGCGCATCTGGCATTACGCAAGCGCATAATTGCTACCGCGCGCGCAATCAACGACGCTGGCCTGAATCCTGGCAAATCAGGCAATGTCAGTGCACGCGTTGATGGCGGCATGCTAATCACGCCCACGGGCATGGGGTATGCGGCACTTCGTGCCAGCGATATCGTCCACATGAAGATCGATGGACGTGTGCCCGGTCGGCAACGCAAACCTTCCAGCGAGTGGCGGTTTCATCGCGACATCTATCATGCGCGTGCTGATGTGGGCGCCATCGTGCACGTTCACTCTGCGCATGCGACAGCCCTGGCCTGCACGCGCCGAGGCATTCCAGCCTTTCACTACATGGTTGCCGTTGCCGGGGGCGACTCAATTCGCTGTGCACCCTATGCAACTTTTGGTACTCAACGCTTGTCTGATCTGGCAGTGAAGGCGTTAAGAGGGCGGCAAGCTTGTTTGCTTGCGAATCACGGCATGATTGCCTGCGGTGAAACGGTGGAGTCGGCGCTAGCCCTTGCCACCGAAGTGGAATTCCTCGCCCAGCAATACGCGATCAGTTTGCAGATCGGCGGCACGGTAGTGCTCAGTGGCGCGGAAATGCGCACCGTGCTGGAGAAATTCAAGTCTTATGGAAAGCAGGAGTGATTGTCATGTCTGGTAATCTCATTCGGCGTAGCGTTGTTTGCTTGATTGCGCTTGGAATTTCGGCCTTCGCCGGTTGCGCGCTGAGTCCGCAGACGGTTGCCGTCGAGCCATCGCTGGCCGTCGATGCCGGCGATATTGGACATGGTCGCACGGTGGCATTGAATGCAATTGATAGCCGAACCAACAAGACATTGGGGACACGCGGCGGCGTATACAGCGAGAGTTCATCGATTTCCACCGCCACTGGCGTGCAAGCAGCGCTACGTCAGGCGATGGCGGATGCATTAACAACCCTGGGATTCAGTGTCGCCGATGCGGGCACACCCGCAGACATGACGATGACGATTTCATTGGATGATTTGAGCTATCTCGCCAAGGGCGATCCTGTAGTTGACTCGGTGGAGGTAGGGGCGAAGGTTTCAAGTGTTGTTGCGCGGGGAAGTGAAACGTTCAAAGGTACCGCCGGCGCGAGCAAGACCCGACAGGTACTTACTGCTCCATCGCAGGTCGACAACGAGGCGTACATCAATGAAATTCTTGCCATCTCGTTGGAGAAATTATTGGCGGACAAACGTTTCGCCGATTTCGTGAAATGACTGGCGGGCCGTTTCATCTGGCATTTCCCGTCCACGATCTGCAGTCCACACGCAAGTTCTACATCGATACTTTGGGCTGTAGCGAAGGCCGTTCGACGGAAAGCTGGGTGGATTTCAATTTCTTCGGCCATCAACTCTCGGCGCATGTTGCGGGTAATATGACCGCGAGCGCCAGTAAAGTTGACGGCGAACAAGTTCCGTTGCCGCACTTTGGCGTGATCCTTTCCTGGGATGAATTTCAACGTCTGACCGTGAGGTTAAAACATCGTGGCGTCGCATTTCATACGGAACCCTCGCTGCGGTTTGCGGGTCAAATCGGTGAGCAGATGACGATGTTCATCCGTGATCCGAGTGGCAATAGTCTGGAATTCAAGGCGTTCCGTAATCCTGGCCAGGTCTTTGCAACTTGATATTTTCGATCGACAAGTTGTCGCTACGAGTGTTGTTCGAGAGCAATGGAAGTTGAACAATGAAACTATCGTCTCTAACCGCAATGTTACTTGCCGCGACGCTCGCCAACGCGCAGGATAGTGCTCCGCCGTGGTTAAAGGTCATGCAGCAGGCCGACACGGATGGCGATGGCCGAATCAGTATGGATGAAGTTAAGGAATACGCACATGGCACGGACAATCCCGGCTTCCAGGCATTTATGGCCGATCACTTTGTCGAATTTGACAAAGACAATGACACCATGGTGGATCAGGATGAAATGCGGGCAGGCATTGCGCGGTTGGGAATATCCGATACCGAGCTTGCCAAGGGATTTGCGCAGGGCTTCCGCTTTATTTCAGCGCATTGAGCGGGGGAATTGTACATCCCTCCCCAGCACTTGCGGGGGAGGGTTAGGTTCGCGGTAATCAGGAGAGTATTTCTTCCCCTCTCTACAATTCGGATCGCACCTTAATACCACTGACCAGTGGACTGATCGAACATGTCGTGCTTCACCTTCTTGCGTGAGGCAAGCAGCTGCTTCACCGTTGGTTCGTCCTTCATCGCACGCCGCATCGCGAGTTTGGTCGCTTCATAGTTATTGCGATAGAGCTCATTCTTGTCGAGGTTAGGATCTCTGCGGCGCGCGCGGGTCAATCCAAATCAGCGCCAGAACGCACAAATCGTTCACTTTGTTGGCGGGAATGATCTTGTCTTTAACGCAATCAACGATGGCATCGGCAACGGCCGACTGCACCACGCCGCCAAACAAATTTACGTAGGCCTCATCCTTGATTGTCACCTTGGTGGCCATCATCGTTGCCGGTCGCACCATGTAATTGCAGGCGCGCACGGCGAACATGCAAGTATGGCCCTTGCTCTGCGCCATCATGTTGGCAAAAGCGTGTCCGACCGGACCACTTACATCACCGATCAAAATCTCCGGCATTGCATCGGTGTACTGACCCTCGGAGGCGAACACCGTCGCTTCGCCGGCTTTGAACGTTAGTTTCTTGGCCATACTATGCTCCTATTCTTGTTTAATGGTGAATCTTATTGACGCGTATCGCTCTGCGCGCTACTCGGTTTGTTTGCGGCAGCCAGGGAAAATGATTGTAATGCCTGCGACAGATTGCTTGCGCCCGGCACCGGGTATCGCGCCGGTTTTGCTGGCGATTCGCGGTGCGAACAATGGCGCCAGGAAAAATATCAGCAAGCCGACGATGCTGAGCAGTATCCAGGACATGGGTGATCTCCTTGGGTGAGTTGATCCGAGGGCGGATGTGGCGGCAACGGCCACTGCGTGTGAGCCGCCTTCATGTTAGAGATTGATAAGGTTGCCAGCAATCGCGCCTTAAGGCATTTCGTGGGTGAGAAATCCGCCACCGCCTTGGAAACGAGCTTCAAAGCAGCGTCGTCCACGAACGCAAAAGTTACCGCGCTAGCGGATTCGTATTTCCCCCGTATAATGGCCGACCCTTTACGTCATCGGAACATCGCAAGTGATTGAGAAGTTAAGAAATATCGCCATCGTCGCGCACGTCGATCATGGCAAGACCACCCTCGTTGACTGCCTGCTGCAACAGTCCGGCACGCTGGGCGAACGGGCTGCGACGCCCGAACGCGTCATGGACAGCAATGACCTGGAGCGCGAGCGCGGCATCACCATTCTTGCCAAGAACACCGCCATTCGCTGGCGCGACTACCGCATCAACGTGGTCGACACGCCGGGGCATGCCGACTTTGGTGGTGAAGTCGAGCGCATTTTGTCGATGGTGGATTCGGTGCTACTGCTGGTCGACGCCGTCGACGGCCCCATGCCGCAGACGCGCTTTGTTACGCAGAAGGCTTTTGCGCGCGGTGAAGCCCATCGTCGTGGTCAACAAAGTCGATCGTCCCGGTTCGCGGCCGGACTGGGTCATCGATCAGACCTTCGACCTCGGCGATCGCCTTGGTGCTACTGACGAGCAGCTCGATTTCCCGGTGGTGTATGCCTCGGCGCTGGAAGGTTGGGCGACGCTGGATCATCGCACCGGCAAGGGCACGGACATGACGCCGTTGTTTGAAACCATCATCAAGCATGTGGCGCCGCCGGACGTCGACATGGACGGCAGCTTCCAGATGCAGATTAGCGCGCTTGATTATTCAAGCTATGTGGGCGCCATTGGCATCGGCCGCATTTCGCGCGGTAAGGCGCGGCCCGGCATGTCGATTGTGCGCATCGACGATCATGGTAATAAGCACAATGCGAAACTCTTGCAGGTGCTGGGCTTCCATGGCTTGGAACGCGTGCCCATGGATGAAGCCAATGCTGGCGACATCGTCGCCGTGAGCGGCATCGAAGGTATTCGTATTTCCGACACACTCTGCGATCCGGCGAATCCGGAATCGCTGCCGCGCCTGTCGGTTGATGAGCCGACGGTGAGCATGTTGTTCCAGGTCAGCGATTCGCCCTTCGCGGGACGCGAAGGCAAGTTTGTCACCAGCCGCCAGATCCGCGAGCGTCTGGAGCGCGAGCTCATTCATAACGTTGCGCTGCGCGTGGAAGACACCGGCGATCCGTCGAGCTTCCTGGTTTCCGGTCGCGGTGAGTTGCATCTATCGATTCTGATCGAAAACATGCGCCGCGAAGGATTCGAGCTGTCCGTCGGCCGTCCCAAGGTCATTTACAAGTCCATCGAAGGTGAAGTGTATGAGCCCTTCGAACAACTGACCATCGATGTGGAGGAAGCGCATCAGGGTGGTGTGATGGAGAAGCTCGGCAGCCGGCGCGGTGAACTTGTCAACATGATGCCCGACGGCAAGGGCCGCGTGCGCCTGGAATACATGATCCCCTCGCGCGGACTCATCGGATTCCGTACCGAATTCATGACGCTGACTTCGGGTACGGGCTTGATGTATCACACCTTCGACAGCTACAAACCCGCCAAGGCAGGTACCATCGGTCAGCGCACCAACGGCGTGCTGATTGCGATGGAAGAAGGCCAGGCGCTGGGTTATTCGCTGTTCAACCTGCAGGAGCGCGGGCGCTATTCATCGGTCATGGCGAAGAGGTATACATGGGCATGATCATCGGTATCCATTCGCGCGACAATGATCTGGTGGTCAACCCGTTGAAGGGCAAGAAGCTCACCAATATCCGCGCCGCCGGCTCGGATGAAAACATCATCCTTACGCCGCCCATTCGTTTCGATCTGGAACAGGCGCTGGAATTCATCGACGACGATGAACTGGTTGAAGTGACGCCGAAGGCGATCCGTATTCGCAAGAAGCTGCTCAATGAGCACGACCGCAAACGCGCCGAGCGCGCAACGGGCTAGCGCTGCCGTTGAATCACTCCAGCCATTGATGTTCCGCGGCGTGCTTGGCGCGCGCCTGAGTTACCTGTTGGTGTGCATGTTGTCGCTGTGTTGGTCGCTTGCGCACGCCGTGGATTTCGCCGATGTTTGGCTGCGGCGGATCGTAGTCGATCCAAATGTCCGATCGTTTGTCGATTTGTTGCCATTGGAGAATGGCGAAATCGCTCTTATCAACGGCGAGCGCGGCATCGGTTTTTTCAGCGGACAAACGCTCACGCGCGGTCAAGCACAGCAACACGCGCTCGATACTTCCAACATCCGACCGTATCAAATTGTGTTGACTGATGGCCGCATGGTCCGACGTGTCGGTCCGCCAGGCTGTGTGTCACGACCCGACGTTACCGTGGCTTTGGAAGATGCTCAACATAGAATTCAAAAGCAGTATGCGTTGATATGGATCCCGGAAACACCGCGACGTTTAAACGCGGCGGAATGTGCGTTGGTGGGCGCACCCCCATCAACCCTGCAACATGCACTCATTCTCGATCCAAAACTATTTGCACTGCCCGACAACACGTTTCTCGCTGCCGATGCGCAAAGCGGTGTAGTAATTCGTTTCGATGGCGACTTCAGTTCAAATAGCTCATTACTCGGTGATCGCCTGTTGCTGATGCCTGCCGATCAATTCAAAAGCCTGATCAAGGCGAACGTAGATACATCGATACCGAGCCATTTCAATTGGCTGGCTTTCCAAGCCGCACTGGAACAATGGGTCGATGCGCATAGAAAGTCGGGCTCTCATCCATGATCGGTTTGCTACAGCGGGTGTTGCAGGCACAGGTGGAGGTGGACGGGGTCATCGCTGGCCGCATCGATCATGGATTGCTGGTACTAATCGGCGTGGAACGCGAGGATACGCGCGCGGATGCAGACCGGCTGCTAGAGCGTCTGCTTGGCTATAGAGTGTTCACCGACAATGAAGGCAAGATGAACCTCAGCGTCCGCGACGTGTCTGGCGGATTGTTGCTGGTGCCGCAGTTCACGCTGCCGGCGGATACCCACAAAGGCATGCGCCCGAGTTTCACGCCCGCCGCGCCACCGGAGCAGGGGCGGGCATTGTTCGACTACCTGGTTGGTATTGCCTCTGCCTCACACGCGCCAGTTTCCAATGGTATCTTTGGTGCCCATATGCGTGTCGGTCTCACCAATGACGGGCCGGTCACTTTCTGGCTGCAAACGCGTGAACCTTCACGCTAAGAATTGTGCCCAGGCGTGATCGCTATCCTATTGAAACTTCATAATAAATCTGTGTACTAGCTGCCGGCCCCGGGTTCGTATCAAGAAAGTCGCAAGGCCTTTGGCGGGGCGTGCAAAGCGCTAAAGGCAGTCGCCAGTCCGCCGCTATAAAAGTACCTAACTAGCACAATTCCCAAACCTCTTTTCGAGTGTGGAGATATGACCCAGGCATCGCTACGCGCCACTGCTGCAGCCGATTCGCACGCTGCGGAGGAACCAGTACTGGTTTTCGAATCCAATCTTGCTGGTCAGCACGGCAAAGGGACGTCGTTTCTGGCGGAGAAGTGTCATGGCGCGGTGGCGGGCAAGGGATGGGGATTACAGGGCAGCAGCTACGCGATTCCGGTTTTCGACAAGGATCTGATGCCGGTTTCCGCCACCATACTTTCCAATTACGTTCAAAGCTTTCTGAAGCATGCTGAAAGCACGCCGCAACAGCGCTTTCGCGTGACTGCGCTTGGTTTTGGCAATCCGAATATTAGTCAGGCGGAGTTGGTGAAGATGTTCGCGCGTGCGCCATCGAACTGCATGCTGCCGGGACGATGGTTGGAACTGCTTAGCAAACTCGATAGCGTGCGTCTCATCATTCTGGATGCTGCTGGTGCGCTCAGCAGTGAAAAAGTGCAACAGAAGCTCGACGACTACTTTTCCATCAATGCGCCACTTTGGACCAGCAAGGCGGTGGAAATCGTGAGCGCTGGTTCGCCGCAGTCGACCATGGCCAATGATCAGTACGCGCGCGCGCGCAAATATCGGCACCGCATTGTCAATGTCAACGAATCGTTTTATCGCAATTATCTGAATCAGGCGCGAGAGGACATGGCTGTGTGGTACAGCACGCGCATACTCAACATCGCCGAACCGGATCAGACTTCGCAGGGTAGCACGCTGCGCATTCTACAATCGGCCATTCGCGCTGGTTTGGAAATCGAAGACATCACGTTGGGCGAGCAGTTCTAGGCGCATCTAACATTTACTGTGCGTCGCCGCCTTTTTCAAGGCGGGCGGCCAGAGGCAGCGAATCTGGCGGGAGATTTTTTCGGCGACCGGCACTACCAATTGTGTCGCTGGACTTACTCGCCTAGCCAATCACGCGGCGGCAAATATTTCTCATAGAGTTCCGCCTCCGCGGAACTTGCCTCCGGTTTCCAATCGTAACGCCATTTCACCAGCGGTGGCAGAGACATCAAGATGCTCTCAGTTCGCCCGCCGGATTGCAGGCCGAACAACGTGCCGCGGTCGTACACCAGATTGAACTCCACGTAGCGCCCGCGGCGATAGAGCTGAAAGTCCCGCTCGCGTTCGCCGTATACCGCGTGCCGTCGCTTTTGAACAATGGGCAGGTACGCCGGCAGAAAGTGATCACCGACACTGCGCTGGAACTCGAAGCATCGCTCGAATCCCCAAGCATTCAGATCATCAAAGAACAATCCGCCCACGCCGCGCGCTTCCTGGCGATGGCGCAGGTAGAAATATTCATCGCACCATTTTTTGTAGCGCGGATACACGTCTTCGCCGAAAGGCAGACATGCCGCTCGTGCGGTTCGATGCCAGTGCCGCACGTCGTCCTCGTTTGCGTAGTAGGGCGTGAGATCAAATCCGCCACCAAACCACCACACCGGTGCGGAATCCGCTTTGGTGGCAATGAAGAAACGCACATTCATGTGTGTGGTGGGAACATAGGGATTGCGTGGATGGATGACCAGTGACACGCCCATGGCTTCAAAGGCGCGACCAGCCAATTCTGGCCTCTGGGCAGTCGCTGACGCCGGCAGGCCTTCACCCATCACATGGGAAAAACCCACGCCGGCCTGCTCGAATATATGGCCTTCCGCAAGTACGCGCGAACGCCCACCGCCGCCCTCGGCACGCGCCCAGTTATCCTCTTTGAAATGCGAGCCATCCTCGGCTGCCAATGCCGTACAGATCCGGTCCTGCAGGCTTAGCAAGTATTCTTTTACCTGTTTGCACTGCTCGCTGTCGCTCACTGCCCGTCCCCTTCATTCGGAATTCTGCTGTCAATATGCCGAAAACGCCGTGTTTCTGCTAATGTTACAGCCTTACCCACTGACCAGTCCGTCCGCCAATGAGCCGCACCGCCACGATTCAGCGTAATACGCGCGAAACCCAGATCCGCGTCAGCATCGATCTGGATGGCAGCGGCAAGTCGAATTTCGCCATCGGGCTGCCGTTTCTAGAGCACATGCTCGACCAAGTTGCGCGCCATGGCGTGTTCGATATTGAGATTACAGCCAGTGGCGATCTGCAGATTGATGCGCATCATACGGTGGAGGATGTCGGCATCACGCTCGGCCAGGCGTTTTCCAAGGCAATCGGCGACAAGAAGGGGATCCGCCGTTATGGGCATGCCTATGTGCCGCTGGATGAGGCGTTATCGCGCGTGGTCATCGACTGCTCCGGGCGACCGGGGCTTGAGTACCATGTGCAGTTTCCGCGTTCGCGCGTCGGCGACTTCGATGTGGATCTCTTCTATGAATTTTTCCAGGGCTTCGTCAACCATGCGCTGGTGACGTTGCACATCGACAGTCTGCGTGGACGCAACGCGCATCACATCATCGAGACCGTATTCAAGGCTTTCGGACGTGCGCTGCGCATGGCGGTGGAAGCCGATCCGCGCGCCGAGGGTGTTATTCCTTCTACCAAGGGCAGCCTCTGATTCGTTAACATCGAATTTGAATGTCAGTGACCGTGTCCGTCGCTTTCATGGGCGGCAGACTTCGCCAGTGACCATCAAATTTACGCCGACGTGAAGTCCATGCAAACGGTTACCATTATTGACTATGGCATGAGCAACTTGCGTTCGGTCGAACGCGCGTTGCAATTTGTGGCCGGGCAGTCACATCGCATTGTTGTCTCCGATAAACCGGAAGAGATTGCGGCGGCCGATCGCGTCGTCTTTCCCGGCCAGGGTGCGATTGGTCAGTGCATGCACATGTTGCGCGGTCACGGTTTGATCGACGTCTTGCGTGAGTGCCTGCGTACCAAGCCCTTCCTAGGTATTTGTCTTGGCCTGCAGTCGTTAATGGATTGGAGCGACGAGGATGGCGGCGTGGCGTGCCTGGGTGTTTTGCCTGGCCGCGTCGTGCGGTTTCCGCTCGATTTGAATGCAAATGGCGAGCGGCTGAAAGTACCGCACATGGGATGGAACAAAGTGGAACAGACCGCCGCGCACGCGTTGTGGAATGGCATTGCGCACGGTGAGCGTTTTTACTTCGTCCACAGCTACTACGTCGCGCCGGAGTCGTCGGCGGACATTGCCGCGACGACGGAGTATGGTGTTAACTTCACCAGCGCTTGTGCACGCGCAAACGTATTCGCCACACAATTCCATCCGGAAAAAAGCCAAAAGGCGGGGTTGACCTTACTGGCAAACTTCCTACGCTGGAATGGAAGTTAGCGGTCGCAGGCCTTGATCCAAGTCAGGACGCCCCAAGTGCGCTATGCTATTCAATGTACAAAACCTAACCAAGCCAAACGGAGGGAAGTGTCATGGCCGATATCCGACGTATCCTGTGCGCCACTGATTTTTCCCCATCAGCGAAGTATGTCTACGAATATGCCATCGATTTGGCGGCGCGTATGCAGGCGGAAATCATACTGATTCATGCCTATCAAATTCCTGCCTATACGTTGCCGGATGGGGTGGTTGAAGTCCCTGTTGAAGTGGAAGACGACATTCGCAAACGATTGGCTGAACAGTTGGAAAATTTCTCACGCAGTGTTGATAACAAAGGCGTAAAGGTTGACGCCAAGCTATTCGATGGGGTGCCCTATGTGGAAATCACGCATGCGGCGCGAGAGTTGAAAGCCGACCTTGTGGTCATTGGCACGCACGGCCGAACAGGTCTCGCACATCTTTTGTTAGGAAGCGTTGCCGAGCGTGTCGTGCGTACCTGCGAAGCGCCGGTACTGACCATCCGCACTGCAAATAAGACCTAGATAGGCGGCCGTAGAGGCGTCGCTTAGTCACGAGTTCATCGGTCACAGAGGGAACTACCTCCGTCGTCCCTGCAGAAGCGGGGACCCAGTCGAAATGAGTTTTTCCTTTGCTGGATATCCGCAGGCGGGGAAATGACGTTGTTGTTCGTCTATCGACTTCTAAGCGCTTTCGCGGGCGATGGCGCGGAAGCCGATGTCGCGCCGATACTGCATTTGTTCCCACTTGATTCCGTCGACGCACTCGTAGGCGCGCCGCTGCGCGTCGCGGGTCGTCGATCCCAGCGCGCATACGCATAACACTCGTCCGCCGGCCGTGACAATGTCGCCGTCACGCACGGTGGTGCCGGCATGAAAAATTTTCACATCCTCGCGATTCTGTTCGAGTCCATTGATTGGATCGCCCTTGCGAACAGTTCCGGGATAACCACCCGCGGCGAGCACAACTCCCAACGCGACGCGCGGATCCCATTGCGCGTAACAAGTTTTCAGTGCGTCATCAATGGCTGCCTCGCAAAGCGTCACCAGATCCGAGCGCAGCCGCATCATGATAGGCTGCGTTTCCGGATCGCCAAAGCGGCAATTGAATTCCAAAACCTTTGGTGTGCCATCGGCGGCAACCATGACACCGGCGTACAAGAAACCGCGATAGCGCCGGCCTTCCTGCATCATGCCGCATAGCGTGGGTTTGATGACTTGACTCATGATCCGATCATGGATCGTCGTTGTGACCACCGGCGCCGGTGAATAGGCGCCCATGCCGCCAGTGTTGGGACCCTGATCGCCATCGAGCAGACGTTTGTGGTCCTGCGAACTGGCCAGCGCCAGTGCATCTTCACCATCGGCGATGACGATGAAGCTGGCCTCCTCGCCTTGCAGGAATTCTTCAATCACCACGCGGCTGCCGGCCGCACCAAGAAGATTCCCGGCCAGCATGTCGCGAACCGTCGCTTCCGCTTCAGCCATAGTCGTGGCAATGACCACGCCTTTGCCGGCGGCAAGTCCGTCGGCCTTGATCACGATGGGCAGTGATTGTTGACGCAAAAACGTCAACGCTTCGGCAACGTCGGTAAAGGTGCCGTACGCGGCGGTTGGAATATGATGCCGGACGAGGAAATCTTTGGTGAAGGCTTTTGATCCTTCAAGAATGGCGGCATTGGCGCGCGGACCAAAGCAGCGCAGGCCAGCGGCTTCAAATGCATCGACGATGCCCGCAACCAAGGGTGCCTCGGGCCCGATGATAGTCAAATCGATCGCGTTATCGCGCGCGAAACCGACCAGCTGGGCGATTGACTCCGCACCGATGTTGACGTTAGTGACCTTGGATTCGCGTGCGGTGCCGGCATTGCCGGGCGCGACGAACACGCGTGAAACCTGCGGCGATTGTGCGCACTTCCACGCCAGGGCATGCTCGCGGCCACCACCACCGACAACGAGTACCTTTTTCATTAATGGCGAAAATGCCGAATGCCGGTGAAGACCATGGCGATGCCGTGTTCATTGGCGGCAGCGATCACTTCTTCGTCTCGTTGTGAGCCGCCGGGTTGGATCACCGCGGTCGCGCCTGCCTGTGCAAGCACGTCCAGTCCATCGCGGAAAGGGAAGAATGCATCCGACGCCACGACAGAGCCGGTCAGCGTCAGGCCGGCATTTTCAGCTTTAATCTTGGCGATGCGAGTGGAATCAACGCGACTCATCTGGCCGGCGCCAACGCCGATGGTCTGACCATCGCGGCAGAACACGATGGCGTTGGATTTGACGAATTTCGCTACCGTCCACGCGAACAATAAATCAGCGGTTTGCGCTGCAGATGGCGCAACTTTGGTAACGCACTTCAATTCAGCGGCCGAGATCTCGAGATTGTCCGCGGTTTGAATCAGCAATCCGGATCCAATCCGCTTCATGTCATGCGAATTCAGGCCCCGATCAAAGGGTCGTTGTGCGTGCCGGTCGACGCCAGCCAGTGAAATCTTCAACACCCGCACATTCGCCTTGCGTGTGAATACATCGAGGCTGGCGGCATTGAAATCCGGTGCGATGACCACTTCGACAAACTGTGCCGCCACGGCTTCCGCAGTCGCCGCATCAATGGGGCAATTAAATGCAATGATGCCGCCGAAGGCCGAAGTCGGATCGGTGGCAAACGCTTTGCGATAAGCTTGCAGCGGCGAAGCGGCCATTGCGACGCCGCAAGGATTGGCATGCTTGACGATGACGCAAGCGGTGCTGTCGAAACTCTTCACGCACTCCCAGGCCGCATCGGCATCGGCGATGTTGTTATACGACAGCTCCTTGCCTTGAAGTTGCTGAGCCGTAACGAGTGATCCGGGCGCTGGATACAAATCGCGATAGTAGGCCGCGTGCTGATGCGGATTCTCGCCGTAGCGCAGGTCCTGCAATTTGACGAAACGGCCGTTGGCTTGCGCAGGAAATTCGCCACGCGTCCCATCATCCTGAATTGACGACAGATAGTCGCTGATCGCGGCATCGTAGTTGGAGATGCGATTGAAAGCCGCCACCGCCAGCGCGAAACGCGTCTGGTCGCCGAGTCCGCCGCTGCGTTTGATTTCTTCCAATGCCGATTCGTACTGTGCGCTGTCGGTCAGTACGGCAACCCCGCGCCAATTCTTCGCCGCCGAGCGCACCATGGCCGGGCCACCGATGTCGATATTCTCGATGGCCTCTTCCAGCGTGCAATCGGGTTTCGCAACCGTGGCTTCGAAAGGATAGAGATTGACGATGAGCAGATCGATGGGTGGAATTTTATGCGCCGCCAATGTATTCATATGCTCGGCCAGATCGCGTCGCGCCAGCAGTCCACCATGGATGGTTGGATGCAGCGTCTTCCGCGCGACCGTCGAGCATTTCTGGAAAACCGGTGTGATCGGATACTTCCGTCACCGCGATGCCGTTGTCGCGCAGCAATTTGGCGGTGCCGCCGGTGGAAAGCAGTTCAATCTTCATTGCCGCCAGCGCACGGCAAAGTTCAACAACGCCGGTTTTGTCAGAAACGCTAACCAGCGCCCGTTGGATCTTCATAGAACCCATCTCAAAATTGCTGCGCTCGCCATCTTGCGTCCCGGCGGTGCTCGAAATCCTCATTTACTACCACGTAAACTCCGGTTTCTGCGCTCTGGCGGGGCGCAACCTGGCTTCGCTCGCTAATTTTGAGATGGGTTCTACTCATCAAATGTCGCCACTGTTTGAAGCCAAACAAATGAAGATTGTAAATCGGCACCAGTTGGTCACTGGTCACTTGCCCAGAGAGTCAATCCCGTCGTCCCCGCGTAGGCGGGAACCCAGTAAAAAATGAATTCACTCTTACTGGATTCCCGCATTCGCGGGAACGACAAAAAAGAACTCTTGTACGTAATTCCGTTTTTCTACGTAGTCGAAAATACGCATCTAACCGGCGCTATCGCCGCTGCGTTCCAGTCCGTACTTGCGCAACTTCTTGCGCAAGGTGACGCGAGTCAGCCCAAGCACTTCCGAAGCGCGCGACAAATTGCCTTTCAGCTCCGTCAGCACCACTTCCAGCAGCGGTTGTTCGACCTCGGACAGCACCAATTCGTAAAATTCATCCGTGCCATGTCCATTCAAGGTCTTGAAGTAGGCACGTACCGAGCGGCGTACGCATTCGCGCAATGGCGGCAGTTCGCAATCGCTCTCCGCCAGCGGATTCTTCGGCTGCTTGGGACGGCGCCCGCGTTTGGTGACTTTACGAATCATGCCGCCAACCGCTCGCCGCTTTGCGCGAAGTAATCCCTTACCATCGCGATTTGCACATTCGCCGAATCCACTTCGCTGACGCGTTGCCAGAACGCAGCGCCGCCGGGCAGGCGTTTGACGTACCAGCCAAGGTGTTTGCGGGCAATGCGCACACCCTGATACTCGCCGTAAAAATCATGCAGGTTGGAAAGATGTTCAACCAGCGTTGCTGCAACTTCATCCGTAGTGGGTGAAGGTGCGTGTTCACCATGTTCAATGAAGTGCGCAATGTCGCGAAAGATCCAAGGATTGCCCTGCGCCGCGCGGCCGATCATCACCGCGTCCGCCCCCGTTCGTTTCAACACGCGTAGCGCTTTTTCGGCGCCGTCGATATCGCCGTTAGCGATAACCGGAATACTCACGGCGGCTTTGATTTCAGCGATGGTGTCGTACTCAGCTTCGCCGCGAAACGCGCAGGCGCGCGTGCGGCCGTGAACGGCCAGCGATTGAATGCCCGCTGCTTCGGCGATTTTGGCAATGCGAAGGCCGTTCTTTTGTTCCGGGCTGGGGCCGGTGCGGATCTTCAACGTGACCGGAACGGGCACAGCCGCCACTACGGCTTCAAGAATGCATGCAACCAACAACTCATTTTGTAGCAAGGCCGATCCGGCTGATTGATTGCAAACTTTTTTCGCCGGACAACCCATATTAATGTCGATGATCTGCGCACCGTGATCGCAGTTGTAGCGGGCGAAATCGGCAAGCATTGCTGGTTCCGCGCCGGCAATCTGCACCACGCGTGGACTTGCTTCGCCGAAATGATCGATACGACGTTGGGACTTTAATGTATGGCGCAGTTGCGGATTGGCGCTGACCATTTCAGTAACAGTCAGGCCCGCACCCAGGCGTTGGCATAATTGCCGAAATGGCCGATCAGTAACACCGGCCATCGGTGCGAGCACGACTCGCGTGGGTAGCGTGTATGGTCCTATGCGCAGCACGACAGTCTTCTTAGGGTTCCTCATCCGTGTGCTCATCGCACGCGCTTCGATGAGTTGAACCAGCTGTTCTTATACGTGATTGTTGGGGGCGAGGATGATAGCCGCAAACTCTCGCGCAGAAAAGCACTTTGGTAACTGATTAACTAATCAAAGAAATTTGAATTCAAAACTCACCGCATGCTCAGCCATGCCGGCAAGTTCCAAAACAATGTACACCGGTTGTTCGGGTTTCATTCCTGCATCAACTGCAATACTTTCATCAAGATACTCAGAGGGATCAAAACGGCGCGCGCCAATTGGCGCACCACTTTGATCGAATAGCGTCAATTCTACGACGGGATAGGGTTGCGGAAATGCTGCTTCATTGACGACGGTGGCATTGACTAATAACGCATCGTGGTATTGGGGATGTTCACGTACGTCGCGGGAAAGAACATGCAGCGAAGCGATATCACGACGCGGTGGCAGTGCGCAGGCGCGCCCTTCACAAAAATGATCCCACATTGCGCGAGCTTGCGGAAACTTCTCAAAAATTTTGTCGTGTTGATACCAAGCAATTTGCGCGCCTAGCGCAAGCAGTAACAATGCGCCTAGGACACCCCACCATGCCGAAGGGCGCGGCAGGTCTGTGCCCTCACGTAAGTAGTAGCGAATGGCTTCTACTTCTTCGCGATCGATGTCGATCTGTGGCAAATCCTCCAGCAACACGTCTTCCACACTGCGCCGGACCGTCGCTTTGGGAATGTCCGCATCAGCGGGCGCAGCCGTAACATTTCTCGATGATGAATGAATGCTGGAATCAAAATTGAATCGCAACTCCGCGGTTGCATCCTCCAGCGTGGCATCATCGATTTGGAGTGGCTCTGGTTTGGAAGGCGAGATCGATGGCGGAGCTTGTTCTTCCTCTTCCTCGCTCTCGGCCCATTCCGGAACGGTGTCCTCAGGATCCGGAGCATGATTCTCCGGAGTTGGCGCCGCTTCGTTCGTTACCGGCTCCGCGCTCGACTGTTCAATGTCGGTGGTTTCGGAGGCGTCGACTTCCTGCAGATGTTCGACGGCATCGAATTGTTGATTGCACAGGCCACATTGCACCTGACCGTGCGCGGGGCGCAGATGCTCAGCCGTGATGCGGAAGCAGGTGAGACAATTCGGACAGCGCGTAATCATGTTCGTGTACCGTGCAGCATAGCCCAGTCGCCGTCATATGTCGGTTCGTCCATGTTGAAATACTGCGAATAAACCTTAAGGCAATCCTCTGCCTGTGGCGCCAGCAAGCCGGAAAGCACGAGATCGCCGCCAGGCTTGACGTAACGGCCAAAGTCGCCCGCCAGTTCGTGCAGCGGTCCGGCCAGAATGTTGGCGACCAATACGTCAAACGACACACGCTGCATCGCCGACGGCAACGAAATATGAATCTGACCGAGCACGGCGTTTCGCTCGGCGTTCTCGCGCGTGACTTCCAGGCATTGTGGGTCGATGTCCACGGCCTCCACATGCAGCGCTCCTAAGCGCACGGCGGCGATGGCCAGTATGCCGGAGCCGCATCCGTAGTCCAGCACGGTCTTGTTGCGCAACGACGCGCCGTCCAACCAGCGCAGGCACATTGCCGTGGTGGGATGTGTACCGGTGCCGAAGGCCATGCCCGGATCCAAAGTGAGATTAACCGCGTCGGGTTGCGGTGGCGTGTGCCAGCTCGGCACCACCCACAGCCGCGATCCAAAGCGCATTGGCTGGAATCGGTCCATCCAGGCGCGATTCCAATCCTGATCGGCAAGCAGGCTTGCTTCATGCGGCGGTAGCGGATTCGGCGCCAGTTGCGCTCGAACGCCAACGAGGATTTGTTCGGCGTCTTCCTGGGCGTCAAACAGTGCGGTGATATTGGTACTGGCCCACAGCGTAGGTCGCTCGTCGATTTGATCGAAGAGATTGTCCGGACTGGCGCCTTGCAGCGTCACCGCCTGCGCGCCAAGTTCTTCCAATATTTCCGACAGGGCTTCAGCCTGGTTGCGCTCAACGGTGAATCGCAATTGCAGCCAGGGCATGTCGATCTATTCTTAATAGCCGAACGAAAATTCAGGTTCTAAATAGAAGACTGTAAATAGGTGCCACTTGGCAACTTCCGCATTAGCTAGAATAGCTATTCCCGTCGTCCCCGCGAAAGCGGGGACCCAGTGAAAATGAGTTTTTTGACTGGATTCCCGCTTCCGCGGGAATGACGGCAAGCTGCGCCAACTGGAACCCAATTCTGCTCCGTTATTTAGCTAGGAAAGACCGAGTTTCTTTTCTAGGTAATGATTGTCGATGCCGCCGGCCTGGAAGGCCGCGTCCGCCATCATGTCGCGATGCAGTGGCAAGTTGGTCTTGATGCCATCGACGACGATTTCATTCAAGGCATTCTGCATGCGCGCGATGGCGTACTCGCGAGTCTCTGCATGCGCAATCAACTTGCCGATCATCGAATCGTAGTACGGCGGCACCTTGTAGCCTTCGTAGATATGCGTGTCGAGGCGAATGCCCGGGCCGCCCGGCGGATGATAAAGCGTGATGGTGCCTGGCGAAGGCATGAAGGTTTCCGGATCCTCGGCATTGATGCGGCACTCGATGGCGTGCCCACGCAGTTCGATGTCGGGTTGCGAGAATGCAAGCTTTTCACCGGAAGCGACGCGGATCTGTGTTTTGACCAGATCAACGCCGGTGATCATTTCAGTGACCGGATGTTCAACCTGCAGGCGCGTGTTCATTTCAATGAAATAAAACTCGCCCTTCTCGTAGAGAAATTCGAAAGTGCCAGCGCCGCGATAGTTGATCGTCTTGCACGCCTCGACACAGATCTCGTACATCTTGCGCTTCAACTTCGGGTCGATGCCCGGCGCTGGCGCTTCCTCAATCACTTTTTGATGGCGGCGTTGCGTGGAGCAATCGCGCTCACCCAGGCACACGGCGTTGCCGTGCGTGTCGGCCATGACCTGGAATTCAATATGTCGCGGCGTCTCCAGAAACTTTTCCATGTAGACGATGGGATTGTTGAACGCTGCCTGCGCTTCACCGCGAGTCAACGTGATAGCGTTACGCAGCGCCGCCTCGCTGTGCACCACGCGCATGCCGCGTCCGCCACTACCACCGGCGGCCTTGATGACGGATAGCCAGTACGCGCGCGATTTTCACGCAGTCTTCGACATCATCGGGCAGCAGTCGCCGAACCTGGCACGCAGGGCACGCCCGCGGCCTTCATGGCCTCGATGGCGGAGATCTTGTCGCCCATCATGCGAATGGTGTCTGCGCGCGGACCGATGAAAAGTAAATCCGCTGCTCCACGCTGTCGGCGAAATCCCAGCATTCTCGGAAAGGAATCCACTTAGCCGGGATGGATGGCCGTGGCATCCGTGACTTCAGCGGCGCTGATGACGGCGGCGATGTTGAGATAGCTATCGACCGAACGCGGCAGGCAATGCACACCGACTCATCGGCCAGGCGCACGTGCTTCAGATCGCGATCGGCGGTGGAATGAACGGCGACGGTCTTGATGCCCATCTCGCGGCAGGCGCGCAAAACCCGCAGCGCAATTTCTCCGCGATTGGCGATGACAATTTTATCAATCATGAAATTTCGACGAAGCGTTCGAAGTAATCTTGTATCGGCAGCAAGGAATTGCGTCTGGCGCAAAGTAAACAGCGGCTGATCGAACTCCACCGGTTGGCCGTTCTCAACGTGGATGACGGCGACGGTGCCATCCTGATCGGCCTGGATCTGATTCATGATCTTCATCCGCTTCGATGATGCAGAGCGTGTCGCCTTTCTTCACCGTGCTGCCGACGGCGACCGGTGAGTAGGCTTTGCGGCGTTGCCGAGGCGTAGTAAGTGCCGACCATAGGTGACGATGACATGACCATTGTCTACTGGCGCGGCGGTGGCAGTGCTGGCAACGGTGGCGGGTGCCGCGACAGCGCCAGCTGGCGCCGCGATATGCATCACGGGCGCCGAAACGCTGCCTTGGCGGCTGATGCGAACGGATTCCTCGCCTTCCTTGATCTCGATCTCGGCAACGCCGGTTTCCTGCAACAGGTCAATCAGTTTTTAATTTTGCGAATGTCCATCGTTGAATGGCCTTTTTACTCATTTCGATTTGGCGATGTGGCGCAACGCCGCCTGCAGCGCGAACTCATAACCCTGCGCGCCCAGCCCGGCGATAACCCCGACGGCGATGTCGGAAAGAGAATGCCGGCGAAACTCCTCGCGTGCGTGCACGTTGGACAGATGCACTTCGATGAAGGGGATTTTCACCGCCAGCAGCGCATCCGCAGCGCAATACATGGTGTAGGTGAAGGCGCCGGGATTGATGATGATGAAGCGCACGTCTTCGGTGCGCGCGGTGTGCAGGCGGTCGATAGCGCCGCCTCGCTGCCATGCTCACGGAAGCTCAACACCTCGACCCCAGCCGGGCCGGCGGCGGCCTGACGCAGGCGGCCATTGATGTCATCAGGGTGTCGCGGCCGTAGATTTCCGGCTCGCGCTCGCCCAATGAATTCAGATTCGGCCCGTTCAGGACCAGGATCCGAGGCATTTCTGACCTCCGAGGGGGAATCCCGTTAGCTGCTAGTTCGACGAAGTTGCGCGGAGATTACCACGAAATCGGTCTATTTTCGACCAAATCGCCGATTTTGGGCCAGCGCTGGGGCGGGCAGGGGTGGAATTGTACCGCTACGCGGCATTTTGAGGGAGGGACGTGCAGGCGGGGAGCACCTATACGGGGAAAACCGTCGACCCTTGCCGGAACAACGAAAAATGGAAGACTCCCAATCGTCGGTCCACCTAGGTAGAACTCGCCTTGTTCTTGGGATGTAATGAAGCAACGGAGGCGGTTAGTCGTCACTTCCCCTCAATCTAAATCAAGTTAAACGGTATGTGGAGCAAAAAAGCGATTTCGAAAGGAGCTACGCTATCTGCGTTGGCGGGACTCGTGCTCTGCAAGGGATGGGCTGCTTTTCGGGATAAATCTTACGGACCGGAATCGTTGGGGGATGCTATCGCCGGTATTCTGCTGGTGGCGCCATTTATTTTGTTGTTCTGCATCCCCGAACTATTTGTTGCGACAAAGGTTTGGAAAGACGACGAGGGTGAGGTGGCGAAGAGTGCGCGATGGGCCATTGCCGCGTTCTGTGCCATTTTTCTGTGGGCTGGGTACTTTCCATGGCAAGCCGGAAGCGGATTGGGGGAGGCACACTTTGAGGTTCCAATTGCTTTGTTATTGGAATTGATCGTGGCAGTGTGGTTTGCGCGCTCTCTTTCGTAAGTGAGAAATGTTGTGTTTAAAAACTGCTCACCACCGAACGCCGTGAAAAAAAGAATCAATGGAGTCAATATCGAATGAAATTTCAAACGCATCTACAGCGTGGATTTAAAATCATATTTGATGTTGATCCCGTTGTTCCTAATTTCTGGCTCCAAGTCATGCATCACCAACCTGCGATATGACTTGAGCTAGTACTTACAAGGAGAACTCATGTCCGCTGATGAACGCTACGAAATCATTGATGATTCGCATGGTAAAGGCGGCTTCGGCCAGATAGCCAAACATAAGGACAAGATTCTTGAGCGGTTTGTCGCGGTCAAGCGGCTCCACATGCTCAGTGACGCGGCGGCTCGTGAGAGATTCAAACGGGAAGCAAAGGCTCTCGCAAGAATGAGTCATCCGAACGTCCCTGCGATCTACGACGTTCAGTTTAACGATGAACAAATGCTAATCTTCTTCGAGTTCATCGAAGGACAAACGCTGCGCGAACTTATTCAGTCGGGAACTGCGCTATCCGTCGAAAGGGCCCGACGTTGGTTTACGCAGGTTGCTGGTGCGCTAGACCACGCTCATTTAAAAGATATTATTCATCGCGACATTAAACCAGAAAATATCGTCATTTCTGGTGACCACGAAAACGCAACGCTAGTCGATTTCGGAATTGCACTAAGTGCTGATGATGCTCAGAGCCTGACAAAACAAGGGTACGTAATCGGAACTCCGCAGTACATGTCTCCCGAGCAGGCATCTGGTGAGCCACTCGATGGGCGTTCTGATTTGTATTCTTTGGGAATTACACTTTACGAGACATTGTCTGGCCACTTGCCCCACGTTGGCGGGTATCAGCCGCTGGCAGATCAGAACGAAACCATTCCGCCTGCTTTCGATGAATTAATTAAGGAGTGTTTGGCTCAAGACAAGAACGCTCGGATCACATCTGCCCAGGAGTTCATCAAGCGCATTCGGTCTGCGTTCCGTAGTGACGTACCCCTCTCGGCTCTACTGACCGAGGCGCGCCTTCATGAAATTGCTGCCGCCCTTCGCCAGATGTCGCCCGAGGACTTTGCTGTAAAGCCTCGTGGACAGAAACTGCTCCTGGTCAATCGTCTCAAGGATTTGTTGCGAACCGACAAGCCAGAGCTACGGACAGGCACGGCGGAAGTAATTGCGCTGCTCACTCACTTGGCTCGATTCGAGGGTGAGGGGGAATACCGACCAGTTATTAACGCAGCTTTTGAATGGGGATTTGAAAAGGCGTTTGGACCCAACTGGCAAGGGCATGACCAAATTCGAAATGCGCTCATTGCATCCGCAAAGGCGGCTAACGAGGCCGCGCATCGGATTGTATCTACAGAGTTTCTCGCCTTCATGAAAGGTAAAGAGTTGGCGGGTCTTCCTCGATGGTATGCACACGATGTGCGATTATTAGTTACGGCGCTATTGGCAAATCAAAACTGCGGAAACGAAGCGGACGACCTTGCTGTTTTATACGACGGGCTTAATGCTGCAACTCATTGAGGGAAAGGGGTCGGTATGAAAAAAGGCGCCGTCGTCGTATGTCGTTGTCGTCGTGGATTGCTAGACTTTAAAGCCTAGTCCAATGTTCAGCGCAGGCCAGAGAAACGGGAGGGGACATGTCGTACGGCTCAACCATTAGTATGCGCATCATCGGCACAATTGCGGTTCTGGCGTTCGGGTCCTTACTGGCCGTTGCGCCCGCGCAGGCGGCGGACTGCGACGACATCAGTTCCGGCAAGTGTACGATCGATCTTTCCACCGGCATCAAGATGGCCTATGTCGAAACCGGTCCGGCGGATGGCACTGCCGTGATCTTGATCCATGGTTTGACCGACAGTCTGCGCTCCTGGTCGCTCGCCATGCGCGCGCTGCACAAACCCGACCCGGCGCTACACATCCTTGCGGTAGACCTGCGCGGACATGGCTCGACCTCTATGCCGCCAGCGCAGGAGTGCGCCTCCGCGCCCGAGGCGTGCTTCCGCATCGGCGATTTCTCCTCCGACATCATCGCCTTCATGCAAGCAAAGCACATTGCCAAGGCGGTGCTGGCTGGTCACTCGCTCGGGACGTTCGTGGTTCAGGAGGTCGTATTGACTCATCCTGAAATGGTGACGCACGCCATCCTGGTCGCGACCTCCACGAAAGGTGTCGACAACGTCGTACTGCGCGACTATGTGCTGAAGGAGCCGATCGAAGGTTCGTGGAAGGCGGCGCTGGAAGCCAAGGGCAAAACTTATCCAAAGGATTTCTACGAACTCACTCCGGTTGATGCCGATCCCAATGCTGCCGACTGGACGGCCAAGAACTGGGTGGTCGATCCCGCCGCCGACCCGGCTTTCCTAGAGCCCTATATTCCTGAAACGACGCATGTGAAGCTGGGCACCTGGATCGGTGCGACCAAGGCACTGTTAGCGACCGACAACACCGCGCGATTCAAAAACTGGAATACACCGACGCTGGTGATCTGGGCGGTCCAAGACAATATCTTTTTGGAGGATCCCGACCAGATCGCGATCCGTCAGGCGCTGAGCGATGCCGCGAAGGCTCACGGCACGACACATTACTGGAAGGAATATGGTGTGGTGCCCTTGCCGAAGTCGGGCATGCAGGAATCGGACATCGGCCACAACGTGCAGTGGGGCGCGCCAGATGCGGTCGCCGCCGACATCGAGTCATTCATTAAGAGCGGTGCGCCGACACCCGATCTCTATCACAGCGACGCGGTGCCAAACGTCAATCACATCGTTACCGAGGCTGGAAAGGCAAAGATCGTCCGCCTCGGGGAATAGCGTTGGGTGCGTACGCGATGCAGACGGAACCAGAGATCACTGCTGATTGAGACGGCCAATGGTGCCGGAGTGAGGAAAAGGGGCCGTCGTCGTTTATCTTCGTTGTACGGTGCGGATAGAAACATAAACGACGACGGCCCCTTTTATCTGTTTATGAATTGCAGTCCGTGCTGGTTAGCGCAATGTTAGGTCTCATATGCGTGTGGTCTCGTACGATCAACAATCTGGCGAGCTTGTAGTTGATCTACCAAGCTTCTATCGCTACGTTCTGTTCGACGTGCCTGTTGCAATTTATTTGCGACTGGTAAATTCCGTCTCGAAGCAGGAGCACTTCAACGAACACCTCTGGGGCTCAAAGTATGAGCATTGCACACACTGGCCAGATCTCGATTCTTTACTAAAGTATTTTGAGGACTATATGGAATGGGATTCGCCAGTCTCGGCTCACAGCATACGCGCGGATGATGATACGCCGCTCCATGTTGCATGCCTGTGGGGTGATATTTGTGCTGTCGACTTGCTAGTTAGCGCAGGGGCGGACGTAAACGCGCGAGGCGATATGGGGTGTTCTCCACTTTATGTCGCAGTACGGTTTGGTCATTTTCGCACCGTTGAGCGGTTGTTGCGTGCTGGCGCGGACCCAGATGACCGTAATGAGTTTGGTAGCACTGCACGCGAAGAAGCAATGGGCAGCAGTAATCCTGAGATTAGGGCATTGTTCCAATAACAAATGGTGCCGGAGTGAATTACTTTGGTGCGCGTTTGCCGATGGACCAAAGTAATTCACTCCGGCACCATTTATTTCAACCATTATAGGTACAAGGAGAGCAATCATGAAGACGTATAAGTGCTGCCAAAGTTGCGGTATGCCAAAGAAAATGGATAAAGGAAATGGTGGATCAGAAAAGGACGGTTCTAAATCCGAAAAATATTGCTCTTACTGCTATAAAGACGGTGAGTTTTTCATGAAGGACGAAATCAAAACAGCAAAAGATATGCAACACATGTGTATAAAAATGATGAAAAAGCAGGGAATGAATGGTGTGTTAGCTTGGATTATGACTAGAGGAATTCCAAGACTAGAGAGATGGAAAAACTAAAGACCATTGATTGATGTTTATGACAGTCACTTCAACGTCGCTCCCTCCGGTGACCGCACGCTCCGGCAAAAAGGGGTCGCAGTCATTTATCTTCGGCATGGTGCGGATTGAAACATAATCGACGACGGCCACTATTTCCTAGAGTCAAGCGATGACACGAGTTCGCGTTGAGGCCTTCACCATCTCGCTCGACGGGTACGGCGCAGGTCCGAATCAAGACATCAACAATCCGCTCGGCGTTGGCGGGACGGAACTGCACCAGTGGTTGTTCCCAACGCGCACGCTGCAGCGCGCCTTGTTCGGCAAGGACGGCGGGTCGACCGGGGTTGACGATGATTTCGCCGCCGTGGCTTTCAAAATGTTGGTGCCTGGATTCTTGGGCGGAACATGTTCGGACCCATTCGTGGAGACTGGCCGGACACAAACTGGAAAGGCTGGTGGGGAGACAGTCCACCGTATCACGTTCCAGTCTTCATCCTGACTCATCATGCTCGCGCGCCCATCGAGATGGAAGGCGGCACGACGTTCCACTTCATCACGGGAGGCATTCGCGAGGCGCTCGACCGTGCACGCGCGGCCGCTGCCGGAAAGGACGTCCGGATCGGCGGTGGGCCGAACACCATCCAGCAGTATCTTCGTGCGGGCCTCATTGATGAACTGCATATTGCGATCTCGCCGATCCTGCTCGGCCGGGGAGAGTCGCTGTTCAATGGAGTTGACCTGCGGGCGCTGGGCTACAAATGCGTTGAATTCGTGGCGTCGGAGAAGGCCGCGCATGTCGTCCTGCGCCGCCAAGGGCACGTGGACGCCTGACAACCGGTTGCAGTGGACGGTCCGCTTTTGATTCCAAACAAGAGGATATCTAGCGATGGCCAAAAACACAGTCTGCTTGTGGTATGAATATGATGCAGAAGAAGCGGCACGCTTTTATACGCAGCTCTTTCCAGATAGCAGCATTGAGGCTATCCACTCCGCGCCAACGGACTATCCCAACGGCAAAGCAGGCGATACTCTAACCGTTAATTTCACCGTTGCTGGAATACCATGTTTAGGTATCAACGGTGGGCCAGTCTTCAAACATTCTGAAGCTTTTTCTTTCCAGATATTGACCGAGACGCAGGCAGAAACTGATCGTTACTGGGATGCAATCATTGCCAATGGTGGCGAGGAAAGTCAGTGCGGTTGGTGCAAGGACAAGTGGGGCATTAGCTGGCAAATCACTCCTCGTATACTGACCGATGCAATCGCCAAAGGAGGGGAAGCAGCCAAGCGTGCGTTTGAGGCCATGATGCCAATGCGGAAAATCGATATCGCAACAATCGAGGCCGCGATCCGCGGCTAGTCGACTTCTTGTTGTGGTGGATCAAATTTTTTTGATGTGAGCTAGTCGGCGCGCCAATATGTTTTCCTTCGGCATCACATTCATCGTCATCGGCACGCAGTTCCATGCGGTTCGCTTCGCCGCCAGATGAGAGTGCGGTTGTTTGCTGGCATGGCGCGATCTTCCACCAGTTCAAGCCCGACGTTGCGTGCCAGTGCGTCAACCGCCTCGAAATCTCGAATACCCATGTGGCTTGCTTGCCGGCGTAGCGATGCATCGAAGGTGGCGTTGCTGTCGCTGGTAAACTGACCGCCATAGTTGAACGGTCCATACACAGCAACGGTGGCATCGGCGGCGAGCAGACGCGGCAGCATGGAAAACAATTTCTCCACTTCGCTCCAGCTCATGATGTGCAAGGTGTTGGCCGAGAACACGGCATCGAAACGCTGCCGTGGCCATGCGGCGTTCACTTCAAGTTCGATAGGCGGTGGCGTGTTGTCGAGCGCTGCTTCGTCAAGCCACATGCGAATGCCGGGCAGTCTGTCGGCGCGATCCGTTGCCTGCCAGGTGAGCCATGGCATGTTTGCCGCGAAGTAGACGGCGTGCTGGCCGGTGCCACTACCAATCTCGAGCGCCGAGCTGCGATCGGCGAAGTGTTGAC
Organism: Gammaproteobacteria bacterium; assembly: GCA_046347035.1. GTDB lineage: Bacteria > Pseudomonadota > Gammaproteobacteria > JAJPIJ01 > JAJPIJ01 > JAJVHZ01. The sequence continues at coordinate 38,034 of JAXMGY010000007.1, read as the reverse complement.
GCAACACCGTGAGAATGGGATCGCGGTTGCGATCGCAGGACGGCGCAAATGGTTTGGATTCTCTGTTCAATTTAGCTCCCTCAGTGCCGGAGTGAATTAATTTGGGGCAAGGGCGCCGACGCACTAAGATAATTCACTCCGGTAAGCTTTTTACCGCCCTTCACTACAATGGTCGTCGCTTTCGCTTCAACCATTTTTCAATCTCCACGGCAATGAAAACAACACATGAGAGCCCCAGGCAAATGGCGAGTTCACGCGCGCTTAGCGCCGCGGTCTTGAACACCTGCTGCAACGCCGGTACGTAAAGGATGGCTATCTGCAGCACGATTGTCAGCAACACGGCCGCGAGTAATGGTTTATTGCTGAGCAACCTAAGTGAGAACAGCGACTCACGTTCGGAGCGAATCGCAAGCACATGCCCCATCTGTGCGAGCGTGAGCACGGTAAACACCATGCTTTGCCAACGCGCAGAGCCGCTGTGGTAGGCCCATGCCTGCGCTAGTAGCGAAACGCCCGCTATCAGCAGTCCAACCCAAAGCATGTGTTGCCACATGCCCTCTGCAAAAACGCTCTGCTGCGGTGGACGAGGCGGGCGACGCATGACATTGCGCTCGGCGGGTTCAACGGCGAGTGCCAGTCCGGGCAAGCCATCGGTCACCAGGTTGACCCATAGAATGTGGATTGGCAGAAGTGGAACAGGTAATCCGAGGAAGGGTGCGAGTAACAGCGTCCAGATCTCAGCGGAGTTACCGGTCATCGCAAAGCGGATGAACTTTCGGATGTTGTCGAAGATGCGCCGGCCCTCCCGCACCGCCATGACAATGGTCGCAAAATTGTCATCGAGCAACACCATGTCAGAGGCCTCACGCGCAACATCAGTGCCGATCCGTCCCATCGCGATACCGATGTCGGCACGCTTGAGCGCAGGCGCGTCATTGACGCCATCGCCTGTCATGGCGACGAATTCACCGTGCTGTTGCAGTGAACTTACGATCGCATTCTTCTGCTCGGGTGCAACCCGTGCGAATACGCGCACCGATTCAATCTGTCTGGCAAGTCGCGCTGGTGGCAGCGCCGCAAGCTCGCGTCCGGTCAATACTTCGTCATCAGTACCGGCGATACCGAGCTGAGTGGCGATCGCACGCGCCGTTGCAGGATGATCGCCGGTGATCATGACGGGTGTGATTCCTGCCGAACGACACGTGCGTACGGCCTCTTCTACCTCTGGCCGCGGCGGATCGATGAGCCCGACGAAACCGATGAAGCAGAGCTCTTTCTCGATTGCGGGCAGTTCGTCGATCGCTTCAGGTGGAACTGCTCGAAATGCGACCGCAAGCACGCGTTCGCCTCGGGCGGCCATCTCGGCGGCAACCGTGCTGAGCGCACTGTGGTCCAGCAGAGTCGTGCCGCTCGTTGTCCATTGATTGGTGCATCGCTCCAACACCCGCTCCGGAGCCCCTTTGGTGTAGACGATCAGCGAATCCTTGTCAGATACTTGCGCGCGATGAACGGTCGTCATCAACGCGCGTTCGGCGTCGAACGGTACCTCGGCCACGCGTGGCATGGCGCGCGCGAGTTCTTGTCCCTCGCATCCTCCCGCAGCCGCGGCGATGTAAAGCGCAACTTCGGTCGGGTCGCCATCGACATTGCCGTCGCTGCCGCGCGTCGCATCATTGTTGAGTGCAAGGGCATGCTTTAGATGCATGGGCATCGAGCCGTCAATGATTCCTACACGACGGCACTCGGCGTAGTACTCCACGACGCGCATTCTGTTTTCGGTGAGTGTGCCTGTCTTGTCAGCGCAGATGTAAGTTACCGAACCGAGAGTCTCCACCGCGGGCAAATGACGGATCAGCGCGCGTTGCCGCGTCATGTTGCGAGCACCGAGCGCGAGCGATATGGTGACGATTGCTGGCAGTGCCTCGGGGATCGCGGCCACAGCGAGACTCACGGCCGTCAGGAACATAATGATGGGTGGCTCGCCGCGCAGTACACCGACGCCAAAGATGATCGCGCACAGTGCAATGACGACCAAGGCCAGTCGCCACCCGAAAGCCGCCAGCCGCTTCTGCAGCGGCGTGCAAATTTCCTCGGCATTGCCGAGCAGCAAGGCGATGCGTCCGATCTCCGTCTCCATGCCGGTTGCCACGACGATGCCAACACCCCGGCCATAGGTTACGAGTGTGCCCTTGAATGCCATGTTGCGTCGTTCGCCAAGTGGTAACTCGGTATCGGCAATCGCCGATGTGGTTTTTTCCGCTGGCAGCGATTCGCCTGTTAGCGCCGCTTCATCAACGCGCAACTGTGCCGACTCGACGAGTCGGAGATCGGCGGGCACGATGTTGCCCGCCTGCAGCAACACGACATCTCCCGGTACCAGTTCAGCGGCAGGTCGCTGAGCAACGTCGCTGGCGCGCCGGACCAGCGCGGCTGGTGCAGCCATGAGCTTCAGTGCGGCCATCGCGCGTTCGGCGCGAAACTCCTGCACGAATCCGATTACGGCATTGAGTACGACAATGACAAGGATCGCGACCGTGTCTTGCGGTTCGCCCACGACGGCGGCGATCACACCCGCGACGAGGAGTACAATGATCATGAAGTCCGCGAATTGCGTGAGGAACATACGCACGGGACTTCGTGACTTATGTTCCTGTAGTCGATTGGCGCCACATGCTGCCAGTCTAGCGGTGGCAACTGACTCGTCGAGACCGTGTACGGGGTCGACCGCTAACGCCTGCGCAGTCTCCGTGATCGACAGCTTCCAAGGTGTGGACGGAAGAGGCGTGGCGTCAGCACTCATTTTAAAGTTCGTCAATGTCGATAGTTGTTTCTTGTTGCTGCACGCAATATGGTTTGCGCGTTATTGGGCATGTCTGACATCCGCGAGGAGATTTTGCTCCGAGGCCAAAGTGCGAACTTTGCCTCGCATCAAGAATTACTAGCGGATACCAAGGAACGTCTGCAAAAGTGCAGAGGTTCCTGCAGTACAGGAATATACGTCAAATGGTGTCGGACTGAATTAACTTGGTGCGAGTCAACCGGTACACAAAAATAGTTCACTCGACAAACAATTTGAGTCGCCGTATCAGCTGCGATTCTAGCGGCAAGTTTTGTTGCTGTCGCTGCTCACGCGCTATCCATTTCATTTCTCCCCGACTCCGTTGCCCATCTTCTTGCGGCATTATCCTCTCCTGGAGAAATGCTTTGGTAGGTAGTAATTGGCAGAGCGTTCTCAGGCTATCCAACGGGAGCAGTCGACTGCGCTGTTTGGACGCTTGGGGACGCACTTATTCGGATTATCTGCGCTGCCGTGGCGTTTGGTCTCGACACGCTGTTGCGCAATGCAGCTAGCAAGTGGTGCCGGAGGAATTAATCTGGCGCGAGGCAATCGGTGTACTTGAATCATTCACGCCGACATAAACCAAAAAAATGAAAAACAATCTAAAAGTTAAGACTTCGTTGCGGTGATGGGTTTGGCTAAACTGGTTGCTGAAAAACTCTTCTCAGCGGCACAAACCGAGAAGGCAGTCACTCCGTCCACTTTCTTACACTCATTCACGAAAACGAAGACTGCCCGACGAACGGCGGTGGTGGGTTACGCATAGACGTGGTACTGTGCATGTGGCGTTATTTTCGCCAAGCAGTCGCCAAAGTAGCCCGAAGTAGCATAGGCACCCAGTTGCATGCCTGCGTAACGGTGACCTGTGCCTCCAAGAGAGCACACGACCGTGCCGCTCCAGTCTGAATCGCTGCGGTACTGCTGGCATTAGCGAACTCTGTATCCCGTCCTCATCCCTCGCGCGCTCGCGAGGCGAGTTCATCCCATCCATGCAGCTGCCCCGTCGCAGCGGAGAGACCGATCATGACCACCAGCATTTATGTAGGCAATCTGGATCCACATAGCACCAGTGAGGAAATCCGCGCGCTGTTTGAAGCGCATGGCGCAGTGGAGTCCGTCGACTTGATAACCGACAAAGCGACCGGTCAGTCACGCGGCTTCGGCTTTGTAAAAATGGACAGCCAGCCGGCCAAAGCCGCCATTGCCGCGTTGGACGGCCAGGCGCTTAACGGCCGTAACCTGCAGGTATCCGAGGCGAGGCCGAAGAACATCGGAGGCGGTGCGGGACGTGCGCGCGGCGGAGCCTTCGGCAACGGTGGTGGTCATCGCCGGCGTTATTAACAATGCTGGGTGACAAGAATTTACCGACGCAAACCGACGCCGCCCCCACCATGAGTGACAACACCCAAACTGCGTTCAGACCGTCAGCGGCGTTCACGCAAACCTGTGGTGCGTGCGGCTGCGTTTTTTCCGTTGAGATTGAATCGCGTCGGGGCAAGGACGATCAGCAGACGTATTCGTGCCCGCAATGCGCGCACCATCTCTGCAGCATTGCATCGCCGCGGCCACCGCGCGTAACGATGGTGTCATATGGCACCCGGACGCCCGTCCCACCGCCAGAAAGTCCCGCAGACGATTGAATGCCCATGCGTCTATCGGGTTTTACATGAAGCAAAGACTTTATCGCCTGCCGGCGCGATGCAGCGCTGCTTCTATTCGCAAGCAACCTTGATCGCCTGTGTAATGACGGCAAGGTGCACCCATGCCGCAATATCCGCTGCCATCCAGCCGGGAGGACGCCAAGATGAATGCCGAACTCGCAGAGACACGCGTGACCACTATTGAAGATGTTCGCAAGGCCGCTGTCGATGCTCTGAATAAGATGCGCAGTGCAGGGCTGAAACAGGATTTCATCGCCACCGTCGAACAGCCGATGCGCGAGGTGGTTGAACTGAGCGGCAAGTTCAGCGCTTCGCGGCAAAAGTTGGCGGCGATGGTCGAGTTACCCAAGGCTGAGCTGCCGGGGCGAATCGCGCACATCGCTGCTCAGGCCCAGCAGGGCATGCGTGAGATTGTTGCCGCGATGCGCTTCAGTCAACAGATCACGGAATTGCAAAATCAGTTGTACCGGCCACCCGCTGAAAGCAAGGGTAATGATGCAACGCTGGATTTCTTCAAACTGCTGGAGGTCCGCACGGTACTAAGGGGAAAGCCGACGGCCGAGGTTGCAGACATCTACCAGCAGTCGTTGGAGTCTGGCAATCAACTGGTGGTGCGTGCCATTGAATCCGATCCCTTCCGCAGTCTCGTTTCAATCGAGTTGGTCGAGCAACACCAGCAGCGCCGCGCCGAACTCGACAACCCCGAACTTGCGCGCAAACTCAGTGAGATCCGCCACAAGCAGCAGGCACTGAACGATGTCGTGAATGCCGCCACCCGTATGATGGAATAATTACGTAAAAGGGGTCGCGGTCGTGTATCTTTATTAATCGACGACGAGAAGTCAAAATAGAGGGTGAAATTAAAAAGCAACGAGCGCTGGTCTATACCAGGGGAAAGTGACAGTCGCTGTCAGCAATTCGACGCAGACTATCTAGGGTTGGACCCAGAACTTCCGGCCGGAACCGGCCTTTTCGAGTAGCCACCACCTATCCCTCACGAATCATAAAGTGCCGGATTGAATCAAGTTGGTGCAAGACAGTTGACGCACTAAAATAATTTATTCCGATACTATAAATTCCTTTACACCAAGAACCCTCGCCCCTTTGGTTTAATCGACAACGCAAATGCAAACGCCAAGTTAGTTAACAAGTGGTGTTTAAATTGCCAAAACCTATTCGAGCTGCATGATGATTTGGCAGCCATGAAGAATCTGAAATTTATTCCCGGTAATCGCCTCACGTTGCTTGAATGTGGCAGCCAATACTCCGCAGTACTCGAATCCGCGCTGGCTGCAGCGCGACACGACGTTCTTGTTGAAACCTACATATTTGCAGACGACTCGACCGGCCAGCGAATTGCCAGAGCGCTTACCGAGGCCGCGCAACGCAATATAGCTGTGTACCTGCTCCTCGATGGATTTGGATCCCGTAATCTTCCAAAAAGGGTGCGTGAGGCAATGCAAGCTGCCGGCGTTATGATTCTGCTTTACGGGCCCGACATCTCTCCGCTAACGCTGCGCCGGGAGCGGTTGCGTCGTTTGCATCGAAAGCTTGCCGTCATCGATGGCAGTGTGGCATTTGTCGGTGGTATCAATATTACGGATGACAACTCCTCACGGATTCCGGGCAAGTCGTTAGACTATGCGGTTCGGATCGAAGGACCATTGGCTGCCGAGGTGCGCCGCACGATGGCCCTACTCTGGCGTCGATATGCCGACGTCAAATTCGCATTGCGCAATTCTCCACGAGCGCCTCCATCGGTGTCCTTTCAGGCCGGCGATGGCGTGGCCGTTGCGCTCGTGCTTCGGGATAACATCCGCCATCGAAAGGACATTGAGAGAGCGTATCGCGCTGCAATTGACGCGGCACAAAACGAAATCGTTCTCGCCTGCGCTTATTTCATGCCGGGTTGGCGGTTTCGGCATGCGCTCATCAAAGCAGCAAAACGCGGAGTGAAGGTGACTCTGCTTTTGCAAGGACACACTGACCATCCGCTTCTGCTCTATGCATCGCGGGCTCTTTACGGCAATTTGCTGGCCGCAGGCGTAGCTATTTATGAATACACTGAAGGAATGTTGCATGCAAAAGTTGCCGTCATTGATGGGAGATGGGCTACAGTCGGTTCGTCCAACCTAGATCCGTTTAGCCTCCTACTATCTCGCGAAGCGAACATCGTGGTTAAGGATGAGAGGTTCGCCGCTGACCTTCGATTATCTCTTCGGAATGCAATTGCGGGGGGAGCCTTTGGCCTCGAATCTCCGGGATGGATGCGTCAAGCGTGGTATCTTCGAGCCTGCTACTGGCTAGCCTACGGCGTGGCACGGCTGTTAGTAACGATTGTCGGGTATGCAAACGAATATTAATCTTGCGCGAAGAGACACGCTTGGCTTCTCTTCTTACCGTTCCGAGATCACAGGCTGTACACTTATCTTTGGTGCTAACTGGTTTGCACGGAATCCCGAGTAGAAACCCCTCAAATCACGCAGCCAGGCTGCGTAACATTCACAGTTCATAAACGATGGCGTTTCCCTGAGCGCCTGACGTGTGGCGATATCTCCAGTACACTACCAACCATCGCGCAGGCTTGTCGTCAATCGGTGAGTATCTACAACCCATTCGATTTCCAAGAGCTATCGTATTTTTACTCTGCCAACTTGACCGTGAACGTTAATGATCAAACTGCGATAGGCTTTGCAGTTGCCCTTGGCGTTGGGCTTCTGATCGGTGCCGAACGCGAACGCCGCAAGGGAAGCGGTCCAAAGCGCGCATCCGCCGGTGTTCGAACCTTCGCAATCACAGCCGTGCTGGGTGCGTTGAGTCAACATTTGGGCGGGACATTGTTGCTCGGAGTGGCTGCCGCAGGAGTCGTCTTCCTCTCCGCTCTGGCCTACTGGCGCGGTCGTGAGAAGGACCCCGGGTTAACCACCGAGATCTCGCTTCTGCTCACACTGTTGCTCGGCGCCTGGGCGACGCTTTCACCAGCGATGGCGGCAGCCGCGGCAGTCATCATCGCAATCCTTCTATCATCGCGCGCAACCCTGCACCGGTTCGTGCGCAATGTCCTCACAGAGGGCGAGTTGCGTGATGCACTGCTGTTAGGCGCCGCGACCCTCGTCATTCTACCGTTGACGCCCGATCGCTACTTAGGACCCTATAATGCGCTGAATCCGCGAACAATATGGACAGTAATGCTACTGATCATGACTATCAGCGCTGGTGGGCATATCGCCACACGACTGGTCGGGTCTCGCTACGGTCTGCCAGCCACCGGGCTGATATCCGGATTCGTCTCCAGCGTTGCAACCATTGGCGCAATGGCCGCGAGAGCGGTTAGACACCCGGCACAAATGCGCCAGGCGGTCGCTGGTGCCGTGCTTTCGACGGTGGCGACCATCGCGCAAATGATGGCGATCCTGTCGATGGTCAGCCGCGCAACGCTTCAGTCTATGCTTTTGCCGCTGAGCGCCGCCGCAATCGTTGCTATCGTCTACAGCATACTTTTCACCGCTCGCGCGTTGCTCAGCCCATCGCCGGAAGAAGCGAAGCCCGGTCGCGCCTTTGATTTAAAGATTGCCGTAACGCTTGTGGCCTTTATGTCGGTGGTAATGGTCATCGCTGCGGCACTTCGCGACTGGAACAGCCGCGCTGGCGTCATCACGGCTGCCGCCATTGCAGGCCTTGTTGACACGCATTCCGTGGCTGTATCGGTTGCATCGCTGGTTGCCTCCGGCAAAGCCCAGCCTACCGACGCAGTCGTGCCGATATTGGTCGCGTTCAGCTCTAACATCTCCAGCAAGATTGGCGCTGCAATCATAGCCGGCAACCGTCGATTCGCGGCTCAAGTTATCCCCGGCTTAGTGCTCGTTGCGGTCACTGCTTGGGGGACGGTTGGGTTCGATCTGCTTCATTAGAACCCGTCTCAAAATTGCTGCGCTCACCATCTTGCGCACTGGCGGTGCTCGAAATCCTCATTTACTACTTTGTAAACTCCGGTTTCTGCGCTCCGACAGGGCGCAACTGACTTCGCTCGCTAATTTTGAGATGGGTTCTAGCAACGGACCGCAGTCGTCGATGTTCATCTAATACACTCCCACGTGATTACAAACGGCCATAATCCTTACCGCAGAGAAGGCGAGGCTCGACCAATTCCGTTGAAAAAATCTGATCGGTGCGATGTTACTGATGGTAATCACGATCGATTAGCGCTTTCTACTGGACGATTCTTCACAGATCAGACCACCGCGTCGCCGCCACGTCAAAGCTGTGGGGCGGTGCATGATGGATGGTCTGTTCATCATGTGGTCAGACGTTTGCAGGATCCTAGAACTCTGGCTGATCAAGTGTGCGCAACTATCGTGGCAACTCTTTCAAGTGCTGCGGTTATTGGCCGCGGAAGTGGGAAGAGTCGGGATGCGTTCACATGGGTATCCTGATTGACGGGCGACGGGCCCGCAAGTTTTCAGCGTTGCGCCCCGTTGTTCTGCTTGCCGCGGCGGCGTCCAAACCACCAGACAGCAGTGCGCCGCCTGATACGGCGGATCCAAGACAGTTCGTAGGACAATAGCATCAGTCCCAGCGGAATCATCCAAAAGCCAACAATCGGCAGGAAGCCAAGAAATCCGAAAATAATGAGCACCATTCCCAAGGCAATGCGCAGCAACTTCGAGCGCGGCAGTGCGAAACTGTAGCCGGCAAGGGTCATGAGGCGAGAGGGAGCATTGGTTACATGTTCATCGCTACACCGCGACGGTGTCCGGCTCCTTCGAATAGATATATGGAATCCTTTCATGACTGCAAGGCGTGCACATGTTCTGCCAGAGGAGCAATAATGATCCAGATTGGCGCGCTAGCATCTGGGTTGGTGAGGTGACCGGTCTGAATCATTTGGTCCAGGTCGGATGTCAGTCTATGGTTAAGCTGGACCTCGTCGTTTATCTTCGCCAAGCAACAATACGGCGGTTGACGACGCGAAAATAAACAACGACCGGCTTTTTAAAGCAGGGCGTCCAGCGCGGGGCCCAAATCCTCCGGGCGGAATCGGCCCTTGCGAGTGGCCACCACCTGGCCCTTACGGTCGATAACGACGGTGTAGGGCAGCGCGATCAGTTCATTGCCATAGCTGGTGGTGATCTTCCCTTCCTCGTCACCGACCAGCACCACATAGTTGATGGGCAGCGTCTTGACGAAGTTTTCCACTGCATCTTTTTCATCCATGGCGACACCGACAAATTGAACGCCACGCGCACCGTACTTGGACTGCAGTGCATTGAAGTCAGGGATCTCATCGCGACACGGTGGGCACCAGGTGGCCCAAAAATTCAGCACCACAACCTTGCCGTCGAACTCGCTGATTGAGTGAGGTTTGCCCTGCAAATCCGGCAACGTGAATTCAACGCGCGATTTGGTAGCGAGACCGTTGCCACCGCTGCCACCGTATACGTACTGTTGCGCGAAGTAGCCGATGATCGCCGCAATCGCGGCAACCACGACTAGCAGACCATTTGTCCTTGCACTTTGCATAGTCCGTTGGCGGATTTCACATGTTGAACGAAAGGCTGAGGCTCGATGAAGCCCTGCACGCGATACGAACGCTTTTCGGTACCGTCGTGATCGAAGAATAAAATGGCAGGTGGGCCGATCAAACCAAGCTCATGCAGCAGGCCCTGATCGGCGTCGTCGTTGGCGGTGACATCGGCGCGCAATAACACCACATCGCGCAGTGTGTTGCGCACGGTGTTATCGGCGAAGGTTTCCTTTTCGAGCTTCTTGCACTCGATGCACCAATCGGCGTAGAAATCCAGCATCACCGGTTTGCCTCCGGCCGCGACCAACGCGGCTTTCAATCCGTCAGCGCCGCGCACGGGGGCGAAGTTCAAGCGTTCAGATGAATTGGTGGCGACGGTTGCCGAACGCGTTGCGAATACGCCAGACAACGGTTGCAGTGGATCATCGCGACCGCTCAAAGCACCAACCAGCAGCGCGAGCGCGTAAACACTCGCAGCCAATCCAAGCCCTTTACTCAATCGTTGAGCGCCACTGCTCTTTGAATCGAGGCGATGGAAAGCGCCAAGCAGTGATGCGGCAATAATTGCGATCAAAGCATATAGCGCCAGCGTTACCGTGGGCGGAAGAATTCTCGACACAAACCACACCGCCATTGCCAGCATGAGCACGCCGAAGATCTTTTTCACTGTTTCCATCCAGCTGCCGGCGCGCGGTAACAAATGTCCTGCTGACGCACCCACCGCGAGCAACGGCGCGCCCATGCCCAGCGCCATGGTGAAAAGGGCGGCGCCGCCGAGCAATGCATTGCCGCTGCGGCCGATATAAACCAACGCGCCAGCCAACGGTGGCGCGACGCACGGTCCAACGATGACTGCGGAGAGCACGCCCATCAACGCGACGCCACCCAATGAGCCCACGCGCTGGCGGCGGCTGATGTCATCCAGGCGCGACTGCCACGCCGCCGGCAATTGCAGTTCGTAAAATCCAAACATCGACATTGCCAGCGCAACAAATACCAACGCAAAAGCGATCAGCACTGCTGGTTGTTGAAATGCCGCCTGCAGATTTTTTCCGAACAGTCCCGCGATCGCGCCGGCGACGGCGTAAGTCAGCGCCATGGCCAAAACATACACTGCCGACAGAACGAAGGCGCGAATGGGGGTGGTGTGTTTCTGCCCGACCAGAATGCCGGAAAGAATGGGTACCATTGGGAACACGCAGGGCGTCAGCGCCAGCAACAAGCCGTAGCCGAAAAAAGCAGCCAGCGTTTGAAACGACAAAACCCGTTGCCCAGCACGCTGGCGATGCGGTCGGTTTCATTCACCATTCCATTGCCGTCGCCAGATGTTGATGCCGTGCCAGTTGAAGTGGTGGATGCGCCGCTGGTCTGCGTAGTGCCGTAACCTCGACTGTCTTGTGGGCGGCGGATAGCAGATGCCGTCTTCGGCACAACCTTGATAGCCGACCGTGAGATTCACTTTGGTCGGTGCGGGCGAATCAGCGGCGAATTGCAGCGGTAGATCAACCGCAAAATTGCCATGCATGATTTCAACCTTGCCGAAATTTTCATCTTCCTTGAATTGCCCATGCGGCACATCGACAGTGCCGAGTGTCACGCCGGGCGTATCAATCTTGAAATCGAACTTGCTGCGATAAAGATAGTAGCCATCGGCCACGTCCCATTGCGCAACGAATGGTCTTGCCATCGACGCTTTCGGCATTGAACACGAAGGCGCGATCGGGTTTGAGGAATTCTTTCTGACCGCCGCCCACCAGACCTTTGAGCGCCGCCAGGGGGTCATCGCCGGCAATTGCCAGCGCCGGAACGAGCAGCAGGGCCGCCAGCAATGCGCACCATGGTCTCATTGCATTTGCGTGGCATCCCATCGGTTAGTTTTTTAACGATTTGCATGTCTCGCCTACCCAGCTCAGATATTCCTTCGATCCGGCAACGATAGGGACTGCCACGATTTCCGGTAGTTCATAGGGATGATGAGCTTTGATGCAAGTTTCCACTTCATCGTAACGGGCGGCGGAGGTCTTGATGAGCAGCAAAGTGCTCGCTTGCCTGCTCGGTTTTTCCCTGCCAACGGTATACGGAATTTACCCCGGCTTGGATGTTGACGCACGCCGCCAACCCCCGCTCGACGAGTAGTCCAGCCAGGCGTGCGGCCGAGCTAGCGTCGGGGCAGGTGCTAAGTAATAGCCAGAAATCAGGTTTCATGCCAAAACAATCAGTTGCTTAGGTGGCTTGACAGCGGCAAATTACCCATACTAGCACTCACCAAAGGGGAGTGCTGTTCGTAACAGACTTCCCCCAGCTTACGACAACCCAAAGTAACAAATTCAGGAGAAGAAAGACTCATGAAACTGCGACCGCTGCATGACCGCGTGATCGTCAAGCGTCTCGAAGAGGAAAAGAAGAGCGCAGGCGGTATCATTATTCCCGACAACGTCACTGAAAAGCCGATCTGCGGCAGGTGATGGCGTCATTCCGGTAAAGTTTTCAACGACAAGGGCGATCTCGGCAAGATGAACGTGAAGAAGGTGATCTGGTGCTGTTCGGCAAGTATTCCGGCACCGAGGTCAAGGTCGAAGGCGAAGAGCTGGTTGTGATGCGCGAAGACGACATCATGGCCGTGATCGAAGACTAACGCCCCCACGCGACTCACAACTTTTTAAGGAATAGCAAACATGGCAGCAAAAGATATTCGTTTCGGTGAAGAATCCCGCCGCGCACGTGCGGCGTGAACATCCTGGCCAATGCGGTCAAGGTCACCCTCGGTCCTATGGGCTGCAATGTGGTACTCGACAAGAGCTTCGGTGCCCCCACCATCACCATGGACGTTTCAGTCGCGAAAGAAGCGGAACTCTCCGACAAGCCGAAAACATGGGCGCGCAGATGGTGAAGAAGTGGGGCATCCAAGACTTCCGATGTCGCTGGTGACGGCACCACCACCGCCACCGTGTTGGCGCAGTCGCTGTTGACTGAAGGCATCAAGGCCGTGGCCGCCGGCATGAACCCGATGGATCTGAAGCGCGGCATCGACAAGGCGGCGCACGCCGTCGTTGAAGAATTGAAGAGTCTGTCCAAGCCCTGCAAAGACGACAAGGCCATCGCGCAGGTTGGCACCATCTCCGCCAATTCTGATGAAGAAGTCGGCAAGATCATCGCTGACGCCATGGGCAAGGTCGGTAAGGAAGGCGTCATCACCGTTGAAGAAGGTTCCGGTCTCAACAACGAAACTCGACGTCGTCGAAGGCATGCAGTTCGATCGCGGCTATCTCTCGCCGTACTTCATCAACAATCAGCAGTCGATGAGTGTGGAGCTCGATAACCCGGTCATCCTGCTGCACGACAAGAAGGTATTTGGCCTGCGAGCTGCTGCCGGTGCTGGAAGGCGTGGCCAAGTCCGGCCGTCCGTTGCTCATCGTCGCCGAAGAAGTGGAAGGCGAAGCGTTGGCGACTCTCGTGGTCAACAATATTCGCGGTATCGTCAAGTGCCAGGCGGGTGAAGGCGCCGGGCTTCGGTGATCGCCGCAAGGCCATGCTGGAAGACATCGCCATTCTCACTCAATGGCACCGTCATCTCCGAGGAAGTCGGTCTGACGCTGGAAAAAGCTGGCATGGACGATCTCGGCACCGCCAAGCGCGTGTCGATCAGCAAGGAGAACTGCACCATCGTTGATGGCGCCGGTTCGCGCAAGTCGATCGAAGGCCGCATCAATCAGATCCGCGCTCAGATCGAGGAAACCACTTCCGACTACGATCGTGAGAAGCTGCAGGAGCGGGTCGCGAAGTTGGCCGGTGGTGTGGCCGTCATCAAGGTTGGTGCCGCTACCGAAGTCGAAATGAAGGAAAAGAAGGCGCGCGTCGAAGACGCGTTGCATGCAACCCGTGCAGCCGTCGAAGAAGGCGTGGTGCCGGGCGGCGGCGTTGCGCTGGTGCGTTCGCTCTCCGCCATTGAGAAGCTCAAGGGCGACAATCACGATCAGAACATCGGCATCGACATCGCGCGCCGCGCGCTCACCGAGCCGCTGCGTCAGATCGTCGCCAACAGCGGCGATGAGCCGTCGGTGGTGCTATCGAAGGTGCAGGAAGGCAAGGGCAACTTCGGCTACGACGCGGCCACCGGCGAGTACGGCGACATGGTCAAGTTCGGCATTCTCGATCCGACCAAGGTCACCCGCTCGGCGCTGCAGAACGCGGCCTCGATCGCCGGTCTGATGATCACCACCGAGTGCATGATTGCCGAGCTGCCGAAGAAGGAAGCGCCGGCCGGTGACCATGGCCACGGCGGCATGGGTGGCATGGACGGCATGATGTAGGCGTAAGCGGCGCCCACTTTAGGGGCGTGCAGTGAAATAGTGGTATCCAAAAGCCCCGCACTCCGCGGGGTTTTTTTTTGTCATTAACGCGACCATCCTGGCGCAGTGGTAAACTCGCCGTGGAGTCAATCGTAATAAAGTCATTAATGCGATATGAAGCGTCATTCCCGCGGAAGCGGGAATCTAGTTGAAGATGAACTCATTTTCTTACTGGGTCCCCGCCTGCGCGGGGACGGCGGAATAGACGCTGCTTCTTATTCATGAAGGCGAGATATCCTGTATGACTTACACACGAATTCTGTTAGTGATGACATTGGGGGCGATTGTTTCGGCCTGCACCATCGATCAGGTCTACGGAGGACTGCAGCAACGCGAGCAGCTACAGTGCCAGCAACCATCACAGAGCGAGCGCGAGCAATGCCTGCAACAAAGTTCTGGTGACTATGAAACTTACAAGGAACATCGGGATGCGGAAGTCAAATCCGGCTCGACGCCCTGAATACAGTCCACCGCGCGGTTCGTGGTTGCGAACCATGGGGTGGATAGCTGCGCTTGTTCTGGTTTTGCTGGCTGTCGTCCTTTGTGCAGCTCCGTTCTACGTATATGGGCGTTTCAACGCCGAACAACCGATTGCCGAACTGAGTTTCAAACAACTTGGACCGCAGCGTTACCGCGCCTATCTCGCGACTGGCAATCTCTGTGACGTGAAGAGTTACGATTTGTTGGGCGATCAGTGGCAGCTCGACGCTAGTTTTCTGAAGTGGAAGGGCATTGGAACGCTGCTGGGGTTGCAATCCCTTTACCGACTGGACCGCCTGAGCGGTCGTTATGCAAGCGTCGATGAGCAGAACAGCCGCGAGAAGCAATCTTATGACATTGCGCCAAAAGTCTTGGTTAGCTTGTTTCCTAAGACGAACGAGAAAGGTTTTTCCGGGCTACTTGTTGACACGCATTTCGGATCTTCGGTGTATCTCGATATCGACGTCAGCAAGAAGTATCGTGTCTATAAAACCGAAGACGCATTGGTCGCAAAAGCGGTAGACGCACCCGCCGGCGGCAATCAACAGGAAGTCACGGTCGTGATTGACAAAGCCTGTGGCGGCAAACCGGGGCTGATCCAAAAGTTGGTAACGGCCGCCAACGCGCTTGCCGTTGGCGTTCTTTAGGATTGAGCGATGAATCAGATTCCTATCACTCGATTCGACTGGGTAAGCTGGATTCTGTTTGGCGCCGGGTTGTTACTCACACTGCATCTGCATCTGCTGCCAGCATTGCTTGCTGCATTATTGGTCTATGTGCTGGTCAACGCATTGGTACCGTTGTTACATGTTTCATCACTCAGCCGATCCGGTGTCCGCGCATTGGCGGTTATACTCATCGCCACGGTTGTTATTGCGCTGAATTCACTCACAGCCATCGGTTTGACGTCATTTGTTCGTGACAGTAATGAGAGCGTGCCTGCGTTGGTGCAACGCATGGCAGAGATTATTGAAAGCTCTCGCCCGCATCTGCCGGACTGGTTGCAGCAGCGTATGCCCGCCGACACCGAAGAACTGCGTGTTAGGTTGGTCGAATGGCTGCGCGCCCACGCGGGCATGTTCCAGGTTGCCGGCGCGGGTTTGGGGCGCGCCCTCATGCATATCATCATCGGTATGATCATTGGCGCCATGCTGGCATTGGAAAGTGCGGTGCCGACAAACATGCTCGGACCTTTGGCGGTCGCCTTGCGACAGCGTGCATTGTGCTCGAAGGTTGGTATTTTGCCGCGTGGTATTTGCGCAGATCTCCATTTTGGTCAATGCGCTGCTCACAGGTATCTATCTTGCGATTGTTCTGCCCCTGATTGGTGTGCATCTGCTGTTCACCAAGACCATGATTCTGGTTACCTTTGTCGCCGGTTTGATTCCCTATTCTTGGCAACTTGGTGTCCAACACCGTTATCTTCGTGGTTAGCTTGAGCTGTCACTCCCGGTTGCCGTGGACTACTTTGCCTACCTGGTGGTCATACACAAGCTTGAGTATTTCCTCAATGCGCATTATTGGTGGTCATATCTGCCGCGCCTGGGAACTGTTGACCGCAATGATGGTGATGGAAGCGGCGTTTGGCGTCGCTGGCTTGATCGCTGCGCCCATCTACTACGCTTATGTGAAGGACGAGTTGCGAGACAAACGGCTGGCTTTAATGATGCTTCACAGTGACGCTTGCTATTCATCTGTGAAATTATTGTAATGCTCCAGCGGGAGGGAGTGAAAGAACTGACGAAGCTCGTTCACAAGTATCGCGTGACGGACGGTAGAAGTTCCAACTGAAGGATTTCGATCCAGGGACACCAGCCGTTCAGAGCAAGTCGTTTTAAGATGATGCGCAGGCCTTGCTGCGCGAGGGCATTGAGCGTCTTGCGGAATTACAGGACAAGTTATACGCACAAGATCGCTGTCCTTGCTGCTCGTTTTTCGCTTTGATGCTGCGTGCGATGGAACCATCGTCGTCATGTCCGAAGTCAACTCAGGGTTGCCGTATTTTCGTTTAAAGCGCCGACGGTGGAAGAGCTTGACCACGACTATTTGTGGCGCAGCGCGCGAAGCTCGCCGGAGCGGCTTCTGCATCAGTATTTTTAACCGTTCCTACTATGAGGAAGTACTTGTCGTCCGAGTGCACAAGGAAATACTCGCGGGCAGATTGCCGCCCGATCGTATCCACGACGAGGAAGGGGTCGAGCGATACAAGTGACATCAAAAACTTCGAGCGCTATCTGGACGGGTTAACGAAACTGCAATCAGAAATTTTTCTTGAATGTCTCAAAGGAAGAGCAGAAAGCTGCCGATTTCTGGAGCTAATTTGATATTCCAGAGAAGCGCTGGAAATTCTCCGGTACTGACGCCGGGCGAACGTAAACACCGGAGCGACTACATGAAATGGCAGCGCGATCATCAATACTGCGAGCAAAGGCGCGCCGTGGTACGTCGTGCCTGCTGACAACAAATGGTAGAAAAGCGTGTCTGATTGTAGCTGGCGCTATTGTCGACACGTTGCTCGATCTTGAGTTGCACTGTCCAAAAGTGACGGCAAGGAAGAACAAAGAGCTGGCCAGCGCGCCCATTACTGATGGCGGAAAAGGCGATTGATCTGCATGTTCAAGATCTGAATCAATGCGATTCGCGATCCTGCTCCTGATGCAGTTTATCGCAATAACGTGCACTGCAGTGGAAGCTGCACTGACTGCGGCGGCGATTGCCACGGCCAGCGAGCAGGCGACCGAAACCGGCGCCGATACTGGCGAGCGGTGGTGGTCGCCTTCGATGCAGCCGTGGCCGTTGCTGCCGTGCTTGCAGTCGCCAGGAGAGCCGTTCAACTGGGACTGGGTGGCGGAGGTTTCTTTCTGTTACATCGCGCCAGTGATGGACATGACATCGATCGATGCGCGGTCTGGCGCCGGCCGCGGCTTCTCCGACATGTATTTGGATGCGCATGGAAAGTTTATTCCCGACAAGTCAACCGATGGCTGCCGCTGCCGGAATACCGGGAATCGGCGGAAGCTGGAGCATCTCGCCGCCCACTACGGCCGGTTGTCTCTGGCACAGTCCCTGGAGCCCGCCATTAATCTTGCTCGCAACGGCATTACCGTTAGTGAAGCACTCGAACAGGCGGCGAAACCGCGTGTGGATACCTTTATGTGATTGTGGCCTGATGAAGGTGCCGCGACATTTCTTGTTAACGGTGACGCGCCGCCGAATGGATATGTACTGCGGCAAAATGGAATTGGCGAACACCGAACGTATTGCCAATGAAGGTGCGCAAGTTTTTTATCACGGAGATATTGGCCGCCGCCTCGTCGATGGTGTGAAGCGCTGGTGGCATCTGGACTGATCAGATCGGCTAACTACCAGGCAGTGGAGCGAGCGCCACTGGTTGGCCAGTACCATGACATGCGCATCGCTCAGGTGCCGCCGCCGTCTTCCGGCGGAATAGTGATGCTGGAAGCGCTGAACATTCTCGAAGGTTTTAGATTTGATCCGCGCCAGCCGGCAGCGTACATCTTATTGTGGAAGCCATGCGGGCGCGCTTACCGCGATCGCGCCGAATATCTCGGCGACGCGGATTTCGTGAAGGTTCCGCTCGCGCGCCTGTTGAGCAAGCAATATGCGGAGTCTTTGCGCACCACGATATCAATTGACCATGCGACGCTGAGTGCCGAACTACAGCCGACAGGTGCTCAATTAAAGTATTAGCGTCAATACCACCACTTCTCGGTGCTTTGATATTGAAGGCAATCGCGTCGCCGCGACCTTGAGCCTCAATACGCACTTCGGTTGCGCATTCATGCCGCCAGATACGGGCGTCGTGCTCAACAATGAGATGGATGATTTTGCCTCAGCACCGGATCAACCAAATACCTACGGCTTGGTCGGCAATGACGCCAACGCGATAGCGCCTGGCAAGCGGCCGCTGTCCAGCATGTCGCCGACATTTATCGAAACCGCGGAACGCGTTGAAATTTCGGCACACCCGGCGGCAGCCGCATAATCAGCATGGTGTTGCTCGGTATACCAGATTTGCCGACGGACACGATGCAAATCTGCGGGTGAGATTGCCGCGTTACCATCATCAATACCTACCGGATCGCATTGAAGCCGAGTCTGGCGCTTTCAACGATATCGAACTTGCGGCCTTGAAGCGTTGGGGACACGAAATCAAAGGCTCGATCGCACCTACGGCAACATGCAGGCAATTCTGACCGCAAAACCGGCGAAGTACACGCGGCGCCCCGATCCGCGTGGCGCGATCTTCAGTCGTATTGCGTCGTTGATCGCGTCAAGTAGCGGAACATTGCGTATTTGAAGTCGATTAACGTTATTGGCTACACAATCATGCGGGTGAAACGGCGCGCGGCCAGCAGCAGAATCACGATTCCCATGCAGAGCGATGACGGCTGCATCCAGCCACAGTTTCAATGGCGTTGCGCAGAATGATCCCCAGGCGTGAGATGTTCACCATGAAAAGGATCAGGAAACTCACTGCGTAGAACGGCGCCGGCATGGTGGCGCGGAAAATGTAAACGGAAAGAAAATTGTCGGTAGCATGATCATCATTGCCAACTGCATGGCTTCAGCCCGTGAATTGGCTTTGCTGAAATGAGAATACCGATCGTCAGGTTAACGAATAAGTAGAATGTACAAAGCCCGACCAGCAAGAAGACATTGCCATGAATCGGCACACGAAAGATGAAGTGCATGCAGGTAAGGATGGAACAGATCCCGGCGGATACCCGGTACGAAGTAGGGGGCAATTTTTCCCAACATCAAACCCAGCGGTTTGACCGGCGTGACGATCAGCTGTTCGAGCGTGCCGCGTTCCTTTTCGCGCACCACCGAGAAAGCCGTCAACATTGTCGTGACGAATAACAGCAATACCGCCATCAATCCAGGCAGAAAGAAATTCGGCGAACGCGAATCCGGGTTGAACATCATTTTTGGCCGCACTGAGATGGCACTTTGCGTCGTCGTTGAGAACCCTGCGCAGCGACTCATCAAATCCAATTCCCGTTGCGACATTGATTTTGCCTGACCGGCAACGGAGGAATCCGAGCCGTCAACCAGCACCGGAACCTGCGCCACTGATCCGTTGGAGCAGTTGGCGCGCGAAATCAGATGGGGATTTTTATCGCCACGCGTGCGCGCCCTGCTACCATCTCTTCATTAAGCTCGGAATCGGAATGCACATACTTATAGAGCGTGAAATGTGTCGGAGTTGCGCAACCGATCGATAAAGGCGCGGCTGTCGGTGGTGCCCATGTCCGGCGCACCCACGGTCAGCTGGTTCCACTTTGATCGAAAACGATGGTCATACCTGCCGCACATTGGTGTCAATCGCAGCGCCAAGAATCGTCATTTGAAACAGCGGCATGAAGAAGGCCATGACCATGGCCATGCGATCGCGTAGCGCGTGCAGGGTTTCCTTGTAAGCAACGGCAGTTAGGCCGCGAAATGGCGAGGAGAGATGTGAAGACTGCATGTTCACGCTGCATCCAGTTCGCGTTGTCGACGAAAAGTGAGTTCGACAAACACATCTTCGAGAGTGGGGACCAGAGGCCGTATATCCTCGATGCTCATTCCGTTGGTGATAAGGCTTGATCGCAGTTCCTCAACCGGGAATGAGTCGTCTACAAGCGCATGCACCGAGCGGCCGAAAATCGTTGCGTTGCGAACTTCAGGCAGCTTCCGTACTTTCGCCAGCACGCCCGTTACATCCTGCGCCGTAAGTTCAAGTCGATACGTGTGAGGCGGAGTAATGTCCGGCAAGGCGCGCAAGCTGTCGGGCGTGCCATCGGCAATGAGCGACCCGTAGTAGATATAAGCAAGATGGCTGCAACGCTCGGCCTCATCCATATAGTGAGTGGTGACGAAGAAGGTTATTCCCTGCGATGAAAGTTCAAACAACAAATCCCACAACTGGCGGCGCGCCACCGGATCAATGCCGGCGGTGGGTTCATCCAGATAAAGGATGCGCGGCTCATGTAGCAGTGCGCAACTCAACGCCAGGCGTTGCTTCCAGCCCCCTGACAGGCGACCGGCGGCGCGACGCACATAGGGCTGCAACCTATTTTGCTCGATCATGTGATCGATTTTCGATTGCAATGCCTTTCCGCGCAAACCATACACGCGACCGTAAAATCTCAGATTCTCGAGTACGGTCAAATCATCGTACAGCGCGAACTTCTGGCTCATGTAACCGATGCGTGTGCGTACCTCGTCAGGATTATCACGCACGTCGATATCATCCACCCAGGCATTGCCGTCTGATATTGGCAGAATCCCGCAGAGCATTTTTATGGTGACGGTTTTGCCGCTGCCATTGGGTCCAAGGAAGCCGAAGATCTCGCCACGTGCCACATCAAAGCTGACTTTATCGACGGCGGTGAAGTCACCGAATCGGCGGGTAAGATTGTCAGCACGAATGGCGCTCATGGCGCGGCCTCGGGTGGAAATCGCGCTTCGACACTGATTCCAGGACGGAGCAGGTCGCCGTTCTCATCGACACGCAACTTGACGCCGATGACCTGGTGAACGCGTTCTTCGCTGGTCTGCACATTGCGCGGGAGAAATTCAGCTTGCTGGCGAACCTGCTCGACGCGGGCATCGAACATCTGGTCAGGAAACGCGTCAACGCGCAGTTCAGCATGTTGTCCCGGATGCACCCCGCTGACGCGCGTTTCCGGCACGTACACCATCGCGTAGAGTTCATCGCGTTTTGAGCAGTTTGGCAATGACGGCATTCGGTGGAATCAAACGCCAGGTTGCAGATCCATCCCTCGACCACTGAATCGGCGGGAAGCGCGTACTTCATGCTCGACCACCAGCGTGCTTGTAATTTCCTTTAAGCTGTGCCTGTGCTTGTGCGAGCTCGCCTTCAGCAGCTGCCAGATCCTCAACGCGAAATCCAGTCTCGGCTTTTTTGGTTACTGCGGCAGCCGCCTTCAAACGTCCCTCGGCGGCGGCGACCGCATGCTCGGCGGCCACTACGGTGGCGCGCGCGCCGTTACGCCGTGCTTCGGCATCGTCCAGTGATTGCTTCGAAGCCGCACCGGTTGCCGTCAATTCGCTGGTGCGCTTGTACAGTCTTTCGGAATTAATCGCCTCCGCGCGCGCGCGCGCAAGTTCGGCGCGCGCTTGTTCGACCTCTTCCACGCGAAAGCCATTTGATGACGTACTGTCGCCTGCGGCAGCCTGCGCCTCGGCGATTTCCTCGGGACGCGATCCTTGCTTCATCTTGGCGACATTGGCTTCGGCCCAATGCACACGCCCGAGCGCCTGCTCCACCTGGGCGCTTAGTTCATCGGCTTCAAACACGACCAGTAGCTGGCCGGCTTTGACATGATCGCCTTCGTGCGCCAGCACATCGGCAATGCGACCGCCGATCTTTGAACCGACTTCGATGTTGCGCGCCTCTAGGGTGCCATAGGCTACGAGCGTGCTGTCGATCGGACGGCGATAGTATTGATAGCCGTAGAAGCCTGCGGCTGCGAGAGCGAGCAGTAAGAATATTCGACGGATCATTGCGGCAATTGGCGTTGGCGAGCCGAAAGCTTGGAGGAATCACCCGTTTCAATGCCACGCCAAAACACATTGAGTGTTTGATCGGCCATCGCTACCAGATTGTTCGCTGGTGCAAGTGACCAGATGATCTGCGCGCCCATCATCGATTGCTGCAACAGGCGCGCGAGATCTTCGGCACTGATGTCGGCACGTACCTCGCCACGTCGCTGCGCCTCGCGCATCAACACCGTGACATTGGCGCGGCCGCTGGCCAGCAGCTTTCCGAGGTGCTTCGACATATGGTCGCTGGCCATTCCGATGCTCAGCATGGAGCGCAACAGGCGCTTGTTGCCGCGCCACTCGCCAACGAGCAGGTGCATTGCGGCGCGGACTTGTTCGCGAATGGGTGCGCTGTCGGTTATCGCGCCCGCGGCGGCGGCCAAGCGGCCAACGAGACGCTCGCCGAACGCGAAGATTAATTGCTCCTTGCTGCTGAAATAATTGAAAAAAGTGCCCTTGGCGATGTCGGCGCCACTGGCAATCTGCTCGACGGTGGTGGCGGCGAATCCCTGGTCACAGAACAGCCGCAGCGCCACCTGCAGGATGCGCTGTTCGGTGTCGGTGCGCTTGCGCTCGCGCCGACCGGTGCGTGGAGCGGAAACTTCGGTTGCCATAACTAAGCTTATAATAGTGACCGGCAGTCATTTGTGACTATAGGTCACATTCCAAGGATTGTCCACGCGCGACGAAAGCAATTTCGGAACGTAGTTCGATCCTGCAACACCTGCTGAAAGCCGGTGGCAAGTTGATCGTGGGCATGACAAGATTTCCGACTGAGGGATATATAGCGAATCTGGATGAGCTAGGCGGTCATCACTGGGCCAGGAGAACAATCATGAAAATAGAAACCCTTTGCGTACACGGCGGATATGCGCCCGACCCCACCACCAAGGCGGTGGCGGTGCCGATCTATCAAACCACTTCATATGCGTTCGACAATACCCAACACGGTGCCGATCTGTTCGATCTGAAGGTCAAGGGCAACATCTACACGCGCATCATGAATCCAACGTGGGATGTGCTGGAGCAGCGCCTGGCGGCAATGGAAGGTGGAATCGCCGGCTTGGCGTTGGCGTCCGGTCAAGCGGCGATCACTTACTCCATCGTCACCATATCGGAAGCCGGTGACAACATCGTGTCCGCCAGTACTTTGTATGGCGGTACCTATAATTTGTTTGCCCACACTTTGCCGCAGTTTGGGATCAACGTGCGCTTCGCCGACTATCGCGATCCCAGTTCGTTCAGGAAGTTGATCGATGACAGGACCAAAGCCATCTATTGTGAATCGATTGGCAATCCCCTAGGTAACATCACTGACTTCGAGAAGTTGGCACAGATTGCTCACAAACATGGCATCCCGTTGATTGTCGACAACACTGTTCCGACGCCATACCTGTGCCGTCCGTTCGAACACGGCGCGGACATTGTCGTGCATTCGTTGACCAAGTACCTCGGCGGTCATGGCAACTCCATTGGCGGCATGATCGTGGACTCGGGCAAATTCCCATGGGCCGAGCACAAGAAACGTTTTCGCCGTTTGAATGAGCCGGACGTGTCGTATCACGGCGTAGTTTATACGGAGGCGCTGGGGCCGGCGGCGTACATCGGTCGTGCACGTGTGGTGCCGTTGCGTAACATGGGTGCGGCGCTATCACCGTTCAACGCGTTTCTCGTGCTTCAAGGTGTGGAAACATTGTGTTTGCGCATGGATCGCATATGCGAGAGCACGTTGGCGGTTGCCAAGCATCTTCGAAAGCACCCCAAAGTTACCTGGGTGAATTACGCCGGTTTGCCGGATCACAACGACAGACCCCTGGCCGACAAATACATGGGCGGGCGCGCTTCCGGAATTCTTACTTTCGGCGTCAAGGGTGGACGCGAAGCCGGGGCGCGATTCCAGGACGCGCTGAAGATCATCGTGCGGTTGGTAAACATTGGCGATGCCAAGTCATTAGCTTGTCACCCCGCCAGTACCACGCACCGGCAACTTTCACCCGATGAATTAGCCAAGGCAGGCGTGACTGAAGACATGGTACGTCTGTCGATTGGTATCGAGCATATCGACGATCTCATTGCAGATATCGATCAGGCGTTGGCGGCGGCGTAGCTAAGGCAGGCGTTATCTCTGACACTGCGGGCAGTAGTAGCTGGCGCGGCCGACTTGTACGATGCGTTTGATCGTCGATGTGCAGATCCGGCAGGACTCACCGTCGCGTTCATAGACATTGAGTTGCTGCCGGAAGTAACCCGGCTCGCCGGTGGCGGAAACGAAGTCGCGCAACGTGGTACCGCCCACCGCGATCGCCTTGTCGAGCACTTGGATCATCGCGTCGCGTAAGCGAGTATATTCGACAATGGCTACGCGGCCTGCCGCGCGCGTCGGACGAATGCCAGCCAGAAAAAGGGATTCGGACGCATAAATATTTCCAACGCCGACGATAATGCGGCTATCCATGATGAAACACTTGACTGCTTGCCGCCTCTTTCTGCTGCGTGCAAGAAGATGTTCCGCTGAAACATCCCAAGGTTCTGGGCCCAGATTCATTAGCAACGGGTGAGCCAACGGTTGTTGCGACCAAAGCACGGCGCCAAATCGACGCGGGTCATGCAGGCGAACCGCTCGATCGTTATCCATAACCAGGTCGACGTGATCGTGGGTACGAGGCGGTTCGCTGCATTCGACGATGCGCAAGCTGCCGGACATGCCGAGATGGATGATGAGCGTGCCGTCCCCGATGCCGATAAGCAGATACTTGGCACGCCGTCTAACCGTCGTTACCTGTTTACCGACTAACGTATGCTTTAGCGTGCGAGGCACCGGCCAACGCAGCGAGGGATTGCGAATGACCACATCGGCGATGCGCCGATTGATAATGTGCGGTTCGATACCACGTCGCGTGGTCTCGACTTCCGGCAGCTCCGGCACTTTAGAGCCTCATGGCGACGCAGCCTGTGCCGGCTTTAACTGCAACAATGACTCGGACAGTTCAATGGGAACTTCATACACCAGTCCCATATCTGGCCGCAACAATTGCAGTGTGGGGGTGCGCGTTAAAACTGTGAATGTTAGGGATTTTCCGAAGCCATCTTTTATTTGAACGGTCTCAGTTGTGACGGTCGATCGGTCCTTGTCAGTGGCGCGCCGAATGTCGATCGCGCGTGCCGAACGCCAACGCTCGATGTAACCTGCAATCTCATCCGTTGACGCCGACGGATCTGAAGCCGTTAGGGCGTTGTTTTCTTGTGAAACTTTCAGCCCCGGCACCTCGATGCCTGTAATCTTGCTCCCGGGTTCAATCAAATTCGGATTCACGTACGCTTCTGCGCCAGCCGTAAGATGTTGTGTGACGATGTCGGCGACTAGGTGCACGGTGTCGCCGAATTGTACGTAGCGCGCTGCTTTCAAAGGGTGTTGCGCGCCAAATTCGAAGCGCTGATCGTTGATCGTTAGCACCGAGCCGGGATGGTCGAGTCCATAGCTGGCGAGATTCTCGGATGCGGATGGAAATCGGGTTACGCTGCGTGCCTGCAGGAAATCGAGCAGCAACGATATGCGATCGGAATCCGCAGCTACTTGATAGGGTTCGAGCAAATGCCAGGTTTGCCCCTGCCGCTTAAGTGAAATCACCGGCTCGCCATCATGCTCGATGCGAATGCGGTCAACGCTATCCTTTGATAGATCGATTAGAAGAGGCGGTTCTTGGTCGTCGACTTTCCCGGGCGAAAAATAGAGAAATAGTCCCAGCACTGACACAACCGCAAGCAGAATCGCGTTGAGATACAGCCGCTGTTTCATCGGCGCCGTCGTCGTAACCACACATAGGCACCGGCACCAATCAGCAGAAGTGGCAGTGCGATAAGAAAGCCGAAGCCGATAACCAGCGTCGCAGCGCGTGATAGATTCAAATTGGAATCAGGTGACGTACGCGCGGGAATGCTGATCAGTTTGTCGTCGCCCGTTAACCAATTCATCAAACGTACACCGAGATCCAAATTCCCACTATTGCCAAGATAGGTGTTGGAGAGAAAGTCGCCATCGCCAATGACAATGCAGCGCTGTTCACCGGCGCGGCCGTCGCTGCGCGGCCGCGTCATCGCCAATCCAAGATCGAATGGACCGGCTTTATCACTGGCCGGATCGAATTGCACGTCGCCATCCATGGCGCCTGTTTCGCTCCAGGCGCCATCGGCGGTTTGTAGTATGGACGCCGCTTGCCATCCAGTGACATCGACGTGACTCAATGCTGACGCGTAAGGAAAGACGGTGAGCACGCTGAATTGACTGGTAGCGGGGTGCGCCGGGTAACGTGCAATCAAGGTCATCGCGGCATTATCGAGACCAAGTTTAGCCGTGGTCGGATCCACAATGGTTCCCGGTTGAACGGTGACACCGAGCTGCTGAAGCACAGGTTGGAGACCGTGCTGCGATCCCGGTTCGGTCAAGATCAATACATTGCCACCATGATTCACAAAATCGTTGACAATGTTTACTTCAGCTGGCAGCCAATCCGCTTGCGGACTGGCGATAACCAGCAGTGCAGTATTGTCTGGAATAGCGGCGGTGGTGCCCAGAGTCAAGGCTTGCACCTTGAAGCCGCGGGTCTTCAGTTGTTCGCCGAATTGCCCCAGATCGTGATTGGCCGCTCCCTGTGGGTCACGCTCGCCATGTCCCAGCGCGAAGACAATCCATCGCTCGCCGCTGCGCGCCAGCGATTGCAGCGCATTGGTGAGTGATTGCTCATCGACGCTATCGATATGCTGCTGGCGATCGCCGTAACTGATGACCACTTCACCGTCAAATTTCACCCCCGCGGCGCGAACGCGATCGGGTGATTTGTCCGGATGGATGAATTCCAGCGCAATATCCTGCTTGATGCGTTGGTAACGTTCGACCAGGAAACGGGTTTCCTCACGCATGGGATTGGCGTCAGAAACGTAGGCAGTGATGTTGACCGGCTTGTCGAGCTGTGCCAGCACTGCGCGACTGGCTTCCGACAATGTATGTCGTCGCGCTGAGGTCAGATCGAAAACTACTTCATGGCGGGTACTTAGAAACGCCAGTAAGCAGGCGATGGCGAAAATCAGCGCTGCAGTCAGATATCCCTGCCAACGCAGCCACCCTCGCGTCCGTGTCGTGAACACCATGCGCTAGCGTTGCAGCCGGTCTTCTTCCAGTCGCCAAACCGCCAACGAAAGGAAGAGCGCGGTAAAAATCACAAAGTACAACACGTCAGTGCTGGCGAAGCGGCCGGCGAGCATGGGCTCCACATGCCGGCTCATCGACAGGTAGTGCATGGCGCTGCTCGAAGTTGATGCAGTTGTAACTTCGGCGGTCCAGTCGATAATTTTCAGCAGCAACAGACTTCCAAAAGTAAAAATGGCGGCAGCGACGGGTTCGTCAACCACGGCCGAGATGAAGATCCCGATGGCGGTGAACATTCCCAGCAGCAGCAGCAAGGTGATTATGCAAGCCGCCATATGCCGCCAGTCGAGCGAAGTGCCCAGCGTAAGCGAACCCGGCATGGCCGTGACGATGGCAACAACAATAGTCAGAAATCCCATCAGTGCCAGCCACTTGCCCAGCACAATGTCAGCGGGAGACACGGGTGCAGCTTGCAATAAAGTTAGCGTGCCTGCGCGGCGTTCACCGGCGATGGCACGATGCGTCAACAGTGGTGCGATCAGCGTTAGCAACAACACGGCAAAGCGAAACATTGGTGCGGCAACAATCTCCGTAACGCCCGGTGCAGATGGCAATCCGGCGAGCCGGGGTTGATACTCGGTAAACAGCTGGACCTGGATCAGAAACACGTAGGCCATGATGAAGGCGATAACCGCCAACGTCACCCATGCCAGCGGCGACAGGAACATCGACTGTAACTCCCGTTTGGCGATGGCTGCGATCATTTAGGCCGCCTCACCGCTGATTTCCCCGGCTGTCATTTGCACGAACAATTCCTCCAATGATTGGCCTTGCGGGGCCAGCTCGACTAGCCCCCAATCATTTTGCACGGCAAGCTTGGCGAGTGCCTCGGGATCCACGCTTGCGCCACTCACCAGCATTGACCATCGTCCAAGCTTTGCACCGACTGCGCGTGCGCTAAGTTACGTAGCGTTTCTGTCGTCGGCGGTCGCTTGAAGCTCAGGCGCCATGCGCTGGTCGACGCAGCCAATTTCGTGACTGGCGAATCGAACACGATACGTCCGCGATTGATCAGAATCACGCGATCACAGACGGTCTGCACTTCCGGCAGGATATGAGTCGACAGCAGTATGCCGTGTTCATCGCGCAGATCGCGGATAAGCGTTCTGATTTCACGAATTTGGATTGGATCCAGGCCTACCGTGGGCTCATCGAGAATGACTACCGCGGGCGAGTGAATGATGGCCTGCGCAATGCCGGCGCGTTGCTGATAACCTTTGGAAAGGTTACCGAGCAGTCGCATGCCGACATCGCTCAGGCCGCAACGCTGCTTGGCACGCTCAACTGCAGGCTTGATCTCCGTGCGCGGCAGCCGATGCAGGGCAGCGCAGTAGTGCAGATACTCATCAACGGTCAGTTCGCGATAGATCGGCGGTTGCTCGGGAAGAAAACCGATACAACGACGCGCCTGCAGTGGTCTTTCTAGCAGATCTACACCGGCGATGGAAACGGTTCCGCTGCTGGGTGCAAGCACGCCACTGAGGATGCGCATGGCTGTTGACTTGCCGGCGCCATTGGGTCCGAGAAAACCCAGTACTTCACGACGTCGCAATGTCAGATTGGCATTGCAGAGCACGTGCCGATCGCCGAAGTACCGATTCAAGTCGGCGCCGGCTATGAGAACATCGTCAGTGGCTGTCATGGTTGGCAAGGCGTTCAGGCACGCTATTATTTCGACTGCGCCTGCACTTGCCAAGTCTTACTTGCAGTCCTTCTCAAGTGCAACACTCACTCGGCCTGTTGTAGCTGCGATCGCAGGCGCACCACCGCGCCGCAATCCGGATGTTCGGGAAAACGATATTCGAAATTGCGCAGCATGTGTGCGGCGACAAAAGACTTACGCAGTGATTGCGCGCAGCGCGCCAGTGGCAGAACTTCTGCGGCGTTTTCAAGTCGAAAGTCATTGGACAAGCGCTGCAGATGCGCGTAAACCTCAACCGCTGCAGGAAGATCCTGTGCCCGCCACAGGCGCGTGATGAGCACCTGCCCGTGACGCAATGCTACGAACGGCTCCGGCCAGGCGCGCGTTTGCTCGTGTATATAGTAATGATCGTCAATGGTGTCGCCTTCGCGGCTGAGCGTGCTGATCAGCAAATCCGCGGCCGCCTTGTTTCGATTGCCGGACGCCAATCGATAAGCTTCATCCAGCAGCTTGTTGAGCCGTCGGCGATTGTAGTCGCGGCGCTCTTCGAGCTCACGCTCGGGGCTGACGTCGGCTTCAATGCCAAGTTGCTGCCTATGTTGATACAAAGCCAAGCCGAGCAAGTGAAAGCAGGCGAACATACCGTAAAGTACAAGCGCGTACGTAATACCACGCGGCATGTACGGCGCTACCATGAAGATGAGCATGCCGAGGACAAGCAACAGGCCGCCGACCAACGCATAGTCGACCCCCAGTTCGCGAACAATGTCCATCAGGACACGTGGTTCCAAAGGTGCTAACAACCTGCCATCCAATGCAATCACCGCCGCAACGGCTGGCTGCGAAATCAATCCTGCCGCCAGCAACATTGCAGAAAGAAATCCGCCGAGCAGGCTGTTGGTCCAGTAACACAGGGAAAACAGCGCGGCGAGCACGGCCAGATGCCGTAGTGGTTGTTGGCTAACCGGGTTGACCAGTTCGGCGGTCATTTGCGGCGGATCGAAATGGCCAAACGCCGTGCGCTCAAGAATGTGATAGGCGTACTTCATCGGCCAGGAGATGGCGATGATGCTGGCGACCAGGCCGAATAGCGAGGCAGTGCCCACCCAAAACAACAGCGCAAATGCCAATACGATCAACAGCGCGTGGCCCCGAGACGGATAGCGCAATGCCCGCCACACCATTTCGATGGAGCCAGGCAGTTTGCTAAGAGCGTTGTTCAGTGGCATGGAGGTAGTTTCCGCTATTGCAATGCAGCGGATTGTAAATTCGTTCAAATGTTTTGTGTGCGGTTGCGATTTCCAGGACTTCAAATAGACCGGTTGGCGGCGATGGGCTAGAGTTTAGTAACTAAGGCCAAAGAGGTTTCTATGTACAAAGGTTTGCTCGATTTGGAAATTTGGGCGTATCCGCTGGTGGCGCTGGCGCTTACGCATATCACCATTGTGGCGGTGACTGTATATTTGCACCGGCATCAGGCCCACCGCGCAGTTGAATTGCATCCTATTGTTTCGCATTTCTTTCGTTTGTGGCTGTGGTTGACCACCTCAATGAACACCCGCGAGTGGGCGGCGGTACATCGTAAACATCATGCGACCGTTGAGTCTGTTGACGATCCGCACAGTCCGCGCGTTTACGGCATTGCCACGGTGTTGTTGCAGGGCGCGGAGCTGTATCGCACGGCGGCCAACGATAAACACCTGGTGGAAGAATATGGGTACGGAACGCCCGATGATTGGGTGGAGCGAAATCTATATAGCCGCTACAAGAATCTGGGTATCGCCATCATGTTTGTTATCGACGTTGTACTATTCGGGGCGTTGGGCCTGACGGTTTGGGCGGTACAGATGGCTTGGATCCCGTTTTTCGCCGCCGGTGTGATTAACGGTGCCGCGCACTACTGGGGGTACCGCAACTTTGAAGTCGATGACGCCTCGACGAATCTGGTGCCCTGGGGTGTCCTCATTGGTGGCGAGGAATTGCATAACAATCATCACGCCTTCGCCAGCTCGGCGAAATTTTCGCAGAAACCATGGGAGTTCGATCTGGGATGGGCGTACATTCGGGCGATGGCTTTCTTGCGACTGGCTTCGGTGCGCAGACTGGCGCCTAAACCTTCGCGTAACGCAGACAAAATTGGTATTGACGTTGATACTGTGCGTGCCTTGCTGACTGCGCGCATGCACGTGATGGCGGAGTATGCGCAGAAAGTTGTGGGCCGCGTTTATCGCGAAGAATTGCGCAGCGCGCAGGCATCATCGCGGCCGCTGCTGAAACCCGTGCGCCGTTGGCTGGCGCGCGAAGCATTGCTCGACGCCTCGACCCAGCGTCGACTTGCCAGTGCGCTTGAGCATAGCCAGGCGCTGGCTTCAGTTCATCGGTTCAAGCACGAATTGCAGAAATTGTGGCGCGAGCGTGCGGCCACGCCGGAAAGTCTGGTCAGCGTGTTGCAGGAGTGGTGTCGTCAAGCTGAAGCCACGGGCATTGCCGCTTTGGCGGAATTCGCTGCGGGCTGCGCCGATATTCGCTGCAGACCGCCTGATTTGTAATCTACGGTTACGGTGAGTTCTGAGG
This sequence comes from Gammaproteobacteria bacterium, assembly GCA_046347035.1. Lineage (GTDB taxonomy): Bacteria > Pseudomonadota > Gammaproteobacteria > JAJPIJ01 > JAJPIJ01 > JAJVHZ01. The sequence goes on along the minus strand of JAXMGY010000007.1, from coordinate 6,187 downwards.
GTTAGAACCGAAATCACAGGGAAGCGATTGTCGAACTTACAAGGATGGATTCACAGCGAGTACTGATATGCCGATCGCCACATCATCGACGTGGCCAACGATGAAAATCTATGAATTAAAAAATCCGCTGGCGCGGGCTTTGTAAGGGGCACGTCGGTAGGCGACGCTATTTGATCTTACCTTCCTTGTAGGCCACCGTTTTGCGAGCGACCGGATCAAACTTTTATCTCCATCTTATCGGGAGTGTTCCGTTTGTTTTTTGTTGTTGTATAAAAATGTCCGGTGTCAGCCGAAGAAACCAATCGAATCTTTTCGCGCATGGCCGACTCCGTTTAAACCTTTTCCCCACGGCTGCGAATATCAGCCAACACCTGTTCGATGCCGACCTTATCAATAATGCGCATACCGTGCGAGCTGACGCGCAGGCTTACCCAGCGTTTTTCGCCATCCACCCAGAAGCGGTGCGTGTGCAGATTCGGCAGAAAACGGCGACGCGTCTTGTTATTGGCGTGCGATACGTTATTACCCGCTTGGGGGCGTTTTCCGGTGACCTGACAAACCCGCGACATGACTGGATTCCCGCGTAGCTCTTAATCAAAAGGGGAGTCGATTGTACATACAATGGTGGGCTTGGCAAAGGTTTTTTTTGAGGACTACCTACCGGCGTGTCGGGGGCTAGACCAGGCCTCGCTCGGCCAGCGAAACTGGCTCGCCGTCGCCCACGACAATATGGTCCAAAACCCTAATGTCAACAACGGCTAAGGCGTCTTTCAAGCGCCGAGTAAGCTGCTCGTCGGCACGGCTGGGCTCGGCCACCCCAGAGGGATGATTGTGGGTCAAAATCAGCGCTGCGGCATTGTGGCGCAGCGCCGCTTTGAGCACTTCGCGCGGATGCACTGAGGCGGTGTCGATGGTGCCGAAGAAAAGCGGCTCGAACGCGATGACCCGGTGGCGATTGTCGAGAAACAGGCAAGCGAACACTTCGCGGTCGTAGGGCTGAATCTGCAGCTTGAGAAAACGCCGCGTTGCCTCCGGGCTGGTGAGCGAGTCGGTGCGCCGCAGCCCGGCCTCCAGGTAGCGGCGCCCCAGCTCCAGAGCGGCTCGCAGCTGAACGAACTTGGCCGTGCCAGCGCCTTTTGCACTCAGGAAGTCCTCGGGCCGACAATCGAGCAGCGCACGCAGACCGCCGAAACGAGCTAGTAGCTCACGGGCCAATTCAATCGCGGACTGACCGCGGGTACCGGTGCGCAGGAAAATCGCCAGCAGCTCAGCATCCGAAAGCGCGGCGGCACCCCGCTCCAACAGCTTCTCGCGCGGTCTTTCCGTCAGCGGCCAGTCCTTGATTGCCATCTTTCCACCTTCCATGTGGGGGTAATGTGAGCGAGAGTATAAGCGGGCACTTGCTTCCGCTAGAATCCGCGCAACAGAAACAGTCTGCAATTCGTGAACACACTCGCGCAGAAAAACATCCTGTTGGGGATCACTGGTGGCATTGCCGCGTATAAGTCCGCGGAGCTGGCGCGCCGACTGCGCGAGCGCGGCGCAAACGTGCAGGTAGTGATGACAGCCGCCGCGCAGGAATTCATCACGCCGCTGACGTTACAGGCGGTGAGCGGGAATGCGGTGCGAACCGAACTTTTTGACGAAAGCGCCGAAGCGGCCATGGGTCACATCGAATTGGCGCGCTGGGCCGATGCCGTTGTCGTCGCGCCCGCGAGCGCAGATTTTCTGGCCCGGCTGGCCCACGGCCACGCCAACGATTTGTTGACGACGATTTGCCTTGCGACCAATGTGCTGCTCAGTGTCGCGCCAGCGATGAATCAGCAGATGTGGCAGGCACCGGCCACCGAGGAAAATATCGCCATTCTGCGCCAACGCGGTGTGCGCATTTTGGGGCCGGCGCAGGGTGCGCAGGCCTGTGGCGAATTCGGACCAGGCCGCATGCTGGAGCCAGAGGAAATTGCCGATGCATTGGCCGCGTCGCTGACCAGCGGTCTGCTTGCTGGTCGCAAAGTTGTCGTGACCGCTGGTCCGACCCGCGAGCCCATCGACCCCGTGCGCTACATCAGCAATCGCAGTTCCGGGCGCATGGGTTATGCGCTGGCGCATTCGTTCCAGGAAGCGGGCGCACAGGTCACTTTGATCAGCGGGCCGGTGGCGTTGCCGCCGCCGGCGCGCATCCATGTCGTACACGTGACCACTGCCGCCGAGATGGCCGATGCCGTGACGCGTGAGATTTCCGGCAGCGATATTTTCGTCGCCGCCGCCGCGGTCGCCGACTATCGTAGCGCGAAGGTCGCGACCCAAAAGTTAAAGAAATCTGCTGCCGAAATGACGGTGGAACTAGAGCGCAATCCCGACATTCTTGCCAGTGTGGCGCAGCTATCGCCGCGGCCGTTTGTTGTGGGTTTTGCAGCCGAAACAGAGGCCGTGGCCGAAAACGCGCGCGACAAACTCGTGCGCAAGCAGCTCGATCTCATTGCCGCCAACGACGTGAGTCAACCCGGAATTGGGTTCGACAGTGATGAAAACGCGCTGCAAGTCTTCTGGGCTGATGGTGGCACCAGTTTGCCGCGTGCGAGCAAAAGTAAGATCGCGCGTGATTTAGTGAAAATAATTGCGGAGCGTTACCTTGCGAAGAATTGAATTGAAAATACTGGACCCACGCGTGGGCGCGGAATTGGCGTTGCCTCAACATGCCACCGACGGCTCAGCCGGCATGGATTTGCGTGCCTGCCTGGATTCGACGCTGACGCTGGCGCCGGGCGACACGCAGCTGATTCCAACCGGGATCGCCATCCACATTGGCGATCCGGGCCTGGCAGCGGTCATTCTGCCGCGCTCTGGTCTCGGCCATAAGCATGGCATCGTGCTCGGCAATCTGGTTGGACTGATTGATTCGGATTATCAGGGGCAGTTGTTCGTTTCCTGCTGGAACCGTGGCAAGGAGTCTTTTAACATCCAACCGGGGGAACGAATCGCGCAACTGGTTTTCGTGCCAGTGGTGCGCGCACAGTTCGACATCGTCAATGAGTTTGCAGCCAGCGAGCGTGGTGCCGGTGGATTTGGACATACCGGCCGCGCGTGAGCGTCATAACAATAATCATCAAGAGGTAATTTTGATCATGCGCATCGGTGACCGAATATTGCGGCAACCCAGGGGCAGATCAGTTCTGTACGGCGTGTTTGCACTGCTGCTGATGTTGGCTAGCGGTCCTTCAGGTGCCGAGGACAGCGCGAAGTCCGATGCAGATAATGTAGTGAGAGCCGTAGGCGAATTTGTGTCCAGCCACGCCGCAAAACTGAAGGAGCTGTGCGCTGATCCTGCCGTGGCAAAATTGCTGCGCGGGAACGATGCGGCGGCGCTGGCCGAAAAAGAGCAGGCCATCGCTGCGGCGGTTCCGGATGCAGTGGGTCTGCGCTTGATTCCAAAAGGTCAGGCTGAAGTCGACTCGCAATCGGCGATGCCCATAGGCTATGGCTCGCTGTCGATGATTACCCAAGCTGAAACCGGCACCGCTCCCGTGAATGCCGAGGTACAGGTGTTTGGCACGCCCGGACAACACCTTGCGCTAGTGCAGCGCGTCTCAGACGCCGATGGGGTCGCTGGCGTGGCATATGTTGGGATCAACATTGATGCGCTAGCGACGGTTTTGGCCAATGCCGAGCCGGCTTCGCTGATCCAATTGCGCCAGGATACCGGGGCCGCCAAGCCCTGGACGATCGCCGCCAGTAGCCAGGACGCGCCGCCCGCTGGCAAAGCGGTGCAGATCGTTGCGATCGATGGCACCAACATGAGAATCGCCTTTTGGTCCGGCAAACAAGCACCAGCCGCCGCTGCGGCGACCGCGGCAACAACCGAAACCGAGCATACGGAATCGGGTGCAAGCTGGGGGGCCATGCTGGGCGGCGTGCTGGCGGTGCTCTCTTTAATTGGCGCTGGGCTTTGGTGGCGGCAACGGAGCGGGGACGGTGCCGCAGCGGTTGAAGCCGTCGATACCACGGTGTTTCGAGGCGCGATTGCAGCAATCATCCAGGGTGCCTATCCCGGTGTTGAGCAATTTATTCCACGATTGCCGCAGAAACCGTCCGCTCCGACAACGACGGCACGTGAAAAGGAGATGCTGGCGAACATCGCCAGTCGGGCGGCCGCCGCGGCCGGCGTCGCGCCGCCGGATTCGGGAGTTACCGTAAACGAGGAACCGCCGACTCGAGTGATGAAGGCGGCGCCCTCGGCCGTCACCGCGCCCGCAGCCAAGGGGCCGCCGGAATCGATTTTCCGTGCCTACGACATTCGTGGCGTGGTCGGTGAGACGTTAACGGTCGAAGGCGTGTACCTCATTGGTAAGGCATTGGGGAGCGAGGCGGGCGCGCTCGGGCAATCCGTCATCGTTGTAGGTCGTGACGGTCGAAACTCCAGTCCGGAATTGGCGGAATCGCTGGCCAAAGGTATCCGCGACAGCGGCCGCGATGTCGTTGATATCGGTATGGTGCCAACCCCTGTGTTGTATTTCGCCACGCACTTTCTTGATACCGGCAACGGTGTGATGGTCACCGGCAGCCACAATCCGCCCAACTATAATGGATTGAAGATCGTTCTCGACGGTCAGGCGCTGGCCGGTGATGCTGTCAAGAACCTGTATCGTCGAATCGTGACCAACGATTTCACTTCCGGCGAAGGTTCGCTCGAAACCACTGACATCGTGCCGGAATACATCCAGCGCATTACCGAAGACATTCCCCTTGCGCTCGATAAGTCATTCCGCGTTGTGGTGGATTGTGGCAATGGTGTACCGGGCGCAGTGGCTCCAAGATTGATTACCGCGTTGGGTCACGACGTGATTGAATTGTACTGCGACGTTGACGGCAATTTCCCCAACCATCACCCCGACCCTAGCCAGCCAGAAAATTTGGAGGAGTTAATTGCCACCGTAAAGGCAAATCAGGCCGACATCGGTCTGGCTTTCGATGGTGATGGTGATCGTCTTGGTGTGGTTGACAGTGATGGCAACATCATCTGGCCGGATCGTCAAATGATGTTGTACGCGCGCGATGTATTGTCGCGTAATCCGGGCGCCGAAATTTTGTTTGACGTGAAATGCAGCCGGCAGCTAGGGCGCGTCATTAAACAGGCTGGCGGCAAACCGGTTATGTGGAAAACCGGCCACTCGCTGATCAAAGCCAAGATGCGTGAAAGTGGCGCACCGCTGGCAGGTGAAATGAGCGGCCACATTTTCTTCAAGGAGCGGTGGTACGGCTTCGATGATGCTTTATACACCGCGGCGCGCTTGCTGGAGATTTTGGTTACCCAAGGTCGCAATCCCAAGGAAGTGTTCGCTTCGCTGCCAGGTGGTGTGGCAACGCCAGAGTTGCGCATCGACATGCCGGAGTCCAAGCATGCCGAGTTCATGAAGAAGTTGATCGCTGGCGCACGTTTCGAGGGCGCACAGGTGACGACCATCGATGGTATGCGTGTGGATTTCCCAAAAGCCTGGGGATTGATTAGACCGTCGAATACCACGCCGGTGCTGGTGCTGCGTTTTGAAGGCGACGATAAAACGGCGCTGGCGGAAATTCAGTCGCGATTCCGCACCCTCATCCAGCAAACCGATCCAACGCTGAAGATACCGTTCTGATTTCCGCGGCGCCAGGCTGTTGCCTATGAAACCACACAAGACCGATGCACCTTCGATTGCGCATGTTCTGACTGAGGCACTGCCGTACATTCAGCGCTATCGCGGCAAGACTCTGGTGATCAAGTATGGCGGCAACGCCATGATCGACGATGCGCTTGAAAGCAGTTTCGCGCGCGATATCGTGCTGATGAAGTTGGTGGGCATGAACCCCGTGGTGGTGCACGGCGGCGGGCCGCAGATCACGGAGTTGTTGAAACGCATCGGCAAGGAATCGAAATTCGTCGACGGCATGCGTGTGACGGACACTGAGACCATGGATGTGGTGGAGATGGTGCTCGGCGGACAGGTCAACAAATGGATCGTCAATCTCATCAATCGACATGGTGGCAAGGCGGTCGGATTGACGGGCAAGGATGGCGATCTGATTCGCGCCAAGAAAATGATTCACACCCGCGACAATCCGGAACTCAAGGCGCCGGAGATCATCGACATTGGTCATGTAGGTGATGTGGCCAGTATTGATACCAGTGTGATCGACTTATTGATCCAGG
>JAXMGY010000006.1:0-70110 GCA_046347035.1 Gammaproteobacteria bacterium | reverse complement strand
CGGTGAAGACTTCGGCGACGTTGAAGGGTTGCGACAGGAAGCGCTGGATCTTGCGCGCGCGGGCCACGGCCAGCTTGTCCTCGGGTGACAGTTCGTCCATACCAAGAATGGCGATGATGTCGCGCAGTTCCTTGTAGCGCTGCAGAGTCGCCTGCACCTTGCGGGCGACGGCGTAGTGTTCCTCGCCAACGACCTGCGGGTCGAGCTGGCGGCTGGTGGAATCCAGTGGATCCACCGCCGGATAAATACCCAGCGCGGCGATGTCACGCGAGAGCACTACGGTGGAATCGAGGTGCAAGAAGGTGGTCGCCGGCGATGGGTCGGTCAAGTCGTCGGCAGGCACGTACACCGCCTGAATCGAGGTAATCGAGCCCACCTTGGTCGAGGTAATGCGCTCCTGCAGCTTACCCATCTCCTCGGCCAGCGTCGGCTGATAACCCACCGCGGAGGGCATACGGCCGAGCAGCGCGGAGACTTCGGTGCCGGCCAGCGTGTAGCGATAAATGTTGTCAACGAACAGTAGAATGTCGCGGCCCTCGTCGCGGAATTTTTCCGCCATGGTCAGGCCCGTCAACGCTACGCGCAGGCGGTTGCCCGGCGGCTCATTCATCTGACCGAACACCATCGCCACCTTGTCGAGCACCTTCGACTCTTCCATTTCATGGTAGAAGTCGTTGCCTTCGCGGGTGCGCTCGCCGACACCGGCGAACACCGAGAAACCGCCGTAGCTCTTGGCGATGTTGTTGATGAGTTCCATCATGTTGACGGTCTTACCGACGCCGGCGCCGCCGAACAGGCCGACCTTGCCACCCTTGGCAAACGGGCAGATGAGATCGATAACCTTGATGCCGGTAGCAAGCAGATCAACGGAGGGCGAGAGATCCTTGAACTTCGGCGCTTCCTGGTGAATGGCGCGCTTCTCTTCGCACTTGATAGGGCCAGCCTCATCAATCGGGCGGCCCAGCACGTCCATGATGCGACCCAGTGTGCCATTGCCGACGGGCACCGAAATCGGCGCACCCGTGCCACGCACTTTCATGCCACGGCGCAAGCCGTCGGAGGAACCCAGCGCGATGCAGCGGACCACGCCGTCGCCGAGCTGCTGCTCGACTTCGAAGGTCAGGCCCTTTTCCGCAAACGATGCCTCGCCGCTGTCTTCCAGCACCAGCGCGTCATAGACCTTCGGCATTTGCTCGCGCGGAAACTGAATATCGATAACCGCGCCGATGCACTGAACGATTGATCCGCTACTCATGTTCGTGTCCTCGAAATAAAACTTGTATTGGCTTCAAAAAATTCTGCTTCATCAAACCGCCGCGGCACCGCCGACGATTTCGGCGAGTTCCTTGGTAATCGCCGCCTGACGGGTCTTGTTGTAGACCAGCTGTAATTCGCCGATGACGTTCTTGGCATTGTCAGAGGCGGCCTTCATTGCCACCATGCGTGCAGACTGCTCGGAGGCCATGTTCTCGGCCACCGCCTGGTAAACCAGCGCTTCGACATAACGCACCAGCAGTTCATCAACGACGGCCTTGGCATCGGGCTCATAAATGTAATCCCAACTGTAGGCGCTCTTTTCAGATGCGGTTTGCTCAAGGCGCTCCGCCGATAGCGGTAGCAGCTGCGCGATGGTCGGCTCTTGCTTCATCGTGTTTACAAAGCGGGAGTACGCCAGATACACCACGTCGACGTCACCGCGTGTGTAAGCGTCAAGCTGCGCCTTGATGGCGCCGATAAGCTTTTCCATCTGTGGCTTGTCGCCAAGGTGCACAGACTGCGAAATCAAATTGCCGCCGATGCGGGTGAAGAACTGCAAACCCTTGCTTCCGATTGCCGTCGCCTGTACGCCGATACCGGATGAGTCGAGCTCCTTGAGCTTCTGCGTCGCCGCGCGCAGGATATTGGTGTTCAAACCGCCGCACAGTCCTTTGTCAGTGGTGACCAGGATCATCCCGGCGTTGCGCACCGTCGCGCGTTTAACCAGGAACGGATGCTTGTACTCGGGATTGGCCTCCGACATGTGCGCGGCTATGTTGCGCACCTTGTCGGCATAGGGCCGCGAGGCGCGCATGCGATCCTGCGCCTTGCGCATTTTCGAGGCCGCGACCATTTCCATGGCCTTGGTGATCTTGCGCGTGTTTTGCACGCTCTTGATCTTGGTCCGGATTTCTTTTGTTCCCGCCATTGCGTTTATCCGTCAGCAATCGATTGCGATCAAAATGCGCCGGATTGCTTGAATTGCTTCAAGGCTTCATGCAGCGCGGCTTCATCATCCTTGCTGACTTCCTTTGTATCCTCGATGCGCTGAACCAGGGCCGACTGCTTAGTCTTCAACGCATCCAGCAGCGCCTTTTCGAAGGCCGGGATCTTGCTGACCTCGACGTCATCGATATAGCCATTGTTAACTGCGAACAGCAGTGCTGACTGCTCCCACACCTGGCGCGGCTGATACTGCGGCTGTTTCAACAGTTCGACCACGCGGCGGCCGCGCTCCAGCTGCTTGCGGGTGGCGTCGTCAAGGTCGGAAGCAAACTGCGCGAACGCAGCGAGTTCACGATACTGTGCCAGATCGGTACGAATACCACCGGAGAGCTTCTTCACCGCCTTGGTCTGCGCTGCACCACCGACTCGAGACACCGAGATACCGGCGTTAATCGCCGGGCGTACGCCAGCATTGAACAGATCGGTTTCAAGGAAGATCTGGCCGTCGGTGATGGAGATGACATTGGTCGGAACGAACGCCGACACGTCACCCGCCTGCGTTTCAATGACTGGCAGGGCGGTAAGTGAGCCGGTCTTGCCCTTCACCGCACCTTTGGTGAAGCGCTCGACATATTCTTCGTTGACGCGCGCGGCTCGTTCGAGCAGGCGGCTGTGCAGGTAGAACACGTCACCCGGATACGCCTCACGGCCCGGAGGACGGCGCAGCAGCAGCGACACCTGTCGGTAAGCCCAGGCCTGCTTGGTGAGATCGTCATAGATGATGAGCGCATCTTGGCCACGATCGCGGAAGTACTCGCCCATGGTGCAACCGGAGTACGGCGCGATGTACTGCATGGCTGCGGAATCAGATGCCGAAGCGGCAACGATAATGGTGTACTCCATCGCGCCATGCTCTTCGAGCTTGCGCACCACGTTGGCGATGGTCGAGGCCTTCTGGCCAATCGCAACGTACACGCAGAAAAGGTTTTTGCCCTTCTGGTTGATGATGGTATCAACCGCAACGGCGGTCTTGCCGGTCTGGCGGTCGCCGATGATGAGTTCGCGCTGGCCACGGCCGATTGGCACCATGGAGTCGATAGCTTTCAGACCAGTCTGCACCGGTTGCGACACCGACTTACGCCAGATGACGCCAGGTGCGACTTTCTCGATAACGTCAGATTCCTTGGCGTTGATTGGTCCTTTGCCGTCAATAGGCTGGCCGAGTGAATTCACCACGCGGCCAATCAATTCGGGTCCCACCGGCACTTCGAGAATGCGGCCGGTGCATTTCACCGTGTCGCCTTCTTTGATATGAGTGTATTCGCCGAGCACGACCGAGCCGACGGAATCACGCTCAAGGTTCAGCGCCAAACCGAAAGTCTGATTTGGAAACTCCAGCATTTCGCCTTGCATGGCGCCGGACAGACCGTGAATGCGGCAAATGCCGTCGGTTACTGTCACCACCGTTCCCTGAGTGCGCAGGTCGGTGTTCACACCCAGACCCTGGATGCGATTTCGGATAAGTTCGCTGATCTCGGAAGGATTAAGTTGCTGCATGGGAAATTGCTCCTGGAAACCGTTTCTTATGCGGATAGCGATGCCTGCATGCGCTCAAGTTGCGCACGGACGGATGTATCAAGGGTGCGATCGCCAACGGATACGCGCACACCACCGATGAGGCTGTCGTCAACTTTCACGTGTGGCTTCAAACGCACGCCAAACTTCTTCTCCATCCCAGCAAGCAAGTCGCGCAGTTGCGCCTCGTCCAATGGGAAGGCGGTGACGATCTCGGCTTCAGCCGCGCCTTCATGAGCGTTTTTCAGCTCGTTGAATTGCGCGACGATGAGTGGCAATACGGCCAACCGGTCGTTTTCAATCAAGGTATGAAGCAGATTTTGCGCCTCAGTGGACAGATCGCGTTTGGTTGCTGCGGCGAACACTGCGTAAAGCTGCGAAGCGCTCACCTTGGGATCAGCCATGAGTGCGAGCATGTCCGGATTGCCGGCGACCGCCCCCATGTCCGACAACACGCCTGACCACTGCTCGAGCGCCTTGCCATCGCGCGCGATACGGAAGAGCGCCTCGGCGTAGGGGCGTGCGAATGTCGACAGTTCAGCCATTGACGATTCCGATCCTGACTTAGAGCTGAGCCTTCAGACGGTTGAGCATGTCGGCATGCGCGCCCGCGTTCACTTCGCGCTTGAGGATCTGCTCAGCGCCCATGACCGCAAGTTTGGCAACCTGCTCACGTAACGTCGCCTTGGCACGTTCGACTTCCTGCCCAACCTCAGCCTTGGCTGCCGCCAACAAACGGCCGCCTTCGGTCTTGGCTTGCACCTTAGCCTCTTCGACCAAGGCCGCGGCACGCTTTTCCGTGTCAGCGATGATGGCCTGCGCCTTCGCACGTGCTTCCTTTTCGATTGCCTGTACGCGGACTTCGGCATCCTTGAGGCTGCGATTGCCCTGCTCAGCTGCCGCCAGACCGTCAGCAATCTTCTTCTGCCGTTCTTCAATGGCACGCATCAACGGCGGCCAGACGAACTTGGCACTGAACCAGATGAAGATGGCAAAGGTGATCGCCTGCGCGATCAAGGTCAGATTGATGTTCATTACCGTCCCCTCACTCAGCTTGGGATGCGAGTTGAGCCTTATTGAATGACGGACAGCAGCGGGTTGGCGAACGCGAACATCATCGCCAGACCGACACCGATAATGAACGAGGCGTCAATGAGGCCGAGCAGCAGGAACACCTTCGCCTGTAGTTGCGGCATCAGTTCGGGCTGACGGGCAGCGCCTTCGAGGAAACGCGAGCACATGATGCCCACACCCACGCACGCACCCAACGCACCCAGACCGATGATGAGACCGATACCGACACCGGTGTAGGACTGAATCATCGCCAAGAATTGCATCTTATCCATTTCACTATCCTCTTAAAGAAAGATAAAACACCAAAACCAAACATACTTCTGTTGAACTCAGTGGTGCTCGTGCGCCATTGAGATGTAAACCACCGTCAGCATCATGAAAATAAACGCCTGCAGCAGCACGATCAAAATATGGAAGATCGCCCAGCCAGCACCAAGCACACTGCCAAAAATCGTACCCGCCAAACCGGTGGCCGCCCACACCCACAGCAGCAGGAAAATAATCTCACCAGCGTAAATATTTCCGAACAGTCGCAGGCTGTGCGACAGCGGTTTGGAGATGTATTCGATGAGATTGAACAGCAGATTGAAGAGCATCAATAGCGGTGCCGCCCAGATCGGCTTGACCCCGAATGGCGCGCAGAACAGTTCGTGAATGAAGCCACCAAAGCCCTTGGCTTTGATGGCAAAGAAGATCATCAGCAACCACACCGACAGCGCCAGCGCAAAGGTGGTATTCACATCGGCGGTAGGAACAAAACGAAACTCATGCACGCCTATCAAACCCAGACCCTTGCCGATCCAGTCCACTGGCAGCAGATCCATGGCATTCATGGCCACAATCCACACGAACACGGTCAGCGCCAGCGGCGCAACGAAGCTGATATCCTTGTGAAAAATACTGCGTACCTGTTCGTTGACGAACTCCACACAGAGCTCAACGAAAGCTTGGCGGCGATTGGGCGTGCCGGCCGTGGCGCCGCGCACGATCCAATGCAGCAACCCAAAGATTATCACCCCCAAAACCCCGGCGGTGATCAGCGAATCCAGATGCAGGGTCCAGAAACTACCTTCGCCGACTGACTTGTGCAGGAAGGTCAGGTGGTGGCCAATGTAATTGGCCGGTGTCATGACGTGCTCGGCGCCTTCGGCGGCGGCGACTTCAGCGGTTTCAGCGGTCATTTGCGTACTGTTTGCTTGCTCGATCCGAATCTGGTTCGGTCAAAATTCAGACTTTACTTTCAATTGAAGCGACAGCCGCAGCGCGTTACGCGTCGCGGGTAAACCATAGGGCCAGCCACTGCGCCTTCAATGCACCGATAACACCAATGATCAGTGCTGGCCACACTATGGCGTGCCGAAACTTGGCGACGACCAGCGCCAACACCGCCAGCGTCAACCCCAACTTGAGGAATTCCCCCAAAAGTAGCGCCGCCGTGGACAGCGCGCCAAACCGCCGCACGCGGATAGTCAACCACAGCGCCAGTAACGCGTTGGGAACCGCAACCGCCGCGCCCCCGAGAAAAATGGATACAGCGCCCGGCTTACCAACCCATGCCCCCGCGACCACAGCCCAATGCAGCAATTACGGCCCACTGCAGGCCAATTGCCCTGCCGACAACCGCGCCCCAAACGGTTGGAGTTGCCTGCTGAAGAAACGGTATGTACTGGCGTCGGACTGCAAAGGCCGCGGATTGTAGTTTTTTCTCCGCCAGTGCGTCAATCAGCACCAGCAGCCAAACTGCGGAAAATCAGTGAATATGCGAAAGGATACCATCCAGCTCTTCAAGCGAGTTGTAGTGCACCACCAATGTGCCCTTACTTTTGCCCGTTTGAACCAATTCAACCCTGGCACCAAGACGTTCGGATAGATCCTGCTCAAGTCGCCTAATATTGGGATCGACTGGCCGGTTTGGTGCCTTGGCCGCGGGTTTCGCCGGCTCCAGCAAGTGTTTGACGTAGGCCTCGGCCTGACGCACTGACATCGCGTGATCGACAACATGCCGGGCGGCAGGCAGCTGCTGTTCATAGGGCAGCGGCAACAACGCCCGCGCGTGCCCCATTTCCAGTTCGCCCCCTTCCACCAGGTGACGAACCGGTTCGGCCAATTCAAGCAAACGCAGCAGGTTGGTGACCGCTGTGCGCGAGCGCCCCACCGCTTCGGCGACTTTCTCGTGAGTAAGGCCGAATTCGTTGACCAGACGATGCAGGGCGGCGGCCTCTTCTATGGCATTCAAATCCTGGCGTTGAATGTTCTCGATGAGGGCAACGCTCATCGCGGTGCGATCATCGACATTGCGAACGATGACTGGCAGTTCATGCAACCCGGCCAATTGCGCGGCGCGCCAGCGGCGCTCGCCGGCAATGATTTCGTAGCGATCCTCTCCCGGCAACCGCCGTACTACGATGGGCTGCACAATGCCCTGCGTGCGGATGGAGTCGGCCAGCTCTTGCAACGCTGCTTGGTCGAACTGAACGCGCGGCTGAAATCGGCCTCGTTGGATAACGTCAACCGGCAACACGCGCAAACCTTGTTCGGGTTGCACCGGCACTTCCGTTGCGACGCCCGTTTGGCCTTCACTACTAATGCCGAGCAGCGCGTCGAGGCCACGGCCAAGACCGCGTTTGCCGCTTGCAGTCATGATTATTGTCTCCGCATCGCTTCCGGCACTTCGCCGGAAGTCAGCACTAATTCAAACGTTCTTGACCCGCATCCTTACGCAACATTTCTCCAGCCAATGCCAAATAAGCGATTGAGCCACTCGATTGCCGGTCGTACAGCATGATGGGCATGCCATGGCTCGGCGCTTCGGCCAACCGCACATTGCGTGGAATGACGGTGGAGTAGACCTTGTCACCGAAATACTTCAACAACTGCGCCGACACTTGGCTGGCGAGATTGTTGCGCGGGTCGTACATGGTGCGCAACAGTCCTTCTATGCGTAGTTTTGGATTCAAGACTTTGCGGATCTTTTCTATGGTCTCAACGAGCGCCGATAACCCCTCCAGTGCATAGTATTCACACTGAATGGGGATAATGACGGCGTCGGCGGCCACCAACGCGTTGACGGTCAACATATTCAATGACGGTGGGCAATCGATCAGCACGAAATCATAGTTTGCAGCCACATGCGCTAGCGCGGCACGCAGCTTTAATTCCCTACCGAGTTCTTCCAACAATCCGACTTCGGCACCGGTGAGATCGCCATTGGCGGGAATCAAATCGTACCCAGCCTCCGGCAGATGCACGGTCACCTGCGCAATTGGCGTGTCGTTCATCAAAACGTCGTAGGTCGAATTGCGCAATTCGCGCTTATCGACGCCGCTGCCCATCGTGGCGTTACCTTGCGGATCGATATCGATTAACAGCACGCGCCGTTTGGTTGCCGCCAACGATGCCGCCAGGTTGACGCTGGTGGTGGTCTTCCCGACTCCACCTTTTTGATTGGTGATTGCAAAAATCCTGGTCATTAGATTGCGATCTTCCCGTTACCGCCTGCTGGTGGTGGGTAGCAAGCGGGGGATGGGATTATGGCACAGGTGCGAGATTGAATTCGCTCCCTTGCAGAGAGTTTCTGGGTGGCAAAAAATTGTCGCACCGACCATCGCGTTTGAGTGGATCGATTCAATTACCATCAGCAGAAACCTTAGTGATCAACTGGATTTAGGTCTATATTTGTAGCCAGAGTGCTAACACCCGTCTGCACTTTAGCATGCGAGGCGGGGACCAAATGTTCGGCGCATCAATGCTTAAGCAACTGGAGTTGAGCATTCGACATGGCGGTCCAGCGACAAGAACTTTCTCTCCGCGGTGCAGCGATATTTCCATTCTTGGTATTCAGTCGCGGTCATGCCATGCCTGAATGTTTGGTTTCAGGCAATGCTCTTCGAACGGGTAGTGTCAGTGCAGTAGTTCCACCAAGAATCTAACAACGATCTATGAACGTTGAGCAACGATTCGTTGGCCAGGAAAACGAGGGCGATGTGGAGCGCTTCCTGCGATCGCAGATCGACGCAATCAATGCGCGCCTGCAAAGACAAAACAAGGGCTTACTTGACATCGCTAACGCCAGGCTTGACGGCGCCTCGAACTTGCAGGAAGCATTTCGCCGCATTACGCGCATTACCGCCGAAATTCTGCAGGTCGAGCGCGTCGGAATTTGGGAGCACGACCGAGAACGCAGCCGTTTGCACTGCAAAGACCTGTACTTCAAGTCGCGCGATGAACATATTGCAGGAACGGTTCTTCACGCCTCCGACTTTCCAGCCTATTTTCGCGCGTTGGAGACCGATCACATCATTTCCGCCGACGATGCCCGCAACGATCCGCGCACGCGTGACTTTGGCGACTACCTGTCGGAATTCAATATCTATTCAATGCTAGATTCTGATGTGCACCTGAGCGGTCGACTGGTTGGTGTGATTTGCAGCGAACACTGCGGTGGTCCACGTCATTGGACGCTTGACGAACAAATATTTCTCGGCAATGTTTCCGATCAGATTTCGCTATTACTAGAAGCGTGGCAACAACATCGTGATGATGCCGCGTTACGTCTGAGCGAGGAGCGTTACCGATCGCTGGTTACGGCCACCTCTCAAATTGTGTGGACGACCAACGCAAACGGTGAAGTGGTGGAGGACTTACCCAGTTGGCGCGCGTACACGGGGCAGGATTATTCGCAGATGCTCGGGTTAGGCTGGCGAATGGCCATACATCCGGAAGATATTGGAAAGGTCGGTGTGGGTGGCGTCTGGCACTTTGAGAATCAGGCTCGGAAGTCGTTTGAAACCGAATATCGAATTCGACGCAACGATGGCCTCTATCGCATCTTCAACGTACGCGGCGCGCCGGTGCGTGATGCCTCAGGCGCGGTTCGCGAGTGGGTGGGCACCTGCGATGACGTCACCGACGAACGCGAAGCTGCGCGCGCGCTGCAAATCGCTCATGACGAGCTCGAACACAAGGTCGCCGAGCGCACGCGCAGGCTGCGCGTGGCCAATGCCAAGCTGCGTGAACTTGACCGCTTGAAATCAGAGTTTTTAGCCACGATGAGTCACGAACTGCGCACGCCGCTGAATTCCATCATCGGTTTTACCCATATCATTCGTGAAGGGCTGGCCGGCCCGATCAACGACGAGCAGAAAAAGCAGCTTGGCATGGTTTCGAATTCCGCCTCGCATCTGCTTTCGCTCATCAATGATCTGCTGGATCTATCGCGCATCGAATCCGGCAGGATGGAAATTGCCAATGGAGAAGTCGATTGCGCAGCCGTGATCGCTGAAGTGAAACAGACCCTGGAACCCTTGATTGCAACCAAGGGATTGACCATGGAAACCCTGGTTGAACCGGGAGTTTCAATGGTGAGCACCGATCGCAAAAAGCTATTTCAAATCCTGCTCAACCTAGCCAACAACGCGGTCAAATTTACCGAACGCGGCAAAGTCAGCATTCACGTCATCGAAAACCAGTCAACATTGATCTTCGACGTCACCGACTCAGGCATCGGCATCAAACCGGAGAACATGCCTTTGCTATTTGAGGCGTTTCGGCAAATTGAGGGCTCGGCGCGCCGGCGCTATGAAGGCACCGGGCTGGGTCTGCACCTGAGCCTGCGACTGGCCCACTTGCTGGGCGGAGACATCCGAGTGCGAAGCGAGTATGGTTCTGGTTCGACTTTCACCCTTATCCTGCCTAAACTCAGGGGCGAGACCGCACATGCCTAAGCGAATTCTTATCGCCGACGACAATGAGCAAAACTTATACCTGAGCCGTTTTTTGCTCGAGCAGCGCGGTTTCGACGTGTTGGTGGCGCGCAACGGCGTGCAATGCATCAGCCTCGCGCAGACTGAAATCCCGGACCTGATACTCATGGACATTCAAATGCCTGAGATGGACGGCTACGAAGCGATACGACAGCTGCGCGCGACTCCCAAGGTTGGGACTATTCCCATCGTGGTAGTCAGCTCCTACGCCATGGCCAACGACCGAGAGCGCGCGTTGAACCTGGGGTGTACCGGATACATCGAAAAACCCATCGTACCGGAGTCTTTCGTTCGGCAAGTGACTGAATATCTCGCGCAAGCGCCAGTGGAGAATTAACCGTGAATATTCTGGTCGTTGACGACAACGCCGCCAGCCTTTACATGCTGATGGTGCTGTTACCGGCGCACGGACATTCACTGGAAACCGCCGCCAACGGCATGGAAGCACTCGAGAAGTTAAATACCAAGAATTTCGATCTCATCGTCTCCGACATCCTCATGCCCAAGATGGACGGGTTTGAGTTCTGCCGTACCGTGCGCGCCGAACCGCGCTGGACCAACATTCCATTCATCTTCTATACCGCAACCTATACCAGTGAAGCCGATGAGCGATTTGCACTCAACGTCGGCGCTGATCGCTTTCTCATCAAGCCGATGGCGCCGGATCTGCTGATACAGAATATCCGCGACGCCTACGAGCAAAAGAAAACCGCCAAGCCACAGTCCAAACCCGCGGCTCCCGAAGGCGGCGAAACGTTCCTGCGCGAATACAACGAGCGGCTGATCAACAAGCTCGAAGACAAGATGCTGCAGGTTGAGCGCGAGAAGGAGCGCTATCGTGTCACGCTGAGTGCCATCAGCGACGGCGTCATCGCTGTCGATGCACAACACCGCGTCGTACACATGAATCCAGCAGCCGAACACCTGACCGGATGGATTGGCGCCGCCGCGCATGGATTGTCGCTCGAGGCGGTTTGCCCTCTGCTGTCGGAACATGCGCACGAACCTTTTGCCGACCCCGTCGCGCGTTGCATTGAGGACGGACGTTTTGTCGAACCGACTGAGTCGTTAGTGGTGCGCGATCGTGATGGCACCGATCGCGCGGTTGACATCGTGGTCTCTTGCAGCCGCGACCGCGCGGCGAAATATGTGGCTACATTCTAACCCTGCGCGATGTCACCGAACGGCGCAAGCTATCGCGGCAGATCTCCTTTCAGGCGACCCACGATGCGCTGACTGGATTGTTCAATCGCTACGAGTTCGAACGTCGACTGCAGTTGCTACTGGACCGTAGCGCCGGTGAGCATGCGCTTCTGTACCTGGATCTCGATCAATTCAAAGTGGTCAACGACACCTGCGGGCACGGCGCCGGCGATGAATTGCTGCGCCAGCTCGGCCACGCCTTGCGCGGCCGGTCGCGTACGCGCGACACACTGGCTCGGCTGGGCGGCGATGAGTTCGGCATGATCCTCGAAGACTGCCCGTCCGATCAGGCCGTGCACGTGGCCGAGGAGTTGCGGCGAGTTGTGCAAGATTTCTGTTTTGTTTGGGATCAGCGCACCTATCAACTCGGCATCAGCATTGGTGTGGCACCATTACCGGCGGCAGGAGCGACACCAGCGGAGGCACTGAGCGCCGCCGACAGTGCCTGCTACGCCGCGAAGTCCAAGGGGCGCAATCGACTGCATCTATTCCACGCTGAAGATTCGGAGATGGTGCAACGCTTGGGCGAAATGCAGTGGCTGCCGCGCATTCAACATGCATTGATAGACAATCGCTTTCTGCTTTATTCACAACCAATAACGGCTTTGCAAAACGGCGCGGCCGAGATGGCCTTCAATGAAGTGCTGCTTCGACTCATTGATGAAAACGGCAATATCGTGATGCCGGAAGTCTTCATTCCGGCCGCCGAACGCTACAACCAGGCTCAAGCCATCGACCGTTGGGTGGTCGATCACAGCGTTGAGTTTTTGCGTGCATCCAATGGCGATACTCCGGCACGGCTGGCCATCAATCTCTCCGGTCAGTCGATAGTCAGCGAAGAGTTTCTAGAAGGTCTTTCCAAACGGCTGGAAGAAGATCTATCGATAGCCGCAAGGCTGTGTTTCGAAATTACCGAAACCGCCGCCATCGTCGATCTTTCGCAAGCAATTCGTTTCGTTACGCGCGTCAAGAGTCTGGGTAGCAAGGTCGCGTTGGATGATTTTGGCAGCGGCTTGTCGTCCTTCAGTCACTTGCGGCGCTTGCCAGTTGATTTCCTAAAAATCGATGGGCAATTCGTGCGTGATATGACTCGCGAGCCAGCCGACTGCGCGGTTGTCAAGGCGCTCACCCAGGTCGGTCGTTCGCTCGGTCTGCAGATCATTGCCGAGTGGGCGGAAGATGCGCCCACTGTGCGCAAGCTGCGTGCGCTCAACGTCGACTACGCTCAGGGATTCGCCCATTGCCATGCCAGCGCCGCCGGAAGATCGTGGCAAGAGTCATCTAAGTGTTCAGAACTGACGCCGCAGCTCGACTAGGCGCCGTACTGCGTCGAGCCCCGGCACCGAAACGTCGTGCACACGCACATCCCAGTCATGCGGTCGCGTTTCTTCGTTCGCGCGATTGATTTCATAGCCAGCAATACGCCGCCGGTCGCCAGCAGTGGCTTCGCAAGTTCGGCAAACGTCGACAGCTCGGCAAAAGCCCGCGAAATGATGCAGTCGAACTTCGTTCCAGGATCAAATTCTTCAATGCGTGCCTGCACAACTTCGACATTCTTTAATTTCAATTCGATGGCCACCTGCGTAAGAAAGCGCGTTTTCTTCCCTTGACTGTCAAGCAACGTGCAGGACACGTCAGGTAGTGCGATTGCGATAACAATGCCAGGCAAGCCGGCACCGCTACCGACATCCAGCAGGCGCTCGCCACGCACATGAGGAATTACGGCGAGACTGTCAAGCAGATGCCGGGTCAACATTTCCTCGGGATCGCGAATCGATGTGAGGTTGTGGACGCGACTCCACTTCTGCAAAAGCGCCTGATAGGCGAGCAGCTTGTCGAGTGTCCGCGCAGACAACGACAATCCTAGACTGGCCGCGCCAGCGGCAAGTTGTGCTCTCAATGACTGGGTGGAAACTTCAGGCAGAACGTTTCTTTATATGCACCAGCAACAAGGTGACGGCGGCGGGCGTCACGCCGGCGATGCGTGAGGCCTGCCCAATCGTTGCCGGGCGAAAGTCGTTGAGTTTTTGCATCACTTCGGTGGAAAGGCCGCGCACCTCGCGATAATCCATGTCCTGCGGCAACGGCGTTTCTTCCTGTAGGCGTTGACGCTCGATTTCTTCCTGCTGCCGATCGATGTAGCCGGTGTAACGCGCCTGGATCTCGATTTGATCGATGATTTCCTCATCGTCCACGCCCGGCCCCACGCCAGACAATCGCATCAACCGCCGATAGCGAACATTCGGCCGGCGCAGCAACTCCGCTGCACTGTATTCGTGGTCGATGGGCTGCCCGATAGTTCGCAAAATGTCTTCATCGTTGTGGTCGCCGGGTCGCAACCACACTCCGCGAAGCCGAGCTTGCTCATGCGCCAAAGTCTCGCGTTTCTCTTCAAAGCGCCGCCATCGTGCGTCATCTACCAAACCGAGTTCGCGGCCGATGGGCGTCAAGCGCAAATCAGCATTGTCTTCACGCAACTGCAGGCGATACTCAGCGCGGCTGGTGAACATGCGGTACGGCTCATTGGTTCCACGCGTGGTCAAGTCGTCCACAAGCACGCCAATGTAGGCTTCATCGCGCCGCGGCCACCAAGGCTCCTGCGCCTGCACTCGTCGCGCAGCATTAATACCAGCAAGAATGCCCTGCGCGGCGGCCTCTTCATATCCGGTCGTACCATTGATTTGTCCGGCGAAGAACAAACCCGGCAGATACTTGGTTTCCAGCGACGGACGAATTTCGCGCGGATCGAAATAGTCGTACTCAATTGCGTAGCCTGGGCGCGTGATGTGGGCGTTTTCAAAACCGCGAATACTACGCACCAGCGCGTATTGCACATCGAAGGGTAAACTGGTCGAAATTCCGTTGGGATAAATTTCGTGCGTATTCAAGCCTTCCGGCTCCACGAAGATCTGATGGGAGGCGCGCTCGGAGAAGCGCACCACTTTGTCCTCCACCGACGGGCAATATCGCGGCCCCACGCCTTCAATCGCGCCGCTGAACATCGGCGATCGGCACAGCCCATCGCGAATGATTTCATGCGTGCGAGGGTTGGTCGCGGTGATATGGCAATGTACTTGGCGCGGATGCATCTGCGCATTGCCCATGAATGAGAACACCGGCATTGGCTCGTCACCGGGCTGAGCGTCGAAACAGGAGTAATCGAGCGAGCGCCCGTCAATTCGCGGTGGCGTGCCGGTCTTTAATCGGCCAACGCGGAACGGCAGTTCACGCAAACGGCGCGACAATGCATTGGAAGGGGGATCGCCGGCACGGCCACCTGGATGGCTGTTCTCGCCGACATGTATGCGCCCGGCCAGGAAAGTCCCCACCGTCAATACCACGGATTGTGCAAGGAATCGTACGCCGGTCTGCGTCACGACACCGGCTGCTTCCTCGTACTCGATAATCAAGTCTTCAACGGTCTGCTGAAAAATCGTCAGGTTGGGTTGCTGCTCTAAACGGGCGCGAATAAATTGTCGATACAAGGCGCGATCAATTTGCGCGCGTGTGGCGCGCACTGCCGGGCCCTTGCTGGCGTTCAACGTCCGCCAATGAATACCACAGTGATCGGCAGCGATAGCCATCACACCACCCAGCGCGTCGATCTCACGCACCAGATGCCCCTTACCGATGCCGCCGATGGCGGGGTTGCAGGACATCTGGCCCAGCGTTTCGATGCTATGTGTCAGCAGTAACGTTCGGCACCCCATACGTGCGCTGGCCAGCGCCGCCTCGGTCCCCGCGTGACCACCGCCCACTACAATGACATCAAATATTTCTGGATATTGCATGCCCGCTTTGGAACACGTTGATACAAATATAAACGTGATGCTTGAACGGAAAGCGATACGTGCACCGAGCTGCCTGGCTCGATGCCAGCCGACGCCAACCCGCAATCCCCCTTCACACTACAGGCTAAATATAGCGCATCGTTGGATATAATTGAGCAAATTTTCGTCTCAAAATTCGCTACTTGGCGGGCTATCGTTGACCGCGCCCGCCGCTGAACCCATGGATCCCAATACAACCCTCATCTGTCTGGTTCGTCACGGCGAAACGCAGTGGAACGCTGACCGGCGCATTCAGGGACAGTTGGATCCGCCTTTGAACGACAAGGGCATTGCGCAATCCGAGAGCACGGCGCGCGCGCTGGCAAACGAGGCATTCACGGCCATCTATAGCAGCGACCTGCAACGCGCGCGCTGCACCGCCGAACTCATCGCACAACATCATCCAGCACCCATCAATTTGCGCGAGGATCTGCGTGAGCGGCGCTACGGCAAGCTGCAAGGATTGACACTGACCGAGATCGAAACACGCTTTCCTGGGGAATTTGCGCACTTCCAGAATCGCCATCTCGATGAGGAATTTGATGGTGGCGAATCGCTGCGTCAATTTCACCTGCGCGTCAGTGCCGCCTTGAATTCCGTAGCAATTCAACAGAACGGAAAGCGCGTGCTGGTTGTCGCTCACGGCGGCGTGCTCGACATCGCATATCGCTTAGCGACCGGCCGCGATTTGTTCTCACATAGAGACTTCACCATATCCAATGCCGCGGTCAGTTGGATCTCTCATTCCGCATCCGGCTGGAAATTGCTTTCATGGAATGTGGCGCCAACAATGTCGCTGGACGAGTTACCTGGCTAGAAACCGACCAGAACCCCTCTCGATTTTGCTGCCGCAGACTTATTCCGGTCCCGATCGCGAACGTTTCGGCAACTGCTTCGACGTTACCAGTTCCGGTTGTCGCGCGCGCGAGCGGCGAATCACGGCGGCCAGGTCGCCGGCGGGCAACGGGCGGCCGAGCAGATAACCTTGATAACGCGTGCATCCCAATGCGCGCAAAAACTCCAGTTGCAGATTGCTTTCGACACCCTCGGCAACAACACCTAAACCCAACGTACGCGCCATAGCCAAGATCGTGCTGGCGATGGTGGTGGCTTCCGCATTCTCCGGTACCGCTTCAATAAAGGACCGATCAATTTTCAACGTATCCAACGGGAATCGTTTCAAATAGGAAAGGCTGGAGTAACCGACACCGAAATCGTCGATGCAAATATTGACGCCGAGGTTCTTGAGCTGGCGCATGGTGGCAATACCCGCCTCCATGTCCTCCATCATCAAGCTTTCGGTCAATTCAATGTGCACATTGTGCGAGCTATAGCCGGCCTGCGCGCAGGCGTGTGCTACGCGATCAACCAAGTCGTTTTGGCGAAACTGGCGCGGCGACAAATTCACCGACAACTCCAAGTCGCGTATGCCGTCCTGCTCCCATTGCGCGCCTTGCACACAGGCTGCACGCAATACCCAATCTCCAATGGTCAAGATGAGCCCGCTGTCTTCGGCCACATCGATGAATGCATCAGGCGTAAGCAAACCACGCATTGGATGATTCCAACGCAACAGGGCTTCGGCGCCAACAATGCTGTTGCTGCGCGTGTCGGCAATGGGTTGATAGTGCAGCTCGAACTCGTTGTGCTCGAGGGCGCGATGCAATTCCTTCTCGATGCGCAACCTTTGCATGCTGCGTTCGTGGATAGCACGTGTATAAAATTGATAAGTATTGCGCCCCATGGCCTTGGATTGGTACATGGCTGCATCGGCGCGTTGCAGAACTTCGTCGATGTCCGTCCCATCCTCCGGGAACACGCTGACACCAATGCTGGTGGTGATGGAGACGCTGTGTCCGCCTACGTCGAAGGGTTCGCTCAGCGAAGCGAGGATTTTCCCCGCAACCAATGCCGCATGCTCGGTATTGTCCAGATCCGGCAACATGATGGTGAACTCGTCTCCGCCCAGGCGGGCAACGGTGTCGTGTTCGCGCAGGCAGCGATGCAGGCGGCCGGCAACCGCTTGCAGTAGTTCATCGGCTCGCAGATGTCCCAATGTGTCATTGATGGTTTTAAACCGATCCAAATCCAGCAGCAGCACGGCAACGGACTGGCCGCTACGCGACGCCATCGAAAACGCCTCCCGCAGTCGCTCTCGGAACAATGTGCGGTTCGACAAGCCGGTGAGCGCATCGTGCGTGGCCATATGCTGCATTCGCGCTTCCGCGTTCTTCAATGCCGTGATATCGGCTAGCACGGCGACAAAATGCGTCGTTCGTCCGGCACTGTCGCCAAGCGCGGTGACTGTCTCGTGCACGGTATACTGCGTACCGTCCTTACGGCGATTGACCACTTCGCCCGACCACACACCGCCCCGCTGCCTCGCTTCGATGAGCTCAGCACATTGACTGCTTCTGATTGCCCCCCCCGACAGCAAGTTGGGCGAGCGGCCGATAAGCTCCTCCCGCGAGTAACCACTTAAACTCTCGATTGCGGGGTTCACCCAGATAATTTCGTGATCGATGTTGACGATCATGATGCCGTTGGCCACTGACTCCAGCGCTGTGCGCTGCAACCGCAGCCAACGCAGGCCCTCGGCGCGCCGCAACACTTCGGCAATCCGATCGCAAACCGCCTCGAAGCGCTGCGCACGTTCCGGCAACGAACTGCTGCCGGCCTTGCTGTGCAGGGCAAGCAGGACCTGCAGATCATCCTTGATCGGCATCGGTACCGCCGTCACTGATGCGATGCCCGCACGCACCGCAGCCAGGGACCAGTTGCCTTCAGATTGCTCCGCGCTCCAACTCACAGTGCGGTGTTCGGCGAAAACCTGCCGGTACAAAGCCAATTCCGGATTGCTATTACGCACATTGCCGATTGTTCGCAGGAAATCCGCTTCGAAATCCGATCGCCCGACAATACTCAGGCGTTGCTCCCTATCGGTGGCGGCAATCACCAGCTGCGCGCCGAAAAGCCATGACAGCCGCTCGCAAAAAAACTGCAACAGTTGTTCAAGCTGCAATCCGTCGTTGATAAATTCCTCAGCACGACGCAATAGCGCGACTACCTCCTGCTGATAGTGGCGATCACTGACGTCGTCAAGCGTGCCGCTGAAAACCTTTTCGCCGTCGGCGTCGATGGCCGCCTGCGCAATCATCTCCACCCAAACACGTTCACCGGAACGCGTAAGCAGGCGGAACTCCGCATGGCATATGTCGATGTCACCTTTGACCAGCGCCTCGAAATGCAGCCGCAACCTATCGACGTCTTCAACCGCCATGAACTCATAAAGTGTGCGGCCCAGCGAATCGATTTCCCGATAGTCAGTCAACCTCTGCCAGGACTGGCTGAGAAACAACCAGCGACACTGTGCGCTTAACTGAAAAATAACTTCGCGAACACTGTTGACCACTGAGTGATGATGCGCATCGCGTTGACGCAGATCCAGTTGACCTCGTTCATAGGCGTCGGCAATGGCATTAAACCCGGCACGCAGACCACTGAGATCGTCATCGAGCGCGCGATCAGCACGGAGCTGAGTTTGTCCGTGGGTGTAGGCAGAAATGATCTTGGTCAGATGTCGCACCGGCCGCGTCACGATGCGGTGCGCCACTGCAGCGGCAATTCCAGCGCACACCAGCGATAACACCACCACTCCGATGGCGACCAGGGCAACCGCGTGGTGCAAGGTCACCGGCGCTGCCGCCAGCGGCAGTAGGCGGGCGCCAAGATACCGTTCGGTAAGTATGCCAGCCGGGATCGCAACCAACACGGCGCCGGCCACTGTCGCCGCCACTACTTTGGCCGAAGTGTTCATGGGCAACGGACGTACTCGGCTGATTCTTGGTGTGGCCGAAACGCCGCAGAATGGCGGCACTGGCAATGGACAAAGCGCCGCGTATCCAATCCAATCCTTACCACTTTGATAGCCCTCCCCCACTCGCGCCTCTGCTTCTTGCGCAATCATTCCCCTGACGACACGGCCCCGATTCCGTGCCTCATGGATTCAATATAGCCGACACAGGCAAAATTGGGAGACTTTTTCGACAGGATGAGGTTTAACTATCAATTTGTTCCGCTGCTATGCTGCGGTTGCATATCAGCACTAGGACAGACGCTAATTTGAGCCTCGCCTTAGACGCCAGCAACGGTGAATGCGTGGGTTGCGCGCGAAGTCCCTGGGTAGGGTCTGTGCCGAGATGTCCTCGACGATGAAATGTTTTGCAATGGATGCGTCAAGATTGAATCTCTGGCGATTGGTCGAAAAAATAAGTTCGCCATCGGCGACAAGCAGCCGCATTGCTTTTTCAATCACGTCGAGATGATCGCGCTGCACGTCAAAGTTTGCTTCCATGCGTTTGGAGTTGGAGAAGGTCGGTGGGTCGAGGAATATCAAACCATAGCGGCGGGCGTCCTTACGCGCGGATTGCTCATTTAACCATTGTAAGCAGTCGGCTTGAACCAGACTATTGTTAATCACGTCCAGCTTATTGAGAGCAAAATTTTGCCGCGCCCAATCAAGGTAGGTGCGTGACAGGTCAACCGAGGTCGTGCTACGCGCCCCTCCCAGCGCAGCATGAACGCTGGCCGTGGCCGTGTAGCAGAACAAATTGAGCATATCGCGACCGTGCGCCTGTTCGCCCACCATGGTGCGCGTAGTGCGATGATCGAGAAACAATCCCGTATCGAGGTAGTCAGTAAAGTTGACTAGAAAACGACATTTACCCTCCTGCACTTCATGGAATTCGCCAGATTCGTTGAGTTTCTCGTACTGTGCACTACCGCGTTGGCGCTGTCTGCGTTTGAGAATCACCTGCTCCCGGTCAACACCCAGTGTGGGCGGGATGGCGCGTAACAGGTCATGCAAGCGCTCCCTGGCCTTGCGCTCATCGATAGACTTCGGAGCCGCGTACTCCTGCACTACTACATATAATCGCTCGCTGAAGTAGAGATCGATGGCTGCCGCGTATTCCGGCATGTCGGCGTCGTACAAGCGATAGCAACTAATATTTTCTTTTTCAACCCAGCGCTTCAGCGCCTGCACATTCTTGCGCAGACGATTGGCGAACATCTGTGCGCCTTCGCTCAGCGGCCGTTCTGCGGCAGCCGCGGCTCTCTCCTCCGACGTTTTCTCGAAGAATTCCGGCGCAATGGTGAACCTCAACAGTCGGCACTCGATGGCACCGTTGTAGAGGGTGTGAACACGTCGCGCCTTGATGCCAATGAGTTTGCCCAATGGTGGATTGCCCGTGAGCACCGCCGCTTCCCAACCGAGAAAATTCTTGCGCAGTGTTTCACCCAATTGTTTGTAAGTCGATTGCAGCGCTTCGGCCTCGCCCGCAGCCAACCGCTCGCCATAAGGGGGATTGACTGCAAGTAGTCCGTGCGGCTGCTCGGGCGCGGGCACGCCGCCCAATTCAAGTTTGTCGACACGGATGTACTGGGCTAATGCTGCTACCTCGATGTTTTCGCGCGCCGCGCGCACCGAACGCAGATCCGCATCGAAACCTCGCATGGCCGGGATCCGTTGTCTACCCTCCGCCGCTCGTTGTATCGCCTCCTCATGCAGTCGGCGCCATAGTTGCGGTACATGACCGAGCCAGCGTTCGAAACCGAAGCGCGATCGTTGCAACGAGGGTGCAATATCGCCTGCCATCCACGCCGCTTCGACAAGCAGCGTGCCGGAGCCGCACATCGGATCAACAAAACCTCCACCAGCCTTTGCGATATCCGGCCAGCTTGCGCGAATAAGAATGGCTGCGGCCAAATTCTGCTTGAGTGGTGCTACGACAGAATCGGATCGATACCCGCGGCGGTGCAAGCTTTCACCAGACAGATCGATGGCAATGCTCGCCGTCTGATGATCGATACTGACGTTAATGCGTAGATCCGGTTGCCGCAGGTCGACTGACGGCCGAACGCCAAGGCGATCGCGGAATTGATCGACGATGGCATCCTTGACGCGTTGCGCGGCAAATTGCGAATGTGTAATCGTGGAACCACGCAAATTTACGTCCACCGCCAATGTTCCCTCCGGCGGCAGGTGATCGCTCCACGCAATAGATTTCACTCCACTATAAAGTTCGTCAATGTTCGAAACCGGAACGCTTACTACTTGCAAAAGGATCCTGCTGGCGGTGCGTGACCACAGACAGGCGCGATAACCGACCTCCAGCGTGCCATTGAATAAAGCTCCCGCGGCCACTTCACGCACGTCTGTCGCACCGAATGCACGCAATTCATCTGCCAGCAACCCGGAAACACCCTTGGGCGCAGTCGCGAAAAAACGCTGACTTGACTTCACAGGAATGCGCGCGGGAGCGTCGACGCGACGCGGTGCTTAATAGCGGCCTTCACTTCATCACGTAAAGTTTGTAGTACGTTGCTGCGCTCATCGCGATAGAAAAGATTAAAGGACTCAAAAGGAATAAGTCGACCGTCCGGTTGCACGAAGTGAATACAAGATTTCTTCAGCGCGCGAATATCAAGATTCATCGCGTCCATGAATTGCACGATCAACACCCGGAACACATTGCGATAGTTCAGTCCTTCAGGCGCGTTAATCTTCGGCAGGCAACACATGAGCTCAGACAGACAATTCGCCTGCGATGTGGGCGAGTGATTGGTTGAAAAAAGTTTGAACACGCGGTCTTTCAAATCGCCATCATGTTCAAATGTGATGGTGCTACGTTCGCCTTCGACCAAGGCCTTAGGATCGAGAAAACGCGTGAGTGGGACAGCGCTGCCGTCGACTTTTAGCGCATAACCCATGGCCAATGTGTCCGGATTGCAGGGCACGGGCACGATATCAGCAGCGGCAAACAGGTCTGACTGCTCGGCTATGCGGCGCCGGATCGCACTGACAGTCAGTCGATTGCGTACATTATCGTAGTCTTCAACTCGCCCGACATCCTGGATGGGTTGTAAGGTGACGCCACGCACGCACCGCTGAGCCAGCGCATGTTTGATGATCTCGCCAACCTCATCATCATTGGCACCCTTCTTCAGCGTCACCACCAACGTCGTGGAAATATCGAATTCGTTGAGATGCGCTAGCGCCTGCTCACGCACGCGGCTCAAATCGGCACCGCGCAGTTGCTTCAGCACCTCGCCCCGCAAAGAGTCGAACTGCAGATACACTTCAAACGCCTGCCTATACTCCGACAATCTCGCACAGAACTCCCGGTCCTGCGCGATGCGAATACCGTTGGTGTTGACCATCAAATGGCGGATGCGATGGGCGCGTGCCGCATCCAGAATGGCGAAGAAGTCCGGGTGCAGCGTTGGTTCACCACCCGAGATCTGCACTACATCGGCCTCGCCCTCGTTGGCAACAAGTGCATCGAGCATGCGCTCAATTTCAGCCATGCTTCGATACTGCGGCCGATCCGGCCCCGATCCGGCATAACACACCGGACAGCGCAGATTGCAATGATCGGTCACTTCAAGAATGGTCAGGCAGGAGTGCTGCATGTGATCCGGGCACAATCCGCAATCGTATGGGCAGCCGTATTCCATGCGGGTATTGAATGTGTTGGGCATCTCGGGCGGCTTGACGAATACCTCGCGACACTGTCGATAGTATTCAACATCGTCGGCCATCAATACACGTTCGGTACCATGTGCGGGACACCATTTGTCCATGAATACATGTTCATCCTTGAATACGATTTTCGCTTCCACGACACGCAGACATTTGCTGCAGACCGAACTGGTGGTGTCGTAGAAAAGATAGGGGCGAACTTTGCGCGTCATGCCGGCACAATACGTGATTGTCGCCATTGCCGAATGAGTAATGGCGCGTAAAACACTAAGGTTATCACGCAGACCCACTGTATGCCGCTTAGACCCAGCGCGTAGGCGTAAGGCACGGGTTTCAACAAGTCGACAACTAGTCGCCACAGCAAGTAAGTCGCCATGAATATTTTGAATAACAGTCCCGGCGCATGAGTCAGCTGTGGCCGAACACCTCGCAAATACCGCCAGAGGCAAAGCGTGAGGGCGATTTCATATAGCTGGGTCGGATGCCGTGGTACGCCATCGCCAAAATCCACAGCCCATGGCAAATTTGTCGGCAGACCGTACGTGGCATCTTGAAGTCCGGCAAGAAAACAACCGACCCGTCCGATTATTAATCCAAGCAGGATCGGAAACACGAATGCATCACCGGTCGAAGTCCGCAGGCCGACGCAATGCTTGGCCAGTTCGACGCCAATGTAACCACCAACCAAACCGCCAACCATCGACTGGCCACCAAGAAAGAACTGCTGCATTCCTCCCTGGAAAACCCACAACTGCGGTGAGTCAATCCAGTACATGGCTTTATTACCCAAGCCCGCGCCAAGCAAGCATCCAATCAAGACCGCGTAGTTGAACGGTTGAAGTATCGAATTCACTCCACTGAACCGCCGTTCGCAAAAGTAGAGTTGCGCACCGGCCAGCATCGCCAACCATTCGAACGCAGCGTGGATTGGCTGCGCATACTCAGGGCTCATCATTGCTTGGCTTCTTAAAGAACAGTGCTCGCAACACAATCCAGAATACCCATGCCAGAATAAGGGTCGCGACCGCAATGGCAGTCAAAAACGCCATTTCACCCGTATTGAACGTGTGCGAACTTCCTCCGAGCATGTATATCGCCACGCCGCATACGCCCATGCCGACCACAGCCCCGAGCAGAACCAGAAGGATGAGTACTCGCAGCACGTACCATATGATGGTCCCAATTTTCTCCATGGCGCGCGTCTACCCGCTTCCGTTTGGTGGATCCGAAGTCGTCGAGCAACGCTCCTCAACACTTGCGGCGAGTTGAAAACCAACGTCGTTTGCGCTCTGAGACTGAATCGTTGAAGTGGCGCCTAGCCCGGGTTTTCTTGTCAGCGATCGCCACATGGCTCTGGTGACAAAAAAGGAAGGAACGGCAAAGAGCAACGAAATACCCAACATCATCAACCCCGCTACCGGTTCGCTGATTATGTAAACGGCACTTCCTGCCGTACAAATACCACCGCCGGCAAGCACCGACGCGGCAAACACCAGCACCAGGATCTTGATAAGAATGAGCAGCGCGTCCAAAACCGTCCCCCGCGGCTGAATGGCGTTGCGCCAAACTATACACGAGGAGCGATAACTTGAGGGATGGCAGGGACAGGATGCGCCGGCCTCATCCACAGATGGTCTGCACCCAAAACAAACCGCCGCTGATAGAATTCAGCGGCGGTGCATCATTTTCGTTCCGGCGTTACTTACCCTCGTCAATCAGCTGAGGTTCACCCTTGTCGAGAACTCCATCCGCGCGCGCCTGTAGATAGGCAAAGATATCGATAAGATGCGGCCGAACGCGGAAATTCTTCTCCCAACCAGGCATCATCAACTCGCCATGCTCGCCGCGCTCATGGCGCTCCATTTCCTTTATCATCGCTTCGCGCCAAACAAGATTGTTGTCAGCGCTCACCTCATCCATTGGCACCACAATCCGATAACGATTGAGAACGATATTTGAAAACTCCGTGACGCTCATGTTTTTCACGCGCTCAGTCAGATCCGGCGCGACTTTAGTCCCAACAGCGTCGATGCCGTGACAGACATAACAGGTACGATGAAAAACCTCCCACCCTCGCTTGGTGTTCTCATCGACTTTGCCATCCTTGACGGTGTAGAACTTCGTGCCCAACGGCGGAACTTTGGTATCCGGCTCTTCCGCCCAGACGCGATGGATATTCAAATTCATCAACACGAGAGTTACCAGCGCGAGCAATCGCGGCACAAACTTCACAGCAAGCGACCGAACGTTCATAGTGACCTCCCTCACATTGCATGCTATGAGTGAGCATATGTGCAAGATGCCTAGGGGCGTTGATCGCGATCAATCCCGAAACCAATCCTAGTTGTCGGCGCACAACTAGAAGATGGATTGTCAGTCGAATAAGCTTAATAAACCGGAGAAAGTGCGGACAAGAATGTTTCGGTGCAACGGCGCCAGGTGTATTGCTGCGCGTAGCTAACGCAGGCTTCGCGATTCAACTTCAATGCTCCGGCGATCGCCTGTGACAAGTCTTCGTGCAGGCAACCGCTGACCCCTTGTTTTACGACGTCAATAGGGCCAGTCACGGGATAGGCGGCAACAGGCAGGCCGCAAGCCATGGCTTCAATCATCACCAGACCGAATGTGTCGGTGCGGCTGGGAAACACGAACACGTCGCCATCAGCGATAGCCGCAGCCAACTCGGCACCAAACAATGCGCCGAGAAAATGCGCCCCGGGGTAGCGCACCTGCATCGACGCTAGTGCTGGACCATCACCAATGATCACTTTGCTTCCTGGCGTATTCAAACCAAGAAACGCGTCGAGATTTTTTTCCACTGCCACGCGTCCAACGTAAATCGCTATTGGGCGCGGCAGATCAAAACTCCGCCGCGGCAACGGCTTGAACACCTCAGCGTCCACACCACGCGACCACACCGTGACATTGTTGAATCCATAACTCAGCAATCGTTCTCGTTGCGCGGGAGTCAGTACCATCGTACGCACAGCTGCCCCATGAAAACGCCGCAACCAACCGTACAACCAACTTAACGGCAAGGGCACGCCGCGCGCACGAATGTACTCCGGAAACTGAGTATGAAATGAGGTGGTGAATCTTAGTTTTCGGCGCAAACAAAAGCGCCGCGCGCTTTGTCCAAGCGGACCTTCAGTCGCGATATGAATGGCGTCTGGACTGAAGTCGTGCAAAGTATCCGCAACGTGTTCGCCGGCAAACATTGCCAGACGTATTTCCGGGTAAGTCGGGCAGGGACTTGTTCGCAATCCACTGGGCGTGATATAGCGAATCGCATGCCCCATCGCCGTCAGTTCGTGCCCGGTCTGATTGAGCGTACGCACGACACCATTGACCTGCGGTGTCCAGGCGTCGGTAACGATGGCGATTTTCATGCGAGATGGCAGGCGATCGCCGTGGTCCGATGGTGGTACCACGTCATTGCGACTTGCGGGAAGGGCAATCCTTTCTCGCTCATACCTCATCTTGCTTTTGTTTCTTGAAAGTCAAGGTAAGATGGGTTTATGTCACGTGCGTTAAACTTTCTTGTCATTTTTGTTACTTAACGTACACGGCGCGCTAACGATGCGGCCACCCAGGAATACGCCATGAACCAAAGTCCATATAAAGGCAAAACCGGACTACAACGGATATGGAATGCCTTGCAGTATTCACTGCAGGGATTTCGCAGCGCGTACGAACATGAGTCAGCGTTTCGTCAGGAATTATTTCTTGGCGTGATACTGGCTGGGGTGGCGCTGGTCCTGCCAGTCACGAGAACCCAGCTCGGGCTGCTGCTTGCAAGCCTGCTGCTGGTTCTGATTACTGAACTCCTGAACTCAGCCATCGAAGCGGTGGTTGATCGCGTCTCATTTGAAAATCACGAACTCGCCAAACGCGCCAAGGACATGGGTAGCGCCGCGGTGTTTCTAAGCCTTGCCAATTGCCTGCTGATTTGGGGACTGGTTCTAATGGATGTCTTTCAAATCGATCGCGCAATCTAACGCTGTTCGTGCAAAGCGCACGGAAACTGGACGGTGTTACGGTGCCGGAGGATATTGGAAGGCATCGATATGAACCGCCTGTGATCAATTGAATTCTGACGAGGGGAAAATCGTGAAAGAATGGCTGACGGCAGTGGTCCCTATGCTGACCGAGTACGGCGTAAAAGTAGTCGGCGCGATCGTTATCTGGTTTGTCGGACGTTGGGTTATCGGCAAATGCGACAAACTGCTTGGGCTGGCATTGGGTCGTCAGAGAATGGACCCAACGCTGGTCAAATATATTTCATCGATCGTCAGCACCGGTTTAAATATCTTCCTTGTTCTCGCCATCCTCAATCAATTTGGCGTCAACACCACGTCGTTCGCGGCATTGATTGCGGCGGCCGGACTGGCCATCGGTGCGGCGTGGTCAGGAATGCTGTCGAACTTCGCCGCCGGCGTGTTTTTGATCTTGTTCAAGCCGTTTAAAGTTGGCGATCACATTACCGCCGCCGGCATTGAAGGTACGGTTACCGAAATCGGCATGTTCGCCACTACCATCAATACACCCGACAATGTCCATACCATTCTCGGCAACGGCAAGATTGCCGGTGACACCATCCAGAACTTCACTACTAATTCGTTTCGCGCCGTCGATCTGCGCGCACAGATCGCACATATAGTAAGACCGAATGACGCCATCGCGAAATTGCAGCCCGCGATCGCAGGCGTTGACAACGTGCTGAAGGACCCCGTGCCCGTCATCGACATCCTTGAGTTCAATGAATATGGAACGTTGCTGGTTGTTCGACCTTTCTGTCACAACAGCAACTACTGGCAGGTCTATTTTGACACCAATCGCGCCATCGCCGACACACTGACCGGCGCCGGATACCCGATTCCGTCGCAACATCAAACTGAGTACGAGTATGAAGGCAAGTGAGCTACGCGCCGTCCACAGGGCGAATGCGGCGCGAAGTAGGCAATCTTTCGACGTTTAACGCTTACAGGCTAGAGCTAGCGCAGGAAAACGGCAGCCAGACCAAGGAAAATGAAAAATCCCATGCTGTCGGTTACGGCCGTAAGCATGACACTGCTACCCATGACCGGGTCGCGTCCAAACTTGTGCAGGCCAAGCGGGAACAGTACACCCGCCAATGCGCCGATCAACAAGTTCAACATCATTGCCGCCATCATCACCGCCGCCAGCGACCATTTGCCATAGAACAGAAAAGCGAAGAAACCCACCACCGAGCCCCAGATCAAACCGTTGACAAGGCCGATACCAATTTCCTTAAACAACAGTCGATTGAAATTGCCGGTATTGATTTGATCGAGCGCCAGACCACGAATGACCAGCGCCATGGTCTGATTGCCGGAGTTACCCGCGACACTGGCCACGATGGGCATTAACGTCGCCAGTGCCACCAGCTTTTCGATTGTGCCTTCAAAAAGGCCGATGACGCGCGATGCAATGAACGCCGTCATCAGGTTCAGCACCAACCACATCCAGCGATTGCGGCTGCTCTTCCACACCGAGCCGAAGAGATCCTCATCTTCGCTCAAACCGACCTGACTCAGGCGTTCGCGCTGCAAGACTTCGTTGATGTAATCCATCACCTGATCCACGCTCAACACGCCGACCACCTGATCGTGCAAATTGACCACCGGCACTGTGCGCAGATCGTAGCGCTCAAATGCCTGCACGGCATCGCGTGCCGCTTCATCGGTGTGGAACGACACCGGCTCAAGCAGCATCACATCCTTGACCATGGTTTCCGGATCGTGCACCAGTAAACGCTTCACCGGCAGCACGCCTTTCAATGTGCCGGCACGATCGACAACAATAATTTGATCGATTTGCTCGGGCAAATCCTTGCGCTTGCGCAGATAACGCAGCACCACTTCAATTTCGACGTCATCGCGAACACTGATAACGTCCAAATCCATGAGCGAACCAACACTGCCCTCTGGAAAGGCCAGCACCCCCTGCAGTTCGACGCGTTCCTTGCGATCGAGTGAATTGAACAACTCGAATACCGTGTCCTTGGGCAGGCTGGGAACCAGATCGGCGATTTCATCGGAGTCGAGATGCTCGGCCGCATCGATGATGTCGCGGCTGGGCATGGACTCGAGCAGACTCTCGCGCACGGCCTCCGAGAGCTCAAGCAACACCGCGCCACGCGTTTCGGGTCGAACCAGGCCCCAAACCAGTTGACGCCGTTCAAGCGGCAGACCTTCGAGCACATAGGCGATATCTGCCGGATGGCACTCCTGTAAGCGACGCTCCACCTCAACGTGCTGCTGGCGAAGCAGCAAGTCCATGACCAACTCCTGGCGCGGCGATTCCTGGCGAGCCGTCAGATCGCTCACCATCTCCTGCTTATTCAGCAGCTCCTCAATCTCCTCAAGCGTCACCCGGACATCGCGTGGATGCTTGAGATCTTCCTGTGCCCCGGTCGTCACCACCATCTCCCGTTCCAGCCAACCATGACAAAATAACGGTTCATTGTTCCAATATGCGATAGGACACCAACGCGGAAATTTGTTCAACCCCCTGGTGAATTCACCACACCTCGGCCATGTACGTGACGAAAAAAGCTGCGCGCTCTACACTGACCGCATGCTGAATATCGACAAACACAAGGCGCACACATTCGTCGAAGCGCTGTGGAACGATTCCGTCGTGCCCGAATTGCACGAATACATCCGCATCCCCAACAAGTCGCCGGCCTTTGACCCGGATTGGGCCAAGCACGGTTACATGGAGGAAGTCGTCAGACGATTCGAGCGCTGGGCGCGTTCGGCCGACGTGCATGGCCTGAGCTTGGAAGTGGTGCGGCTACCCGGCCGAACGCCGCTTATTTACATGGACATCCCCGCCAGCGGTGAACCGTCGACCTCCGGCACCGTGCTGCTCTATGGTCACCTAGACAAACAGCCGGAGATGAGTGGCTGGCGCGAAGGGCTCGATCCCTGGACGCCGGTGCTGGAAGGCGATCGGCTTTATGGCCGCGGCGGCGCCGACGACGGCTACGCCATGTTTGCCTCGCTGACTGCCATTCGCATTCTGCAGGAGCAAGCACTACCACGTGCGCGCTGCGTAGTCATCATTGAAGCCTGCGAGGAAAGTGGCAGCTTCGATCTGCCCTTTTACATCGACGCACTGGCCGAACGCATAGGCCAACCTTCACTGGTCATCTGCCTGGATTCCGGCTGCGGTAATTACGATCAACTGTGGGTAACCACCTCGTT
Organism: Gammaproteobacteria bacterium; assembly: GCA_046347035.1. GTDB lineage: Bacteria > Pseudomonadota > Gammaproteobacteria > JAJPIJ01 > JAJPIJ01 > JAJVHZ01. The sequence continues at coordinate 39,689 of JAXMGY010000006.1, read as the reverse complement.
ACGTGGTTTGGTTGGTGGCGTGCTGGAAATTGAAGTTATGCGCGAAGGTGTTCATTCCGGTGCGGCCAGCGGCACGGTGCCGAATTGCTTTCGCATCCTGCGGCAGCTGCTCAGTCGAATCGAAAACGCGCAAAGCGGTGCCATTCTTCCACGCGAGTTCCACGTCGACATTCCTTCGCACCGCGTTGCGCAGGCGAAGGTGGCGGCGAAGGTCATCGGTGATGTGGCGCGTAAGTTTCCTTTCTGCAAGGGGGTGAAAGCCGTTTCCAGCGATGGTGCGGAACTCATTCTCAACACCACCTGGCGGCCGGCACTGGCGGTTACCGGCATGGGCGGTCTTCCCGCCATCGGCAATGCCGGCAACGTTGCGTTACCGATGAACGCAGCCAAGCTTTCGCTGCGATTGCCACCCCGTTGTGACGGTGAACAGGCATCGAGGGTATTGAAAGCGTTGCTGGAGCGCGAACCGCCTTATGACGCGCAGGTGCGATTTACCCCGGATTGGGCCGCGAGCGGCTGGGATGCGCCCGCCGAACATCCCTGGCTGACACATGCGTTGGAACAAGCGTCCCAAACCTATTTCGGCAAGCCATCCGTGTACATGGGCGAAGGCGGCACCATTCCCTTCATGGCCATGCTGGGCGAAAAATTTCCGCATGCGCAGTTCGTCATCACCGGCGTGCTCGGTCCGCAATCGAATGCGCATGGTCCCAATGAGTTCCTTCATATTCCAACAGCGAAGCGATTGAGCTGCTGTGTCGCCGATGTGCTCGCCGCGCACGCGCAATCTAAAGTCGCACCGAGGTGATCAAATGAAAGCGGGCGTCATCGGTTTAGGCGCGATGGGCGCACACATGGCAATGAACCTGGACAGGGCCGGAGCATTGGCGGCAGTATGGAATCGCAGTGCAGATAAAGCCGCCGCACTCGCCGTCAATGCCAACGTTGTACGCGCGACATCGCCCGCCGAGGTTGCCAAGCACGCTGATTTAATCATCTCCTGCGTGTCGCGCGATGCGGATGTGCTGCAGGTAATCGATGCCGTATTGCCTGCGGCAGGCGGCAACACAATCGTCTGCGACACGTCCACCGTTAGTGCTGACACCGCCAAGAAAGCCGCCGCTGCGCTCGCCGAACGCGGTGCGCAGTTTCTCGACTGCCCGGTTTCCGGTGGAGTGGAAGGCGCGCGCGATGCGCGGCTGGCGATGATGGTGGGTGGCGATGCGGCCGTGCTCGAGCGCGCGCGGCCGCTACTGTCGAAGATCGCCGCCAACATCGTGCACATGGGACCGACCGGCAGCGGCCAGGCCACCAAAGCCGTCAATCAAATCATGGCCGCCGGAATCAACCAGGCGGTGACCGAAGCACTTGCCTTTGGCGCAGCGATGGGCCTCGACATGGAGAAAGTGATCCAGGTGGTGGGCAGCGGTGCGGCGGCGAACTGGTTTCTCGACAAGCGCGGCCGCACCATGGTTGCCGGCACCTATGCGCCGGGCTTCAAACTGGCTTTGCATCACAAGGACTTGAGCATTGTCCGCAATATGGCCAGCGGCAAGGTCGCGGGCGACCTCACAATCGTCGACAATACGCTGGCCGACTACGAAAAGCTCATGCAGCAGGGACATGGCGATGAGGACATTTCCGCCCTCTTCCGTCTGAAAAAATCTCAGTACTCGTAGGTGAATGTACCGTATCTTGGCCGCGGAACTTCGCTGGTTCTGGTCTGACTAACCGGGAGTCCACGGTGCGGCCGCAAGGTTGACGGCCCGCGGGCGATATGGAAAATTGGCGCGCCCTGCAGGGGCAGTTCGTGTGACCCGCGGTTTTACCCAAGGAATCACGCTCAAATCCGGCCAAATCAAACAGAACCGGAACGGGAGCTTTTCATGTCAAATGCAATTGAAGTTCGGAACCTGAGCAAGAGCTTCGGCGAGCTGCAGGCAGTGAAGGATATTTCCTTCAATGTCGAGCGTGGCCATGTGCTCGGTTTTCTCGGCCCTAATGGCGCCGGCAAATCCACGACCATGAAGATGATCACCGGCTTTCTCGAACCGACGGCCGGACAGGTTCGTGTTTGCGGCCATGATCTATATGAAGAGCCGGTGGCGCTGAAACGCAAGATTGGCTACGTCCCGGAAGGTGCACCGGCCTATGGTGAAATGACGCCGGTGAGCTTCCTGGAATTCATCGGCGAGATCCGCGGTTTGAAGGGACAGCATCTGCAAGAGCGCATCAAGCACGTCATCAACAAGATTCATCTTGAAGCCGTTCTTGAGCAGCGCATTGAAACGCTTTCCAAAGGCTACAAGCGCCGCGTCGGCCTGGCGCAGGCCATTCTTCATGATCCGGAAGTGCTGGTGATGGACGAACCCACCGATGGTTTAGATCCCAATCAAAAGCACGAGGTGCGCACGCTAATAAAGGAAATGGCGGCGCACAAGGCCATCATCATTTCCACCCATATTCTTGAAGAAGTCGATGCAGTGTGCACGCGTGCCATCATCATCGCCGGCGGACTGCTGTTGTTTGAAGGCACGCCCGCAGAACTGGAAGCACGCTCGCGTTTCCACAATGCCGTGACACTGTCGGTGGTGCACGATTCGATCTCCGCACAACGCGAGCTGGCGACGCTGCCCGGCGTCGATGCCGTCGACATCCACACCGACAGCAGCGGTAATACACGTCTGACCGTCGTTCCCAAATCCGGTGAGAACGTCATCAATGCCGTCAACGAATTTCTCGCCGCGCGCGGCTGGACCACGCAGGAATTTCGCGTAGAAAGCGGTCGCCTGGATGAAGTGTTCCGTACCATCACCACCCAGGCGTCGGCGCGGAGGGCGCGCTCATGAAAAATATCTGCGCCATCTTCAAACGAGAACTCAAGGGCTACTTTGCCACGCCAGTGGCCTATGTGTTCATCGTCATCTTTCTTTTTCTGACCGGCATTTTTACGTTTTATATCGGTGGATTCTTCGAACGCGGTCAGGCCGATCTGGAGCCGTTTTTCCGCTTTCATCCCTGGCTGTATCTGTTCCTGATCCCAGCCATCTCGATGCGGTTATGGTCGGAGGAACGCAAGACCGGCACCATCGAATTGCTGATGACGCTACCGGTCACGCTGGGTGAAGCGGTGCTCGGTAAGTTTCTCGCTGCATGGTGTTTCACCGGCATTGCTCTGGCGCTGACTTTCCCGATGTGGATCACCGTCAACTATCTAGGCAATCCCGACAACACGGTCATTCTCTTCGGTTATCTCGGAAGTCTGTTGATGGCGGGTGGTTTCCTCGCGATTGGCTCGTGCATCTCGGCGCTCACCAAGAATCAGGTCATCGCCTTCGTCATCAGCGTAGTGATCTGCTTCCTGATCATCTTAAGCGGTTACTCCATCGTGCTGGACTTCTTTCGTGCCTGGGCGCCGCAAGCTGTTGTCGATGCGATCAGCTCGTTCAGCTTTTTGACCCACTTTGATTCGATAAAGAAGGGCGTTATCGACGTTCGCGACATCCTTTACTTCGGCACGCTGATCGCCTTCTGGCTCTATGCCAACACGCTGGCGATTACGTTGAAGAAGGCCAGCTAGCCTCGCGTACCATGCGATCGATCATCAAGGATCATCTGATATGAATACTCGGTTAATTTCTGGCGGCGGCCTCTTGCTGGCGCTGATTGCCTTCCTCGCAATCAACATACTCGGCAACCAGACACTCACTTCGATGCGGCTAGATGTCACAGACAACAAGCTGTTCACGTTATCGCAGGGTACGCGCAATATTCTCGATTCTCTGAAGGAGCCGATTAAGCTGCGCTACTACTTCTCCAACAAGATGCTGGCCGGCTATCCGGAGCTACAAACCTACGGCGTGCGCGTGCGCGATCTGCTTGAAGAGTACGCCAGCCGTTCGCACGGCATGATTCAGTTGTCGGTTATCGATCCCGAGCCGTTTTCAGAAGCCGAAGATCAGGCTGTGGCCTTTGGCATACGCCAGCTTCCCGTCAGCGAAACCGGCGACATGGCTTACTTCGGCCTGGTCGGCACCAACACCATAGACCAAGAACTCGCCATTCCGTTTTTTCAGGCGAATAAGGAACAGGCGTTGGAATATGATTTGACCAAGCTCGTCTATAACCTCGCGCATCCCAAAAAACGTGTGGTTGGGGTTTTGAGCGGCCTGCCGCTATTCGGCACGCCGGATCCTTATGGACGTCCAACTCAGCCTTGGTCGATTATCAGCATGCTGCGCGATGCTTTTGATGTAAAAGAAATCCGCAAGGACACCGTCAGCATCGACAAGGATATCGACACACTGCTTGTGGTGCATCCACAGAATCTGAGCGAAGAGACGCAGTACGCCATCGATCAATTCGTGCTAAAAGGCGGCAAGGCCATGGTGTTCGTCGATCCATCTGCCGAAGCCGATACCAGCCAACCTGATCCCAGTAACCCCAGCGTCATCCCGGAACATAAATCCGATTTACCCAAGCTCCTCAACGCCTGGGGCGTGAAACTGGTTGACGGCAAAGTGGCGGCCGATCAAGACGCTGCCATCCGCGTGTCCTATACCGGCAATCGCGGTCCGCAGGAAATAGAATACCTGCCGTGGATGCATCTTGAAGACGCAACATTGAATCGTGATGATTTCGTCACCTCGCAGTTGAAAGTCATCAACCTTGGCAGCAGCGGTGTGCTGCAACGGCTGGAAAACGCCACCACCACCATCACGCCTTTACTGCAAACTGGTTTGAAGTCGGGAATGATTGACGCCGAAGCGGTGATGATTGTGCGCGATCCGCGCGGATTACTGGAAAACTTCAAACCGGAAAACAAGCAACTGATGCTGGCGGCGCGCATCAGTGGCAGGGTGAAGAGCGCATTTCCTGGTGGCGCCCTCGGCAAGAAGGACGACAAAGCGGGCACCGCACCAACGCCACCCGCAAAACCATCGACACCGAAACCCGGTCACATTGATGAATCTGCCCAGCCGATTAGCGTCATAGTTGTCGCCGACACCGACATCCTGGCCGACAATTTCTGGCTGCGCATGCAGGATTCACTGGGTATGCGCGTACCGACGCCATTTGCCGACAATGGCAATTTCGTTGTCAACGCCGTCGATAATCTTGGTGGCAACAGTGACCTCATCAGCCTGCGCAGCCGCGGCAGCTCGGCAAGACCGTTTACCGTCGTTGAGAAAATCCAGAAGGACGCCGAAGCGCAGTTCCGCGACAAGGAGCGCAAACTGCAGGATCGACTGCAAGAGGCGGAAAAGAAGATTGCCGCGCTTCAGCAGCAGAAGGATCAGAACACTTCTGGAATTATGAGCCCACAGCAGCAGGCGGAGATCGAGAAATTCAAGAACGAAATGCTCGATACGCGCAAGCAGCTGCGCGATGTACAGCATGATCTGCGCAAGAACATTGAAGGCCTCGGCACCACGCTGCGTCTGGTTAATATTGGACTAGTACCGGCATTGCTTGGACTGTTTGCGATTTTCTTTGCCGCAACGCGTACGTTGCGCCGACGTCAATCCGCTTCAGCCTAACAACAATAGGCGAAAAAGTTCCAGTCTATCCTTTACGCAAGAGAGTGTGAGCAACGTTCCATGAAGAGCAAGACACCACTGGCCATCGCCGCCACGCTCGCCGTCGCCATTGCCGCGGCGTACATTTCGCACATTCGCGCTCCGGAAACTGATGTCGGCACACCACCGCTGTTCCCGGATCTGCAAAGCCACATCAACGATGTCAAGCTTGTGGAGATCCATTCGCGCGCGCTCGACACCGTCCTCGTGGGCGACGCCAGTGGCTGGAAGATCGAAAATCGGGACAACTATCCCGCGAAGTTTGAAGATATCAAGCGTACCGTCGTCGCGCTGGGCGAGCTCAAGACAATTGAGGCCAAGACCAAGGAGCCGGAGCTGTACCCACAAATCGGCGTCGAAGATGTCAGCGCAGAGGATTCCAAGTCAACGCAGTTGACGCTAAAGGACGCTGCTGGCAAGGCGATTGCCGATCTCATCATCGGCAAGGAACGCGCATCGACCTCGGGCCCGATAAAAGCCGCGCGCTACGTGCGCAAGGCGGGCGACCCGCAGTCGTGGTTGGTTGAGGGCGAGTTGAATCTTCCTATAGACACGCTGGGTTGGACCGATCGCCAACTGCTTTCAGTTGCTTCCAATCGCATTCGTGAAATCGTAATCGACACACCCGGCAAAGCGCGCGTGCAAGCCAGCCGTCAACGCCCGACTGATTCGGAGCTGGGGCTGGATCAGATCCCAACCGGTTACAAACTTCGTTCCGCTTCCATTGTCACCAGCCTGGGAACGGTGCTGGAGGAGCTGCGATTCGACGACGTGCGCGCTGTTTCATCGTTGCAATGGCCAACGGACTCGACGGTGACGACATTGCGTGGCTTCGATGGCCTGGTCGCAACCATCAACACGGCAACTATCGACAACAAAAAGTACTCGCGCATTGCTTTCAGTTTTGACCAGGGCAGGCGTATCGCCGGAAGCCGCGAATATTCCAAAGCAGGAGGAGATCTCGAGTTACCCGTGCCCGGTTCGGAAAACAAGGACAAGAAGACTGAGAAACCCGCCACACCGAGTGTGGCAGACGAAATGAAGGCGCTGAACGCACGCGTCGACGGTTGGGCGTTCGTTTTGCCGGACTACAAGCAGTCAATGCTCACACGCACGATGGACGACCTCATTGCTAAACAGGAGTTGATGAAACCGAAGACTCCACCAGTGCCACCGCCGGATCCGTTGACTGTCGAACACTTTGACAAGAACGGCAAGCCGATCCCGGTATCACCTGGCGAGGCAATGCCGATGCCCATGCCTTCGCCAAATGCTGATGCCATGCCTCCGGAAGCTATGCCACCAGATGCTGCGCCATCAGCAACCGAGCAGCCTGATGCTGCACCGCCGTCAGAATCTCCGTCGGCATCGGCACAGCCGGAAACTCCACCGCCTGTGGCACCTACCGACGCAGCGCCACCAACACCGCCTGCACCTCAACCCTAGAGCGTTCACGCGCAATTCAGTGCGATCCAATCGTCAGCATTCATATGCTGCCGACTGTGTTTTTTCTTACGTCGATGTCACTATTCCGATTCCAACTCCCGGAGAACCTCTATGGGACAAAAGAATCGACGCGTGACTATTGTTGGCATCGTGCTGGTCGCCCTGGCCATGGTGTTCTTCCTCTTCATGCTCTCCATCGCATCGAAGTCAACCGATCCCGTTGCCCTGATGCAAATTGTTGGAACCGTCTCCGGAGTTGTCGCAGGCCTCGGCGTCACAATAATTGTTATTGGCACCATTGGACGGAAGACTTAGCGACGACAGTGGTGCAGGAAGAAATCGAACATGGGTATCTGTACTGCCGACTGCCTGTTCGATGAAATTGAACTACAGAAGTCGCAACGTTCCTTGAAATTCTACGACGAGGCGACGGCCTGCAGTTTTGGCTTGAGGTTCAGTTGAGAGCGGCCTTTAAGCCAGGCTTCTAATTCAGCCGCAGGCAGTGGCTTAGTGTAGAAATAACCCTGCATCAAGTCGAACTTCAGCTCGCGCAGAATTCGCACCTGCTCGGCGGTTTCGACACCTTCTGCGACCACTTTCAGCTTCAGATTGTGCGCCAGTGCGGCGACACCACCGGCAATGGCGCGATCGCTGTCGCTGGTCACCATGTCCTTGACGAAGGATTGGTCAATTTTCAAAGTATTCACCGGAAAGCGTTTAAGGTAGCTTAGCGAAGAATGGCCGGTGCCAAAATCATCAATAGACAGCGACAACCCTAAGGCGCGCAATCGCTTCATCAAGCGAATATTGCGTTCGCTGTCCTCCATCAACATGCTTTCAGTCAGCTCAAGCTCCAAATCGTCAGGTTCGATCCCGAACGTACTCAGCGCATTAGCAACAACCAGGTGTAGTCCGCTGTTTCGCAATTGCGCGGAAGAGATATTCACCGCCACCGTCATCGGCGGCAATCCCATTTTTCGCCAAGCCGCTGACTGGCGGCATGACTCCTCTATCACCCACTCACTCATCGGCACAATGAGTCCACTTTCCTCCGCCACGGGAATGAACAAGCCGGGCGAAACAAATCCTTGCTCCGGATGGCGCCAGCGTAGCAACGCTTCGACACCGGTGCATGATTCATCCAGCGTGGAAACCTTTGGTTGGTAGTGAACCTCAAACTGAGTGGTACCCAGCGCCTTTCGCAAATCACTCTCAAGTTGAAAGCGATGAGCAACTTGCGTGCTGATCTTACTGGACGAAAACGCCCAGCGATTGCGTCCTTCGTCCTTGGCGTGATGTAGCGCTGCATCGGCGTGCTGAAGCACATCGTCGGCGCTTTTGCCGTCGACGGGGAAGCCGCTAATGCCGATACTGACCGACACCGTCAATTCTGAACCATTGACTTCACAGGGTGCGGTCATCGCACTCATGAAGCGGCGCGCCACGTCGGCGGCCTGATCGAGACTTTCAAGTTCGGTCAAGACCACGACAAATTCATCGCCCGCAGAACGCGCAACCAGATCACCATCCGGGTGCACTTCTTCACCAACCCTTGCCATCGCACTGCAAAGCTTAGTGCCGGCCATCAGGCGATTGGCCACGATCTTGAGCACGGCATCGCCAGCGCCATGTCCCAGGGTATCGTTGATGCGCGCAAAGTGATCGACGTTAATCGCCATTACCGCCACCACACCTGACTTGCGATTGGCCTGCGCAATAGCCTCGGCAAGGTAGCGCTTCATTAGCTGCCGATTGGGTAGCTCGGTGGTGCTGTCGAAGTTCTCGATTCGCAACACCTTACGCTCCATGCTGCGACGCTCGGTGATGTCCTGCAGGGTCGCCGAAATCACAGATCCGTTTGGGCCAGCACACATCTCGCCTTCTTGATAGATGTGACGAACGGTCTTGTCCTTGCGCACGATGCGGTGCTCTATGCTGTAGCGACCGCCGCTGCGTTTGGCGCGTCCAAGTTCGGTTGTGTACTGGCGGCGATCGCGCGGATGTACGAAGCGCAGCAGTTCGCGATCGCTGATGAATTCTTTGTCTTCTCTGACACCAAGAATGGCAAAAACCTCGGGCGAGCAATAGATCCGACGCTTACGAATATCCCATTCCATATGACCCATACGCGCAATACGTTGGGCATTGGCAAGGCGCGCTTGGCTGGCGCGCAACTCATCCGACGTGCGTTTACCACGAAGAATGTATCGGATGCGATACGACAACAGCTGGTAGTTGATGGGTTTGGTCGCAAAATCGGTGGCACCAACCCGATAGGCATGTTCAATCGACTCGACGTCGTCGCGGCCGGTCAACATCAACACCGGCACATGCTCTGCGGCGGGTATGGCGCGCAGCGCGGCGCAGGTATCAAAGCCATCCATCTCCGGCATCATTACGTCGAGCAGGATAATGTCAGGCATGTGTGTGCGTACGCGGTCAAGCGCCGCGCGACCGTTCTCGGCCTCATCGACTTCAAAGCCAGCTTTTTCTAAGGCCGCGCGCGCCAGCAGACGCAGCGTCTCGTCGTCGTCAATGACGAGTACCTTTGGCGGATAGATAGTGCCCGGAGGGATCGTAACGATCGCGGCTGGTGGCAACTTCCTCTTGCTTGCTTTTCTCATGCCAGCGCCACCGATTGAGTTCACGCCGCCTGCGAGGTCAGCAAACCACGCAGCGCCTCGGCCGCAATGTTGTATTCGTTTTCGAGAACACTGAGCATCGCACCGGCATTTTGCATTTGGACGGTTCGTCCCATCTGCTCCAATTCACGGCAGGCTTGCGTCACCCGCGAAGCGCCAACGTTGGCGCTGCTTGATTTCAACGAGTGCGCCTGCGCATGCAGTGCGGCTGCATCGCTGGACTCGACTGCCGCACGGATCGCCTTCAACAGGTCTGGAGATTTATCGAGGTAGAGCGTGACAACTCTAACCAGTACGTCTGGCATTCCTTGCCGCTGTAAGGCGCGAATTTGTTCCATTGCCTGCATGTCGATGACATCTGAATCCGCCGCACTCGGGCCAACCGCCGCCACCGCATTGTCGCCGTCAAAGCTGGCATTGGTTCCATCTACAACGAACACGCTCTCGCCTGGCGCTGCCTCCGGCTTGTCAATGCGTTTTTCACTCAAGTCAGCTGCACCGCTGTGTGCCTGTAACGGCAACCAGCGCTTCAACACCTGCGCCAATTGCGGTCGTCGCAACGGCTTGGCAAGATAGTCGTCCATGCCCGCCTTCAAACAACGCTCGCGATCGCCGGGCAGTGCATTCGCAGTCAAAGCAATAATCGGCAGTCGTTGGCGCGATGTTTCGCTACTTTCCCAATCGCGGATGGCAGCGGTCGCCGCATAACCGTCTAGTTCCGGCATTTGGCAATCCATGAGTATCAGGTCGTAGGGATCGTGGGCGAGATCCAGAGGACTGCTGGTAATGGCTTCCACCGCCTCGCGACCGTTGGGCACCACACGGCTGCGGCAACCGAATCCTTCCAAAACCGCTACGATTAATTCCTGATTGACCGGATTGTCCTCCGCGACCAGCACGTGCGCGGTGAATTGCTCGTCGCTGCGAACCTCCGTCGATTCCATGCTTACGCGTTTGGCACGCCCTAGTACGCGCAGCAGACAGTTCTGCAGCTCAATCTGGCGTACCGGCTTGTCTACATAGGAGTCGACACCGGCGACCAGCCATTGCCCGGTCTGGTCGAGGTGACCAGCAGAAGTCAACATCACCATTCTCACCGACGCGATGTCGGGAGTGGCTCGAATACTATGCACCATCTCTATGGTCTTCATGTCCGGGATATCCTGGTCGAATATCACCACATCGATGGGTTTGCCGCGCGCGCTAGCTTTCTGCAATGCGGCGAGCGCATGACGTGCTTTTTCGACAGCGAGTCCCTCCATCTTCCAGGTTTGCAATTGCACGCGGATTGCCTGCCGGCTATTGGCGTTGGCATCGACGATCAGAACTCGCGTTCCTTTGAGCGCATCGACGTTGCAGTTTGTCTGGACCGCGGCCGTACTGCTCTTTTCAAATGGCAACTCAACCCAGAAGGTCGAACCTTGTCCGTAGACACTGTCGACGCCAATCCGTCCACCCATCAAGCGGGTGAGCTGCGCGCAGATAGCCAATCCCAATCCCGTACCACCAAACTCGCGCGTGGTGGAAGAATCTGCCTGCGAAAATGCCTGGAATAATTTCGCTTTCGCCTCTTCGCGAATGCCGATACCGGTATCACTGATTTCAATACGCAGCCGTATTCGCTGTGCATCGTCCTGCAGTTTGGTCACACGACTGACGACTTCGCCTTTGTGTGTGAACTTCACTGCATTGCCGATGAGGTTCACTATGATTTGCTTCAAGCGGAAGGAATCGCCGCGCAACGCCTGGTGCACATCGCCAGCGCAGACGAAATTCAGCGCGATATGTTGGCGGTGCGCCTGCTGCGCGAACATGTCGTGCACGTCTTCGAACAGTGTGCGGATATCGAAAACGGATTCATTTAGTTCAAGCTTGCCGGCTTCAATCTTCGATAGATCCAACACATCGTTGATCAGCGCCAGTAATTGCTCGCCGCAGCGGTGGATGGTTTCGGCCAAGTGTCGCTGTTTGCGGTTTAGCTCACTGCTTAGCAGCAACTCAGTCATGCCAAGAACGCCGTTCATGGGCGTGCGGATTTCATGACTCATATTAGCCATGAATTCGGACTTTGCCTTCAGCGCAGTTTCCGATGCCTCGCGCGCCGCGAGCAATTCCTTCTCGGTGCGTTGATGCGAGCGGGTGAGCACGTCCAGGTCGTGCCGCGAAGTACGCACCTTCTGCTGGTTAGCCTGGAGTTTATGCTCTAGATCAATATTCTCGTTTGCCAGCTGCAGAAAAGTTTTTGCACATAGTACGAACGCGATCAATGCGGCCGCCTGCAATATAGTGACCAGCAAATTACTCTGTGTCGGTTTTAGCCAGACGAGAGCAACGGTGGCAATAGTACAAAGCAACGCGATCACCCAAATCGCCCCAGCGTTGAGATGCTGCTTCAGTGTTTGATTGCTTTCTGATTGCTGCATGGCTATTTGCCGTAAGTGATGTGGCCGTATGAGTCACGCACAATCGGTTAATGGCTTGGCCACAAGTCGGTATGGCACGGACTACCCGGCTGCGCCAAGTAACACCCGCGGGTCAATGACGCTGCTGGCTGTAATGCTGTACTGGCAAGGCGTTGGTCGCTGCCCGCAGTAAACGAAAAGCATATTGGCTTCCGGTCTCTTGCCACTGGTCGTAGACGCGGAACATATCGACGACAATTTCATCGTCATCGAGCGTGCGCATCACCTGTAGCACGTCCATAATGGCGACAAAACGTGAGGCCAGCCGGCGGAACAGAACATTGTCGCAGCGACGCGCCGCCTCTTCATAGGCGTGGCGGCCGGTCTGCACGAAGTGATGGATAGGCAGGCCCTGGGCCAATGCCTGGTCAGGCATGAGGCCGGCGATAATCAAGCAACGGTCACCGACTTCGATCAAACTCTCGGGCGTGGAAACATCTGCAGCCGGACTGGATTGCTTGTTGCGACCGCCGTCGGCAAAGCGAAGCAAAAGCATGACGACGTAATTTTCCAGATCGTCATCCAGGCAGGACTGTACCGAAGCCTCGGCAGCGGCAACGAGCGCGCGCCAATGGGCAGTGTCACGAGTGTTGAGTGAAAGCGAATTCATTTGTCCGCAGCCTCCTGGCGTGTATGCCTGTTTATCGACTGTCGACAGGCAAGCTTGAACTCGAATGCGACCCTGGTCCGGCAAGTGAACCAGGAATGCCTGCGAGGCTTTGGCTCGCGCTATACTTTTCGCTTTGCAACATGCGCCAGTAGCTGGCAAGACTCTGCGTGGCGCCTCAATCTCCGGTTAAGTGCTTTATAGAACAAGGATAAATGATATAGTGAGCGCTAACTTCGAATCCAATCTGGACACAATGCGGTCTACGGCCAGGACCAGCTTTCAGGGACTGATACAAACCTTGCAGGCCTACTGGGGCGAACAGGGCTGCGCCATCGAGCAGCCATACGATATGGAGGTCGGCGCCGGCACTTTCCACCCCTCGACATTCCTGCGAGCGGTGGGGCCCGAGCCCTGGCGCGCTGCCTATGTGCAGCCGTCGCGGCGGCCGACGGACGGGCGTTATGGCGAAAATCCAAACCGGCTGCAGCGGTACTTTCAGTTTCAGGTCAATCTCAAACCGTCACCAGCAGATCTGCAGGAGTTGTATCTGCAGTCACTGCAATGCATCGGCATCGATCCGCTGGTGCACGACATTCGATTTGTGGAAGACAACTGGGAATCCCCGACACTGGGCGCCTGGGGACTTGGTTGGGAGGTGTGGTTAAACGGCATGGAGGTCAGCCAATTCACTTATTTCCAGCAGGTCGGTGGTTTGAATTGCGATCCGGTGGCCGGCGAATTGACCTATGGACTCGAGCGATTGGCCATGTACTTGCAAGGCGTAGACAACGTCTTTGATCTGGTATGGGTAAACGGACCGCAGGGCGCGATAACCTACGGCGATGTCTACCATCAGAACGAAGTCGAGCAATCAGCATACAACTTCGAACATGCCGATACCGCGTCGTTGTTTGAATGGTTCAATGTCTGCGAACGCGAGTCGCAGCGCCTGATTGACAAGCAGCTGCCATTACCAGCGTACGAACAGGTTTTGAAAGCCTCGCATACGTTTAACCTGCTTGATGCCCGTAAGGCCATTTCGGTCACCGAGCGCCAACGCTACATCCTGCGCGTGCGCACTCTCGCCCGCGGTTGCGCCGAGGCCTATCTCGCGCGCCGCGAAGCCATGGGCTTCCCGCTGCTACGAATTCAAACCGCATCCGCCAGCGCAGCCTAAGAATACGAATCCAGAGCTTCACTATCATGTCTACGAGCAATACCACCAGCTTCGACGATCTGCTGCTGGAAATTGGAACTGAAGAACTGCCCCCACGCTCGCTGATGAATCTGGCACAGGCTTTTGCCAGCGGCATCACATCCGGCCTCGATAGCGCGGGACTGCAACACGGCGAGTTGCAAATCTACGCCACACCACGGCGATTGGCGCTCATCGTCCCGCAATTGGCGGCCACGCAAAGCGATCGCGAAGTGATCAGGCGCGGTCCGGCGGTTGCCGCCGCCTTCGGCAAGGATGGCAAACCCACCTCCGCAGCCGTGGGTTTTGCGCAGTCCTGTGGCCTGAGTGTTGAACAACTCGAACGCACTAAAACCGACAAGGGCGAATGGCTGAGCGCTCGCATCCAGGAGCGCGGCAAGGCCGTGAACCAGCTGCTGCCAGCAATGGTGAACGTCGCGCTGGATAAGCTGCCGATTCCCAAGCGCATGCGCTGGGGTAGCGGCAAAGCTGAATTCGTCCGGCCGGTGCATTGGGTGGTGATGTTGTACGGCAACGCCATCGTTGATGCCGACGTTTTGGGTGTACGCAGCAATCGCTACACGCGTGGCCATCGCTTCCATCATCCAGCGCCGATTGAGATCGCACATCCACGCGAGTACGCGCACGCCCTGCAATCACGAGGATTCGTCATCGCTGACTTTGCGCTTCGACGCGAAACCATTCGCCAGCAGGTCGCAACAGAAGCGGCACAAGAGAAGTCGCGGGTACACATGGACGCGGCGCTGCTTGATGAAGTGACGGCGCTCACCGAGTGGCCAATGGCGATTGTGGGCGGCTTTGACGCGCGTTTCCTCGCACTACCTGCCGAAGTTCTAATCGCCACCATGCAGGAACATCAGCGCTACTTTCCGCTTTGGGACAACAACGGCCACCTGCTTCCGCGCTTTATTACGATCGCCAACATCGAGAGCAAACAGCCAGACGCCGTGCGCCTGGGCAATGAACGCGTCATTCGACCGCGGTTAACGGATGCGGAGTTCTTCTGGAATCAGGATCGCGCCAAACCACTTGCTGCACGTCAGGAAGAACTGAAGTCCGTGGTCTTCCAGAAGGAACTGGGAACGCTACACGATAAGACTCAGCGCGTGACCATGTTGGCAGCCGAAATAGCGACTTTAATCGGCGGCGATGTTGCGCTCGCAGAACGCGCCGCAAAGCTTTCGCGCTGTGATTTGCTCACCAACATGGTCGGCGAGTTTCCAGAATTGCAAGGCCTAATGGGCCGTTACTACGCCACCCATGATGGCGAACCTGAAGAAGTGGCACATGCCATTGAAGAGATGTACCGCCCGCGTCAAGCCGGCGGCGATTTACCGCAAACCCGCACCGGACAGGCTCTCGCCATTGCCGAGCGCCTTGATACCCTGGTGGGGATCTTCGGTATCGGCCAGCCGCCGACCGGCGAAAAAGATCCCTATGCACTGCGCCGAGCCGCGTTAGGCGTGCTACGAACCATCATTGAACAACGGCTCGATCTTGATCTGCATTCGCTGTTGAAACTGGCCGTCAGCCAATACGGAACAAAGTTCGACAACGAGAAACTGGTCTCCGATGTGTACTATTTCCTCATCGACCGGCTGCGCGGCTACTACGCCGATCAGAATGTGCGTGCCGACGTGTTCGAGGCAGTGCAGGCCACCGAGCCGACGCGGCCGCTCGACATGGCGGCACGCCTGCGCGCGGTCAGCGCCTTCGGTCATCTTCCAGCCGCGGCCAGTCTTGCCGCTGCCAACAAGCGCATCGCCAACATTTTGAAAAAGACTGATGTTGCCCTGCCAGAAAAAGTTGACAGCAGCGCACTGGTCGAGCCGGCGGAAAAAGCCCTGTATGCGGAACTGCGGCGCACCATCGAAGTAGCTACACCACTACTTGCCGATCGAGACTATGCCGACGCGATGTCGGTGATGGCTGGGCTGCGCGAGACCGTCGATGCGTTTTTCGACTCGGTCATGGTGATGAGCGAGGACGTAAAGTTGCGCGATAATCGACTGGCGTTATTAAACCAAATGCGTACACTTTTCCTTAAGGTCGCGGATATATCGCGACTGCAAGGATAAGGGGCCAAGACATGCGCCTACTCATTCTCGATCGCGACGGCGTCATCAACGAAGAATCGGCCGAGTTCATCAAGACGCCGGACGAATGGCATGCCATTCCAGGCAGCCTTGATGCGATTGCCCGCGCCTCGCGCGCCGGCTGCCGCGTGGTGGTTGCGAGCAATCAATCCGGAATTGGACGCGGGCTCTATAATATGGATGCGCTCAACCAGATTCATCAAAAGATGCTTCGCGAACTGGCTGCTGTCGGCGGTGCCATCGAAGCGATTTTCTTCTGCCCCCATACACCGGAAGATGACTGCCACTGCCGCAAACCGCGTCCTGGCTTGTACGAAGATATCGGGCGGCGATTGCGCACTTCTCTGGAAGGCGTGCCCGTGGTGGTCGATCGCATCAGCGACATCAAAGCGGCGCAAGCGGTAGGCGCGCGTCCATTCCTGGTTTTAACCGGCCATGGCAAGGACACATTGAAGGAAGCACGAGGACTGTATTCCGGTCCCGCCTATGCTGATCTTGGTGCGGTCGTGGAAAAACTTTTTACCACGGGCTGGCTGGACTGATCGATATCGATACATTGCAGCGAGCTACATTCATGGCGCAATTTCGCGCACTTCTTTTCTACATCGGCGTGGGTGTAGCCGCGATCATCATTGCGCCACTGACGATACTTTGTCTGCCACTGCCTTTGAAAAACGTTATCCTGTTGCGACGACCTGGAATCGATTCGCGCTTCGGTGGCTGGAACTGACCTGTGGTGTTCACTACCACATCAGTGGACATGAGAACGTACCGCGCGATGGTCAACCTTGTATCATTTTCTGCAAACATCAATCGGCATGGGAAACCATTGCGCTACCGCCAATGTTTCCGCCGCAGGTGTTGGTATTCAAACGCGAGTTGCTATGGATCCCGTTTTTTGGGTGGGGCTTGGCATCGCTGGACCCCATTATTCTGGACCGCAGTGCACGTCACCATGCCTTGCGCGCACTGATGACACAGGGCAAGGAACGCCTAAGCCGCGGTTTGTGGATCACCTTGTTTCCAGAAGGTACCCGCGTCGCACCGGGTATGCGTGGACGCTACAACGCCGGTGGCGCAATGCTGGCCGCCGAAACAGGTGTGCGCGTCCTGCCAATTGCGCACAACGCCGGACTATTTTGGCCACGCAATAGTTTCGCCAAACGCAGTGGAACCATTGAAATGGTGATTGGCCCCGTCATTGAAACCAGCGGCCGTGATGCGCGTGAAATCATGCGCGAAGCTGAAAACTGGATTGAAAGCACCACCGAATCCTTGTTGAGTCGCGGTCACTCGCACCAGACCGAGGATGATGAAACACGCGATGATCGCACCCGTCCCAGCACCATCAAACGGTGAAACCTGCGGCGTTCATCAATAATACTTAGTGTGCTTCAAAGAAAGCCAGCGCCCGGCACTCAGGTCGTAAGTCGGAATACGCTTTCCATGTCTACGATATTCCCGGATAGGCTGGCATCGTAACCAGGCAGCGCAGCAATGCGGCGGCGGAATTCATCGCTACGCAAAACATCGCGCAGGCGCGCGATTTCAGCCGACCGCAAGCGATCGCGGTTCAACGCAAAGACGTAGCTTTCGTGTACAAGCGAAACAAACGAAAGCCCTAACTGTGCGGCAGCCGCGCGGATACCAAATCCAACATCGGCAGCACCGCTGGCGACCATCGCCGCCACCGCCATGTGAGTGAACTCCTCGTTGCCATAACCGCGAATCTTTTGTGGGTCAACCGCCGCTTGTGCCAGCAAAGCATCCAATATCAAGCGCGTTCCAGATGACGGCTGTCGATTGATCATCGTTACATTTTTGCGTAGCAGATCCTTCAATCCGGTAATCTTTTTGGGATTGCCAGCCGCCGTCATCATTCCCTGATCGCGCCGTACCACATGCACAAGAATATCCGTAGAAGGATCGAGCAGACGTCGAAAACGGGGGCCGACTTCTTCGCCCAAACGTCCTTCCGGCATATGAAAACCAGCAATGTCGCACTTGCCGCTTCGATACACGCGCAAGCTGTCGAGGCTACCGCGAAATTGCAGATCGATGGCACCCGGCTCCAGGTTATTGAGCATGTCGCGCAGGATCGCGATTGCCAAACCATGACTGGCATGCACGCGCAATGGCGGCACATCCTTGCTACGAACAAGGCTGGACATTTCAGTGTCAACTTCCGATGCCAGACTCTCAAGCGTCGGCCCTAGCCGTGCGTTGACGCGCCGCTGCGCCCACAACAACTTCGCACCAAGGGCAGTAAGCTTAGTGCCTCGCCCACGCTGCAGATCAGCTAATGGATGGCCGATTCGTGCCGACCACTTTCGGATCAGGTCCCATGCATAGCGATACGAAATACCCAGTGTCTTTGCCGCATCCTGCAGCGAGCCACTGCTTTCGATTTCCTGTAACAGGCCAAACAACTCCGGCTCGATATGCATCGGTTCCTTGCCATGCAAACGCCAACGCACATCAAAACCAATCGTCACCCTTCAACTCCACGTCTATCTTTCATAGTGATCGCTATGCTTTGCAAACGATAGTCAGAAAGGCACTCTTACTTAAGGACTTCCTGCCGCATTGGGATGAAATAGAACCTGGCCGTCGATCATGTATTCGCCAATGACTTTCTGCCCCTCTGGCGAGACCAACCAATCGGCAAATTGTTTGGCCTCGGCGACTTTCACCGTCTTGTGAATGGCGGGATTAATTTCGATGATGGCGTATTGATTAAACAATCGCTTGTCGCCTTCAACCAGTAATTTCAGGCTCGCCCGATTCTTGAAACTCATCCATGTTGCGCGATCAGTGAGCGTGTACGCTTCTACGCCTGCAGCGGTGTTTAATGTCGCCCCCATGCCCGCGCCAACTTCCTTGTACCATTTGCCAGAACTGGCACGGGCGTCAATGCCCGCCTCGTCCCACAAACGCAACTCCTGACGATTGGTGCCACTGTCATCACCGCGCGAGATAAAATTGGATTCGCTATTGGCAATGTGGCGCAAACTGTCTACGGCGTCCTTCGATCCGCGCACACCGGCAGGGTCCGATTTCGGCCCGACAATGACGAAGTCGTTATACATCACCTCACGGCGATTAACGCCGTATCCTTGTTTGACGAACTTCAACTCGCCAGCCTTGTCATGCACCAGCAGGACGTCGGCATCGCCGTTCTCACCCAATTTGAGTGCCTGTCCGGTGCCTACTGCGACAACGCGAACCTCAATGCCGAATTTTTCCGTGAATTTGGGCAGCAGATAGTCAAACAATCCTGAGTTCTGTGTTGAAGTCGTCGACGCCAGCGTAATAAAGCGACCTTCCGACCGACTGGGAGTCGAAATGAGCGTGCACGCCACCAAGCTCAGTGTAAATATAGATAGACGAAGGATCTTTCGCGAAAGGTTTTTCATATTTTATCTCCTACCATCTTCATGTCCTTTACCAAAGCAACTCCCCATGCAGAAATGCCTTTGCCGCGTCGCTCCGCGGTTCCTCAAAGAACCCTGCCGCTTTACGATGCTCGAGCGCACGGCCTAGATGTAGAAAAACGATCTCGTCCGCTAACCGTCTCGCCTGCCCAAGATCGTGCGTAGTCATCAATATGGTGGTACCCGCGCGAGCGATGTTGTCGATAATTTCTTCGACCGCACGCGTGGCTGCCGGGTCGAGGTTGGCGGTAGGTTCATCGAGAAACATCACTTCCGGTTCGGTTGCCCACGCACGCGCCAGGGCAACTCGCTGTTGCTCACCACCCGACAACACTCTCGCCATCCGAGTTGCCAATGTTTCCAGGCCTGCCAGCCTCAGCGCGGCGCGCACGCGTTCACTGCATTGTTTCCGCGACCATCCCTGTACAGATAATGCATATTCGATATTGGCAGCCACCGATCTGCGTAACAGCACCGGCCGTTGGAATACCATTGCCTGCCGCACGGAGGCTCCGTTTGTATTCATCCAAGCAATTGTTCCCGCCGTCGGCCTAATGAGCCCATGGCAAAGGCGTAGCAGCAGACTCTTTCCTGAACCGTTGGGGCCGAGCACGATAGTACGTTTGCCAGCACGGAATTTGATGTTGATTGCATCGAGCAGCATTCGATCGCCAACTCGATAGCCCACATCACGCAGCTCTAGCAGCGTCTCCAAAGTAATTGCATCTGGTCGCGCAACCTCGTCCGAAAGATTCAATTGCATGGCGGAGTTGAGCATTGCCTGATCATGAAGCGGAAGAATCGCCAAAGCCGCGCGAAGCGTATACCAGGGCATTGATCGCCAGCGAAACCAATATCAATACACCGCCCAACCCCAGCGCAAGCGCCAAGTTACCTTTGGAAGTTTCCAGCGCGATGGCTGTGGTCATCACCCGTGTGTGGTGTGCGATATTGCCGCCAACGATGAGGACGGCCCCCACTTCGGCAATAGCACGTCCAAATCCAGCGAGTATTGCTGTCAACAAGCGAAAGCGCGCTTCCCAAATCAAGGTCATTACGGCACGCCAGTGCCGAACACCTAGTGATTGCAGCTGCTCGCGGTATTCCACCCAAAGATCTTCAATTGTCTGTCTAGCCAAGGCGGTGATGATGGGCGTGATGAGGATCGCCTGCGCAATCACCATCGCTGTCACCGTGAACAACAATCCCCAAACGCCAAGTGGTCCTGAGCGAGAAAGCAGCAAGTACACCACCAAACCGACAACCACAGGCGGTAACCCCATTAGCGCGTTCATCGCAATGACCAACGCGCGTTGTCCACGAAAGCGCGACATTGCCAGCACTGCACCAGCTGGCACACCTATCACGCTGGCAATCAACACCGCCGACAAACTTACGCGCAGCGACAGCAACACGATCTCAACCAGATCGGTATCGGCGCTAATCAGCAAATTGCCGGCATTTCCAAACGCCTGGACCAAATCATTCATGGTATTTATTCATATGCATTACCGTGCATATTTAACATATTTGCCAGTAATATTAGCCTATGAAGCCTTTGTATTATAGATGCATAGATGTGCCAATAAGAAATGGGGAACGCCATGAACATAAACAATCTTCACCGCCACACCGTCGTCGCAGCCATACTCTTTTCGATGTCACACACGGCGTCTGCCGCGGACGAAGCCTTGTTGCAGGTACTGCTTGCAAACAAGTTGATCACTCAGAAGCAGTACGACGCCATCGTCGCCGCACAATCAAAATCCGCCGAAAAGCAACCCGCGCCAACGGCAACTGCGACACCAGCAGCCACAGCCGACAAACCCGTTCCGAAATCTGAAGACGGCTTGCTTGATGTGTTGCTCGCCAATGGCGTCATCACTCAACAGCAATTTGCCGCGCTGCAATTGAAAAACGCCGATGACAAAGCCAAGAAAGTGGCGAGCGAAGAAGCCAAGGTCACCCTGAAGGATGGCTTGAAGATCAAGTCCGCCAGTGGTGACTTCAGCGCCCAGATTGGTGCCTATGCCCAGCTTGATAGCGCCTGGTATGGCGACGGTCCGACTGATTTTTCCGATGGCACTGAAATGCGTCGCACACGCCTGTCGGTCAACGGTACCGTTTTTCGCGATTGGGATTACAAAGTCGAAGCCGATTTTGCCGGCACCACCCAGGCCACCGGCACCACCAACAACGTTACGGTCACTGATGCCTACTTGCGATACACGGGTTGGAAACCCTTTGCCTTCACCGCTGGCAGTTTCAAGATTCCATTTAGCCTGGAAGCGGTGTCGAGCGCCAAGTACACGACATTTATGGAGCGGGGACTGCCATTCGCTTTTCTCAACTTGCGATCATTGGGTGGCATGATCTCAGCCAACGGTGACAACTGGACGGGCGCGGTCGGATTCTTTGGCGATACGGTAACCTCGCAGAATGTCGACGACGAGGGCCGTGGCGGTGCGGCGCGCGTGACCTGGGCGCCGTTCTTCCAGAAAGACAAGGTGCTGCATTTTGGCCTCGCCGGTCAGTATCGCATACCCGCTGACAATCCCGCCGGCAATCGTCGCGAATCAGTCCGATTCCGCTCCAAGCCGGAGTCCAACATCATCACCGACAACCTCACTCAAACCGGCACGCTTACCGCGGCCGGCAAGACGTTTGGTCGAAGCAGCGGTCGCCTCGTCGACACCGGCGACATACCAGGCAACGTTGAAGACTACACGCTGTTTGGCGCCGAGTTCGCAGCCGTCTACGGAGCGGCGTCGCTGCAAGGCGAGTATATTCGTGCCGATGTCAACCGTGATATTGGTGGCGATCTCGCTTTCGATGGTTACTATGTCTATGGCAGCTGGTTCCTCACCGGCGAATCGCGCAACTACAAAGCCGACAAAGGTGTGTTTGACATCGTGCAGCCCAACAGTTCGTTCCGCCTTCATGGAGGCGGTTGGGGTGCGTGGGAGATCGCGCTGCGCTTCAGCAGCTTGGATTTGAACGACAAAACCGTCGCCGGCGGCGAAACGCAGGACGTAACCGTGGGCCTGAACTGGTACCCAAATGCCTACATGCGATTGATGGCCAACTATGTCAACGTACTTGATGTCGATGGCGGCGCGCACAACAACGAGGATCTGGATGCTATCCAATTGCGGGCGCAGGTTGCATATTAGGACGAGTCTAGAACTTCCGCGCGAATCTCGTACCAGGATGTGCTAGTCGGGTTTCTTGCCGTATGATGATTCACTGTGAATCATCACACGGCGACTTGCACTGCTAAGATGGGATCGACAGCCCGAATACTCGGCGCATGGCTCGCCCGCGCTGCATTACTGTTTCTCATAACTCCGACAATTGTATTTGCTGAGGGAACGCTGATCGCGGCAGCATCGGACGTCAAATTCGCGTTGGAACAAATCGCCATTGCTTATAAGGGCGATACCGGTAGCGAGATCAAACTCGTTTTCGGCTCATCGGGCACACTGGCAACACAGATCCGCAACGGCGCACCCTTTCAAGTCTTCCTGTCAGCCGACGAAGACTATGTCCTGCAGTTGAGCAAGGAAGGATTGACGCGCGACGGAGGAACCTTGTATGGCATCGGCCGCATTGTCTTGATGGCACCGAACAATTCATCGCTGCCGGTCGACGGCGAATTGAAGGGATTGAAGGCCATGCTGGAGTCCGGCAAAGTCAAGCGCTTTGCGATTGCCAATCCTGCGCACGCGCCTTATGGACGCCGCGCCCAAGAAGCACTGAGTCACGCAGGACTATGGGATCTCATCGCCCCCAAGCTCGTGCTCGGTGAGAACGTTTCGCAGGCCGCTCAATTTGCCAGCGACGGATCCGCCGATGGCGGCATCATTGCGTTGTCGTTGGCACAGTCGCCACAGATGCAAGGCATGGGCACGTACGCACCGATCCCGGAGCAATGGCACACGCCACTGCGTCAGCGCATGGTACTGCTAAGAAACGCAGATTCCGCAGCCGAAAATTTCTATAAGTATCTACAACTCAGCAAGGCACGCGCAATTATGCGTCAGTACGGATTCTCGCTGCCAGAAGAATTGCACTGATGGATTGGACAGCAGTCGCGTTGTCGCTCAAACTCGGTGCCGTCACTGTACTGCTCCTCCTGCCGATGGCATTGTTCGTTGGTCGCTTGCTCGCGTATCGATCATTTTTCGGCAAACCCGTCGTTGAAGCGCTGTTGGCCGTACCTTTGGTGTTGCCGCCTACCGTCATCGGATATTACCTGCTCGTCAGTCTGGGCGGTCGGTCTTGGCTCGGGCAATTGATAGAACGCCTGCACGGACAACCCCTGGTCTTTACCTTTGCCGGATTGGTCATCGCATCGCTGATTATCAACGTCCCCTTCGCGGTGCAACCTATTCAACGCGCATTCGAATCGATTGCACCGGAAATACGTGACGCGGCGGCATGCTGCGGCATGTCCTGGTGGCGGACACTGTGGCGTATCGAACTGCCACTCGCCTGGCCTGGCGTGGTAACGGCATCGATATTGAAGCTTCGCGCACACACTAGGTGAATTTGGCGTCGTACTAATGGTCGGCGGAAATATCCCTGGCGAAACACGAACCGCCGCGATCGCGATCTACGACCGCGTGCAAGCCTTCGACTATTCCGCGGCTGGAAACATGTCGCTGCTGTTGCTTATGTTCTCAATCGTAGTGTTGGCTTTCGCCAGCATGCTCGGGCGAAAATTTGGAACATCTGATGACCGACGCGGATAGCGGCAACCCTCTCGTTTCCTCACGCGATGTGGGTTCTGGTTTTCGTCTTTCGGT
The DNA here is from genome assembly GCA_046347035.1 of Gammaproteobacteria bacterium. GTDB lineage: Bacteria > Pseudomonadota > Gammaproteobacteria > JAJPIJ01 > JAJPIJ01 > JAJVHZ01. Next base: position 15,396 of record JAXMGY010000006.1, on the reverse strand, counting down.
ACGGCATTCCACTCCATAGCACTAAATGCCGAACTCAGTTGCGCAAAGGGTGAATTGCTGGTCCTAGTCGGTCCTTCCGGAAGCGGCAAATCAACGCTGTCCTGTTGCGAATGATCGCCGGATTGAGCTGTGCCGAACAAGGTAAAATCGAATGCAATAGCACGTGTTGGTTTTGATTGCACGTGAGATCAATCACTTCACCGCAACAACGCCACGTGGGCTACATGCCGCAGCATTATGGTCTATTTCCGCATCTCACTGCGTTGGAAAATGTCATCGCCGGACTGGATCATCTCCAGTCAAGCGCGCGCGAACGCATTGCACGCATTTGGATGGAGAAGGTACATCTGGATGGACTGGAATCGCGGCGGCCCGCATCCATGTCCGGCGGACAGCAACAGCGTGTTGCGCTGGCACGGGCGTTGGCTCGCGATCCGGCAATCCTGCTGCTGGATGAACCGTTCTCGTCAGTGGATCGAGCGACGCGCGAAACGCTTTACCAGGAACTAGCCACGCTCAAGACACAGCTCAAAATTCCAACCATCTTGGTCACACACGATCTGAATGAAGCTCTTCTGCTTGCCGACCGCATGACGCTCATTGCACAAGGACAAACACTACAGAGCGGAATTCCATCCGACGTCATGGCGAACCCGACAAATGAAACCGCAGCGCGCCTGCTCGGAATCCGCAATCTTTTCGATGGCGAAATACTGCGGCATGATTTGAAAGCTGGCCTGACATGGATTAAGGCAGGCGATCAATCTCTAGCATGCATGCTGGCGGCGCAGTGGAACCCTGGCGCAAAAGTGCGTTGGATGGTACCCAACAGCGGGGTGCGGCTGCGCGCAATTAGCAACGGTGATCTGCCATCCAGCCACAATCGCGTAAGACTTAGAACTCTGACGCTCCTACCGCTGGGCGATCATGCTCACATCACAGCGAGCACTTTAGGAATGCACGAACCACTTCACCTGCAACTGCCACTTCGCCTGGCAACAGAGCTGGAAATGAAACCCGGCGCCACGGTCGATGCGGTGTTACGCGAAGACAGTCTGAGAATTTTGCAATCGGTGTAACAACCGCAGTCGCATTCAAACGGCTTTACATCTCCACGTGTTCGATGCTGGTGCCATCGAGCACATCCATCAATTCACGGAATCGCACATCGTCCATACGTACCGGAACGGTGGCGTCGTCGGGATCCTTTGGCTTCGGCATCTCTATTTCAAGCTCCGGTGCACGGCTGATAATGCGCAGATGCCATTCGGATAATGCATTGAGAAAGTCATTGCGCGCCATGTCGTCGGTGCCAGCGATGTCCATGACTTCATGCACCAGCGAAACCATGTCTGGCACCTGTGCCGCCATTGAGCGCCGCTCCTCGGCGTTGCGCTTGGGAGACGTTCCCCAAAGAAACAATTCTGTTGTTTGCGTCGCGATCCGCCATTCATCTCCACTACCGTAACGGCGGTGAATGCGGTAAAGGTATTGCCGCCATTCATTCAGCAGAAAACGCAGAATGAACTCAGGCGGCAGCGGGCCTCCAGCTTCCTGGATGGCCTGCTTCAACATTTGGTTGGCCACCACCACCGAATCCTCGGGCGGGGGTTGGGCGGCACCGGCAATATTTTCAAGCATGCAACTGCCCCTCAAAGCTGGTGTTTAGATGCCAACGGCGCAGAACCGGGGCTTATTAAAGCAATCTTGATGATTTTTAGGTCGCAAGCGTCATGCCAGAACTGTCACAGTTTCGTTCGGACGCCGCCCCGCCACGGATGACGATAGACGATGCCGAAATATCCCTGAAAAAGCCGAAAATCGAGCGAAATCGTTGGCTTGCCCACAGCCGAAAAGTGATTCCGAGTACTTTCGCTCATCGTTTGGCAGACTGGCACTAGACCGCAAGCCACACACTGTCATCTACAGGAGACATTATCGTTTTGCTACCACTCAACTTGGGCGATGCCGCAATGCACTAATATGAGTCGTGTGGTTAATAGTCTTTCTGCGCCTATGCTCATCAACAATCTTGGGCGGCGAACACTAGACAAATCTCGGAGAATTCGAATGAAGATCAGCGCGCGCAATGTACTCCAGGGTACGGTCAAAACCGTCAAGCATGGGGAAGTCAACTCCGAAGTCACGGTCAAACTTGCAGGCGGTGCCGAGCTTGTGTCGATGATTACCAAAGCTTCGGCGAAGCATCTTGGAATCAAGAAGGGCAAGAAGGTTGTCGCCATCATCAAGGCGTCCAACATCATTCTCGGAACTGAGTGACGCGAGGCGTGGGAAAACTTTAGCGGCGCACAACTGCAACCAGCGGCTCATCGCGCTTCATCGACGCAAGCACAACGCGATCGAAGCGCGTAGTCATCTTTAAAGCCTGCAGCGCCGCCTCGCGCGCAAGCTGCTCGCGTTCGGCATCATCGACCATATTGATGAGCGGCACGAACGGGATGGTGCCGGTGTTTTTCAGCAGCCCCTGATCGCTGCTGATCAGTCTAGCGATATGCAGCGGTGTCAACGGTTCTCCAAGCTGGGCGCCGGATACCGCGGCGACCCGCTCGGGCCGATGTGCCAAATTTTCCGTCAACGGCATACCGATGGCACGCGCTGAAACCACGCCCACGACCAGATGCGAGTGCGGGGACACTGGCGGTTCATGCTCCGCCGGTGCTTTGATCACGCGTCCACGCGCACCGTCGGCTTTCACCACGCAGAGATCGAACTCACCTTCATTGAAAAGTGTCAGCAAATCATCGCTTGCTACACCTGCATGGCGGCCGGGCATATCGCATGATTGCGCAAATGCCACCACACGCGAGTTACGAAGCGCGCGCACTCCCGCGTACAGAGCCTCGCCGTCCGCCAAAACCGAGCAATCGCGGTAACGTCGTGGGAAACGCTCGATATGCGCGGTCGCCGTAATCGCCACGCGCCCTGGGTACGATTCTGCGATACGCATCATCGCGGACTTTTTACCGCCTGCGCCAACGAAACTGACGATGCCTTTATCAATACCCAGTGCAGCGATCAGTTTGCTGGCCGAACCAGTGCGGACCCTGTGTTTAGTTGATTCAACATGCATATGCAGAACAATGCAAAATTGGTGACGTCCCTTGTAGCATTCTCTAATGATAACCAGTGTAGCGATCCGATACATCTGTTTCGTTTCGCTCCATAGGAATAATTGTTCATATTGATCTTCAATCCGGTTGCTCAATACTCCGCATACGCCGCAGCAAACTAGCGACGCAGTTATTCAAACAAATCAGCAATCGCGGAGGATTCACCATGAGCGCAGCAGCAGAACAAATGTCCAAGCCGGTTGGCTACGGACTGCCGGGCACTCCCGGCGCAAGGGTTCAATTCAAGGCAAAGTATGACAACTTCATCGGCGGCAAATGGGTTGCGCCAGCCAAGGGTCAGTACTTCGACAACATCAGCCCGGTCACGGGTAAGGTTTTTTGCAAGGTCGCACGTTCAAGCGAAGAGGACGTCAATCTTGCCCTCGATGCTGCCCATGCGGCAGCAGACAGATGGGGCCGCACGTCACCCGCCGAACGCGCCAACATATTGAACAAGATCGCCGACCGTATCGAGGAAAATCTCGAGAAGGTCGCTTACGCGGAAACAATCGACAACGGTAAACCCATTCGCGAAACCTTGGCGGCGGATATTCCTCTGGCCATCGACCACTTTCGCTACTTCGCGTCCTGCATCCGCGCGCAGGAAGGCAGCATCTGCGAAATAGACGATAACACCATCGCCTATCACTTCCACGAACCATTAGGCGTCGTCGGGCAAATCATCCCATGGAATTTCCCCATCCTGATGGCCGCCTGGAAACTCGCGCCGGCACTGGCGGCCGGCAACTGTGTAGTGATCAAACCCGCCGAACAGACACCGGTCGGACTGCTGGTTGTGTTGGAGCTGGTGGGCGATCTGTTGCCACCAGGCGTGTTGAATGTCGTCAATGGCTTTGGTCTGGAAGCCGGCAAGCCGCTGGCATCGAGCAGCCGTATTGCCAAAATCGCCTTCACCGGTGAAACAACGACTGGCCGTCTCATCATGCAGTACGCCAGCCAAAACATCATTCCGGTGACGCTGGAACTCGGCGGCAAGTCGCCGAATATCTTCTTCCCTGATGTTTGTGCGGCCGATGATGAGTTCCTCGACAAGGCGCTGGAAGGCTTCACCATGTTCGCGCTCAACCAGGGCGAGGTGTGCACTTGCCCGTCGCGCGCGCTCATCCACGAATCCATCTATGACAAGTTCATGGAGAAGGCGATCGCGCGTGTCAAAGCAGTGAAGCAGGGCAATCCACTCGATCCGTCGACGATGATCGGCGCGCAGGCTTCGCAGGAGCAGGTCGACAAGATCCTCTCTTACATCGACATCGGCAAACAGGAAGGCGCGCAATGTCTGACCGGCGGCACGCGCGCGAAGCTGGGCGGCGACATTGCCGACGGCTACTACATCACGCCGACTGTGTTCAAGGGCCACAACAAAATGCGCATCTTCCAGGAGGAAATTTTCGGACCGGTGGTGTCGGTGACCACCTTCAAGGATGATGCCGAAGCGTTGGCAATCGCCAATGACACGCTCTATGGTCTGGGTTCCGGCGTATGGACGCGCGATGGCAACCGCGCCTACCGCTTCGGCCGCAACATCAAGGCTGGACGTGTATGGACCAACTGCTACCACTTGTATCCGGCGCATGCGGCATTCGGCGGTTACAAACAATCGGGTATCGGTCGCGAAACACACAAGATGATGCTCGATCACTACCAGCAAACCAAGAACATGCTGGTGAGCTACAGCCCGAAAGCGCTGGGCTTCTTCTAATTCCGACAAGAAGCAGGAATGCTGGGCGGGCTTCACAGTACGCATCCCGCCCATTTTTTCGGAGACTACCGCAATGATTGAAAGAGTCACCGCCACACGGGCAGCGCTTGAACTTATCGAATTGCTGAAAGGCAAGTACGGCAAGTTGATGTTTCACCAATCAGGCGGATGCTGCGACGGCAGTTCGCCGATGTGCTACCCGTTAGGCGAATTCCAAGTGGGCGACTCGGATGTCCAGCTCGGTGAAATTGGCGGTTGCCCTTTCTACATCAGCAAACCGCAGTTCGGCTATTGGAAGCACACTCAGCTTATTATCGATGTGGTCAACGGCCGCGGCGGCATGTTTTCGCTCGAAGGACCGGAAGGTAAGCGATTCCTCACGCGTTCGCGGCTTTTCACTGAAGAAGAATGGACAGCGTTGGGCGAGACTGAGCCGTTTCCCGTCAATGCCGTTGCCTGCACGCCAGATGCGCTCAGCATTCGATGACCGTCCCCTTAACACGCCATGAGATAGATAACTAACTATCCCATGGGTCAGGCTATAATCCTCGTCGGACAATCAGCCGACGACGAAAAAATGGCGACGCCCATACCGCCTAGAACCGCTTACCCTCGAACCCGCCCGCGCCGCAACCGCGCCAGCATCTTTTCGCGCCGATTGATGCGCGAGCACTCGCTCACCACCGACGACCTCATCTACCCCATGTTTGTCTGCGAGGGCAACGGTGTACGCGAACCTATTGGTTCCATGCCCGATATCGAGCGGGTGAGTATTGATGCGCTGTTGATGGAGGCCGAGCAACTGACGAAGCTTGGCGTTCCGGCCATCGCGTTGTTCCCCGTCACACCGGCAGCGGCGAAGTCGCTGGACGCGCGCGAAGCCTACAATCCGCAAGGGCTGGCGCAGCGCGCAGTGCGCGAATTGAAGAAGAGGTTTTCGGATCTTGGCGTCATCACCGATGTGGCGCTCGATCCCTTCACCACGCACGGCCAGGACGGACTCATCGACGAACGCGGCTACGTTGTCAACGATGCCACCGTCGAGGTGCTGGTGAAGCAGGCGTTATCACATGCCGAAGCTGGCGCCGATGTAGTGGCGCCATCGGACATGATGGACGGCCGCATCGGCCGCATCCGCGATGCGTTGGAGAGCGCCGGTTACGTCAACACGCGCATCCTCGCCTACTCGGCTAAGTACGCGTCGAATTTCTACGGACCTTTTCGCGATGCCGTTGGCTCGGCCGGCAATCTCAAGGGCGGCGACAAGTACAGCTATCAAATGGACCCTGCCAACAGCGGCGAAGCGCTGCGCGAAGTCGCGCTCGACATCGCCGAGGGCGCGGACATGGTCATGGTCAAGCCGGGCATGCCCTATCTCGACATCGTTCGCCGCGTGAAGGACGAGTTCGGCATGCCGACATTCGTTTATCAGGTGAGCGGCGAGTACGCCATGCTTAAAGCCGCGGCCCAGAACGGCTGGCTCAACGAGCGCGCGGTGGTGATGGAGTCGCTGCTGTCGATGAAGCGCGCTGGCGCCGATGCGATTCTCACCTACTACGCGAAAACGGTGGCGGAGTGGTTAAGATCCTAATCGCGGGGAAGGATACCTTGACGTCACGCCCCGTCATCCGGCTCTGTAGGCAAAATTGAAATGCCGTTCTCTAAATTTGCACGTTGCGGCGACAATGAAGACAAGCGACAACATTAGCTTATTGTCTCCCGTCGATCTCATGTGGAATATTGAGATCGTTTCTAGTCGCAGGCGCCGCCCTTGGCGTCAAATATGGTTCCCCAGGATTTGAAACAGCGATTGCCCGAGAAGTCGGCGGGAATGGTCGTCGAGTAGACATCGCTTTTGACCGTCGCAACGCCGGCGATGCTTACGGCAATCGGTAGATTCGCAACGTTCTCCGGAATGTTGATGTGCCGAGAGAAACCGACCGGAACGTCGCCGGAACTCTTCACCACCGGTAGCGGAATAACAGTTCCATTTCCCGCATCCTTGCTTTCGTAGTAGATCACCGTCATACCCGCAACATAACCGGCCTGGTTGTTGAAGGTAATACTCTTCGGTCCGGGCTTGCCATCAGTGACGAAATCGCCGACGGTGGTGGCCACACTTTGCGCTGACTCCGTGGTGAAATTGCGCTCCTGGCTCAGCGGCACAGTGCTTGAGATATTCACCTTCCAGACGGTACCGGAGAAATCCAGATAGTTCGTCGAGCCAGGCACACCGATGTAGGCGATCTCCTGGACATTGGGCAGTGCCAAACCCACCGCCGAAATCGCCCCGGCAGTCGCAGCGCCCACGCCCGCGGCAGCTGCTGGACAGCCCACACCCGCCGTGCCAACGCAGGCGAACGCGCCAAGAACACCGGTGACCACGCCCACGGCCGTTCCAGTTCCAACCATGATGGCGGCATTGGCGATGTCATGACCAACAATTCGAACCACCGCCGCACGATTCGCGGCATCGGTGCACGCGCTGGACCCAAGCGTAATATTTTGGCTTGAAAAAGGTTTTCCAGGCGTTGTGTAGTTGCTGTAATCGTTTGCATCTCCGCCGTTGAAAACAATCAAGCCGGGGTTGTACCACTCAACAGTCAGGGCGTAACCGCCGCCGTTATAAATACACTGCTTGCCTGGAACGATCGCGGTCACGGCGCCGCCGCCGGTTTGCGCGCAATCCTCGATGGCCTTGTTCCAATCGTTGTGCGCGAGAATGCCTTTCTCGAAGCAGGCGATCCGTTGCTGCGGCTGCAGAACACCCTTACATAGTCTGCGCGCTTCTTCCGGCTGCCAGTTTCTTGAGCCGCCCTGTGCCCACGCCACTTTGCCTTGAACGTCGTTGTAACACTGTTGTTCCTCGGGCGTCTCGGCACGGGATCGAATCGGCAATGTAATCATAATGAGCGCGAGCAATATCAGAAGATGCGATCTGGCAGGCATGGTTCAGTCCTTGCGATTCCAACAAGCAGCGTAAGTTGTTGTCTTAGCGAAGTGAGTTATGATGGCCACCCACGACTGCATTGTACTTGAATACGAAGGCGGAACAGATATGGTTTCGGTGTCGTTTTTGTTTTTATGTCGCAATAACTACGTTGATAATTGGCGGCGGCTTCAGTTCTAGCCATTCATGGCAACCGCCACAACTCCGCTCCCAAGCCGTGCGATTTTTGCACTCGCGGTGCTGTCGCTCATCTGGGGCTACAGTTGGATTGCCACGAAGATCGGACTTGCGTACGCAGATCCATTGAGCTTCAGCGCGCTTCGCATCGGGCTCGGTGCGCTTTGTTTGTTCTTGACGCTGTTTCTGCTCGCCAAACCATGGAAACCCGCACGACCCCTGGCCATACTGGGACTCGGTCTGTTGCAAACAACTGGCTTCGTCGGTTTTAGTGTGTGGGCGACGTCGCAAGGTGGAGCCGGCCGAACGGCGATTCTTGTCTTCACCATGCCGCTGTGGACGATGTTGCTGGCCTGGCCCCTTCTCGGCGAACGCCTGCAACGTCTGCACTGGTTGATTGCCACGATTGCATGCGCCGGCCTGTCGCTCATTTTGCAGTCTACGAGCGCCGGTTCTGAGCCCGCATTGCATAGCAAGGTACTGGCAGTGCTGTCTGGATTCTGTTGGGCTGCGGGTTCCATCGCGTTCAAGCGACTACAACGCGTCACGCCACTGGACCCCTTGTCGATAACGGCGTGGCAGATGTTATTCGGCGCGCTGCCGCTTGTTGCTGCCGCCCTTGTGCAACCGAATGCACACGTGCAGTGGACGCCAGCATTCACAATGTCTATCGCCTACAACGCCGTGCTCACGACGGCCGCCGGATGGTGGCTTTGGGTTTACGTGTTGAAGCTTCTGCCCACAAGCGTTGCGAGCCTGAGCATGTTTGCCGTACCCGTGATTGCACTGATGTTGTCGTGGTCGCTGATGGGTGAGCGAATTACTCCGCTTGAAGGCTTTGGCATCGCACTGTTGTCGATCGCATTGCTACTACTCAGCATCGGTCCACAGCGTCTACAGCAGATATTTGCGTCGCTACGCGATTAGATCGGAACAGGAGTCGTCGTCTAACCTTTTCGAAGCTCGAAGTGTTTGATGAGAGGCGCAGTCAGACGCCGCGTTCAACCATATCCAACAAGCGCGTTCCGATTTCTTTTGTCTGTGCCAAGCTCAACCAACGCAATGGTCCGTCGTTGATGAGCGATGCAAGACCGTGAACGGCAGACCAAGCCAGGTACTCAGCATTCTTTCGACGCGCGCCAGGCAGCACTCCTGCTTCAACTAGACCGTCCAACGCATTGCCCAACAACTGGAACGGATTCATTCCGCTGTCGCCGGCCTTGGCGGCGTCTGCGCTGCCAGAGGATTCTTCCACCACCGCAAACGCCGTACGGAACAATCCTGGTTCTTCGCGCGCAAAATTCAGATAGCCAGTGCCGACCGCGCGCACGCGCGCACGCGCTGTCGTTGCTGCCGCTCGGCTCGCACGAACCTTTGCGAGTTCGGCTTCCATCGCTTTCGCCACTGCGGACAGCGCCGCTGCGCGCACCGCCCTTAACAAATCCTCCCTGTTCGCGAAATGGCGGTAGGCAGCGTTGGGAACGACCCCGGCGCGACGGGTTACTTCGCGCAGAACAACCGCCTCTGGCCCACCAACGCGCGCAAGCTCAATTCCCGCTTCCAACAAGGCACGGCGAAGGTCACCGTGTCGATAGGCTTGCCGCGTTGGTTGCTTCATGCGCTGGCTCATCGCGGTCTAAATGTGGACATCGTCCACTTCTTCATATAAAGTTAGTGTACAGTGTACACATATGGTTCGCCACAACGCCACTTTTCTGAAGCGAACCTTTCAAAATCAGTCTGGCTGACGCGTGCCAAGTGCTGCCACATATCAACGTATTTAGAAAGGCTATCGTTTGCAAAAACAGGAGGTTATATGTTGAAACTTGTCCTTATCGCAGCAGCGATACTTGTCGCTGCACTGCTGGCTTACGCCGCAACCAAACCCAATTCATTCCGTGTCCAACGCTCGATCGAGATCAAGGCTTCGCCGGAAAAGATATTCCCACTTATCAACGATCTGCGTCAGTGGCCAGCCTGGTCGCCGTGGGAAAGACTGGATCCGGGGATGAAGAGAACGTTTGGCAACATCAGCGAAGGCAAAGGTGCGACGTTTGCGTGGGACGGAAACAACAACGTCGGCGCGGGGAGTATGGAAATTATCGAGTCCATACCCGGGAAGGTTGTCTACAAGCTCGACTTCCTCCGCCCGTTTGAAGGGCATAACACCGCGGAGATCATGCTGGCGCCCAATGGCAGCGCAACAACAGTCACCTGGGCGATGTATGGGCCACAACCTTACTTCGCGAAGGTGATGAGCGTTATCGTGAATTGCGACAAGATGGTCGGCTCACAGTTCTCCGAAGGTTTGAGCAACATGAAGGCAGTCGCTGAGAAGTAGTTGTTCAAACCGATTGATGTTGTTTCGCATCTGCCAACGACCATGAAGATAGATTCAAACAGGAGAGCTCAATGAAAACATTTCTTGCGGTATACACAGGAACTCCGGACGCAATTGAAATATGGAGGCAGCTTCCTGAAAAAGAAAGGCTGGCGCGCGAAAAGGCAGGTATGGCTGCCTGGCACGCATGGGTCGAAAAAAACAAGAACGTAATACAGGACATCGGCGGCCCATTGGGCAGAACAAAGCGCATCACGTCGGCAGGCATTGCCGATATCAGAAACAACATGGCTGCATTCACATTGGTAAAAGCGGAATCACATGGCGCCGCTGCACAGCTCTTCGAGAACCACCCACACTTCTCAATATTTCCAGGCGATGGCGTGGAAGTGATGGAGTGCCTTCCCGTGCCGGAGATGTCGTAGTAGAAGGAGCCAAGTCCAGTCGCCGCAGATCAATTCCCGAACACGACGTTCGATGGTACATCGCCCTTGATTATTCCCGCATAATCATCTGTACTGGTTCGCATGGCACAGACCAATCGTCTGAACCCACCGCCGGATCCAGCTGAACTGCCGTTTGTGGCGCCTTGTCGCGTGCTTAACGTAGGTGCCCCATTGGGCTGGTTGGTCCGCGGGTGGGCGGACTTCCGCCGCACACCACAGAGCAGCATCGCTATGGGAAGCTTCATCAACGAATGAGACAACCCTCTAGCGAAAGAGGGACAAAACCTAATTTAAAACTATCTCACAATTGCTGATGGCGCGGAGTTACTACGTGTGCGTTCGGTCAAGGTGTGGCCGCTTCGTGCACGACTTCCTGGGCGCGTGATGCTTGGAAGGAATGGTAACTACCAGAAGCGTGCTGCACACAGCGATCGTACTCGCTTGCCATATGCTGTTGACATTGAAGTTGTTCGCGCTGCTGCAAGGCATTGAACACCATTTCCGAGGTGCAGCCGGATTGCACCCATAACGTGCCTGACATCACAGTCAGGAGCGTTATCTTCGATTTGCGATTGTTCATTTCGCGACAAACACCTGTAGAGCGATTAGCTCTAAGCGCTGTGTTGCAGGGTGATCTGTTCGCCATCGGGTCGATATTCCAGCAAATCGCCTGGCTGGCAGCGCAAATACTCGCAGATCTTTTCAAGCGTATCGAATCTCACGCCCTTGACCTTGCCAGATTTCAGTAGAGAGAGATTCGCCTCGGTAATTCCAACACGGGCGGCGAGCTCGCGAGATCGCATCTTTCGGCGGGCCAGCATGACGTCCAAATTGACGATAATAGGCATAGGCGTGTTCAAATCATGAATTTGCGCGTTAAACAAACTGTTTGTGTTCAGAAGCAATCCGAGACGCTTCATTTAAGACCGCAACCAGCGCAAGGATAAGCAAGGCCGCGATAACTTGAACAATCATGTCGCTGCTGATGCCAATCGACAGCATTCGCTTGCCCGGTTGATTGTGGTAGGTCAGCAAGACCGAGAACGCTATCCGAACCAGAAACCCGCACCCCACCAAAGCCAGGAGCGCAAATGCGAATCGACGCAACGATTGCGTAAAGCGCACAGTGAATACAGTCGCTGCATCCATATCACTGCAAAGACATTGAATTTGCGCAAGTGCGTACAGACCGATACCAATTGGCATCATCGTTAGCAGAAATCCGACTACCTGTACGCTGCGGTCTACGCTGACTTGGCCGACTAAACCCAACTGCCCCGCAATGATGCGCTCGACGACGGCCGCTGAACTCCACACATAGATATCGGAAGCGATGGCGAAGAACGCGGCCAACCACCCGAGCATTTGGATCCAACGCCCGATTCGCGCGGCCTCCCGCAAAGGTTGCGATGCCGTCGCCGAAGATTGGTATATCTCCACACAATCGCCCATATTCCACCTCTTAAAAGTCTTACTGCTTACTAACTAGTTTTTATTGTAATACAATAATACCAGTCCCGCAATTCGAATCCCAAAACTGATGCGCACACTTGTCCGCAATCTATTCAAATTACGCGTGGTCTTGCTCGTGACTCCGCTCCTGCTGAGCGGTTGCGCGGGGATCCCGTTGTCGACGATGGTGCGTATGGCCCGCTTCGATCCCAAGACCCTGCTCTCGCTCGATCCGGCCGAGTTTCTGGTTGCGATCAACACCGATGCGCGCGTGCAATCCATCGCCAGCGCGCCCACCACGTTTGAACTAAAGATTACGCCACGCGATCCCGCGTTATGGTCGCCGCTTGAACGCAGTGTAGCCATGCAAGCGATTGCGGTGAGCAGCGATCTGGGACTCGCACCAGCACCGGTTGGGCGGCGTTGGCTGGTGTTTGGATTTGACGCTGGCGCCGGTGCTGAACTGCGGGCGATTCAGCAGCACTTTCGATCGTTGCAGCAACGGGAATCTGGCGGTGGCAGTATCGGTCTAGGTATCGGCCAGCAATGGCTGGCACAGAACTACTCAACGCTGCGCGATCAGGAAGTAGAGACCTGGCTGCGCCTTGACGCGCACGAAGGATTCTTCAAGCTGTGGCACGGCCACATCCGTGATTTAGAGCGGGTTAAGTCGAATGCCACTACACAACGGTAATACTTCTATTGCCCATGATCGTGTGCACTTCTTCTGTGCCCGATTGGGGCCGCGACTTGACTCTACGCGCCTATTACGAAATCAATGCTAACCAGAATAGACGATGCGGTCAGAATTCCCTGGCATATTCATTGACCGCGCAAACTCTGACACCTTTCCCGCAGGCATGGGTTTACTAACAAGGTAGCCTTGAATGATGTGGCAGCCGTGCTGGTGCAGGTAGTGAAGCTGCTGATCGGTTTCGACACCTTCGGCGACTACCGCCAGCCGCAATTCCTTAGCCATGCTGATGATTGCGCTGCAAATAGCTGCGTCGTAGGGATCAGTGCTGATATCGCGAATAAATGACTGATCCACCTTTAGCTTGTCGATGGGGAAGTGCCGAAGATAGGCAAGCGATGAATAGCCAGTGCCAAAATCATCGACGGCGAGCGATACCCCCATTTCCTTGAATGCGCGCATCGTGGCTCTGGCGCTTTCAACATCATATACAAACGCGCTTTCGGTAATTTCGAGTTCAAGAAACGTCGATTCCAGTCCAGAGTCATCCAGCGCTGCTTTAACTATCGCCGTTATGCTGCTCTGCCTGAATTGAGCTGCCGACAAATTAATCGATACCGGTACGTGTAGAGTACCGTCGCTGTGCCATTGCTTGTTTTGCCGGCACGCTTCACGCATCACCCATTCACCGATTGGAAGAATAAGTCCGGTATCTTCCGCGATAGGAATGAATTTTCCTGGCGACACCGAGCCCAGGTCGCGGCTTGCCCAGCGTACCAGCGCCTCTAGACCAACAATCTCGCCACAGGACGTATCGACGATGGGTTGATAGTGCAGCTCGAACTCGTTGCGTTCGAGCGCGCGGCGCAGCGCATTTTCAATCGTCAACGCTTCAACCGCACGCACATTCATCTCCGGGCTGAAGAATTGAAAATTATTTCTGCCGCTGTTCTTGGCGTGATACATCGCCGCATCGGCGTTCTTCATCAGTGTGTCGATTTCCAAGCCATCCTTCGGATACATGGTTATGCCGACGCTAGCCGTCAACGTAAGCTCATGCTCGTCGATTCGATACGGCTGAGACACTGTATTGACTATTTTACGGGCAACGTTCTGCGCGTCCCCGGCACTCTTTATTTCCGGCAGCAGAATGACAAACTCATCGCCCCCCTGCCTTGAAACCGTATCGTGATCGCGCAACAGCGCCTTTAAACGCAACGATACTTCTTGCAGAAGCATATCGCCAATTCGATGCCCCAGTGAGTCGTTGACATTCTTGAATCGATCCAAATCAATGAACATCAGCGCAAACGTACCATTGTGTCTTTTTGTGGCTGACAAGGTTTGCTGCAAACGATCATGAAGCAGAACGCGATTTGGCAATCCAGTCAGAAAATCAAATTCGGCAAGGCGCCTGATTCTTTCTTCAGACGCCTTGCGTTCAGTGATATCGCGCAGCATCACGTGTAACGCAACAACGCCATTGTCCATAAACGGGGCCGACGCAACTTCAACGTCGACGCTGGTGCCATCCAGTCGAACCACCTTTTGGTCACTGAACGGCAGCGATTTCCCTTCATGTGTCATCTCGTCGATGCGCTGCCTGGCCACGTTGTGAAAACTTGGGTGGATAAAATCAAAGGGCGACCGCCCCAGCACTTCGTTGGCCGACTTCGCGCCCAGCAAACGCAGACAGGCTTGATTGGCTAGAACTATCTTATTTGCCTTGTTTACATAGATCGCGTCTGGCGCGGCTTCGATCAATGCCATGTATCTTGCCGCGCTCTCGCGCAACGCCTCCTCCGCTTGCTTGCGCATCGTGACGTTCGTGGTCGCACCTATCATACGAACAACACGTCCGTGTTCATCACGAAACAGTTTTCCGCTGTCATTGATCCAAGCGTAAGTGCCATCGGCACACCGAAACCTTACCTCACACTCCCAAATATCCTTACTGCCTTTCAGCGCTTGTTCGACGCTGTCATCGTACTTCTCTCTATCTTGTGGGTGGATGAGACTGCGAAATTGCTCGTCCGTTTTCAATTGATCGGGTTTGTGCCCAAGAAACTCCCGATTGCGGTCACCCCATTCCAATTGGTCGTTGATAATGTCCCACGTCCACATATGATCGTGCACTGCTTCAAGTACGATACGATAGTGTTCTTCACTCTTGCGCAACGCACTATCGGCATTTGCCGCGGCACGCACGGCATTGGATTCGATTGCATGCACCAGGCGCTCGCGAACGCCAAACAACACCACCAGCAAAATTGACGGTGGAAGGCAGATAGTAACTAACCGCTCATCGATATCAGAGCGAAACAGGTAAACAATCAATGCCAACCCTACGAATATGATCACCGGCAATTGCGTTCGTAACAGCGTGCGCAACCGCGACTCAACTTGGACTTGATTATTTGATTCGTCAATCTCTTCGACCCGCATGGCTTCGTACGCCGCCAGATACTGCGCGGCAAAGGCAACG
>JAXMGY010000058.1:0-2689 GCA_046347035.1 Gammaproteobacteria bacterium | reverse complement strand
TACCTAGGAAAGCGAACCGCACCAAACGTGCAAGGCAAGACTGCAATAGTCATTGATGATGGAATTGCCACTGGACTTACGATGAAGGCAGCTCTGATGCAACTTAGACGCCGCAATCCTGCACGGTTGATACTTGCCGTTCCGGTAGCACCACGAGACACTGCCAACGCGATGTCTCGACTGGTCGATGAAGTCGTCGCAGTCGACATTCCCTATCAGTTTTATGGAGCGGTCGGCAATTACTATGAGGATTTTCATCAGGTATCGGACCAGGAAGTTATCGATGCACTAAAGGACTTAGAGACCAGGGGCGATAGATAAAGTGTCTGCGCCAACCACTTCAGCAGTGAATATTCCGATGGGCAATACTGCGCACGCCGGAATGCTATCGTTACCGCCCGCTACAAGCAGTCTCGTCCTGTTCGCGCATGGCAGCGGAAGCAGCAGATTCTCACGGCGAAACAAATATGTCGCCGATGTGCTGAATCAGGCAGGCATTGGCACGTTGTTGTTCGATTTGTTAAGCGAAGAAGAAGACCGGGACTATCAACAACGTTTTGATGTTGAAATGCTCGCCGAACGGTTAGAAGAGGCAACGCTTTGGGTAGCATCCAGCCAATCGGGGCTTGAAGAATTGTCATTGGGTTACTTCGGAGCCAGCACAGGCGCCGCTGCGGCATTGATGGCTGCTTCTTACGTGCCCCAGCACATCAGGGCAGTCGTTTCACGCGGCGGTAGGCCAGATCTCGCATCAAATTCTCTTGCGCGAGTGGCCGCGCCCACACTTCTCATCGTGGGTGGTAACGATCTGCAAGTTTTGCAACTCAACCAAATGGCGTTCGAGCTCCTTCGTGCAGAAAAGGCGTTGGAAATCGTGTCCGGCGCGACACACCTGTTTGAGGAACCAGGAACCTTGGAGCAAGTCGCCAAGTTGGCTAGCGCTTGGTTCCACCGATTTTTAAACGCGACACTGGACTCCAAGTGACCTATCTGATCCAGACATCCGATCAGGGTCTCTCGGCAAAAGCTACGTGGCTACAAACATGCGACGCCTATCCTGAGGGCACTGACAGCGTCACTGCGATAGAGACGCATATGTCATGGGTATTTCTTACCGATACCCACGCCTACAAGCTGAAAAAGCCCATCAAGCTTGACTATCTCGACTTCAGTACACAGGACAAACGGGAGCATTTTTGCCGCGAGGAACTTCGACTCAACCAGCAATTGGCTCCTGGTGTGTACGAAGATGTCGTAGCACTTCGTCAAACGAATTCAGGTGACTTTTCGCTCACCTCAGAGGGCCATATTATCGATTGGTTGGTAAGGATGCGCCGATTGTCGCGCGAACTTATGCTCGATCACCTGCTACGTTCGAGTTGCGTTCCTCACTCGGCAATGAACCAACTTGGCAACATTCTTACCGACTTCTATTGCGACGGCACAACTGCGGAACTGGCTGGTGATGAATATTGCCACCGCTGGAAAGCGATGCTTATGCAGAACAGCAAACTGCTATTTGCGCCAGCGTTCGAGCTTCCTTTTGGTTTGATCGAATCGACACACGCAAGACTATTGGAATTTTTAGCCACTCATGCCGTCGATCTGCGCTCTCGCGCAAGAAATGTCGTAGAAGGTCATGGGGATCTGCGTCCCGAACATATCTGCCTGGAGTCGAGACCAATAATTTTCGACCGGCTGGAGTTCAACCGTGACTTTCGCATGGTTGATCCCGTTGACGAACTTTCATTTCTCGCAATGGAGTGCGAGAAGCTCGGTGATACCGTTAGCGGAGTGATTCCACTTCAAGTCTATTCGAATCGCAACGGAGATCACCCGTCTTCCTGCTTGGTACATTTCTATCAGGCCGGGCGCGCTTGCATAAGAGCACGCCTTGCGGCCTTTCACATCCATGACTGCGCACCATCCACATGGCCGCATTGGCGATCAGAAGCTGAGGACTACCTGCATATAGCCGCGCGACACACTGAACTCTTGCATGATCCAATCGCCATCGACGCTCATTGCTCCAGCAAATCGACAATCGAACCATCCTCGTGAAGCCGCCGTATCGCTTCGGCAAATAGGTCCGTGGCGGACACAATTCGTAGTTTCCTATCAATTACGGTGGACGGAAGTCTGAAGGGCGGTACTGTATCGGTTATTGCAACCGCATCCAAATCGTCGGCTCCAATATTCTTAGCCGCATCGCCGACAAACAACCCATGCGCTGCAGCTGCAACAACGCCTGCCGCACCATGCTTCCGGCAGGCCCGTGCCGCGTAGACTAGCGTGCTACCGGTACCAATCAGGTCATCGATGATGATGCAATAAGATCCATCCACCTCCCCAATCAATCTTCCCGCTGTGAGAACGCCCTTGCCACGTGTCTTTTCCATTACCGCCAGCGATACCGTGCGAGAAATCATCGGTTCGATCCGGCGCCGTAATCGTTCCGCTCTTTTGAGACCGCCTGGATCAGGAGAAACGACACAGACGGGAGTCGATGGCGGCAGTGCTGTGCTGAAATGACTCGCGAACAGGCCGGCGCTATTCAAGTTTTCCGTCAGGCAGCGAAACGAATTCTGGAACGCCGAAACGTTGTGAACATCAAGCGTCACTACACGATGCACACCAACAGCCTCGAACAGCGAAGCTAAGTAACGGGTAGTTACCGGATCGCGCGGCT
>JAXMGY010000057.1:0-3382 GCA_046347035.1 Gammaproteobacteria bacterium | reverse complement strand
AATTCCGTCACTGGTGGTCATTGTTTGAGCAAAACCGTGATCTGCTTAGTGTCGGCGCTTATAAGCCTGGCAGTAATCCCGATCTCGATCGCGCCATCGCATTGCAGCCACACATGCGTGCGTTCCTAAGGCAGGGAATACATGAGAAAGTTACCATGGCCGAGACGCTCGAGCAGTTGCGGCGTCTGGTTGAAGCGGGTAAGGGTGAGACAAATTGACACGGAAATCTAAGCGCATGGACGTGGTGCGTTGGCTGGCGGCTAACTCCGAGCGCGATGCAGCCGAGAAGCTGCAGGCCAGCGGCCGCGAGGTTGAGGACATTCATCGCACATTAGAACAGCTGCTGCTCGGACGCGAGGAATACGTTGCACGCCTGAGTGGTGGTACCAGCATGGGTGTGGCGCAGATGCGCGAATTGCGCGCCTTTGTTGCCAAGCTGGACGAGGCGATCGCGCAAGTTCGAGCACAACTGGCACACAAGGAGCAACTCAACGCCAAGCATCGCGAACAGTGGCAGGGGCAGAAGCGGCGCACACAGGCGATTGACGGGGTGGTCGACCGTTACCGTCGGTCTGAGCAGAATGCCGAAGAGCAGCGCCTGCAGCGTGAAATTGACGATCGCCCGCCGCGACGTGAACTTTGATTGAGCGTGGCGCGGCTATCCTCGCCTTGCGCGCATCGTGAAATAGTGAGATGGGTTCTTTGGGTTAACCGCCAAAGCCGCGCTTGCGCATCTCTTCGCGTACATAGCGATTGAAATGCGCGGAATCGGTGTCTCGCACGTGATCCAGCGACCACATGGCGGCGCACTCGAAACCATATTCGACGAAGCGGCGCACATACTCCTTGGCGCTCGCCCGCAGCTTCCAGTTTTCCATTTGAATGACAACGGCGGTCATTTTCGTGTCCTCGCGCGCAGGTATTGAAGTCGCGCACAGACAGGTTTTCGGCCGGAACTCGCCGGGGTTTAGTTTGGTATGAATCCTCAGTCCATGAACGAGTGCAGAGGTGGTGGCACAGCGGTTGCTGATTGGGTGCAAAGGCGGTCAGACCCAAACCCGATGGAGTGAGTTGTCATGCAGGCTGCAAATACGTCCACACCTATCTCCGCGTCCGACACGACGAACAGCGTTAGTGCTTCCAGTTCGGGACAGAGCGCGCGCGCAAGCAATCAAAGCGGCGAAAAATTTGCTGCCGCGCTGCGGAATACGTCAAGTAACTCACTGGAAACTAAGGATAAACCGTCACAACCTGAGGTGCAGGAAGACACGTCGCCGACGCCGAAGACCGATAA
This sequence comes from Gammaproteobacteria bacterium, assembly GCA_046347035.1. Taxonomy (GTDB): domain Bacteria; phylum Pseudomonadota; class Gammaproteobacteria; order JAJPIJ01; family JAJPIJ01; genus JAJVHZ01. The sequence continues at coordinate 2,088 of JAXMGY010000057.1, read as the reverse complement.
ATCGGCAGACTCGAATAGCGCGAGTTCGACCGTGGGAAGCGAATCGGACCAGCGATCCGTCGACGTTCAAGCAGCCGACAAGCCGGACAAATCATCCCAGGCAGCAGGTGACGAAGTACAGGCAAGCGGCAAAGAGATGCCGTCCTGGTTGCCGGAGTGGCTGGTGGTCGCCGGGGTGGTCAGCGGGAGCGCAAACCAGCCGCAACCCGTGACGAGCTGCGATACGGGGGCTGACGCCATGGCGAATACCGCGCCGAGTGCAATGGCGGCCACAAATCCACTTCCTGCCGGTGTCATCGCTGACACCGCAAACACGAATCCGATTGCCGGCGGGAAGGCTGGCGCCACAGTGAATGCAGCAACACAAACCACGGCTGCGGTCCCGACTGACAAATCAACTATGCAGGACGCGGCGTCTGTTGTGTCGCTCGATACGCAGTCGGCAAGGCATGAATCGCTTGGTGGCAACGAAAACGCACCGACACCATCACCCGCGACGCTGTTAGGTGGTGATCGGCCCGTCGACACACAGGCGGCTTTAAATTCGCGCCCTGATCTCAGTCTGGCGAACAACGCAATCTCCGCGGCTGGCTCGCTGGTGACGCAACATTCATCGCCGGTGACGACCAATGCACCGCCAACGCCGGTGGCCGCAAGCCTGTCGATGCCGATGAATGATCCGCGTTGGCAGGAGTCATTCGCCAACCAGATCACCTGGCAGGTGCGCGATGGCATCCAGCATGTAAATCTCGCACTCAATCCGGCGGAGCTCGGCCCGGTGGAAGTACGATTGTCGGTCAGCGACGGGCAGGTGAGCGCACAGTTCCACACTGCGCATCAGAGTGTGCGGCAGGTTATCGAAGACGCAATGCCAAAACTGCGCGACATGCTGTCGCAATCCGGTTTGAATCTGGCCAACGCCGATGTGTTCCAACAATCGGCGGGACGCGATCAACGCCCCGGCAACATCGATACGCCCTGGTCAGGGACCACGGAGAATGCATCGGAAGAAACTGAAGCCGTGAATACCGTGCGTAGCGCTACGGTGGTGCATCAGGGACTCATTGACGCCTACGTGTAAAGTTGCGCCTGAACAAGTGCGTTTCACCTCCCGCCGCGACGATCTGCGGCGAATTGCCGCAGTCTGGTTCCACTGCCGCCCGCCGTGACGGGCTACAATGCAACCCGCTTTGCCGTGGAAGTTGGAGAAGTTCGCCGTGGTTCTAACCAGTCTTTGCCTGCGATATTTGCTATTGCTCCGTGCCTTCGCGATGGGCTGCCAGGTGCTGGCGCTGATTGTCGCGCATTTCTTAGTGGACATTCCCATGCCGTGGAAGCCCATCCTCGCTGTCATGCTCGTCATGGCCGTGCTGACGGGGCATAGTTGGCGCATGGTCAGTTCCGGTCAGGCGATTTCGGAAATCGTGGTATTACGGCAGTTGTTCCTGGATATCGCCGCATTGGCGATTCTTTTGTACTACACCGGTGGTTCCTGGAATCCCTTTGTATCGCTGTTCTTGTTGCCGATCACCGTCGCGGCGGCCACGCTGCGCGCGGCCTATACCTGGATGCTGGTGCTATGCGCCGCGGCCTGCTACACGCTGCTCATGTTCTTCCACGAAAATACCTTGCATTGGGGACACGGCGATGCGCACTTTGCACTGCACCTGTGGGGAATGTGGTTGGGCTTTCTTTTGAGCGCAGGCATTGTGGCGTACTTCGTCGCACGCATTGGCGCCACGCTGCGCGCCCATGACCGTGAACTGGCCAGTGCGCGTCAAGTCATGGCACTGGGTGCGATGGCCGCGGGCGCAGCGCATGAACTGGGAACGCCGTTGGCGACCATGGCGGTGGTTACGCGCGAGATGGAACTGGAAAGTCACGATACGCCTGCGCTGTCGGACAATCTTGCCGTGTTGCGCGCGCAGTTGGATCGCTGCAAGCAGATTCTGGGACGCATCGCGAGTCATGCCGGTCAAAGCAAGGCCGAGTCGGGTGCCGCGACGAGCATTGAGCGCTATCTTGGCGATGTGTTATCGGAATGGCAGTCGTTGCGGTCGGAAGCGCGGGTCAGTACCTCTCTCTCTG
>JAXMGY010000056.1:0-3919 GCA_046347035.1 Gammaproteobacteria bacterium | reverse complement strand
TCACAGCTGGATCGCTTTCTCATGCGCATTGAACTTGGCTATCCAGACGTTTCCGCCGAGCGCACCTTGTTGAAAGGACGCGATCGCCGCGAAATGGTCGCGGAGGTCGAACCGATCCTGCAGCCGCGCGCGTTGTTCGAAATGCAGCAGCGAGTGAGCGGCATTCATGTCAGCGACGCACTGATTGACTACATTCAAGCGTTACTCAGCCACAGCCGCATTGCGCCGGGATTCCAAAGCGGATTATCGCCGCGCGCGGGATTGAGTCTTCGCAGCGCGGCGCAAGCCTGGGCCATGATTGCTGGCCGTAACCACGTGTTACCAGAAGATGTGCAAGCCGTGTTGCCGGCGGTGGTGGGACATCGTCTGCGTGTGCGCGATCGCGCTCACGACGCATCACCGGGCGAAACCGCATCGCGTCTACTGCGTGAAGTTCCCATTCCCTAGCGCGTCAGTCAGGCGACCATCGCACAGAACGTTGTCGCGTGAACTGCCTCCTCAATGAGCGCGATTGAAGTCATCGATTCAACTCCGTCCGCGCCTTCCTTGACAGTGCATCGCATTCGCGTTCTTCCCAACCGATTCGGCGCGTTGATGTTGCTCGTGCTCGTGGTGATGTTGCTGGGGTCGATTAACTACAACAACAATCTTGGTTACGGGCTGACTTTCCTGCTGATGGGGACCTGGTGTGCAGCTCTGTTGCACGGCTATCGCAATTTGCGCGGCATCGACATCATCGGCAGCAAGGTAACGCCCGTTTTTGCAGGCGATAGCGCACAGATCGAATTTTTCATCCGCAACAACCATGAACAGCCCGCATACGGATTGCATATTAGGATCGTCGACAATCAAAGCGGCGCAAAAGCCGTTGAACCCGCGTTGTCGCAGGAATTTACCGTTGAAGCCGGTGCGACGCACAGCGTACGCATCGCCGTTCCCACGCAGCGACGTGGTTTGCTGTTGCTGCCGGCAATTGAAGTACATTCAGACTTCCCGCTCGGAACCGCAACCGCGATCAAGTATTTCCCGGTTCGAACAGAAGTAGTCGTCTATCCGCGCCCAGCTGGCGCATTGCCATTGCCTGTTGCGGAGGATTCGCGCATCTATGCACAGGGTTCCACACAGCTGGGAGCCGATGATTTTGCCGGATTACGCGCCTACCGCCCCGGTGATTCGCTGCGTCACATTGCCTGGAAAATACACGCGCGTGATCGCGGGCTTCATCTGAAGCAGTTTGCCGGCAGTGGGTCAGAGGTTACGCACCTCAGCCTTTACGGGCTGCGGCGAATCGAAGATATTGAATTGAGATTCTCACAGCTCTCACGATGGGTACTGGATGCCGAAACGCTTGGAATTCCGTACAGTCTGACGTTGAACGACCAGAGCATTGATACCGGCACCGGTACTATTCACCGTGATAGGTGCCTGCGCGCGCTCGCCATGGCGCACATAGCATGAGTAATCATTTGCAAAACACCGTAATACAAGCGCGGCCAATGGCGTGGCTGCTCGCTGGGGTCAGTTCCGTCGTGGCTCTGCACGCCACCCAGCAACCGTATTGGGTAAGCGTTGGATTCATCGGTTTGGTGGCCTGGCGACTGATGAATATTTGGCGCGGATGGCCGCTGCCCGATCGCCAGCACAAATTGCTGTGGTTTTTCAAACATGTGCTCACGGCGGCAATGTTGGCAGTGATATACCATCACTACGGCGTTGTCATTGGCCGTGACGCGGGCATCGGGTTGTTCATTCTACTGCTGGGATTGAAAATCATCGAATTGCGCAGCCAGCGCGAATTTGTGCTGACGGCGTGCATGGGATTTTTCCTGCTGGTCACCGTGTTTTTCTACTCGCAGAACCTGCCCATTGCACTGGCAGCGATTGGCTGTACCGGCCTGTTGATCAGTGGTCTCATTGCGCATACGGTAACCTCGGCAAAGCTTGGCACATTTGCGCATCTACGCATTGCGCGCACGCTCGTTCTGCACTCCATACCACCCATGCTGGTGGCATTCGTCCTCTTTCCGCGCCCCGCTTCGCCGCTCTGGCAACTGCCTAAGGATGCCCATACGGGCATTTCGGGCTTAAGTGATGAGATGACACCCGGCACATTGAGCGATTTGACACTGTCGGACGCGGTTGCATTCCGTGTCTCATTTGCCACCAATAGTCCGCCTCCAGCGGAAATGTATTGGCGCGGACCGGTGCTCGTTGACACCGACGGCAAGCGATGGACGCCGGGGCAACCCACCAACGACCCCGTGCCTGCGCTGGTTGCTGAGGGTACGCGCTACTCGTACAGCGTAACCATGGAACCCACCGACAAATCATGGCTGTATGTGCTCGAGCATCCATCCAAATTGCCGGACAACGCGCACCTGGAACGTGACCTGCGCGTGCAAACTTTGCGACCAGTCAACGAGCGCATCCGTTACTCCGCGGAGTCCTATACGCACGTTGCGGCCGTCGAAGCGAATTGGGAGGAACTGCGCGCTGCCAGACAGTTACCCGCGAATATGCATCCGCGAACCGTGGCGTTAGCGCAGCGATGGCGGCAGGAATTGCGCAACGACGACGCCATCGTCCAACAGGCATTAAAACTATTTCACGAACACGCTTTCTACTACACGGTGACTCCACCGGAGATTACCGGCGACAGCGTCGATGGTTTTCTCTTTGATACCCGCCGTGGTTTTTGCGAGCACTACGCCGCGGCTTTTGCTGTGCTAATGCGGGGTGCGAAAATTCCGGCGCGAATTGTCACCGGTTATCAGGGGGGCGAATACAATCCGGTGGGCGACTACTACGTCGTTCGTCAGCGTGACGCGCACGCGTGGACCGAAATCTGGTTGGGACAACGCGGTTGGGTGCGCATCGACCCTACCGCCGCCGTCGCACCGGAACGCGTCCAACGTGGCATTGATCAAACTATCTCCGCACGCGCGTTCAACCATGCAGCTCAGAATTCCGCTTCGCAAGGAATGGCCGCCTTATGGAGTCGTGCGCGCTTTGTTTACGATGCATTAAACAATCGCTGGAATCTCTGGGTGATCAGCTACAACGCACGCCGGCAAGCCGAGTTACTCGGAAACTTCGGAATTGCTATTAGTCGCCGTGCACTGGCGACGGTCATGGCGCTCAGCTTGCTGGCCTCATTTGGGGTAATTGCGGTGCTTGCGCTTAAAGCAACCCAAAGGAAGATCGATCCAGTGCTTAGTGCCTACAGGATCTTCTGCCGAAAATTGGCGCGTCGAGGAGTGGTGCGACGATTCAATGAAGGACCGATGGACTACGCTCAGCGTGTCTCTCAAGCGCTTCCAACACTGATAGAGCCTATTGCGCGCATTACGGAGCTTTACGTGCAACTACGCTACGCGCCAGCAAAGCATTCGGACACGCGGGCTGAGTTTATTCGGGCTGTCCGTCGCTTTAAACCATAGACATCTGCTCTTCGACGCTGTTCATTTGCATTTGATGCAGATTGGCGTACACACCATTGCGCACCAACAACTCGGCGTGCGTTCCAGTTTCGACAATATGGCCGTGCTGGAGCACGACGATGCGATCGGCATTTTCCACCGTCGACAGTCGATGCGCGATCACCAGTGCCGTGCGTCCCTTGCGCAAGGCATCGAGCGCAGCCTGAATATGCCGTTCCGAGGCGGTATCCAGCGCCGACGTCGCTTCATCAAGAATGAGAATGGGCGCATCTTTCAAAAGCGCACGCGCAATGGCCAGTCTCTGCCGTTGCCCGCCAGAAAGGCGAACGCCATTTTCACCAATCAAGGTTTGCAGACCCGCTGGCATCTCGCGCACGAACTCCATGACTCTCGCGGCTTCGGCGGCGGCCAGGACCTCTGTATCCGAGGCGCCACGCAGCGCGCCATAGGCAATGTTGTTGCGAATGCTGTCGTTGAAC
>JAXMGY010000055.1:0-4690 GCA_046347035.1 Gammaproteobacteria bacterium | reverse complement strand
CTCATGCGCGGAGCTCATCACCCTATTGCGCAGGGTGAGATGCTTCAAGGTAAGCGGCTGCAACAATGCGTCGAATTGAGCCATGAGCGTTACTCGATGGGCGTGTCCAAGCAAATCTAATTGAGCGGCGAAACGCGACGCGCCAACGCGCCGCATGCCGCGATCATCGCCTGCCGCGAGTGATGAATTCGCCGTGCGCGCGACATCGGCTTGTCAAATTGCGCCAGCGACATTTTCAGCCGTGCTATTCGGCGTAATACGCGGCAATTCGGTGTTGCTACCAGAATCTCTATCGCGGATCTGGCCCGGCGTGCAACCAAAAGTTTGCTTGCAGGCACGCGTGAAATGCGAGCTGTCGGTAAAGCCGCAGTCCAGCGCGATCTGATTAACCGTGCGTGCAGTATTGCGCAGCAACCAATGACCATATCCGAGGCGAAAACGGCGATCGTATTCGAGCGGGCCGATGCCGAGCTCCTGCTTGAACAGCCGCTCAAGCTGCCGCTTCGACAGTGATACACGGCTGGCGAGTTCGGCGACGCTCAGCGGCTCGCCGAGATTCTGCTCAATTAGTAACTGCGCGCGCCGTACGCGATCATCGCGGGCGGATTCCGCCATGGGTGGATGCGGCTGCGGCGTAGTCTGCGGCCGCGCCCCGTCGACCAGCATGATGCGCAGGCTTTTCTGCGCCCACGCGTGCCCGCAGTGCCGCTCGATGATCCACGCCGCGACGTCGATGGCGCCTCGTCCTCCAGCACAGGTAATGCGGTTGCCGTCGATGACGTAAAGCTGATCCGCCACCGCCTGTACGCCCGGAAACTCGCGCAGCAAATCCTGGTAGTGATACCAGCTCACGCAACAGCGTCGTCCCTTCATCAGCCCGGCGCGCACCAGCGCGAAACTGCCAGTGCACAATCCCACCAGTTTGACGCCGGCGTCGGCGGCCGCGCGCAGGTAGTCCAATGTCGCATGATCCGTTTGCGGGCCACGGTGCAACAAACCGCCGCAGACCACCAGGTAGTCATAACGGCGTGGATCGCCGAACTGCTCCCACGGCGTCACCTTCACCCCGCAACTGGACTCCACCGGCTCGCGGCTTGCGGCGGCAATGGTCCACTGGCAGTTGATCTGGCGGCTGCGATCGCCTTCGTCGCCGGCCAAGCGCAGCGCATCAATGAAAGCCGCGAAAGGTAACAGCGTGAAGTGCGGCAGCAGGACAAACTGCACCGACAGTACGGGCCCATCGGAAGCGGCGGGATTACCTAGTCTTTTTGGGTTCGTCCAGTTTTTCATCGTGTCGCGAACCGTGTCGTAGACGTGATGTACAGTCTAAGTTGCAAATAGAATTTTTGCGACATGACCAGATTGTGCCGGAGAAACGCGAATAATTCCCGGATGTCGCATTTGTACATTCATATTGTCCCCTGCATTCCTGTTAAAGATCCCCGTATTCGGCTGAGATTGGTAAAGTAGGCACGTGCAAATTGAGTCCGCCCCATGCAGCGCTATTCCATCTTCAGCCTGATTCGCAATGCCCTGAGCTACCACGATCAGTGGCAGGCGGCCTGGCGCAGCCCGGAACCGAAGCCGGCCTACGACGTGGTCATCGTCGGTGGTGGTGGACATGGGCTGGCGACGGCCTACTATCTCGCCAAGGAGCATGGCATCAGCAATGTCGCGGTGCTGGAGAAGGGCTGGATCGGCGGCGGCAACACCGGCCGTAACACCACCATCGTGCGCTCGAACTATCTGTGGGACGAGGCCGCACACCTGTATGAGCTGGCGATGAAACTGTGGGAGGGCCTGAGCCAGGATCTCAACTACAACGTCATGTTCTCGCAGCGTGGGGTGATGAACCTCGGCCACAACCTGCAGGACATGCGCGACATTCATCGCCGCGTCAACGCCAATCGTTTGCAAGGGATCGATGCCGAGGTACTGACGCCGGCGCAAATCAAAAAGATCGTGCCTCTCATCAACACCTCGCCGGGCGCGCGATATCCGATCATGGGCGCATCATTTCAGCCGCGCGCGGGCGTGGCACGCCATGACGCGGTGGCGTGGGGTTTTGCGCGCGGTGCCGATGCGCGTGGTGTGGACATCATCCAGAACTGCATGGTCACCGGCATTCGCCGCGAGAATGGTGCCGTTGTCGGCGTGGAAACTTCGCGCGGCTTTATCGCCGCGAAAAAAGTCGGTGTGGTTGCCGCCGGCAATTCCAGCGTGGTGGCCGAGATGGCGGGGCTGCGGTTGCCACTTGAAAGTCATCCGCTGCAGGCGCTGGTTTCCGAACCGATCAAACCCATCATCAACACCGTCATCATGTCGAACGCCGTGCACGGCTACATTAGTCAGTCCGACAAAGGCGATTTGGTGATTGGCGCCGGTATCGATCAATACACGGGATATGGCCAGCGCGGCAGCTTCCATGTCATAGAACACACCCTGGCAGCCATTGTTGAATTGTTTCCGGTTCTATCGCGCGTACGCATGAATCGACAGTGGGGTGGAATCGTCGATATTTGTCCGGATGCCTGTCCCATCCTGAGCAAGACTGACGTGCACGGACTCTATTTCAATTGCGGCTGGGGGACGGGCGGATTTAAGGCCACGCCGGGTTCGGGCTTTGTATTCGCGCACACCATCGCGCGCGATGAGCCGCATCCGCAGAACGCGGCGTTCTCGTTGGATCGCTTCGTGAGCGGTCATTTGATCGATGAGCACGGCGCGGCGGCCGTCGCTCACTAGGCGCAATCACTATGCTGCAGATTACTTGTCCGTGGTGTGGTCCTCGCGAGGAGAACGAATTCACCTGCGGCGGTGAGGCCGGAATTATTCGTCCCAAAAATCCCGCTGAAACATCCGATGCGCAGTGGGCCGACTATCTTTTCATGCGTACCAATCTTCGCGGCGTGCACGCCGAGCAGTGGTGGCATGCTTACGGATGCCGGCGCTGGTTCATTGTCCATCGCGACACGGTGAGTTATCGCATCGAGCGTGTCGAGACCATTGGTGGTGAGAGCGTCCCATGATTCGTTCGGATCCACCACAGGGATTTCGGCTGACGCGCGGTGGCCGCATCAATCGCGATCGGGTGGTTGACTTCGCGTTCAATGGCCGCGCCTATCAGGGTTACGAAGGCGATACGCTAGCGTCGGCCTTGCTCGCCAACGGCGTACATCTGGTCGCGCGGAGTTGGAAATACCATCGCCCGCGCGTTGCTGGCGCCGGCGCTGAAGAGCCGAACGCCATCGTGCAGTTGGGTGAGGGTTCGCGAACCATCCCCAATGCGCGCGCGACGCAGGTGGAAATTTATGAAGGGCTTGTTGCGCGCAGTGTGAATTGCTGGCCGAACGCCGACTTTGATCTGATGTCTGTCAACTGATTTTTCTCGCGCATACTGCCAGCGGGTTTTTACTACAAAACCTTCATGTGGCCGCAGTCATTCTGGAAACACTACGAATATTTCATTCGCCGCGCCGCCGGCCTTGGCCATGCACCGAAGGAGCGTGATCCGGACTACTACGAGAAGTACAACGCACACTGTGATGTATTGATCGCCGGTGGCGGTGCAGCAGGATTGGCCGCCGCGCTGGCTGCTGCGCGCATGGGTGCGCGAGTCATCATCGCCGATGAACAACAAGAACTTGGCGGTAGTTTGCTGCTGGGCCATGAACAAATCGACGGCAAGCCGTCCGAATTGTGGCTGCGAGAAATTTTATCCGAGTTAAGCGGGTACAAAGATGTACGCCTGCTCGCCCGCAGCACGGTGTTTGGGTATCACGATCACAACTTCCTCACCATCGCCCAAAGGCTGACCGAGCATTTGCCCGAAGATCAGCGCTGCGGCCCACGCGAGCGTATCTGGCGAGTACGCGCGCGGCAGGTGGTGCTTGCAACGGGCGCCTGCGAGCGCCCGCTGGTATTCACCAACAATGATCGCCCCGGCGTCATGCTCGCATCTGCTGTTTCCACCTATTTGCGCCAGTTTGCAGTCATGCCAGGAGCGCGCGTGGTTATCGCAACGAATAATGATTCCGTTCGTCACACTGTCTTCAATTTGCTGGACAGTGGCGTACAGGTTGCGACCATTGTCGATGCGCGCGATCACGGTCATGGCGCGTGGTTGCAAGCGGCACGTGATCGTGGCGTGCGAGTTTTGACGGGTAGTGCAATCATCGACGCACGTGGAACGCGTCGCGTACAGGGTGCTGTCGTGGCGCCATTGAGCAGTGACGGGAAATCTTTGACTGGAGAAACCACAAGCATCGATTGCGATCTGATTGCCGTTTCCGGTGGTTGGAGCCCGGTGGTGCACTTGTACGCGCAGTCCGGCGGTCGGCCGTTATTTGACGAACAGATCGCTGCCTTCGTTCCTGGCGCCGCAGTTCAACAACAACGATCGGCGGGTGCCTGCCGCGGAAGTTTTCAGCTCGATGATTGTTTGCGTGAAGGCTATGAAGCTGGCATGGCCGCCGCGCGCGATTGCGGATTGGAAACTCGAACACCTTCTATTGCGCCATCGACAACACGGGACGACGAGTATTCATTGCGTCCACTGTGGCGCGCACCGGATATCAAGGCGATTGCGCCAGGCAACAAGCAGTTCATCGATTTGCAGAACGATGTGACCGCCGCTGATGTTTTGCTCGCCGCGCGCGAAGGCTTCCATTCGGTGGAGCATGTCAAACGT
>JAXMGY010000054.1:0-5331 GCA_046347035.1 Gammaproteobacteria bacterium | reverse complement strand
AAATTGGCTTCGTCATTTTTATTCCGTTCCTGGTGATCGATCTGGTGGTGGCCAGCGTACTCATGTCCATGGGCATGATGATGCTGTCACCAATGATCATTTCACTGCCTTTCAAGATCATGCTGTTTGTGCTGGTCGACGGCTGGACGTTAGTGGTTGGGACGTTGGTGCAAAGTTTTCGAGTGTAGTTATCTAACTGAGATGCCAAGTCAAACGAGGGTTCGCGGGTGACGCCAGATCAGGTAATGGAAATAGGGCATCACGCCATGCAGCTGACGCTGGTGTTGATGTTTATTCTGCTCATCCCTTCGTTGATTGTCGGCTTGCTGGTAAGTCTGGTGCAGGCTGCTACGCAGATAAATGAAATGACACTGTCATTTATTCCCAAGCTGCTGGTGACGATGGCGGTGCTGGTGTTGGCCGGACCAATGATGCTGCGCATGTTGACGGAATATATGCAGCAGATCATCAGCAGCATTCCAACCATTGCCGGCGGTTGATGGCGCGATGAGCAACGACCCATCCGCAACAGAAAATCTGTGAAAGCCGGCAATGATTACTGTCACTCAAGCGCAGCTGACGGCCATAGTTGGAGGATGGTTGTGGCCGCTGATTCGAATCGCGGCACTGCTCAGTACCGCGCCGACGCTCGGTACACGTGCGGTGCCGGCGCGCGTTCGCATGGTGTTGGCGCTTTGCATTAGCTTCATCCTCGTGCCGGTGCTGCCGCCCGTGGCACCAATCGAACTGATAAGCGCGCAGGGAGTGCTTGTTACGGTTCAGCAGGTGCTCATCGGCGCCGCCATGGGTTTCATTCTGCGGGTGATGTTCGCGATCGTGGATCTTGCCGGACAGTTTCTCAGCCAGCAAATGGGTTTGGGGTTTGCAGCTATGGTTGACCCACAAAATGGGATGAGTTCGCCTGTGGTCAGCCAAATCTACTTGATGCTCGCCACTCTATTGTTCTTTGCGATTGACGGTCACCTCTTGGTTTTGCAGGCGCTGGCTGGAAGTTTTTACTCGGTGCCGGTGGGCGTGAATGGTTTATCGCAAGCCGGACTTGGCGTATTGATGCACTGGAGTGGTGAACTGTTTTTGTACGCTACTTTAATCACTTTGCCGACCGCAACGGCATTGCTGGTGGTTAATCTTGGGTATGGCATTCTTTCGCGTACCGCGCCTCAATTGCACATCTTTGCCATTGGCTTTCCCATTATCGTCTTTGCCGGTGTAATTCTAGTCAGCGTTACCGTGAGTGGTTTGCCGCAACACGTGACCCATCTGCTCGATGAGTCCTTGAGCGTCATTCAACAAGTGCTGCAGATGAAATAGCATGGCCGAGCATTCAGCCCAAGAACGTACAGAACAACCCACTGGTAAAAGGATCCAGCAAGCCCGTGATGAGGGTCAGGTTGCGCGATCGCATGAGTTAAGCACCATGTTAATGATTACCGGCATGGGCGTGGCAATCATGTTTCTGGGCAATGGCGTGGTGCAGGGATTGATGGGCACCATGAAGCGCATGTTTTCGATATTCAAGTACGAAAACATTTCCGATATGTCACTGCCGGAGATTCTCGCCAGTGCTGTTGGCGAATCCCTCATGCATATGGCGCCGTTGCTCGGCGTTTCGCTATTGCTGTCAGTTGCTTCGCCACTGGCCGTTGGCGGATGGCTATTTAGCACCAAGGCAATTGGATTCAATTGGGATCGCCTCAATCCCATTACGGGACTAGGACGTGTCTTCAACGTAAAAAACCTGGTTGAGATTGCCAAATCGTTGGTTAAGCTCGTAATGTTTTGTGTGGCATTGGGCGTGGTGTTGTGGCGCTATAGTGAAGGCATGATGGCGCTGCAGTTCATGGACGAGCACCGCGGTATTCTCGAAGCGGTAAAACTGACATCGCATAGCTTCTTCATCATGGCGGCGATGACAGTCATTGTGGCTTTCCTCGATGTGCCGTGGCAGCGATTCTCGTACATGCGCAATCTGCGTATGACCAAGCAGGAAGTGCGTGACGAAGCCAAGGAAAGCGAAGGCAGCCCTGAAGTCAAAGGCAAGATCCGCAGGTTGCAGCTGCAGGTTGCTGCACGTCGCATGATGGAGGAAGTACCAAAGGCTGATGTCATCGTCACTAACCCCACGCACTTCGCGGTCGCTCTGCGCTACGACACCAAACGCAATGCGGCGCCCATGGTGGTGGCCAAGGGGGCTGATGAGGTTGCCATGCAAATTATCCGTATCGGCAATCATCACAATGTCATGACTTTCGCCGCGCCGCCGCTGGCACGCGCGATTTTCTACAGCACCAAGGTGGGCGCCGAAATTCCCGCCGGGCTGTATGTTGCCGTGGCACGCGTGCTGGCCTATGTCTTCCAGCTGCGCGCGCGGCCGCAAGGCCAGAATCCGGCGCCGCCGAAGGATCTGCCGATTCCGGAAGAGCTTCGTCGCGATTGATAAGAGATTGAATCCACGATGATGAATCAGGCAACGATGATGACCAATCTGCAGAATCTCCAGCGCTACGGCCTGGGGACGCCGGCAGCGTTGCTGGTCATTCTGGCAATGATGGTGTTGCCGCTGCCCACCTTCGTGCTCGATATTCTATTTACATTCAATATATCGCTGTCACTGGTGGTACTGATGGCGGTGGTGTATAGCAAGCGGCCGCTCGAATTGAGCGCGTTTCCGACGGTTCTGCTGTTGGCAACCTTGATGCGCCTGTCGCTCAATATCGCTTCAACACGCGTAGTGTTACTCAACGGCCATACTGGTACCGACGCCGCTGGTCAGGTTATTCACGCTTTCGGTGAGTTCGTCATTGGTGGTGACTACACGGTTGGCTTTGTCGTGTTCGCGATCTTGATCATCATCAATTTCGTCGTCATCACCAAGGGCGCAGGGCGCATCTCTGAAGTCAGCGCGCGTTTCACCTTGGATGCAATGCCCGGCAAGCAGATGGCCATTGACGCCGATCTCAATGCCGGCATCATCAATCAGGAAGAAGCCAAGAAACGCCGCGCCGAAATTGCCGCCGAAGCTGAGTTCTACGGTTCGATGGACGGCGCCAGCAAGTTCGTGCGTGGTGACGCTGTTGCCGGCATTCTGATTCTCTTCATCAACGTGCTTGGCGGATTCGCGATTGGCACGCTTGAACACAAGATGGGCATGGCCGATGCCGCGCGTGTCTACACGCTATTGACCATCGGTGACGGACTGGTGGCGCAGATACCGGCGCTGTTGCTGGCGACCGGTTCGGCAATCATGGTGGCGCGCGTGTCGACCTCCGAAGACATGGGCCAGCAAATTGTCACGCAGTTGTTTGCGAATCCGCGCACGCTGGGGGTGGCCGCTGGTGTGTTGGGGTTATTGGGCATCATTCCCGGCATGCCAAATTTTGTGTTTCTATTGCTTGCCAGTATTGCCGGCAGCGCCGCTTATTACATGAACCAGGCGCAGCAACGCCGTCAGACCGACGTCGCCGCCGAGCCACCACCGCCGCTGCCGAAACCGGAAACCAAGGAACTGAGTTGGGATGACGTAGCGCCCGTCGATCTGGTTGGTCTGGAAGTAGGTTATCGCCTCATCCCCATGGTTGATCGCAGCCAGGGTGGTCAGTTGTTGAATCGACTGAAGGGTGTGCGCAAGAAGCTGTCGCAGGAACTCGGGTTCTTGATTCCGGCGGTCCACATCCGCGACAACCTCGATCTCAAACCGAATGCGTATCGAATCACGCTGATGGGTGCCACCGTCAGTCAGGCTGAGGTGTATCCGGAGCGCGAGATGGCGATCAATCCTGGCCAGGTGTTCGGTCAGATCAAGGGCACGACCGCCAAGGATCCGGTGTTCGGTCTGGAAGCAACTTGGATCGACACCACGCAACGCGAGCACGCGCAGTCTTTAGGTTACACCGTTGTCGACTCCAGCACGGTCATTGCCACGCATCTCAGTCAGTTGCTGCAGGAGCATGCGCATGAACTCTTGGGTCACGATGAAACCCAGCAGTTGCTGAATCGTTTGCAGCAGTCCAGTCCCAAGCTGTGGTGGAGGATCTGGTGCCAAAGGTTCTGCCGCTGGGCGTGGTGGTCAAGTTCTGCCGCAAAAACCTGCTGCGTGAAAACGTGCCCATTCGCGACCGAAGCATTGTTGAGGAACTGGCGGAGCATGCGCATCGTAGTCAGGACCCCGTCGTGCTGACTGCCGCCGCACGCGTGGCAATGGGGCGATCCATCATTCAGCAACTCATTGGTTTAGATGATGAATTGCCGGTTATTACGCTGGATCCATCGCTGGAACACCTATTGCATCAGTCGATTCGCACGCTGAGTGAAGGATCGATTCCTCTCGAACCTGGACTCGCCAGCCGCCTGATTCAATCAATACGCGAGGCGGCTGAGCGCCAGGAAATGCAGGGTCAGCCAGCGGTGTTGTTGGTGCCGGACAACTTGCGAGATTTCCTGTCGCGGTTTGTTCGCCATAGCGTCAAGAACATCCATGTGCTGGCCTTTGCCGAGGTGCCGGAAAGCCGGCAGATAAAAATCGTCGCCAACGTCGGTCGTGCAGAGTAATTGACCCAACAACAGAGCAGTACTTGGCACGGAGACGATGGTGCGGTGGCAACTCGACCAGAAGGGCGTGACGGAAGGAATGCGGACATGAAAGTGCGCCGCTACTTCGCTCCCGACATGAAAACGGCGTTGGACGCTGCGCGTCGCGAACAAGGTCCTGATGTGATGATCATCGGCCAGCGTCGCGTCGACGGTGGTTTGGAGCTGATCACCGCCGATGAATACAACGAGGACATTCTCGCTTCCTACACGCCGCCCAAGTCCAGCTTTCGCGCCGTTGTCGATGACAGCGATGATGATGCGCAAAGCGACGCCATTGCCACGGCGAAGTTAGCGCGTGCGAACGCGGAAGGTGTTAGTGCGCGTGGCAACCATTCCAATTCTGCAACTGCCACCAAGGCTGCGGTCGTCAAGCCCTACGTGTTTCCACAAGTGCCGCCGTCACAAGCCGCGCGGCCAACGCCGACACTGGCCAACAACTCCGCACGCGCGGGCGAAGTAACAAACAACGCCAGCAAGCGTGCTGAAGTCAGCCGTACATCGGCTGCCGCCGCAGTCAGCGCGGGCGCCAAGACAACAACGGCTCGCACGCTCGGTCCCGCCACGAATGCGCAAACGGCTGATGGTCCGGTCAACGACACGCTGTGGACGCGTCAACCGGTCATTGAACAAATGCATCGCGAGCTGCGATCGCTGCGTGGGTTGCTGCAGCAGCAGTTTGCAACGCTGGCCTGGACCGACATGAGGCAGAAGCATCCATTG
>JAXMGY010000053.1:0-5666 GCA_046347035.1 Gammaproteobacteria bacterium | reverse complement strand
CTCGATGATGCCGATCGCATCATGCTCATCGACTTCGGCATCGCCAAGGAAGCGGTTGCCTCTGAACAAACGCGTGCCATGGGCCGCGCCGTCACGCATGGCTACAGTCCGCCGGAGCAGGCCATGGGCACCGGCACGGACGCGCGTTCCGACGTGTATGCACTGGGCGCCACCGTGCTATTCATGCTTACCGGCCAGCGCCCACCAGGGGCGGCCGAACGCATTCAGGGCGCGACCATTCCAGAACCGTCAAAGCTGGTTCCCGGCATTCCACCTGCCATCGACCGCGCCATTTTGCAGGCGCTGGCGCTCAATCCCAACGAGCGGCAGCAGGATGTGAAGGAGTTCGGCAAGGCTTTCGACTACGATTCGCCCACCATCAAGACCTATGGCGACGTACCTGACCGCACCGTCATGGCGGGCGAAGCAGTGATGTCGGGTGTGGATAGCACATCCACATCCATGCCTTCGATCAAGCTCACACCGGACGGGGCCAAAGTCTTCAAACCTGAGCCGGGCCCCACGACCAAACCCAGTCCGGGCGCCAGCATTGGCAAAATTGCCGCCATCGCCAGCGTTGCTGGACTGCTGATTGCAGGCGCAGTGGTTGCTTACATCGGATCGAATTTCGGCGGCTCGACAAAGAAGGATACGGAGCTGGTCGCACCGTCGCCGACTCCACCCACGCCGGCAGTGGATACGCCTGAGCCAAACCCGGCCAGTGTCACCAACGCCGCGCCGTCGCCCGTGGTCGCACCGACTCCGCCACCCGTCGAAAACACAGTGCTCAATACGCCACCTGCGCCGGCGCCGTCGCCGGCACCAACGCCCTCCCCGATTGTCGCGCCCTCGCCGGTCACGACCGAACCATCGGTGGTAACCTCTACGCCGACGAATAACGTTGTGCCGCCCCCGGCACCCGCGCCCTCGCCGGTGGTTGCGCCCGCTCCGGCGCCCGCGCCAACACCCAGCACTGAAACGGTCAACAACTTACCGCCACCGCCGTCACCTGAACCGGCGAATACCACGGCAACCGAAGCGGTGACCCCACCCTCACCCAGCGAGCAGACCGCAGAGCCTGAGGTGGTGGCCAAGAAGGAGCCGGTGAAGAAACAGCCGGCAAAGAAAAAGAAAAAAGTCGCGCCGGTGGATGCTTCTCCTGAACCTGAGCCAGAAACCGAAATGGAACCTGCGGCGGACACTGGAAACGCCGCTAACGCCTGGCAGAAGGCGAACGAGGGCGCTACTTTCATCGAAGGAAACTAGCGCCCATTCGGCACATGGGTGTTAACAAGCTGATTTCCTGGACCAGGCACAACAAACGGTAATTCGGCACTGGCACTGTGGGCGGCGGCGAGGGAGAATCAGCGCCAACACGCAGTCCAAGCATATCGGCAACGGTCTTAGACGCCGGTCATCATCCATTTAACTGAACGGCGTTAATGTTTCACGGTTTCGTTCATACGGAGGTCATCATGAAAAGTCGTGCGAAATTGGCAGTAGTCGGCGTAACGATGTCATGCGTGCTGTTGACGGGCTGCACCGGCACGGGCAATACCACCGAGGACACGGCAGTTGGCGGCGCCGCGGTCGGCGCGCTGATTGGCGGCCTGCTCGGCGGCTGGGAATGGGCGGCCGTGGGCGCAGCCAGCGGCGCGGCGCTGGGCTGGGTTACCGGCAAGGCGATCGAGGCACAGGAAATCGCTGCCCGCAACTCTGCTCAGGATCAGCAGTTGTATGGTTACAGCGCGCCGGCGGACAGCGTTTTCGTGCACGTGAACTCAGCCACTTCAACGCCGAAGCAGGTCGCTGCCGGCGGCACGGTGGATGTGGTCACCGACTACTCGCTGGCGTTGCCGAAGGGCACCGCGTCGGCAGACGTGCTGGCGACCAGCGTGCTGATGAAGGATGGTGAGAAGCTGATGGAGTTCAAGGGCAAACCGGTGGCCAAGGCCGCAGGTGGTTACACCATCAAGCTGCCGATCAACATTCCTGACAAGGCAGCGCCTGGTACTTACGTCATCCAGCACACCATTTCTGCTGGCAGCACCTACGACACCGCGGAGTCTACTTTCATCGTAAAGAAGGCTTAGTCGTCGGTTCGGCCCGGGAAGGTCTATGACAAAACAGGACGGCGTGCGGCAACAATGCTCACGCCGTCCTTTCTTTTTGCCCGCAATGCAATGGCACGGACGCTTGCATTTTGAAAATTCACCGATGCGAAAGCTTGCACGCGCTGGAGTATGCGTGGTGCTGTTGGCCTGCGTGGCATGCATCGGTAATGCCTTCGCTGCTGGCGCCTGCGAGCAGGAAGTCGAGCGCGCCACCAATACGCTGAGCAGGATTTATCAGGAATGGCCGCTGCACGCCGTCAATGACAATGTTGACGCCGCCGTGCAGGCCATCGCTTCGAATATCGCTGCGCGCGCCGGCATCAGCAATTTGCGCCGCTGGCGCACGCACATCGTGCGCGACTTTAATCTCAATGCCTTCTCCATTGGCGACGGACACATTTTTATCACCGAAGGCATGTTGCAGTTCATCAACAATGACGCTGAATTAGCTGCACTCATCGCGCATGAGTTCGGTCACCATCTCGCCGGGCATTTTTGCCGCGCCGGCAACCACAGACGTGGATTCTGGAGTGCATTCTTCGGCAGCGACGACAACGATGACAACCAGCCGCCGCAGGCACGCAAACAAGTGGGATCGTTGACGGCACTGGTCGATCCGGAAATGGAACGTGAGGCCGATCGCATCGGCGTGAACATCTTGAAAAAGGCTGGGCTCGATGCGCATGCCGCGCTGACACTGGCCATCCGCATGGCCAAATCCGACAGTAACGCGCACTTTCAATATGCACATCGTATCGACGCGCTCAAGGAATTGCTGGCGAACGCGCCACATCAACCCACTAACGCCCAGAATGCCGCCGCCTTCCAGAAAATGAAGCGTGCCCTCTCCGAGCGGTGAACATGCCCCGCTCAGTTACTTCTCAGCAGAGGCCTCAAATCATTGTTATTCACTGTTTGTAAAGGAACCCCTCAATGCCGACCTTCTTAAAGGGGAGCGAGGTGGATTTAACAAAAAGAGCGCTGCATGATCGACGGCGCGAAATCAAAAATTCCCCCGCGCTGCGCGCGTCCCCTCTGCAAAGGGGGCAAAACTTCCATCCCCCTGCTTAAAGCTGGCTGCACTCTACTTCCCCCCTTTTCTAAAGGGGGGTGAGGGGGGATTTGAAGGCGCAGCGTATTGACTAGCGGTGCGTTGATGTTGAAGCCGAACGCTCGGCGCTGGGCGGGTGACCGAACAGACTGCGATAGGACTTGCTGAAATGCGGCGGCGATTGGAATCCGCAGGCAGTGGTGACTTCCAGGATCGACATGTCGGTTTGCAACAGCAGTTCGCGCGCACGGCGCAATCGAATCTCCAGGTAGTATCGCGTCGGCGCGCAGTTGAGATATTTCTTGAACAGGCGCTCGAGCTGCCGGCGCGATAAATCCACGCATTTTGCCAATTCGTCGAGCGTCATCGGCTCCTCGGTGTTGGCTTCCATCAGCACCGCCGCCTGTACCAGTTTCTCGTGACCGCGGCCGACGCGTGCCAAGAGTGGCACGTGCTGGCGATCGCGCGCATCGCGAATGCGCTCGACAATGAACTGTTCAGAGATCGCCGCCGCCCATTCATTGCCGACTTGCGAACGGATGACGTTCATCATCAGATCGAGTGGTGCAACACCACCGGAGCAAGTGTAGCGATCGCGATCGATTATGAAGAGCTCAGGCGAAAAAACCGTGCGCGGGAATTCCTCGCGAATAGCCGCCATGTTTTCCCAGTGAATGGCGCAGCGATAGCCATCCAGCAATCCCGCGCGTGCCAGAGCGTAGGTGCCGGTGCAGAGTCCGCCCAGCGCCACGCGTTTGCGTGAAAACTGGCGCAGCGTCTTTACCACTGATTCGCTCACAGCGTTTTGCACATTGACGCCGCCGCACACGAACAACATATCGAGCGGCGAACAGGACTGCACTGAAACGGTCGGCGACACCGTCAACCCGTTACTGGCGCGCACCGGTTCGCCATCCATGCTGAGCACCGACCAGGAATAAAGTTCGCGCCCACTTTCACGATTGGCCATGCGCAGCGGATCCACCGCATTGCTAAAAGCAATCATCGAGTAGTCGGCCAGCGTGAGAAAGCCAATCTTGACTGGCAGCTTGGCGGGGGTTGAGGTCATCAAAGCGGCGGGAATTGGTGGGTTTGTCCCAATGCACGCATTCTCACACTCCGCTCCGCCCGGCTCAACGGCCCGGTGACGTTTCCGCACAAGTGCAAGTCGCGCATTGGCCAGACTCGGCCAGCCGCCAAATCCATACTCAGAATGATCTTGACCTCAATTCGGCGCTGCCCAGCGCGTGGAGATCAGCATGAACGATACGCCGGAATCCCCCCGTTCGCGTCGTGGTGGTGGCCGCGAAGCCAAACGCGCCGCCCGCCAGGCTCGCGCCGCAGCATCGGTCCCCTATATCACCCGCCGCATCCCCTATTACGAGGTGCTGGACGAAGAAGGCCTGGCCCTTATCGAGCGTAATGCCGACACCATCCTTGAGGAAATCGGCCTTGAATTCCGCGAGGATGATGAGGTCCTGGAAATCTGGCGTCAGGCTGGCGCCGATGTGCAGGGCACGCGCGTGCATTTTCCACGCGGCATGTGCCGCGGCATCATTGAGGCCAACGCGCCGCGCGAATTTACGCAATACGCCCGCAACCCGGCGCGCAATGTGCGCATTGGCGGCAAGAATACGGTTTTTGTTCCTGCCTACGGCTCGCCGTTCGTACGCGATCTCGATCAAGGCCGCCGTTATGGGACGATTGAGGATTTCCGCAGCTTCGTGAAACTGGCCTACAGCTCGCCATGGCTGCATCACTCCGGCGGCACTATTTGTGAGCCCGTCGATCTGCCAGTCAACAAGCGGCACTTCGATATGGTCTACAGCCACATGAAGTACAGCGACAAGCCCTTCATGGGTTCGGTGACGCATCCCGATCGCGCCGCCGATACCGTGGAGATGGCGAAGATACTTTTCGGCGATCAATGGATCGACGCTGAGACCGGCAAGCCACGCACGGTGACGGTGAGTCTCATCAACGTCAATTCGCCGCTGACCTATGACGCCACCATGTTGGGCTCGCTTAAAGTTTACGCGCGCGCCAATCAAGGCGTACTGGTGACGCCTTTCATTCTTGCCGGCGCAATGGCGCCGGTGACCGTCGCCGGGACGGCTGCGCAGACACTGGCGGAAGCATTGGCCGGACTGGCACTGGTGCAGATCATCAATCCCGGTTGTCCATGCGTTCTCGGCAGCTTTGCTTCATCGATCTCCATGCAGTCCGGCGCGCCAACATTCGGCACACCGGAGCCAGCACTAGTGCTGTACACCATGGCGGCGCTGGCGCGGAGACTTGGTGTGCCGTTCCGTTCCGGCGGTGGGCTGTGCGCCTCGAAGATCGCTGATGCACAGGCCGCCTTTGAGGCCGCGCAAACGCTGCTGCCCACCTGCCTGGGCGGTGTGAACTTCGTGTTGCATACGGCCGGTTGGCTTGAAGGTGGTCTGTCCATGAGCTATGAAAAGTTCATCATGGACTGCGATCAGGCGGGCATGATGCAC
>JAXMGY010000052.1:0-6483 GCA_046347035.1 Gammaproteobacteria bacterium | reverse complement strand
TCCCGCCGGAACGGATACCTTGTCGCCGATCGCCTCAATGCGGTAGTGCAAATCGACGGGAACAGTGATTCGATTCAGAGAATGCTCCGGCGGACCAGTGTGTTCCAGCGCTACCGTGTACTCGGTG
This sequence comes from Gammaproteobacteria bacterium, assembly GCA_046347035.1. Taxonomy (GTDB): domain Bacteria; phylum Pseudomonadota; class Gammaproteobacteria; order JAJPIJ01; family JAJPIJ01; genus JAJVHZ01. Next base: position 6,356 of record JAXMGY010000052.1, on the reverse strand, counting down.
GCACTCCATGCGCTTCCAACTTCGAGCTTGGCTGGTAAAACCACCACGGGCGCCTCATAGAAAACCGTTTCCTGCTCGGCAGGCGTTTCGCCGATGCGCACGACCCCAGCGTCACCTTCGCGGTAATAGGTACGCGTTCCATTGGCACTACCGCGAACTTGCAAGCTTTGCCCGTCTCGGTTGCTGCTGCCGAGATTCTCAATCATTAACCGCTTGTGTTGCGTACCATCCATGGTCGTTACGGTAATTTCATACGACCACTGCCAACCCTTTGTCAGCGGGAAATAGGACGTTGTCGCGCTACCACAGGCAGCCAACAACAGCAACGCTGCTGCCAATTGGACAAATCGAATCATGGGCCGAGACGGTGCGTGGGGTGTGCGTCGGTGGCTTGGTGCCCTACAATACCAGTCCGCTTAGGAAACTGTCATGTCTACCCGAATCGACGATTTACGCATTCACTCCACGCAGGAGGTTATCCCGCCGGCGCAGCTGTGCACTGAGGTTCCGGTCAGCGAGCGCGCCGCCCGCACTGTCTCCAGCGCCCGCATGGCAGTGCAAAAACTGCTGCATGGGCAGGATGACCGTTTGATGGTTGTTACCGGCCCCTGCTCCATTCACGACACCGACGCCGCACGCGAATATGCCGGCAAGCTCAAGTCGCTCATCAACGAGCTGGCCGAAGACCTACTAATCATCATGCGCGTGTATTTCGAAAAACCGCGCACCACCGTCGGCTGGAAAGGCCTGATTAACGATCCTGGTCTGGATAACAGCTTTCGCATCAACGACGGGCTGCGCATTGCGCGCCGACTGCTCGTTGATTTGAACGAAATGGGCGTGCCGGCGGGCACGGAATTTCTCGATCCCATCAGTCCGCAGTACATGGCCGATCTCATCGCCTGGGGCGCCATCGGCGCGCGCACCACCGAAAGCCAGGTGCACCGCGAGCTGGCGTCAGGCCTGTCTTGCCCGGTGGGTTTCAAGAATTCAACCGACGGTGGGCTGCAAATTGCCATCGATGCAATCAAGGCGGCATCACACCCCCACCATTTTCTCGGCGTCACCAAGCAGGGCCACACTGCCATTGTGGCGACCGCCGGCAATCCAGACTGTCACGTGATCCTGCGCGGAGGCAGCGACAAGCCGAACTATGATGCGCAGAGTGTGGATGACGCCTGTATTCCACCAAGGCCGGGCTCAACGCGTTGGTATGCATTGATTGCAGTCCACCATGTGCTTGAGAAACGTCACGAGCGGCAGATGGCGGTAGGTAGCGATGTGGCCAGGCAGAGAGTTGCGCGGGCGATACGCGCATTTTTGGCGTGATGCGCCGGAAAGTCATCTGCGCGGCGGTCGTCGGGATCTGAAGCCCGGACAGCCACTGACCACCTGGGCGGTATCCGCCTGACGCCTGTATCAGTTGGGACGACACCGAGCCGCTGCTGCGCGGGTTTGCCTCGGCGGCACGCGCCCGCCGTTTCGGCGCAGCTCGATCGCGAACGCGTAGACGGCTTGTGGGCGCCTTTTTGCGCTGGCTTACGGAGTCGACCGACCAGTACGTTACGCACCACCCATGGGATTTTTATCGTAGGCGGTACCTGATTGAAGGTGTCGCAGGCCTTGATATCGCCGGATTGATAGCCCTGCATAAACCAACCCACGCGCTGCTTGGCAGATCCATGCGTCCGGCCCCGGATTGACATGTCCGTCGCTTGCCTCTGGATGCGGTCGTCGCCCACGGCGGCGGCAGCATTGATGCCTTCTTCAACGTCTTTACGGTCAAAATCTTACGGTTCTGAGTCGACTGCGCCCAGAGGCCGGCCAGACAGTCAGCCTGCAACTCCATACGGACCGACAAGGGATTGTCTTCAGCGGGATTGTTCTGTCGTGCCTCCTGCACCTTCTCGGCAATGCCAAGCAGGTTTTGCACATGATGCCCGAATTCATGCGCCAGCACGTAAGCCTGGGCAAAATCGCCCGGTGCGCCAAAACGGCTCTTCAATTCCTGATAGAAACCAAGGTCGATGTACACCTTCTGATCCATGGGGCAGTAGAAAGGCCCCATCGCCGACTGCGCGTAGCCGCAGCCCGATTCAACCTGACCGTTGAAAAGCACCAGTTTGGCGTCCTGGTATTCCTGGCCGGCAACTTTGGGAAGCACCTGTTTCCAGGTGCCCTGAACATCGTTCTGCACAAAGGTAACGAAGTCGGCCAACTCTTGTTCCTCGGCCGTGGGCTGATACGGCTGCGAAGGACCGCCGGGTGCAATCGCTCCACCCAGGCCGCCCGGACCGAGGATGGCAAGAAAATTCTTACCGGTGAGCAGACTCAGCACCAACAGGATGGCGATGCCACCCAGGCCGATTCGCAACCCGCCACCCCCAAAGCCTCCGCCACCGCCGCCTTCTTCACGGCGATCTTCGATATTGTCCTGGCTCGTGCCGCGCTCCCAACGCATGATTGCTGCCTCACGGTGTAGATTGAGGGCGATATTTTACCCTCATGCGCGTGGCAATGCTGCGCCTGTTGCGTTTCGTTGCAGCGCGACGCAGCGCCCGCGGTACGTATTCAGCTTTGGCGTTTGGCTATGCCTTGGAAGTCTGGCGACACCGGCTTCGGCAGCAGACTACCGCGATGAAGTCGGTTATACGCAACTGCAAGCGGCACTCAAAGCGCATCTTCCCGATGGGCGTGGCATTGGCATTGCCCAGGTTGAAGCGCCAGTGAAATCGAAACCCGAGTTCTGGCGCTACGGCGCAGCAGGCACATGGTGGCCGGATCCGGATGACATCGAATTCAAGGGTAAACAGCTCAACTACGGCAGTTCGCGCGAAGAAGGTAGTGCGTCAGGGCATGCCAATGGTGTCGCGCGGCTGTTTTACGGCGGCCACACCGCCATGGCCTTCGCGGTCAGCAGTATCGATCTTTACAGCGCAACGGATTGGACCCAGTCGGTGATGAGGACCGGGTCGCCGCTATTCCCGGCGCAAATGCCGGCACGCGTGGTCAATCACAGCTGGGTTGGTTCGGCCGGCAGCGATATCTACGACGCTGAACTACTACGCCGTCTGGATTGGAGCATCAATACTGATCGCAGCGTGCACGTTGTCGGCGTGGCCAATGGCAATCCATCGCCACCATTGTTGGGCAATGCATTCAATGTCATTGCCGTTGGCCGCAGTGATGGCGGCAATGGCTTTGGCACACGCGAAATCGACGGCGTATATCGCGAAGGACGCGCCATGCCGCAGATTGTGGCGCCAATGAATACCACCAGCGCCGCCACACCCATTGTTGCTTCCGCCGCCGTGTTGTTGATTAACGCCGCACAGCGCTGGCCAACCTTTTCGAAAGGCGCGCAGCGCACGCTGGATGGCGGTTTATTGCGGGATAGTGAACGTCCGGAAGTCATTAAGGCTTTGTTGATGGCCGGCGCACGCCGGGATTTTCCCAGCGGCGAGAGCCGCAGCGACTACCGCGCCAACGTTGAGAATCGCACCAACAATGGATTAGACCGCCGCTTCGGCGCAGGCGAAGTCAACATTCTCAACAGTTTTGCCATCTTGAGTGGCGGCGAACAACGTAGCGTCGAGGACACCGGTAAGGGCAACACGTCAATCTCAGCGTACGGTTACGATTTTGACAATGACTTTGGCGGTGCCGATGGCAGCAATTCAGTGGCGAACTATTCGTTTCACGTCAAACGCGCTAGGACGTTGTCCGCAACCTTGACGTGGAACGCACGCATTGCCACCGGCGGCACAAGCTATTCAGCATTCGACGTCGAGGCGCAACTCTACGATCTAGATCTTGAGTTATACGATGACACTGAAGCGCGACGTGTTGCCGCATCCACGAGTTGGGCCGACAACACCGAAAACGTGTGGGTGACTCTTGTGGCCGGCCACGACTATCGTTTGGTCGTACGCAAGGCTGACGGCGAGGCAGATTTTTCCTGGCGCTATGCGCTAGCCTGGCGAATTGACGCCGGCGATTGATAACTATGCTGGATAGTATTGTTGACTAAGCGACAGCGGATGCTGGTGTGCGAGCTGCGGGTGGCACAGCGCGGACAGTTTGATTGCGGCCCTTCGACTTGGCTTCGTACATCGCCCTGTCGGCGCGTTCGATAGCGGTTTCCGCCGCTTCCTTGCCGGAAAGTTCGGCCACTCCCAGCGAAATTGTCACCGGCACAATCTCCTCGCGCGAGCGAAAAGTACAGGCCTCGATGGCCGCCCGCATGCGCTCGCAAACCGTGAAGGCCTGTTCGAGCGATGAACCCGGCAGAACCACCACAAACTCTTCGCCGCCGTAGCGGGCGATGAAATCCTCGGCGCGCAGTTGCCCACGCAAGATCTCGGCTACTCCTTTGAGCACGCGATCGCCGGCTTGATGGCCGAAGCGGTCGTTGATCGATTTGAAATGATCGATGTCGATGACCGCCACACAGATGTCGGTATTGAGTGTACGCGAATTGCCGGACAATCCGGCGATGTGCGAATCAAAAGATCGGCGATTAGCGATGCCTGTCAGTGGATCGGTTGCCGATTTTTCGCGTTCCACCACCAAGCCGTCGCTTAATCGCTTCGCTTCGCCTTCCAGCGTATTGAGTTGCGTATTCAGACGAGTGAGCAGTTCTTCCGTACGAACGTGACGCTGGCGCGATGAAGTGACGAACTGATCGACGCCGGCGTTTAACGATTGCAGATTACCCGCCAACGACGTCTTCAAGTCATTTATGTCGTTAGCACTGTCAACACTGAGTTGAATGTCACGCACATGACCATGCATCGTGCGATTGAACGCCTCGCTCTCGAGCAATGATTCACTGCTGGCGTTGTTCACTTGATGCAACTGTTGCTGTAGATGCGCGACCTTAACGATGACTTGTTGCAAGTAAGCGCTCATTCTTTGCAGCTCGGCCTCGGAGCCGGCGTAACCGGCGGTGAGCAACTTGGCCACCGCACGTGTTGCCTCCAGCGTCGGCGGCGGCGGCTGGCGCATCAACTGTTCTTGAACATTCCTGGATTGCGCATGCATTGATTCCGGCAATTGCAGTTGCGCCAGTAAATCGATTAACGGCGTGGTGGGTAAAGCTTTATCCGCGTGTTGAGTGTCGCTATTGGCAGAGCGCGCAACTCGCTCAGCGATCCCGACGGCGACAGCCTGCAATTTTTGCCGATCGGATGCCTTGGCAATTGCTGCGCGGTCCTCGCGCAGCGAATCACTGACCGACTTAGGTGCGTTAGCAGCGACAGTATCGGTAATTACCAGCGCTAGTTCGCGCGACATTTCCAATGCCGGCGCGATGCCTGTCCGCTTGACCTTCTCAAAAGTAGCGATGACTTCGTCAATAATTTGCGTAATGTCGGCGCTGCGCATACCCGAGCGCAACAGGTTAGTCAGTTTGACCAAGACTTGATCGAGTTCACTGTCCTGACCACGCAGCGCAAAGGCAAGTTTGAGCAGCGCTCGCTGCGTTTTCGCAAGCTCTGTTGCCGGATCCGACTTGTCCGACAGAAGGCCATTGAGCTTATTGGTCGTCATTATCCTTTGTGCCGCCGCTGTAGAAACCAGGGAATTGGCAGGCGGCTCGCATGGCCGCGATGGCCTAGGACAACCGGAATCTCCCCTGGAAATCGGTTGCGTCCCCGGGGGCTGGACGCGCCGAACTATCGTACGGCGATCCGCCTAGCCGGCGGGCTTGGCCTCTGCACGTACTTTATCGACCAGGGCGTTCACAACTTTAAGCAAGGTGTCGTAGTCCCCGACGCCCTCCATTCCCGCGGAAGTCTGGTACTTTCCGCCGATGATGACCGCCGGTACGCCCTCAATGCCGTAGTTCTGTACCTGTGCCATCGCATTGCGGACCTGGGTGGCAACTTCTACTGAGTCCCAGGCCTTCTTGAAGTCTTCTTCTTTCACGCCCAGGGTGCCGTAGAACGATGCCCAATCGGCGTCGGAATTCAACTCACGCCGTTCTTCGTGGATGGCCTTGAACAGTGCCGGATGCATCTGGTCGAGAATACCCAGTGCCTGGCCCGTGTAGAAGGCGCGCGCACCGGGGACCCAGTTTTCGCGGAAAATCGCAGGAAAGCGGCGGAAGGCCACGTCATCCGGTTTGGACTCCAGCCACTTGCGAACAAACGGTTCGAAGTGATTACAGTGTGGGCAGCCGTACCAGAAGATTTCCATCACTTCGATCTTGTCCTTGCTATCAGTCGGCTGCGGCGGATTGACGATGCGATAGTTCTTGCCTTCTTCCAGCACGATGATCTTGTTGGGCGCGGACTCAGCGGGCGCTGCTGCTTCCGCCGGCGCCGCTGTTGCAGCGGGTGCCGACGCTTCCGCAG
>JAXMGY010000051.1:0-6497 GCA_046347035.1 Gammaproteobacteria bacterium | reverse complement strand
ACAAGCCCATCAATGCTCCCGAAAGCAGTGGCAATCCCGCGGGAAGTGGAACTGGTGCAGCGGCGACGGTAACGCCCGCTCCGCTAAAGGTGGGGTTCTGCTCGCCACCAGCGGTATTGAAGAATCCACCAGCGTTCCCGGCGCTTCCACCGGCATTTTCGGACAACGACAATAGTGCATCACCCGATGCGATGGCCTTGAAATTGAATGTTCCGATTTTTGCCGGACCAGTGAGTCCGCTGAAGTTTCCAAACGACAAGCTGGTCAACTTGCCAGCAGATGTCTCTGTCGGCGCAAAGGTGAAAGCTGGATCGCTACCGAGTCCAGAATCGAATGTAAAACCGACGTACTGCAGCCGAGCGCTGTCAAACTGGATATCGATTCCGCCGCCGATGGTCGGATCGCCCGTGAAGTCCATGTTTAGGTCGAAGGCAACGGTATCGCCAATGGCTGCGTTCTGGGATGCTGGACTTAGGGAAATGGTGGACGCCATTACGTCCGTTCCTGCATTTAACAATCCGAGTACCAGGAGAAATCGTAGACCGGTAAATTTCATAGTGCGTTCTCCTTTAGAAAGTGGGTCTGAATGCTTCCAATTGAATGCGTTACTGAAGGTACCCGGTCGGTCCAGGCGCTTTGAGGAACATCGTCTTCAGTGTGGCGAGGTCGGCGAAATTGACAACTCCATCGCCATTAAGATCGGCATTGGCATCCGCTTTCAGGAATACGGCCTTCATTGCCGCCAGATCCGCGAAGTTCACTACGCCGTCGTTGTTGAGGTCCGGGTCACAGACGTTGCCGAACTGATCGCCGTCGGTATTGCGTTGATCGGCGTTCTGCACCAGCTTGCAGTTGTCGCGAACATCCTCGCGACCATCACCATCAGTGTCCGTGGTTGCGTCAAACACGCGGTAACTCAATTGCGTGGGTATCATGAGATTCATTGCCGCACTGTTGTCGCGCACGCCGGACACATTGATTTGATAGGTGCCATTCGCGTGTGAAGACGCGCTGAGCACAACCGTCTTGCGGTCGCCTTGTAGGGTGGCTCCGCCAACAGTAATACCGTTGTTGATGACGTAGTTGGTCAAAGTTGTCGCCGTCGCCGGATCAACTTCTTCATCGAAGGTGACATTGACCTCGGTGCGATCACCCGTTGGATTAAGCGGGGTTGGCATGGGATTGGTGAGATGGCCGGTCAGCGCCTTGGGTGGCGTGGTGTCCACCGGTACCGCCAGGGTGATGGTGCTGTTTGCAGCAATCGCGTTACCCAGATTGTCGGTGACATTATTGACGGTGATCGTATAGGTCGTGCCTTCTACCAATGGCGAAGAGGTGGTTAGGAAGACGCTACGCTGGTCCTCGGTGTAATTCTGATCGATACCACGCGCGGCCTGAGTGATGGTCAGGCCATTATCGATGCTGTAATTTGTGGCTACACCGGCGGTGCCGGCGCTCACGCCTTTGTTGAATTCGAGCACGATGTTGGGCGGGTTGTGTTTGCGGACCATCGCGGTTCGTAACGCTGGACCTGCGGTATAGGTAAACGTCGTTGATGAGTTTGGCGTGATAAACACTGGATCAAAGTAGTCCTTTACGTTGCTTATCGAGAGGCGATATGTCACGCCTGGAGTCAAGGCACTACTATTCAGCGTGACTTTTTTGAATGTGGTGTAGTCATACGTAATGCTTGTAACAGGTACCGCGGCATTGGTTGCGGCGTTGCGCAGATCGTAGTTGGCAAGCGCGGTCGCGCTGACGTCCTCGACGTACTCGCTGTAAGTCACTTCCACGGAGGTTCCTGTTTCGGCACTGGCGTCACAGAGAACCGGCCCTTGTGGAGAATTCGCCAGCGCGACCTCGCCGCTGTAGCGGCTTTCGAGCCCCGCTGTATTGAACGCAGTGACGGAAAAGTAGCGCGCTGCGTCGGGCAGGTTGGTAAGCACGTAGCTCGGTTGAGCGGTATTGGCCAGCTGTTTAAGAAATATGGTGATGGGCGATCCGCCCTGCGCGGCTGCACCACCGCCGTAAACAAAGCGCTCGTCAACTGGATCGGCATAACAGGTTCGGGACTGGGTCCCGAAATACAGCTTGTATCCAGCAAGGTTAGATTCGGAGTTCGGATCCCAGGAGAGTTTCGGATTCGCAGCCTGCGCGCCAATTGGAACCAGCACAGCCATGACGAACGACATCGCGCAGCTCGGTTTGCAGCCGAAGCTGAAAAAGCCACCCAAATCCATACCCTCCGTTTCCTCACAACACCGCTTTCAGCGGCTGTACGCGGTGAATGCTATGGATGGTCAGCGACTCGAAACGACGAACCCGTCACGGTTTGTCGTGTCGGAAAGTCGGCAGGAAATTAGACTACCCAGTGTCGGATCGGGTGTCGAAAGCTAGCCAACGTCAGTAGTTTTTACGCATTGACTTTCGGCTAGCCCAATAAGGGATGAAGGCGGCATCACGAATGCTTTGATAATTGTTGTAACTCACGATTGCGCGCTTGGATGAGTTTTTGCACATCCCCTGCGACCCGGCTCGGGTAGAGCCGCGACTTGGCGAATTCGAGCAAGCCTAGTAGGGCATTAATTTCCCGGTTGAGGTTGCGTACTCGTTCGGAATCAAAATCAACTTTGCTCATGGATTGGTCCGTGGGCTCATGGTTCAACTGGATTGCACTTCGCAAGCTTCAACTTCAATCGATCGCAAGGATGGGCGCGACGTTGATGCGTTGGTTGGCGCGTAAGTTGATAATGTTCTAGGCACATCACCGACGTGTTTGGTTTCAATGAGCTGCCAGCAAGCCAACGCCGGCAATCCAACCATCCATTCGCGTGCTCGACGCAGTAGGGCGAGCGCTAATGCCTGCTGTGGTCCGATGGAGAGCAACCCGGCTAGTAACACCAATCCACCGTCCTGCACTCCGAGACCTGCGGGTACAATGAACGCGGCGGAACGCAACGCGGACACCAGACTGTCGAGTGCGATGGCATTTGCTATGCTGAGGTGCTGCCCCATGAAAGCAGCGCCGACTTTGAGTTCTAGAGCCCCAATGCACCATGCGAGCAAATGTAACGACAAGGCGCGGCACAGGGATCGGTGTCGTCGATATGACTGCTGAAGTACGGTCAATGTCGACTGAGTACTCATTATAAGCCGGTCGCCAGTCTGTTTTCGCAGATATGAAATAATTTGCGCCAGCCAGCGGGTTTGAAACCGGGTTTGCAGGAGGATGAACACAAGCATGGCGAAAGCTCCACCTCCGATGCCGAGGCATGCCCAACGAACTGCAGCGCTCATTCCTACGTTCGACCAAAGAATCACAATACCCAGCAACGCAAATCCGATTTGACTGACTGTTTCCGTCGTGACATCAACGATGGTGCTTGCGACGGCGGTTGATGTGGTGACGAGATTGAGGGCGAGCACCCGCACGCCCGCCATTTCGCCAGTCATGGGCAACACTGGCACGACGTTGTTTACACCGTCGCGTATCCAGCGCGCGAGCAGGAATGGCATTAATGGGTGGTTATCAACAGAAAAAGCCGCCCGCCAGGCTGCGGCGCAGCCCAGAAGCGATGGCAGATGAATGAGAGCCATGCACATCAACGTCTGCCATCCGGCGCGATTGATCGCATTCCATACCCCGGAGGTACCGACGGAGTTGATCAGCACGGCTAGCAGGCAGCTCCCGAAGACGATGGCAATCCATATCTTAAGCTTCATAACGCGCCTTCGATCGGTTGCGCGAGCGCTGCGAATGGTACTAACCGAATTCCTTGGCGTGTCACGCGCTGGCGGCGTTCTGGATCCGCTATCGCGGAAAATTCCTGATCACACTGGTAGGATTCAGGCAGGCAATCCACTGCCCAACGGCGGGTTGCCGGGTGGCAGTAAAGCTCGGTAATCCCAGCCGGCAGATGGGCGAGAAAGCCATCCATGCGTTGAGCGTTCATGCGACCGGAATCGAAAAGACCGAAGATTTGATCGTTGCAGGCTACGCCCGCGCGGCGCAATTTTTCTTGCATGCTACGCAACCGCGCCACCGACCAGAACCAGCCGCCAAAGCGCCGCATCCATCCTTCCCGCTGTGCACGCCATGAGTGCAGGGGCGACTCGATAGGAACACGCACGGCCTTAATGCCAAATTCCGGTGCCAGGCGTATTAACAAGTCAATGATAAAAGGATGTTGGTGGAAATGGTGGTGGCCATCGACGTGATCGAGATTCAATCCTGTCGTTTTGAATCGTTGCAACTGGGCGCGAATTTCCGCTTCGACCTGCACCTGCAGACGGTGCTGCCATAGCAGCTTAAGGCCGGTTCGCACCGGTTGAGTAAGAAAGCGTCCGTCTGCACCAACAAGATCGGGCAGTTGCTCGGGAGGCAAGACCGGCCGGCCGTCGACAAGCACGATGTGTAGGCCTACCCCCAGGCTCGGTAGTCGGCGTGCGCGCATAACTGCATCTTCGAACGCATGGCCACTGACCATCAGGCTTGCGGCAGTGAGTATTCCACTTAAATGTGCACGTTCTACGGCTTCGTTAACCGGCACCGATAACCCAAAGTCATCAGCTGTGACGATCAACGTTTTGCTATTGTCTCCGGAATTTGACTTGCTCACAGACTTTTCTCGACGATCTGCGTAGTCATCTGGCGTCCGGCGATGGCTTTAAGGTCGACGCTACCCCAGCGCATGGTTCGAGAGAAGAAGCTGGTCAGCCAGATGCGGAAAGTCAGCAACTCGCGCAATCCTATCAGCCACCAACTTGCAGGCGTGTGAGTGTGCAAGCGCCACCAAACAGCAAAATTGAGCACACAGCGCAGCGTTATCATTGTCGATAGTATCGCGATGCCCGCCGGATGTGGTTGCGGCAGGATCATCGCCGCCGTTGGTAACAACGGGTGGACGACAAGCGACAGACTGTGATCGAGTGGCCTACAGGCGCGCACTGATCGCATCCAACGTAGCTCGTGCTGGGTAAGTTGATCAAGGTTCGCCTCGGCGACGATGGTTCCAACCACGTAGTTCGATAACCGCACTTCATATCCAGCCGAGTGCACGCGCTCGCCTAGCACGTCATCCTCCGCAACCGCGTTTGCCAAGGCTGCGAACCCACCGATTGCTTCCAACGCTTGGCGTGTGACTGCCATGACGGCACCGAAACATATATCCATCCGTCGCCAGCCAAGATCCACCAGCGCAGACGGCAGGAACCAGTCGTTGATGTGCAGGGCGCCGAGCAATGAAGCCAGGTTGGATTCTGGTATTCCCTTGTAGAGACAGGTGGCGGCACCGACCGTCTCATTGTCGAAGGACTTCAGAAGTTCATCCAGGAACTCCGGACCAACTATCACATCGCTGTCGATCATCACCAGCACGTCATGACGCGCAGCGCGATACATGTTGGCGAGGTTGCATACCTTCGGGTTACTACCGATTCTGGTTGCGTCGATAACCAACTGCATGTCAGCATCGGGGTGGTCGCGCATGATACGTTCGATGACCTGTCGCCCGGCGTCATCGGCATGGTGCAGACCAAACAGATATTGGACGTAGGCGCGATTTTGTTCGCAACAGGACCGCAGGCACTCCGCCAGGCGCGGTGTGGCACCACATACGGGGATCATCACTGTGACCGCAGTCGGTGCCGACGGAGATGCAGCGGCAGTGCTTTGAAATTGCAGCACGCGCCAGATCGCGATCAGTAGGTAACTGATGGATGCCATGCCCAAGAGCAGGCCAGCCGCATGAATGATGTTCATTTACTCACCGCGAAGAAGCTTTCCACCGTTTTCGGTTTGTCTTGCTTCAGTTGCGCTCAGCAAATGTTGGGCCGAAGTTTAACTCATTGAAAAGTTATGGGAAGTTTTAGATGGCTAGAGATGGCGGGGGAACCACAGTTGCGGAGTCTGCAAGACTTGTATGAAAGAAATGTCGTGGCGTGAAGCCAAGAGACCAAGTCACTGGTCTTAGATAGAACGATGTACCACGCCCACCGTTGGGAGCTTCTTACTCCGAGTCGTAACCCAGCACAGGTGCCAGCCAGCGTTCGACGGTTTTCACGTCCATGCCTTTGCGCTTGGCGTAGTCGTGCACCTGATCTTCGTTGATTTTACCGAGACCGAAGTAGCGCGATTGTGGATGAGAGAAATACCATCCGCTGACTGACGCGGCCGGATACATGGCGAAAGATTCGGTAAGGCGAATTCCGGCGGTTGCCAGTGGATCGAGCAGCCTCCAGAGCAGCTCTTTCTCGGTGTGATCGGGGCAAGCGGGATAGCCAGGCGCCGGGCGAATGCCCTGGTACTTTTCATCAATCAGCGATTCATTGTCGAGCGACTCGTTACTGACGTAGCCCCAGAACTCCTTGCGCACCCGTTCGTGCATGCGCTCGGCAAAGGCCTCGGCCAGGCGATCGGCCAACGCCTTCAGCATGATGGCGCTATAGTCGTCGTGTGCGGCTTCGAACCGCGCGACGTGTTGTTCGATACCGATGGC
>JAXMGY010000050.1:0-7486 GCA_046347035.1 Gammaproteobacteria bacterium | reverse complement strand
CCATCGCCGGATCAGGTGTGATTAGTCTGGGCAAACCCTTCAAGCAAAACCCCTCGGAGATAGTTCGTTTCCGAGCCGAATAGACGTTTTGATTCTCCATGCAGAACCCGCTGAATTTTCAATGGCAGTCAGCCACCCGCACGCATGTCGGTCTGGTGCGGCGTATTAACGAAGACTCGATACTCGATCGCGCCGATGCCGGGCTATGGGTGGTTGCCGACGGCATGGGCGGCCACGCCGCCGGCGATGTGGCTAGCCAGTTGATCGTCGATACATTGCGGCGCGTAGAACCCTCGGCGTCACTCAGCGACTACGTGAATCGCGTGGAGGATGCGTTGCTGTCTGTTAATTTGCGCCTGGTTTCGATGTCGGCACAAACACAACAGACCTCGGGCAGCACGGTGGTGGCGCTCATCGCCTTCCGCAATCTTTGCGTGGTGATCTGGGCTGGCGACAGCCGTGCGTATCGGCTGCGCAACGGCAAGTTGCAGCAGCTGAGCAACGATCATTCGCATATAGAAATGTATGTGGAGCAAGGCCTGATCACGCGTGAGGAGGCTGCCATGCATCCGGCTGGTAACCTGATTACCCGTGCGGTTGGCGCCGCGCCGGAGTTGTGCCTGGAAATGGACCTGAGCGAAATGGCAGAAGGCGATCGTTACTTACTCAGCTCCGATGGGCTCGACAAGCATGTCATGCAGGATGAAATTGCCAACCTTCTAGGCGCGAAAGGTTCTCCTGATGAAATCGCGCAGAAGTTGATCGAAACCACCCTGCAACGTGGTGCCGCCGACAATGTGTCGGTGGCGGTAATCGACATTCAACGTGCCTCGTCTTAGAGAATTTCGATAATTATCGTCAATGCATTCGACCTCCAAAGGTCGCATGGAGTAACCAGTCTTTGGCCAGCTTTTCCGACGCGTTAACCGCCCTGGCGCAAGGCCGACTCAAGGCCGATGTGCTGCTCGATCACATGGACCGCATCTTGGGCACCCATCCCGAGCTACTAGGTGCGTTGGAGCAGGAACTGGCCGACGCCTATGAAGAGGGACTGATCGAGGCATCCACCTTCGCCAAACTCAAGGCCCGCGCGCGCCAGGCGACAGGCATCGTCAAGGAATCGCAGAAAGGTGGACATGTCACAACGCCAATCGAAACAAATTCAGTCGGGGCCCTCGACATTGACCTCGACCAGATCATTCTGCAGGCCATGCAGCAGCGCGGCTCGGGCACCTTCGCGGTCGGCACGGTTATCAAGGAGCGCTTCGTGCTAGAAGAAATCCTTGGCGCCGGCGGCATGGGCACGGTGTTCAAGGCCCGCGATCTGCTGAAAGTGGAAGCGCGCGATCGCAACCCTTTTGTGGCGATTAAGATTCTAAACGAAAACTTTCGCCATCATCGCAATGCGTTTATTTCCCTGCAACGCGAAGCCAGCCGGCAGCAAAAGCTCGCGCATCCCAATATTGCCACCGTATTCGATTTCGATCGCAGCGGCGACAATGTATTTCTGACCATGGAATATCTACAGGGTCAACCGCTCAACAGTTATATTCGCCGCCATGTGCGGCCGCAAGGCGGCATATCCACACCGGAAGCGCTTCCAATCATTCGTGGCCTGGGCAATGCGCTGGCCTATGCGCATGAGCGCGACATCGTGCATTCGGATTTCAAACCCGCTAACTGTTTTCTCACCGACGCCGGCGTGGTGAAAGTTCTGGACTTCGGCATTGCGCGCGTGGTGCAAAACGCCGAGGATCTGGAGAAAACCGTCCATGACCCGACCAGTCTTGGCGCACTCACGCCCGCCTATGCCAGCGCCGAGATGCTCGATGGCGCCGAACCTGACCCACGCGACGACATTTACGCCTTGGGCTGCGTCGCCTACGAATTGCTGAGCGGCAAACATCCCTATGATCGCAAGTCGGCACTGCTGGCGCGCGAGAAAAAACTACCACTGGCACCCATCCGCAAACTTGGCCGCACACAGATGAAGGCCCTGCAGCGCGCACTGGCACTGCGTCGTGAGGACCGGATCGACAGCGTCAACGAATTCCTGGAACTGATGCAGCAGAGTGGGCTCAGCAGCACCGCGAAGTGGTTAACCGCCGCGGTGTTGACAGCGGTGGCGATTGTCGCCTACATGCTGTGGAAAAACGCGTGAATGCCTTGCATACCATGATGCGCCGCGCTTTGATTCCGCCGTGGATCACATTTGTCGTGTGCGACAAGCATGCGGCTAATGCTTTACGGCGCAGCTTGCTGTAGATTGACCTATTATTTGTCCGATCTGGCGATATAACGATACCGATACATAATAAACAGCGACCGCCATGAATGAAGCCAGCGCCGCCAACGCTTCCGGAACCAGCCTGCGCCAGTTGTCGCGGCAATTTTCCGAAGGAAAACTGAGTTTCAACGAATATCGTGCCGCCCGCCAACGATTGTTGGACGATGTGGTAAAAGGTTCGATACCGGTTTACGCCTATCAGCCGGCCCAACCGCCACTTGCCGCCCGCGTTGCCGAACAAACTTCGCTTGGTGATACCCAACCGACCATCCCCTATGTCAGGCCCAGAAAGACGGGGATTTGGAAGCTTGTCCTGCTGATTGTGTTGCTGCTCATCGCAATCATCGCCGGGATCTATAGCTGAAACATCAAAATTATCGCATGCCTAAAGAAGTCATCGTCGGACGTCAGGCGATTTTTGATCGCGACTTGCGCCTGGTAGCCTATGAACTGCTGTTTCGTGAGCGCGACGGCACGACCACTGCCACCATTCGCGATGGCGACGATGCCACTTTCCAGGTGATAGAAAATACTCTTTACGAAATCGGCTTTCATAACCTGGTCGAGGACAAACCGGCTTTTATCAATCTGACCCGCAGCTTCATCGATCATCCTGCGCTGGAGCGTCTGCGCAAAGACGAGGTGGTGCTGGAAATTCTTGAAGACGTGGAAATAGATGAGCGGATGCTGGCGCGGCTGTCCGCCCTGTCCCGCGCTGGTTACACCATCGCGCTGGATGACTTTCTTTACGATCCGAAATACAAACCACTCATCGACATCGCTGATATCGTCAAGGTTGATTTGAATCTGGTGGGTTCGGAAGTGCTACCAACCCATGTAGAAGAGCTACGCCGCTATCGCGTTAAGCTGTTGGCGGAGAAGATTGAAACCAAGGAACAGTTGCAGCGCTGCCAGGAGTTGGGATTCGATCTATATCAGGGATATTTGCTCGGTGAACCGGACACAGTCACGTTGGCGACGCTGAAGCCAGAATCGGGCGAGACACCTGATCCCAATGTAAGACGCCGCCGCTAACAAGCGCTTGTAAACGCCATGCATGCCAATGTTGATCAGCACGAAGTCGAGAAGTTCGACGCCTTGGCGGCGCGCTGGTGGGATTCCAACGGTCCGTTCCGGCCTCTGCACGATCTGAATCCCGCGCGATTGCAGTTCGTTACCTCCTGCGCATCGTTGGCAAATTGCAAAGTCATCGATATCGGTTGTGGTGGTGGCATTTTGAGCGAAGCCATGGCACGCGCCGGTGCGCACGTCACCGGCATCGATGCTTCGCCAGCGGCCATCGATATTGCCCGCCTGCACGCAGAACATGACCGACTCACCATTGACTATCGCTGCGAGAACGCTGAAAAGACCGCGCAGAGTGAAGCGGCCAGTTACGATCTGGTCACCTGCATGGAGTTGCTGGAACACGTTCCCGATCCGTGCGCATTGATTCAAACCTGCGCCACACTGGCCAAGCCTGGCGGTAGCGTCGTTCTTTCCACGCTCAATCGTACGGCATCGGCGTACTTCTTCGGTGTCCTGGGCGCTGAGTACCTCCTAAAGCTATTGCCGCGTGGCACCCACGAGTATCAACGCTTCATCAAACCCTCGGAACTTGCCAGTTGGGTGCGAAATGCAGGCTTGAGCGTCGAGCAATTGCGCGGGCTGACATACAATCCATTGACGCGTCACGCGCGACTGACATCATCTGTCTCAATTAACTACCTGATGCAGTGCCGCCGCCCCGGTAATCATTGAACATGTCCATGCGCTACGCAGGCGTGTTTTTCGATCTGGACGGCACACTGCTCGACACGGCACCTGATCTGGCCAGCGCGCTCAACGCTGCGCGTGCCGAGGAGGCGCTTGCACCGCTACCCTTCGAACAGATACGGCCGCATGTGTCCAATGGCGCACGGGCGTTGGTCCTCCTGGGATTTGAAGGCGACGAGCGTCATCCTCGCTATGAAACCCGGCGCCAGAAGACTGCTCGCGCACTATCGCGAGAACATTCGCCAGCACACGCGGTTGCTTGGCATGGACGCCGTGCTTCGAGTAATCGAAGAATCGGCACGCGTGTGGGGTATCGACCAAATGGCCCGCGTGGCTCACCGATCTCTTGTTGCAAGCCTGCGGCTTGAGTGCACGCGTAGCCTGCGTGGTCTGCGGCGACACCGTCAGCGCAAACCGCATCCAGCGCCACTGCTGCATGCAGCAGCCATGGCTGGCGTTCCACCAGATCGCAGCGTCTATGTTGGCGATGCCCGCCGGTGATGTTGAGGCCGCGCACGCCGCCGGCATGTCCATGCTGGCGGTTGCCTACGGCTACATCGAACCGGGCGATGATCCATGGAGTTGGGGTGCGGAGGCAGCGGTGACGCAACCGGACTCGACATTCTCACTCACTTGCGAAAGTAACGGCCAGCGCAAGCCGCTGCCGCCATCGCAGAGTGCTTCCAGCGCGGCGCCGCCGGGTTCGGACCTGTACTACGCAACGCTTGCAGGAACTGCAAATCACGCGCGCAAATCATCAGCGTGCATGCACTAGTGCGGATGAGTTAATCGCGATTGCGCGCACGTCCAATGACTCTGGCGTAGCGCGGATCAAATTGGCATGGTGGAACGAGGTAAGCTCAGCCGCGTACTCGCTGGCGGTGGCAATCATGCCATCAGCATTGCCTTGCGCGAAACCGGCGCGCTTGTGGTTCCCCTATACCAGCATTTGATAGCCGTTGCTGACTTCTGCGCGGACGGGCTGTCACCGCAACGATTTTCGGCCATGCCCGCGCTGCACGAGGCGTATCGAAACATTGAGGGCGCGCTATGGCAGCATAAAGGCCGCCCAGTTGCTTGATCATTTGATACAACCACACCGGATGCTGCGACAAACGCCGGCATGGCAATGGGATTGATTTATGCCCTGCAGCATCTTCGTGAAGTCACACGCCTGCCAACGGTACGCCTGCCTGAAGATATATTGAGCAAACACGGACTGAAAATCGAAACCTTGCGTGACGGTGCCCCCGCCGACAGCTGTTGCGGGCTTGGCAGGCGACATGGCCGCCCATATTCGCTTACTGGCCGAAGGCGCGTTTGAGAGGCGAATGCTCTAACCGTTGCCACTGCGAATCATGCTTGCGCTTAAACTGAAGGTGCTGGATGAAATCCAAGCGGACGGCTTTGCACTGATGCGGCGGCGTGTCGTTCTTACGCCGCTTCACAGATTCTTGACCGCTATGCTTTGCCGCTATGGTGATCGACGGTAGCGTAAACCGTGACTCCAGCTAAACTGCACTTCGTAACGTGCCCGTAGCCGCTGGAACGGTTCTGCATCCACATTGTCGGGACGCAGAATTGCCGAATATCTCCGGCCACTATCACCGCGAAGTTCCATTACGGTCAATGAAGGTTGCACAACGCTGGCCGAAATGAGACGCGCCGATTCTACCTTGGCGGATGTCGCGACGTGAAACGATCCGTCGCTGCGCATAATTAATGTTCGAATCTTCGAGTCATCATCGCGTGTCCAACGCCGCCAACTTAGCACGGCACTTGCCAACACGACTGCGATCATGATTACTTGGTGTATTGGATTTCCGGAGAGCAGAGAAATAGGGAACAGACAGGCCATGTGCGCAGCTATCAATCCGCGTCGCAGGCTCGGCGAGTGACGTATGGTTAATTCAATTTGCCTTTCAAATCGTGAGTTGACCGGTGACATCCGTGATCCAAAACCGACTTCGAACAATGCGAGTGAGCCTAAGTTGCCCGACGCAAGGACGCAAGAAGGCGAACGCGGAAAATCTGCGAATGAGTTCTAAATCAACGGATCGCCAGCCGCCGACGCCCATGCGCCGACATGCCGTGCCGTCCTCCTGGTCCTGACGCACCACCACGACGTGCTCCGCGTCGTGGCCACAGTCGCGTGACCGGCGCTGGATGCTGGCGGCTGCGAACCGCCACTTGCCGGACGTACAACACATTTCCTTCGTCATCGTGCGTCAGTTCAAGCATGCGCGACCATTGCAGGCGGTTTACGTCGGCCTCATCAACGTTGAAATGTTTCGCCAACATCGAAATGTCGACGGCATGCAACTGCGTGCTACGACGCGACGTGCGAAAGCGGTAGTAGTTCACTAGCGCCCAACCAAGATACACTGCAACCATCACCACGATTACTTCGCCATAGCGTCGCAGATCATGTGCCAACAAGTGTAACCCGCCACGCTCGATCACGCGCTCGTAAAACAATTGCGCACCCAACAACCACGCCAACACGCTGATAAGCGGCAACCACATGTACAAATAGATAAACCACAATCCCAGCGTCACCGAGCCGAATAAGTACTTCTGCGCTGGTGATTGAAGCTCTGGTTTATCGATGATATTGCTCATCGTGTCGCGCCTCCATGCACGGGACGAATGCCGCGGTCTGGGCTGACCCAACGCGCGCGCACCGACTTGCCTTGCAGCAATACCTTGGGCAAGGCCACCACATTGGTCAGCACGTTCAATAACCAGTAGGCCAACGGATACCAGATAACCCAGAAATAATAGCGCCCGATGTTGCGCTCGTAGCGGCTGTCGATGACGAGGCTGATGGCAAATTGCAGCAAACAGGTAAAGCCGAGTATCACGCCATTCCAACCCGGCAACAGTTCGTCAATCGCAAGCGGATGCGTGGGCGAAATGATGCGCCCCACCAGCCACAGCAGAAAAACCGACATCATTACGTACGCCCAGACAACGCTGGTGAAGAACTCGATGTAGATGGGCCAGATGCGTCGCTGCTTCCAATTGAGCAAGGCGCGCCAGTACCTGCGCAGCACCTCCACGCCACCGCGCGCCCAACGCAGTCGTTGCTTCCACAGTCCCTTGAAGGTTTCCGGCATCAGGATCCAGCACAGCGCATTGGGCTCGTAACGGATGTCCCAATGATCGAGCTGCAGCTTCCAGCTGACGTCAATATCCTCCGTCACCATGTCGACGCTCCAGTAGTCGACGCGGTGCAGCGCGCATTTGCGAAATGCCGCCATTACGCCTGAAACAGTAAAGATACGGCCGTACACACGCTGCGCGCGTTTGATAAGTCCGATAATCGAAGAGAATTCACCCACCTGCACCCGACCGAGCAACGTCGAGCGATTACGAATGCGCGGATTGCCAGTCACTGCGGCCACGCGCGGATAGTCGATT
>JAXMGY010000005.1:0-73142 GCA_046347035.1 Gammaproteobacteria bacterium | reverse complement strand
ACCATCCAAAATGGCACGTGCCGCATCAGCCACCGGATCGTTATTGTCTTCGCCATCAGTTAATACAGTGTAGAACGCCGTAATGGAACCGGCACCGGCCGGACCAGTGCCAGCTCGTTCCACTAATGCCGGTAATCGTGCAAACACTGACGGCGGGAAACCACGCGTGGCCGGCGGTTCACCAATGGTAAGCGCGATTTCCCGCAAGGCCTGTGCGTAGCGCGTCAGGGAGTCCATCAGTAACAACACGCGCTTGCCCCGATCGCGGAAGTATTCGGCTATTGCCGTCGCCACCGACGCACCATGCACACGCATCAAGGGCGGCATGTCGGCAGGTGTTGCAACCACCACGGCACGCTTCAAACCTTCCTCGCCCAGACTCTCTTCAATGAACTCTTTTACCTCACGTCCACGCTCGCCAATCAGACCGACGACAATTACGTCCGCACTGGTGTAGCGCGTCATCATGCCTAACAAAATACTCTTACCAACACCGGCCTGTGCGAATAGCCCGAGACGCTGTCCGTTGCCCACACTCAGCAGCGCGTTGATAGCGCGCACGCCGACGTCAAGCGGTTGCCGGATTGGTGTACGAGCAAGCGGGTTGATCAAGGTGCCATGTAGGGGCACGCGCTGCTCGGCACGTGGCATGGGAAATCCGTCGAGCGGTTGACCGGAGCCGTTGATGACGCGGCCGAGCAAGTGATCGCCCACCGCTACGTCACCAGCGCGACCAATGGGGACCACGCGGGCGCTGGGCGCCAATCCGTGTGGCGAACCCGTAGGCATAAGAAATAAACGATCGCCGGCGAATCCCACCACTTCCGCATCCACCGGTTCGCCGCTTCGGGATGCCACACGGCATCGATCGCCGATGGCGGCCTGGCAGCCGACGGCTTCCAGCGTCAGTCCCACCATGCGAGTCAACTTGCCTTCGACCACCGGCTTCCACTGCGCATCGCGAAGCCGATCAGCGCAGGCCTGCAGATGTTGATTCCAGATTGGTTGGCGGGATCCTTCAGTCATTCTTGTCCGCCTCGCGCTGACTACCGAACATCTGCGCGATGGCGGCGTTGATACGCGCCTCGACCGTGGCATCGATGTATGAGGTTTCCGTCTCGATAAGACAGCCGCCGCGCGCAATCAATGGATCCTCTTCGATTTTGTAGGCTTCCTGAGCATCGCCCAAGGAAAACGCTTGGCGAACGATGTCGATGTCATCAGGATTGAGATGGATGTGCGGATGGCGCGAAGCAATCGGCAGGCTGGCAAGCGCTTCACGCAGAACGGCGACGATTTCGCCTTGGCTGGTTTTCAATTCGCGCCGAATGAGTTGCCGCGCGATGAGCACGACCAAGTCAAGCAGTGAACGCTCCACTTCCTCATCCAGCCGGGCAATGGGACGCGCCAGACTACACAACAATCCGGAAAGCGTTTGCAGCTTTTGCTGATACCTTGCCTCAAGTTCAGCGCCGATCTCGCGCAAACCAGCTTCGCGCCCCTCGCGCCGTCCGAGCGCAAAACCTTCGTCGTAAGCGGATCGTTGGATGCCCTGCAGTTGCGACGCCGTCAACGGCCGCACTGGCTCGCGATCGACGCCGGTGTGAATTTCACCGTCAACAGCGGGCGCATCCCAGCGTTGAATGTCGGAAACAGCTTCACGAGCAATGATACGTGGAATGCGTGATGACATCGGCGTAGCATTCCTGGATTCCGTTCCAGACCATTGCCTCACCGGAACCCGCCAGCATAATCTGGCCTTCGTCAGCCAGAGCGACGGGCAATGGTGATGATCTCTTTTTGGCGCCGCTTCCATCAAGAGAAGCTTCACGGGCCCGCGCGCTTCCAAATCCTCGCGCAGCATCTCGGCGGCACGCTGCGACATGTTTGAAAGGATCTTTTGCTTCATGTCGTCTCCAGCGCCCTTCAATGCCAGCACCGGTTTCATCCCGAAACTTCGCGCAACAATGTTTGAATGCCGCGATTGTCAATTTCAACCAAATCGCCAAAGACGGGCATCAAATCCTGAATCTGCTGCAGATCACCATCGGCATTTCGCTGTTTCATCCATGACCTTGGTGCCAACTGAACCGTCAACGAAATTGAGGATGTTCGCCGCGCGTGCAGGCGCCACCAGAAAATGGTGATTTCAACCGCTACCGCCCTTAAGTTGACGCTCAAGAATGTCGTTTAGCTCCTGCATGGCCGCCGGTTGCACGCCGTTGAGCGTTGCCACGCGCAGAACCAAGTCGCTGCGCCACTTCTCGGGAAACTCCTGCAACACGGCTGCCGCCTGATCGGACTCCAGATACGAAAGCACAATGGCAATAATCTGCGGATGCTCGAGGCGGATGAGTTCGGCAACCGAGCGGGGGTCCATCCACTTCAACGATTCAAGTCCCTTGGTGTTTCCGCCAAGCAGGATGCGATCGATCATGCTGGCCGCCTTGTCCTCGCCCAGCGCGTTGACCAAAACGCTGCAGATGTATTCGTCGGAACCCAAACCAAGCGATGTCTGATTCTGCAGATTGCCGATGAACTCGGTCATGGTTGCATTGACCGTGTCTTTGTTGATGTTCTGCAAACTGGCCATGGCAATGCCGATTTTCTGCACCTCCTTCGGCCCCATGTGCTTGAGCACTTCGGCCGCGGACTTCTCGCCCATGGTCATCAACAGCACCGCGGCTTTCTCCACACCGTTCAATTTGGCGACATCAGCCATGACGCTATCAACCCTCGGCCGCTACCCAGCTCTTGACCACTTGTGCCGCAAGTTTTGGATCCTGCGTTGCCAGATTGCGAATGCGCTCGACATCAGAGCTTTCCTGCGGTCGCTGCAGCGGTGGCCCACCTCCACCCGGTGCCGGCAGTGCATTGGCATCGCTGTAACCAGGGGGAAGCGCATAGCTGCCGTCAGCGTTGACCGGCATGCCGGCAGGCACTACAACCTCACGCCGCATCAGTGACTTGATCGCCGGCCTGATGACGCCGAACGCCACGGCCAGCGCGAAGATGCCGCCCAGCACTTGTTTCAATACGTCGAGCACCCAAGGCTGCTTCCACATCGGCAGCTCCGGTAGCGGCAGTTTCCACAGCCGGCGGTAAAGGTAAAGTCGGCGTTGGTGACATTGACCGTGTCGCCTCGGGTCGCATCAAAACCGACTGCTTCCTTGACCAAGGCCGTCATGCGATCGAGCTCTTCCTTGGTCAACGGCGTCATCTTAACCTTGCCCTTCTTGTCCACCGATGCCTTGTTGTTGACCAGAACAGCCACCGACAGTCTGCGCACCGATCCGATCGATGTGCGGCTATGACTGATGGTGCGATCAACTTCAAAATTGCGCGTTGATTGCTTGCGATTGCTCTGCGGCGATGAAGATGCGCTGGTCGCGGCAGCAGCTCCAGGCGTGGCATTGGCCGCCGCGGCGTTGGCCTGTTCGGGTGCGGTGCCGGCAGCTGGTGGTTGATTGCTCAACGCGCCCGGCACGCCACCGTCAACGCTACCGGTTCGGTTCTCCTCTACCGTCTGTTCGCTGCGTACCGTCTGCGCATCGGGATTGTAATTCTCACTGGTCTGTTCGGTATCAGTGAAATCGAGATCGGCCGACACCTGCGCCTTGACGCCACCTTCGCCAACCAACGGCAGGAGAATGTCTTCAATGCGCTTGGCATAGTTGTCCTCCAGTTTGCGCGTATAGTCAAAGCGATGCGCCGCTTCCTGCATCTGCTCTGGACCGTCACCGCTGGTCAATAAGCGTCCTTGTTGATCCACAACCGTCACCGCAGACATCTGCAGATTGGGCACACTCGCTGCAACCATGTGTGCAATGGCCTCCACCTGTCCCTCTTCGAGACTTCGACCTGGATAGAGATCGATCAGCACGGAAGCGCTAGGGTCTTTCTTATCGCGTGCAAATACCGATGGCTTAGGAATAGCCAAGTGAACACGCGCGCTGCGCACATTGGAGAGCTTGGCAATTGAGCGTGCGAGTTCTTCCTCAAGTGCATGTTGGAACCGAACCAACTCGGCAGCCTGACTGCTTCCGAAGGGGCTATCCTTCTCCAGCATCTCGAAGCCCGCGCTGTTGCTCTTTGGCAGTCCGGCCGCAGCCAGTTTCAGCCGTGCGTCATACACTTGGTCGGCTGGAACCATGAGTGCGCCGGAGGCGCTGTCAACCTTGTAGCGAATATTGGCGGCTTGCAGCGCATCCATTACCTGCGTGAGATCGCGATCCGATAGATTCGGATACAACATCCCGTAAGTCGGCGTGCGTGAGTAAAAGACGACGGCAACGCCAAGTGCGACCGCAGCGGCTATTCCGATCATGACGCCAACCTGCCGCAGCCATGAAAGTTGCGCGTTAGCCGGCACCAACAGTGTGGTTTGTTCGGCCATCTAGCGTTGCTCCCGACTCGCAGGGCCACCTTCCATGTTGTTCGTCGCGATACTTATCGTAGTCATCGCATCAAACCTGCATGTTCATTACTTCCTGATACGCAGCCACGAATTTGTTTCGCACCTGCGTGACAGCCTGGAAGCCCAGACTTGCCTTTTGAATAGCCAACATAACCTCAGAGACATCAGCGTCGGTGGCTCCCGTTTCCAGTGCGGTCGACATTTCCGTGGCTTTCATTTGCATCGAATTGACTTGATCAAGCGCACTTTTCAACATGGGGCCAAATCCATCGGGCTTTGCAGCCGACGGAATTGAAGCAACCGGCATCTCCACGCCCTGCGCACGCGCGGCCATGGCGCGCATCTGCAGCAGCAGTGAATTGATCTCATACTTGAACTCATCGCCAACCTCTCCACTCGCATTCAATTGCGATGTTTGTCCTGTTGGTCGATGCCGACATCACGTACAGGCGTAATGCGAAGGTGATAGCGTAGGGTGCGTTCCTTTAAATCCCCAAACGTTTGTGAATAGCGTGAACGCAGGCTTCGTCCGGAACTGGGCGCGGTGCCACGCTCACGTTCCGCATGATATTTCCAAGTATGCTTCCGATCAACCGTATGCCCTCCAAATATCACTTCCCATAACCATACTCTTCGTACTGCTCAATGGTATGTTCACCAAATCCACTGTTGAATGCTCAATCACAAACACTAGCACTCTGAAAGCTTGTAATATGATACTCCTTTTCACGTGTATCTAGCACTAGCACTAGCATTTTACACGTGAACTTCCCATACTGTACTAACAGTAAGCAGCTTTTCATCTCTGCAAACGCAGCACTAATTTTCTGTGAAGAAACTTCTCTGCTGTGTCCCATCTCACACAGCACTGTGTGACTCCTATCACTAGCACTCTGTAAAGCCTATGCCCATTTGCAATCATGGAGCGATATCTAATCTTCGAAACGTCCTCCTATAAAAGCCTTCACTACGCTCAGAAGCAAACTTTGTGATGTTTCCCCTCTGTGTCACAGTGTTGAACCATTCTGTGCTAGGAGTTTCAACATCTCTATTTGTACTGCAAACACTTCACAGCCCTATGCTAGAAACGGGAAAACTCTTCCCATACTGCACAGCGTAGTGCTCTGTGCTTTCAACTCTACTTCAAACCAACTAACCTTCCTCTTGAAGCCCTCTGGAAACAGTCTCTTTTTTAGTAATGTCTCCCATTTCAAGCGCTTTCAATTCTTTCACAGAAAAGCATATCTTCCCCTATAAAAGCGCAGCATTCCCAGAACAACCTTTGTGAACTCTGTGTCACCTTTCACAGAGGATATGTTCTCTTCTGAGCAGCAGATATTTCACCACAAACCTTCCCACTATGAATATCAGGCCTGGATGACTCAAACAAACATCAACTTCTTCTATCAATGTCATCTTGGAATCTTTCTGCTCCTTGGCATCATCAGCAGCCTTAGCTCCCTGTGAGCTCAGTCTGGGCTCCCCAGCTGGCCTCGACAGGCTTCCTCCAGCAGGCTTCCAGGCTCCATCAGTGGCCAGGCAGACCATCAGCCAGCACCATCTGTCACCCTGTGGCGCCAGGCCTGGGACCAACCTGCACAGCAACCATCCTCCAGCAACCTGGATGAATGGGCATCAGCATGCCTGCTCTCAAATTCTTTTTTTTTTTTTTTGTGGCTGTCACTGTTGCAATCCTCCAGTGTGCCTCCAGCACTCTTTAACAT
Source organism: Gammaproteobacteria bacterium (assembly GCA_046347035.1). GTDB lineage: Bacteria > Pseudomonadota > Gammaproteobacteria > JAJPIJ01 > JAJPIJ01 > JAJVHZ01. The sequence continues at coordinate 67,001 of JAXMGY010000005.1, read as the reverse complement.
TCATTCTCTGAAGATAGTATAATGGAAGGCATACTCTCTTTTCTCTGCTTTTTTCGCTCTCTTCTTCTGGTATGTGTACTCTCTGACTCTTTAATCTATTGGTCTTCAGTATGTTATGCATCAGCGGTCTCCTGGTATCTTCCTTAACCTAGACCTTCTGTGAATGTTTGGCCTCCTTGAATCATTCACGATGGCTGGGTCTATGTTCTGTTCTGTTCCATAGCATAGGCTCTTTGTTCTGTGTCTTGTGCCGCGCTGAACTTTGAATTTTGGTGATCTTTATCCTGTTCTTGTAGCATTAGGATCAGGGTAATCCTTCCTGCCTGCCACTTTTGTATGTGTTCTTGAACCAATCCCACTACTAATGTTGAAGTAACTTCTTTGGTAGGCTTCTCGAAGGATGGTCTCTTTAGACCTCAGAATTCCAAACCTTGGCCTCAGAATATTGGCCTTCAGCTCCTCCTCTTCTCCTCTTCATGATCTTCATGTTTTCATCCTCTTTCTAGCCCCTATAGGCATATGAATGAATTTTCAGCTTTTGTGTGTATCTTGTACAGCCACACATGGCTGCTTCGCTGCCGTCTGCCTCATTATTTTCTCCTGCCCAGATGCAATGGATACAAATAATGCCTTCTGCCTTCTTCCAGGGGAAACAGATCTGTTGACAAAGAAATTTCAACAGCATCAAAGAAAGACTCCCACACACACAGGCCTGTGTGCCTCCAACGACAAACAACAAATGCCTGGCAGCAAGCACCCACACACCTACTGTCTCTCTCTTTTTTCTCTGTAAAACCATTCATTTTTCCAAACACAGGAGAAAGCAATGCTGCCTTCATCCCTCCTTCCCTTCTTCCTCTCCCCCACTCAGTAAGCAGCGGCTCTGTGTCCGTCTCTGTCTTTATAAATAACCACATTTAGTGAACATCATGGAAACACCCAAATAATCATGGGCTCTGCCAGCAGGCAGCTCTCTTCCTCCCTTTGAGACCCGCCCGCTCAACACACACGCGCGTGTGCCTCCATGTGAGAGAGCTAATAAATCCCTCAACATCCTTTCGCTCCCTCCATTAATTATTTTCTTCCTGTTTCTTTCCCCGGCGCGTGTGAGTGTCTCTGCCTCCCCACACTCAGAGAGACTCTCTTACCAACCAGGCACACTGTTCGAATGTGTGACATAACTCCCTTTCTTTCTCACACACGACTCATGCGCGTCGCGCGCGGGGCCTGTGTGTGCGCGCACCGCTCGCTTATGCTACTCCGCTTGTGAGCAGATAAAACAAACTCAAGAACATGCCATTTGGAAAAAAAATATGAATCATGCTGTAAACCTGTGTATATAATGAGTGCCGCATTCAGCACAATAGCGATTTTCACCTGCGCGCAGGCGTTAACGTTGATCTGCGGAAGGTTACCGCCAGTGATCTTTATGCGGATGAAACGCTCCGCCAGCAGGCGTGGCGAGGTATTTTATGCCGCGGCGCGCGTTATCAATGGCTTCAGGCGTTGCTGTTCTTCGGCATCGCGGGCCTGTCCAGGTAACCGGGAACGGCGCTTCAGCCGTCAGCGCTGGCGAACGAACCAGCGAATATCCAGCACCGTACGGGCTCAGACCGTCAGGCCTTGCCAGGCCATCTACTTTCAAACCGCTGCAGTTGGTATACTCTTTTCAGACCGGGTGGTGCGCGCCATCAATCGGAGAACAGCAGGTAGCGGGTAATGACCGGATGGAACTCTGCGGACGCAGATGAGGTTGCCTCCGGGAACCGGTCAGACCTGCCAGCTCGCTGAAGTCGATACCACCGCGCGGCAGACGTACGAACTTTGTACCGGATCAGGGCACCTGGTGCCGCAGCGGCCGCTTCGGCTGCCACATCGGATGCCGCTCGTCTGCCACCAACTCAGTCGCCTGATACTTCTCCGGCAAGTCGTGCAAATCGACCACACCGTTGGGATACAAAAATCGACAGCCGTTCGATCAAATTCGCCAGCTCGCACATTGCCCGGCCACTTGTAGTGACCGGACTGCATGGCGGTGGGTGTCAGCCGCAGGCTGCCATGACCTTCATGCGCGCTGCGTTCGATCAAATCGTTCACCAGCAGCGGCAGGTCCTCAGCACGCTCACTTTTAAGGCTTTGGCGTTTCGATGGGGAATACATTAGACGATATGGTATAAAAGATCTTCGCGGAACCTGCCGCTCTCAATCGCCTTTTCGAGATTTACGTGCGTGGCGGCGATGATACGCACGTTAACCGTAATGCTCTTGTTGCTGCCCACACGCTCGAAGGTGCGTTCCTGCAGTACGCGCAGCAGTTTCACCTGCATGCTGAGGCTCATATCGCCGATTTCATCGAGGAACAGCGTGCCGCCATCGGCCATTTCGAAACGGCCCTGGCGCGAGGTGATGGCGCCGGTAAACGCTCCCTTCTCATGTCCGAACAGCTCGCTTTCCAGCAAATCCGGCGGGATCGCGCCACAATTAACCGGCACAAAAGGCTTGTTACGACGCGCGGAGTGGTAGTGGATGTGTCGCGCGACTACTTCCTTGCCGGTGCCCGACTCGCCCGTGATAAGCACATTGGCATCCGAAGTGGCCACCATTTCAATCATCTTGCGCACCCGTTGAATGCCCGCCCGGAAGGCAGCGAGGTTGCGGAACAGATTCAACGTTGCGATTGTTGCCGTTTTGATGGCGGTTCTCGCGGAAGGTCTGCACCTTCTGCAACGCCGAGGTCATGCGACGCGCGCGCAACGGCAATTCAACCGAATCGATGACACCGGCTTCCAGCTCCGCGGTGAGCTTGGTGCCTGCCTTGGGATCGAGCAGAAGAATGATGGGGATATGTGGATCGAGCGAACGAATCTTACGCAACGTCTCCACGGCCGTGGCACTGCCCGCACCACCGCCCATCAACACCATCATTACATCGGAGCCTTGGCCACCGATGAGTTCGTTTAAGGCCTCGGGACCGTCAACGGCGATGGGTTCAAATTCCAAATACTCCATCGTCGCGCAAATATGATTCCGGTTGACCGGGTGCTGCTCGTATACGACTACCTTGCCGCCCGACATTATTACGATCCCCTTTAGGTTGAATGCGGTGTTGCCTTGGTCAATTCTGACTTTCGGTGCGCCCGCGCAGTCATTTTATTCAAACCAGCGCTACGTACCCGCTACGGCTGCTCTTCATGACGTTGCCGCAGTATGCCTTTTACCTAGCAAAGGTAGGGCCAAAATTTTGGCGCACTATCAATTCCATGATTTATCAATTAATTCTACTCAGCATTGACCAAAACGCAGGCTGTTACAAGGCGCATTTCGAGGTCTACGTCTCCCTTCAACGACAGACATCCGTCACCATGTGACGAGAATTGTTAGGTCAACTCCATAAATGCTGGCTGGTGGCAGGCAAATGTCACTGCATGGCCCACTGCACATAGACTTCGTCAAAGGCCCGCCACGCAAGCAAACAAAGTGCGTCGCCGCGGCGGACTGGGCGTTGTGGCAATCCATAGGACTGAAGCGCGGGAAATGCTCGCTCGGGCGTGAGCCAACGCCCAGGGCATTGGCAGGGTAGTTCAGGTAGCGGTGTAAGCGAGACTGACAGCGTGAGCACGATTGGCGGTTTGCATCGCGTTGCGCAGATGACCGCGCGCCTCATCGCAGATAATCCTGACTTCCTCATTGCGTGTGTGCAACTCACGCAGCAGCGGTGCGTACTCGTTCCGAGCATTGGCGTCGCGCTCCAACGCGCGCTGAATTGCGCCAACACCGCAGCACGTGCCTGCTCCACGTCGAAAAGTTCAAACCGGTCGCCGGCCAGCGCCAGCTCACGCATGCGGGTGGTCAGGTTCAATGCGTTTTCGATTGCTTCCAACAACATCGGGCAATACCACTCAGTAACTACGCCGTCGTGGCGGCGCGGACACTACTGGTTGCATCCTCGACCGGTGTGATTGAACTCCAGCTGGCGCGCAGTTCGCTCAGCAATCCATGCACTTCCTTGAGAATCTCGACATCGTTGTTGCAGTTGGCTGAAATCAGTCGGCGCGCGATGTAGTCGTACAACAAATCGAGATTGACGGCGATTTCACCGCCCTGCTCCATATTCAGCGAGCCGCGCAAACCGTTGACGATGTCCAAGCAGGAAGTGATGCTCACTGCTTTTTTCGCCAGATCCTTGCGCTCCATATGCGCCTTTGCTTCGACTACGCGAGAAATGGCGCCATCGAAAAGCAGCTCAACCAGGCGATGCGGGCTGGCACCCAGTACCGCGGATTGAACGTCAACTTTCTTGTACTTTCCGATTGCGGAGAGAAACTTGCCAATATTCGCCATTATTGCGTTCCCACACCTGATCTGTTGCGTGTCCTACGGCAACGGTCCCCAACGTACCATCCCTTAAACGTGATTGCGGTGCGTATTGCCGCGTTCCTGGTTTGGACCCCTGCCACTTACGGTTGCGATGCTGCAATCCGCTCTGACCTTAGCGGCCACGGCGGTAAATCCTTTATGGGAAATTCGCTGTAAAAGATCGAGCATTCGGCAGAGCGCGGGCGCACCCAAAACTGATTTCGTTTTGCAATCGACGCGATCGCGCCAAGGCCAAATGTCAACTTGCTGATACCAGCCGAACGACTGGCAAGGCGGTGCTAGAACAGCTTCGACAGGTAGCTGCTGCTGCTCTGCAGCTTGGAGATTACTGAATCCAATTTTGTGTACTGCTCGATATAGCGATTCTCCACCAAATCGAGATGCGCCTGCAGCTTGGTTTGCTGGGAGGTTAAACGCGAAGCCTTATCACTTAGCGTTTTGGTTTGCGACTCCAACACGCCACCAGACTGCACATAGTTGGTCATGAAGGTTTTCAGCCGTACGGCCAAACCGTTGCTTGAGTCAGTAAACAACTTAACTACGCCGGACAAGTCCGTCTGCAATGCACTGGTGAAGGTCGTGCTATTGACGGTCATGCTGCCGTCACGTTGAGTTTCCAAGCCAACTGCCGACAAACTGCTGAAAGATCCACCCACATTCGCCGTCGAGGTGAGAATGCCACGAACCTGCGACTCAATACTGCGCAACATGGCACCATAGCTCTTGAGCGACCCGGTGCGCAGCTCTTTGAGCTTCGCAAACAAGTTTGACGTCGCTGACGCAAACGAATCCGCGCTCTTTTTGATTGCCGCGTCATCGCGCTCAACATTCAGCGTTGTGCTTCCCGCGGATTTCAACGTGATGCTCACCCCCTGAACGGCGTCAGTCAATGTGTTGCTGCTGCTCGTTACGTTAAATGTCCCTTCTATCACCGCCACAGCATCGAGGTCAGCCGCGGTAAACGAACCGCTTGCATTGCGATCCGTATTGAGACTGGCGAGCGCGAACGCATCCGAACCGCTGTAGCCCACGGTCAGGAAGTTAGCGCTGCCGGTATCTTTTGCCGACAGCAACAGTCGGTAGCCGACATTGTCGTGAATGATGGATGCGGTAACGCCCTTGTTGTCAGTAGCGTTGTTGATGGCGTCGCGTGCTTGCTGCAGCGTCTTGCCACCGATATTGACGGCAAACGACTGCGAACCGACGCCAATTGTCATGGTGTTGCCAGCGCTGGCGACTGTCGCGGTATCCGTATTCGCGAAGGTCGTCGCTGCCGCCATGCGGTGGTTCTCGGCGATTCTGGTCACCGAGATTGAATAACTGCCCTTTCCAGCACCCGTCGATGCCGTGGCCGTCGCCACGTCAGTATCCGACGAATTGGTTGCAAAAACATTGAAGGCTGACGTATCAGCAAGTGCCGATATCGAGTCCTGGAACTTCGATAGCGCACTTTTTAGCGTCCCCATGGCGCTGATGTCCGCGTTAACGGAACTCAGCTTGGTGTTTAAAGCAGTCAACGGCTGCCGCTCAACGGACATGAGGCCGTTGACCAGCGTGTTTAAATCAAGACCTGAGCCTACGCCCAGTGAAGTGATATTTGCCGCCATCGCCTATGCTTTGTCGTTGACCAGTACGCCGGTCGCCGCTTCCAGTCGCTTGGATATGGACAGCAATTCCTCCGACGGGATCTGGCGGATCACCGTGTTGGTTTCACTGTCTATGACCTTCACGACCGTGCTCTTGGTCTGCTCATCAACGCTGAACTGCAACGTGCGCTGACTGGACTGCAGGCGATCGACAACTTGCTTGGCTACTTCCATGACCTTTTCAGGCGAAGCAGCCTCTTCTGTCTCCGACGTGCCCTCGCTATTAGAGCCAGCTCGCTTCAGCTGGTCAGCGGAGACAGCGGCTTTCACCGGCACCGGTCGGTTGGCCTTAATCTCTAAGTATGAACTCGTGCTGTTGATCATATGCGCTACCCCTAGGTAACGAAACTTGGGGGAGGCGCGTTGAGAGGTTTAATTCCCAACGCGTTCCCCCCGGTTGTCAGACTGAACCAGCCGCTGCCATTACCGCAACAGTGACAGGACGCTCTGCGGCAGCGCGTTGGCCTGCGCCAACATCGCCGTACCCGCCTGCTGGAGAATCTGCGTACGCGTCAAGTTCGCCGTTTCAATTGCATAGTCAGCGTCCATGATGCGGCCGTAGGCAGACTTCTGGTTCTCGTAAGACACGTTCAAGGCGTTGATCGTGAAGTCGAGTCGGTTCTGCGCCGAACCCAAGGTCGCACGCTTGGTGCCCAGGGTGGTGATCGCCGTGTCGATGGTGCTCAACGCCGCAGTGGCGCCGGACGAAGTGGAGACAGCTAGCGAGTTCACGCTCAGACCGGTGGCGGTCACGTTGATGCCGCTGAAATCGATCGTCACGTTATTGCTGCCCTGCACGTCAACCGCAAAACTGGTCGAGCTGCCGTTGCCGTCGATCAGATGCACACCGTTGTAAAGCGTGCTCTGCGCAATACGGGTAATTTCAGACTGCAGGTCGCTGAATTCTGTATTCAGCTGAGTACGAGCATTGCTATCGTTCGAGCCGTTGGCCGACTGCATAGCCAGTTCGCGCATACGCTGAAGAATGTCACCGATCTGGGACATGCCACCTTCAGCAGTCTGCGCCATTGAAATACCATCGTTGGCGTTACGAACCGCAACCAGCGACGAACGCGCTTTCGCGTTCAAGGACTGGGCGACCGCGAGACCTGCGGCGTCATCCTTGGCGCCGTTGACACGCAAACCAGAAGAAAGGCGCGCCATCGATGTTGCCAGCGACGATTGGTTCATACCCAATGCGCGCTGAGAATTCAGCGCCATCATGTTGGTGTTGATTACAGCTGCCATGACTGATAACTCCTCAAAGTTGAGCCGGGGGCGCCTGTGGCGCATCTGCCCGGGGTTTGTCTTTGGCGGATATATTCAAGATTGAATATTTACCGCCTCCGAAATGGTTAACGGCACAAAACCGGCAACCTTTAGCCGCATCTGGTCGTGAATCTGCCGGGGCCTGTGACAGAGGTCCGCTTTGGCACATCCTGTACTTGGAAAATCCGGGAGTTATTAACGTTTTCGGCCGAGGAATGAGGCTTCTCCTCCATGGCACATTAGATGCAACCGCTGCCAGTCAATATATATATGCCCGCACCCGGCAGACCGGCGGCGGGTATTGCCATTTAAATTTGAAAACAAGGCTGGGAAGTCATGATGAATCGAACTGTTGACGTAGCCGGGTTGGAAACTGTTCTGGACAAGTTCGGCCAAGGTTGCACCGTACTTTCCCTTGACTGTTTTGATACGCTGATCTGGCGCAAAGTTGCCCAACCCATTGATGCCTTCCATCTGCTGAGCGAAGGCGAGTGCTTTCGCCGTCACGGACTCAGTCAACCAATACGAATCGGTTCTGAAACGGGCGCGCGTCGCCTGCGGCGCACACAGGAAGGCTTGAATGAAGTCTCTCTCGCGCAGATCTATCGGCACGCACTACCCAACGTACCGGATAACGATATTGACCAACTGGTCGCCGATGAGCTGGCAATGGAAATGCGCGTCTGCTACGTCTTCAAACCCGTCTTGCAATTGATCGAACGTGCCAAAGCGCGCGGCATGAAAGTCATCATCGTCAGCGACACCTACTTCAATTCAGATCAACTCAGTGCACTTATTGGATCAACCGTCGGCAATTCTGATGCGTCAGAACTGGTCGATGCGATTTACTGCTCCAGCCGTTATGGTCGCAGCAAGCACGAAAGACTTTTCAACGACGTGTTGAAGGACTTACATGTTGTACCGGATAGCATCCTGCACGTTGGTGATAATCCAGGCGCTGATCTTCACGGTGCCAACGAGTGTGGGTTGCGTGGTGTACAACTTCTCGCATTCAACAAACATCTGCTTGATCTGAAGCGGATGACGCCAGCCGCTGCGTCGATTATTTCACCCAAAGTGCGTAATAACATGCCAGCGTACGATATTTGTAGTGCTCTATGGGCGCAAAATACCGTCGGCGTGGACAATCCAGAGTTTGTTGGCCACACCGCTCTGGGGCCGATTATTCTGAGTTACATGAAATGGGTGGTACAGCATGCTATTGAACTGAAACAGGCTGGCAAGAATCCGCATCTGGTGTTCATGCTTCGCGACGGCTGGTTACCACATCGCGTGTATGAGAGGCTGCTTCGTCAGGACAACCGGCTTGCAGGAATTCCGCACTCGGAAGCTGAAGTGTCCCGCTTCGCGGGTTACGCCAGCTCGTTCACTGATGCCCCGGCTATTGATCGCTATCTTTCCACCATGGTCGGTTCGAACCGCTACCAGCAGATGGCACGACAACTCAATATTCCGGAGAAACGTGCACAGGGAATGATCCACGAAGCAAGCCATCGCCACGATGGTATGGAGTTGTTCCGCAAGCGCGTCATGGAACCACGTATTCTGGAGCAGATCACCGGAAACGCGCACGCCTACCGCAACCGCATGATGACTTATCTGCGTTCGCGAGTGGGACTCAAGCCGGGCGAAACCGCGGTTCTCGTTGACCTCGGATACGCTGGAACGATTCAATCGCTGGTTCAACCGCAAATGGAGGCCGACCTCGGCATCACGGTCGACGGTGCATACATGTTGTTGCGTGATACCAACGAAACACTCAAGGACAAGTTCGGCTGGCTGGACCGCAACTCGCTCGACTGGCGCGCGATTGAGTCTCTCACCAAACCGATTTCGCTGCTTGAACAGCTATGCACCTGCGACATGGACAGCGTCGTAGACTATGCCGAAGATGGCACGCCCATTCATCGAGCCAGCACCATCGGCGCGACTCAGGCACAATTGCGTACGCGTATTCAAGATGCGGCATTGCAGTTCGTAGATGCAGCGCTACAGTCCGATACCGCTCATCTTTGGAACGACTCCGCAGCCACTTGGTACACCGGCTTAGCGCAGCTCACCCGATTGATGTACCTGCCCGGTGAGGTTGAAATAGCGACTTTTGAGGAATGTCGCCATGACATCAATCTCGGCACCGACGAGGAATGGCAATTCTTCAACCGTGATGAAGCGGCGCGTGGCCTACAGCGACGCGGCATGGTTTACATGAATGGGACCGATCGCCCAACCCTATCAATGGAGTTGCAGCCGCACGGAATTCAGCTGCCTTTGACTCACTTCTTGCAACTGCGCTACCGCATTGATCTGCAGGCAGGTGATTTCAACGTTTCGCGCGGAACACTGCCAGTGATGTTTGCCCGCAACGGCAATCTGTCGCTTGATGAGATATCAGTTCAGATAACACATAACGGCTACCTTCTTGCCTTGATCGGTGTCGACAACCTGTCGACTGACATCGGCATAATGTTTGGGAAGAAGTGGCGGTTGCTGCAACTCGACAGCATCACGTTGGTTGAAATTGACAAACTGATGAACTGCCAGGACAACGATGATGAAATCGATCTGTTGGAATATGTCAGCCTCGAGAAAATAGAGCAGCTGGATGGTTCAATTCTGCGTTGCAATGACACATCTGCATTTGCGTTTGCTCAGATATCCGGTCGCTTCCAGGTACCAAAGGGCAAGAGATACGCATGTGCCGTACTATTCAGGCCACTTGAGGAGCAGATCAGCGAGGCCACGGCTGAATCGCCGTCGTCCCCTCAACTCGCCTTGGCCAGCTAGCCGCAGCACTCATTAGAGATTAGATATTTGTCGGAGAGTAATTAATGAACCACGGTATGCGTTTAGTCGAGGAGCTTCTACGCCAGACTGGGCCTGGTAGTTATTTGTTGCTTGGTTGTGACCATGCGGATACTGCACGTGCACTAATACAACGGGGATGCAATGTTCGCATTGTCCCTGGTGACAACACGGACTTTCAGCATAACTTCGGCGGTCGTGTCGACAGTGCGATGCCTCCTGCCGAACCACGCTTCGACGTCGTCGTTGCATTCCAGTCGATGCTTGAGATGATGACGGATCCCGACGACATGCTCATAAAGCTGCGCCTGTGGGTAGGACGCTACCTGGTACTCGCGCCAGACATTCCCTTTGAAAGTAATGAACCCGAACGCCAGAAGCAGTCATACTGGGTTGACGCAGCAATCCGTAGCGGCTATCGCCGCGCACCGGTCGCCGTAAACGTGGCCGAACACGCTGCATTCAACAACCCCGCTTTGCCTGCGCTGACTGTGCTAGAGAAAATTGAAGAATCGTCCATGGTTCGTGGAGAAATGAACTGGTTGCTCGAGAATCGCAACCTGCACATGGACATGTCACGTGAATTCGGTCCTCGCGCCGACGCACATATGATTCGATACGCGCTGGCCGCCGAGTGGGTTCGTAGTGGAGATACAGTCCTCGATTGTGCCTGCGGCCTCGGCTATGGTACCGCGATACTCGCGGCACGTTCGGCAGCTGGCAAGGTTATTGGAGTAGATATCGATGCAGAGTCCATCGCCTATGCGCAGCGTCAGTTCGGTGCCCGCTACGGCATTGAATATGTCGCTGCCAGCGGCACTGATTTGCGTGGACTTCCCGATAGCAGCGTCGATCTGATTGCCTCATTCGAAACCATCGAGCACGTTGAGGACTATCATGAATTAATCGCTGAATTCCGTCGGGTACTCAAACCCGATGGTCGCATTGTTGCCAGCGTTCCCAATCTATGGGTTGACGAGACGGGTCGCGATCCCAATCCGCATCATTTTCATGCCTTTGACTGGAGCAAATTCCGCGATGCTTTTACCGACGGATTCATCGTCGAAGCGCGGTACCGCCAGGAAGCACCCGGTGGCTTTAAGCTTCACGATGCGGAACGTGCCATTTCTCGATGCGCCGACCTTGATTCCGATGAACCGGATACCGAATGGTGGGTTCTTGTGGCATCCATGGACCCGACCGCGAAATCCGCCACTAACTTTCGCCATCCACAGTTTGCGTCCGCGCATATCGATGGTGAACATGTCACGGATTTCGGTGCTTACTATCAGAATCCCTGGTTGTACCGGCCAATGGTGCAAATGGGAGAACGAATCGCCGACGATACTTCGCTAGCGGATCTGGCGCTACGCGTCCTTCAATCCTTTCCAATGGATTCAGCCGACACTGGCGCGGCAATCACCGTGCTCGGCTATCACATTATCGCGCAACACCGCTTTGAGCAGGTTGAGGACTGGCGCAATGTCGCTGAAGCGTATATTGCAAACAGCAGCACCAATCCCCATGTGTGCCGGTGGCAGATTTCAATCGCGTTCGCCGCTGCGCTGATGACGCGGGATGTCGGACTGCGTGACCAGTCTATGGCAGACTTCGACCGCGTAGCGCACATGGACGCGCTTGCCTTCAGTCCATTGTTGATGACCAAGATCATTGCTGCCCGCTTCTGGTCTGGAACCATGCGCTTAGTCAACGGTGATGCTAGCGGTGCGCGACAGTTTTATCTGGCTGGTATCGAAGCTGCAAGGAAGGCTCTGCAAGCACCGGATGTGAATGCCATTGGTAACCCAGAAGCTCCGCTTGGTTTCGGCTTCCAAGAACTAGCGGAAGTCGCCGACATGGCTTCACAGTGCGTAGCAGCGCTGAATCACATCAATCTCTATCAACGCAGTCCGGGATTGTTCTGGAGCAGGGTTGAAGTGCGCCGCTTTGGTCTTGCCTCATGGGCGAAGGCGCTGGAACGCGAGAACCAACAACTTCGTCAGCAGCTCTCTGACATGCGCGCGACGCAAAATGTCAAACCAGAAATTCCCGAACAACCGTGGTACAGACGCACGGCATAGCGTCAATCCCACACAGTGGTGGGATGTAGAAGCGAAAACGGCCCCAGCGGGGCCGTTTCTACTTAACTGATCCGGCAATCTTAGCGGCAATATAGATAGTTCAACACATCCCGTGTCTGTGGCGTAGCAAACTCTGCGTTCTGCTTCTTATGTATGAAATTCAATCCTGCATCTGACATTACTGCCGAAACCCCGTCCACCTGCCGTTGGTCCGAATCGATAAGTTCTATTGATACTGATCGAACAGCCCGATTGCCAAGCGTACGGCGACCGCCGGCAACAATATCGAGTTCGATGCCATCCACATCAATCTTGATGTGATTTGGATAGGAAATCTGGAACTCCTCAACGAAGCTGTCAATATCGATGCCAAGCATACCCTGCGAGAACTCCGGTTTGTACGCGTTGCCACGAAAGTCCAGGTTGCTTCCAAAACTCGACATGGAACTGCCGAAATCTATACTCGCAAGATTGATGGTATTGACTTCCTTCCGTCGCGTGAAAGCCATGCACATCGGCATCACACGATCCTGAAGGTTATTGAGCATAATGTTTACGCACAACTGGAAGTAGTTGCCAAAATGCGGTTCGAATGCCATGACGTTGATTCCGCGCATGGCCGCATAAATGGAGTAAATTCCAACGTTGGCACCAATGTCCCACATCGTGTCGCCAGGTTTAAAGCCGTTGATCCATTCTATGGTCTCCGGTTCCTTCTCCAGCAACGTGTCGTAGCGCCAGCCGCCGCCGTGCGCAAGATAATTGATGCTGAAGCCGTTAATCTGACGGCTCTTGGCTGGTCCCAATCCAAGGCGACTGACATCAGTCATCACATCATTCCTCCGTCCGAGCGATACTCCTTACCCTTGACATATATCGTCAACGCCAAGGTGTTGCGAATTGACTCACCCATCTCCAGCTGCTCCACACCATGCCAGCTTGTCTCGGTGCGTACGAAACCAAAACCAGAATTGGGTTTGAAGTCATTGGTCTTATAGATTTCGAAACCGTTGACGGTCTTGAAATAGAAGGACGTACCAAGATGTCGCTGCGACAGGTCCCGCGGAAAATAGAACATCATTGTCGCGACCTTGTAAGGTGCATCGGTATGCACGCCAATCCGATAGCCTGGGAAATCGCGATAGAGAATGGGAACCGACACCAACGGTGGGCGCTGACATCCAAATCGATCCTCCAAGCAATCTGCAAACTTGTCCAGAATAGCGTTCTGCAACTCTTCAGAGACAAGGACACGAGTAAAATCCGTCCAGAACTGCCTAAGTTCGGGTGCCATCTTTGCGATGGTGTGCGGCGCCAAATCAAGAAGTTTGCGTGTCTTGGTACCGTCAGGCAAGACCGCGTCCGGATGTTCAATAAAATCGTATACGTCGCTGTCCGGCAGGTGAGCGAGTATTTGCTGGTAGAACTCTGGCGGAAAAAAGTTTTCGACGTAATAGTTATCAGATGGCCGCGAATCAACTTCTGCCATTCGGATACGCTCAATTAACCGTGGCAGCACGGCTTGCACGCCGGAGACACCGCCGGTCTCATTCACAATGTTCGGCTGATCGACCAAATACCCAAAGTCCGACGCAATTCTTGGCCTGTGCAGTTTGGGCAACGACTTAAGCACTGCAACGAATTCCTCATGCTGCGGATGATCGCTCAAATGTACCCTTCTCTTCCTCAATTCCTCTGACTGATAAGTGCCCCAGTCATGCATCATCTGAAATCGCACCGAGTCGGCACCAACGCGACGTGCTAATTCAACAAACGCAGGCATCTCGCGGAAGTTTAGATCTTGTGCAACAAAATTCAGGCGGTAGTAATCGATGGCTTCGTTGCGACGCAACTCACCGATGAATTCTAGACTTGGCAATAGGTCCGCAAACTCACCGCCTCGACGCACAATCCGGTAAGTCTCAGCCGCAGCTGCATCAACTGATACGCTTACGCAGTCGATCATGCCATGAAGGTGTTCGAATTTTTGCCACTCGGATCGCCTCATCAGCAACCCGTTAGTCATGATGGTGATCTTGAGATTTGGAAAATCTTCCCGGTTAACTGTTTGTAGAATTCGGCGGAAGGACTTACTGGCAAAAGGATCGCCCGATCCGGTTACTTCCAGGCGCTCACCCTGACGCAGCGCTTCCATCAATCCGTCGGTGACCGTTTCGATACGATCCAGTTCCTCGCCTTTAGCGGAGATCTGCTCGGTACGGCAAGTTGGGCAGGAGAGATTACACGTCTTGTCATAGGCGAGATTAAATCGCTTCGGCAACACCGGCAGTGCCGGTGGCTTATCGAGCCACACCTTCACCATTGAGTCAGCATCGACGCTACCCAGCATGCGTGCCTGAATGTGCGGGCAGGCATGCTTGCCGCAGAAACGGTAGTCGCCATTGATGGCGGATTCACGTACCTTCTCAGCTGTTGCGCTATGCCATGCTTCGTCTATAGTGCTGTGGAACACATTGCTAATGGGCGTGCGCAACCAAACACTACAACATTGATGAACGGCACCATCCGGCAGCACATTGATTGTATTCCAGAGATGCGAACAGTAGTTGCCTAAAAGTTCCTGTCCAGGCTGCCGCGAAACGCAACCGTTTTGGCGGTACAGCCTCGAACGCATCAGCGTATCCTGCACACGGTGATCCATGGGATGGCATCCGAACAGCAGTTCCCCGACTTTCACCGCCAGATCGAAGTGACACGTAGCCAGCAAGAGCTCGGCCAACGCCAGGCTCTGCGACAAGGGTCGAGTTGCTGTTTCCGCGATAACTTTGGTGGGGTCGACGTCGACTTCCCCGGCTTTCACGTTCTCGTGGCACCATTGATGGAATGCCTGCAATGCAGCCGGCTCAACGGACTGCATCGTCGGCGTTTGCGTAATTACCATTTCCAAGCGCGAAAACGGATC
Organism: Gammaproteobacteria bacterium; assembly: GCA_046347035.1. GTDB lineage: Bacteria > Pseudomonadota > Gammaproteobacteria > JAJPIJ01 > JAJPIJ01 > JAJVHZ01. The sequence continues at coordinate 51,882 of JAXMGY010000005.1, read as the reverse complement.
AAGCTCCGCAACTATCGTCGACGCCGGCTGACTGACCGCCGCCACATTGCCAACAGTGACGAACTGCGGCGCGTTGATTTCAGTTCTGCAACTCGTCACGGGCTGCTGAGCCGGGTGTTGTGGTTTTTCAACCTTGTCCTGATGAAATTTGGCATTGAGATCGAATTCCTTCACACCCGGGTTGCGGGTGTTCATCAATTCGATCAGTGGCCGCTTGCTCAAAATCTGTCCATTAATAACCAAGACATCCAGTTTTGCGCGCGTAAACAGATCCAACGCATCGGCGGGTGTCTCCACAATGGGTTCGCCAGCAAGATTCAAAGAGGTGTTAAGTAGCACCGGGACACCATTGAGCTCACCAATGGCATGAAGCAGTGCATGTAAATCGGGGTTGATGTGCTGTTCAATAGTCTGCACACGTGCGGTGCCATCGGCATGGACCACTGCGGGCATCTTGGCGGCATGCTCTGGATTGACCGCGGCATTGATCAACATGTATGGCGAACTGAGTGTGAGATCGAAAAACTCACCCTGCCGCTCAATCGGAACGATGGGTGCGAAAGGTCGGAACATCTCGCGATGTTTTACTTCCCGATTGAGGTACGCTTTCATATTGCGATCGCGCGGACAACACAGAATGCTTCGATGACCGAGTGCACGTGGCCCGAATTCGGATGCACCCTGGAACCACGCAACCAGATAGTCATTATCAAGAATACGAGCCAGGTCTTTGGCTCGATATGGCGATCGAGCACCACTCCAGATCGAAGTTACCGAGGCAACTTCCTTATGCGAGTATTCACCTGCGAGGAAGGCATGTTCCATGCGCCAACGAACAGTTCCCTCAAGCACCGTGTAGTAACCCAGCAGAGCCGCGCCTAGTGGCAATCCCGGATCAGTCGCCGCCGGCTGAATGAAAACTTCCTCGAATAAGCCCGATTCGATGATCAATCGATTGGCTGGAATATTCAGCGCCACACCACCGGCAAAGCACAATCGACGCTTGTCAGGATTGATGCGGCGCGCGTATTCCACCAACTGCAATACCCCACGCTCAAGTTCCGTCTGTGCCGCAAACGCATACTGCACAAACGGTGGCTTGGTCGGGTCCTCGCCATTCTCACGACGCGGCAATTCAACAGGCGCATTCAACAGCCAACGACCATCCGTGGATGTTTGCATGAACTGCGGGTACAGGGTATCGAGAGGGCCGGCATTTTCAACGCTGGCATCAAAGTGCGCGCCATGCACGCCAGCGTAGTCCGTCCAACCTGCCAACCCCATCGTCTTGCCTTCCTGCAGCCGGTCAAAGCCGAGCAGGACTTCAGTGGTTGCACTGTACATCCAACCCAGTCCCGGCTGATTCGACGAGGTAAGTTTGGTGAGTTGACGCCCTTCGCAGGAGAACAGGCTCTGGGTCTCATATGACGTGCCATGCCCATCAATGACCAAAGTCACCGCGTCGTCCCAATCAGTGGCGAAATATGCCGACGCCGCATGGCAGAGATGATGGTCGGCAAACAGCACTGGAATCCCAATCTCTTCCGCCATCTTAAAGAATGAGACCTTGCCATTGAGATCAGGATCGTTATAAACCGACGCGCCATCTGTGGGCGACGCGTTCAACAGATACGGCGCAACAATCAGATCGACGTCTCGCAACCTGAGATCAGCTTTTTGCAGGCAGTGATTAATTGCTTGCTGTGGGAACGCCCGCGAATGCTTGACCCGATCAAGCCGTTCCTGCGAAATCGCAATAACTTGTAGTTGCCCGTCGCGTTCAACTAGCAGCGCAGCTCCGGTGTCATGGCCCGGATTGACGTTCAAACCAAGTACGACCTTCATGCCTTACCCTCCCAGTCTGCGATTTGGGTGTCGGCGCGCCTGGTCAAAAGCGGAAGCAACGCGGATGTACTCGAGCCCCTGAACCCGAACGCGTAACGGCGACAATCATCCAAATTTGATCGACCGGAGCAAGGATCGGACCACAATCCGCATTCAATGCATATTAACTTTATTTATAATAATCAGTAAGTTATGAAACTAAATCAGTACATCTGAAATGCCTGTGTGACAGTCTCGCCAACAAACTGACACTGAGCCAATCATCCGGCCCGCGGTCTCATTGACGTGGCCCTAACCCAGGGAATCGGACTTGCGTTCACCCGCACCAGATAGCGCACGGGTGTGTAGTGGAATAATTAAGTTGCCTACCTAGAGGTAGTTGAACAAACTCAGGTTCTGCATCTTGGCAAACGCCGCCTGAGCCGCCTGCAAAGTAGTCAGATTGAGATTCAAATCGCTGGCCGCCTTAACGATATCGGCATCTTCAAGCGATGACCGCAGTCCCTTCAACTGCACTGACAAATCATCGTTGAAACTCTTCTGCGAATCGATGGCATTCTCACGCGCACCGATCGCTGATCGTATTTCCAGGAAGCGCTGCTGAGTTTGATCGACATCGGCAATGGTTCGGTACATCGTTGTCGTAAACTGCGCGCGCTGCGCAGGGCTGGAAAGCGGCGTCTCCAGCGCTTCCGCCAAGTTCTTCAAAGTCTTGAACACCGACTGGTTCTGGCTGGGTTTGATGCTAAAGTCATCGCCTGACGCCGGCGCGCCAGTGATCACCACGTTCAACCCATTGAAGGCTATCGTTCCGCCGGAGGTATATGGCTGAGCGCTCGCAACGATTGAGCCCGCGGTATCGTCGACGATGTTGTACGTCGTTGCCGAAGTGAATACAACGCGAAAATCGTGCGCGACGTACGAACCGGAATTGGAGACACCACCCACATTGATCACACCGGTTCCAGTATTGGCGGAATTCGCGCCGGTCACAAAGGTACCGTTGCCGTTGCGTACTTCCATGAATACATCGGAACCCGGGTCGCCGTCAGGAACAGTAGTCGTGGGACTGATGTTCACCACGCGCGATCCCTGGTCGCCATAGTAGGCAACATCGCCAGTGATGGGATCGACCGCAAACGCCTGCGTCTTGGCTTTGAACCCGGCGAACAGATAGTCGCCATTGCCGTCACGTGTATTGGCCACTCCCATCATCTCATCGAGAAGCTGACGCACCTCGGTGGCCATATAGCTGCGTTCCTTGTCGCCGTACTGTCCGCTGGCACCCTGCGTAGCGATTTCACGAATACGCTGCATGATATCTTCACCCGTGGAAATCGCGCCCTCCTCGAGCTGCAAACGACTGGTCACCATGTCGGCGTTACGCTGGTACTGCTCAGTGACACGGTCGGCGTTGTCAAGACTCAGCACCTGCGCTGAGGCCGCCGGGTCGTCGGATGGCGTAAGCAGACGCTTGCCCGTGCTGATCTGCGCCTGCAGGTTGGCCACCTCCGTCTGCTTGTTGAGGATGTTGGTGACACCTTGCTGAAACATCTGCGTGGTAGCGATTCTCATGGGATTACCGCCTTACCGCGTTGAGTAGTTCGTCGAACACAGAGTTACCGATGGAGATCACCTGGGCCGCTGCCTGATACGCCTGTTGGAACTTCAACAAATCGGCTGCCTCCTCGTCCAGATTCACTCCTGATACGGCTTGTTGAGAACTAACGGCATTATCGAGTAAGGTCTTTAGCGCCGTGGCGCTGGCTTCATTCTGGCGAGTGACGGCGCCCACATTTCCGACAAGAGAACCATAGGCGTCGCCATAAGTCGACGTTCCGCTATCCAAAATACCCTTTGACTGCAACTTGGCCAGCTGCAATAAGTTGCCATTGTCGCCCACGCCCCCGGAATTGGATTGAACCGTAAATGTGTCACCCGCTTTCGGTGAACCGGAAATCTGCACTTGCCAGCCGTTGACACTGATATTCGCACCCGAGGTGTAGGCAACGCTGGCGCCACCATTGACTTTGTAAGTGGTTGGAGGATTGTCAAACACGATGTTCGCCGTGGTGAGCAAAGCGGCGTTTCCAACGTTAAGAATCGTCGGACTACTGATACTCGCTGTGCCAAGATTGGCTAGTGACGCAGAAGATTGTACCGGCGTCGCGGCCGCAATCTGGCTCACGTTGTTAATCGCCAGCTTGATATCGCGTGCAACGTAACGCGTCGGTTGCAAACGGTACGAGTCGCCAGCGGCGGGCGCAGTGCCAACCGTGATAGTCAAACCGTCAACCGAGAATGGTCCTGCTCCAGTCAGCGTCTGCGTGGTCTGATCCGAGTCGCGATATAGTTGCCAGTTGGTGCCATTGTACGTGAGCGTGTAGTCCGAAGTAGTCAAATTTCCAACGTTCGCAGAATCAAAAGCCAACGATACGGTACCGGTGTTGCCGCTAGCAGCGGTGATCGTCGGCGATGGGACGGTGAAGAAATCGCCACCCAGTGCGCCCGTCATGTCCATACCATCACGATGCTGCTTGTTAAAAGTCATCCCCAGCGTCGCCGCCAGTCGTCCGAGCGCATTGCGCGTCGGGTCGAGCAGTTCATCACGGAAGTTGAGTGTCCCACCCATCTCTCCCGAATTCATCTGCGCGGTGATATTTGAACTGGCACCGCCGACGACATAGCCAATCTCCGTTCGAGATGCATCGAGAGGATTCGTCACCGTGGTTAGCTTGGCGCGGGTGCTCCCGGTTACAAGCGAAATGCCGTCGCCAATCATGACGTTCATGGCACCGTCATCCTGAAGAAACGTCTTGACGCCGGTAATCTTTGACAGCTCCAGTACCATTTGATCGCGTCGATCGATTAAGTCATTGGCTGAATCAAAACCGGTGCGGCCACTTGCCAGAGAGATGGTGCGATTAATCTCGGCAATCGAATCAGCCAGATCATTGACCCTGTTTACCTGATCGGCAATCTTGGTGTTAATGGCAGTATTGATATCGTCCATGCGGCTCACCTGATCTTTGAACCGCGAGATCAGGGTATTGGCGGTCCCCAACAAAGCTTGGCGCGACGGAACTGATGCCGGCTGAGTGGAAAGCTGCTGGATCCCGTCAAAGAAATCCGTCATTGCGCTGGACGTTCCAGCCTTGGCATCAGCTAACATATTATTGAGCTGTGATGCCAATTCGAGATAGGTGTTAGTCTGCTCGTAACTGGTTGCGCTCAGTTGCACCTGTTTAGTCAGGAACGCGTCGGCCGATCGCGAAACATCTGTGACTTCCACACCCTTGCCGTAGTAAACGGCTCCCGTCGCTTGCGGATCGCGCGCTGACATCTCAACGCGTTGACGCGAATAGCCCGCCGTATTGGCATTGGAAATATTATGTCCAACGGTGGAAAGGGCGCGCTGCGTAGCTAACAGCGCCGAAACACCTATGTTGAAAATATCAGGCATGTTTGCCGCCTCGTGTTACTCCACCCTCACTGCAGATCGCATCCGCTGCGATCAGCCGTTGTCGCTACCGCCCGCTGCCTGCGCCGTGCGCAGCTCGCGGATCTCATTGTTCATGATGTTCAAGACCTTGTTGGCGTAATTCGGATCAGTTGCATACCCAGCCTTCTGCAAACCGTGAATGTATGCCGCCGGGTCCGCCGCCTTCTGCAGCGCATTCGAATAACGTGGCCGACTCTGCAGGAAATCGACATAGTCATTGAAGCTGTGCGCATAGGAGTCGTAGGCACGGAAAGGAGCTTTCTCGCGCTTGGCCACACCGTCTTTGTACTCCAGTGTACTTACCTTCATCGTATCGCCGGTCCAAGTTGATCCGGCCTTGATACCGAACAGGTTGTAGCTGTTGTCACCACCATGACCGCGAATCATGTGTTTGCCCCAACCGGTTTCCAGCGCAGCCTGAGCCAACAGTATGTCGGGATCTACGCCGAGCTTCTTTGCGGCCGCTTCGGCATGCGGTGTCAGTGCTCGTACAAACTCTTCGCGCGAACTCAGACTGCGTTGCGCGGCTTCGACATCGGCGGAGCTATCGACATCATCACCATCGCTCTTGTTCGATACGGCAGCGGAAATCTTTTCCGCCAAATCCAACTGGCGAACGGTTTCAAGCGGTTCGCCATGCGTACCCTGCCACCAACGTGGTTCGAACTTATCCAGTGCTGAGAGCCTACTGTCGGCTTCCTGCTTGGGCGCGATTTGTTGCAGCAGAGTCTTGGCGAATCCCAGATCGCCGCGATCGGCGATGTCCATGGAAATCTGCTTGTCGAACAGATCCTGAAATTGTTCGGTCTGCGAGCTATCGAAAGCTCCGGTAGCCAAACTGGCCTGACGCATACTTTGCAGCATGGTCTGCACGAACAGCGCTTCGAATTGCTTGGCCACAGCCTTCGCTGCTTCTGGAGAGTTTTCACGCGCTTGTGCACGCAAACCGGCCAGAGCGCCGAAATCGGTACCCGCGACCATATTATCCAGTGGTTTCATCAGATGATCACCAGTTCTGCCTGCAAGGCACCCGCCTGGCGCAGCGCTTCAAGAATTGCAACCAGATCACCAGGTGCAGCGCCAACGGCATTGATAGCGCGTACGATGTCATCAAGCTTCACGCCTGGGTTGAAAAGAAACATGCGCTTCTTCTCTTCCTTGACGTCAATGTTCTGCTTCGGCACCACGGCAGTCTGCCCGTTGGACAACGGCGGCGGCTGACTGACAATGGGATCGTTAGTAATCGTCACCGTCAATGTGCCGTGCGTCACCGCTGCAGCACTGACGGCAACATGCTGACCGATCACGATCGTGCCGGTGCGGGAGTTGACGACAATCTTTGCCGCTGCTTCACCGGGATTAAGTTCCAAGTTTTCAACCAGAGACATGAATGCCACGCGACGCGTCGGATCGATAGGGGCGCTCACCGCAACGGAGGACCCGTCGACAGCCTGTGCCTGTCCGCCGTTGGCGTTGATGACTTCCGCCATGCGCGAGGCAGTGGTGAAATCAGGTGAATTCAAAGTCAGCATGAACTGCTGGCCATCGTTGAACGGCGTCGGCACTTCGCGCTCGACTGACGCGCCATTGGGAATACGCCCGGCGCTAGGCACGTTGATGCTGATCGAGGAACCATCCGAAGTCTCCACGCCCAGTCCGCCCACCACGACGTTGCCTTGGGCAATGGCGTACACAGCGCCGTCGGCACCACGCAACGGCGTCATCACGAGACTACCACCACGAAGACTTTTCGCGTCGCCAAGCGATGAAACCGTCACATCGATGGTCTGGCCCGGTTTCGAAAACGGCGGCAAAGATGCCTGCACGATCACCGCCGCCGCATTCTTCAACGATGGATTGACATTATCAGGAATGGTGATGCCCAGTTGGCGCGCCATGTTCTTCGCGCTCTGCGTGGTGAACTGCGTCTTGTCGCCAGTACCATCCAGGCCAACCACCAGTCCGTAACCGATGAGTTGGTTGTCGCGCACGCCAGCGATGCGAGCGATATCCTTGATACGTTCCGCTGAGGCGGAAACGGCGCCTAACAACAGCGCCATTCCGGTCATCAGTATAGTTGCGCGCCTGCGCATGCAAAGCATCATCTAAGTCTTTCCTCACGCATCAGAACGGCGACAGCACGCTGGTGAAGAAACGTGTCAGCCAACCCGCCTTGTTGGCGCCGTCGATCTGACCATCGCCGTTGTAGACGATGGTCGCATCGGCAATCTTCGTCGACGGGATCGAGTTGTCGGTGGCGATATCCAGCGGCCGCACGATACCTGAGAGCTTGATGTACTCGTTGCCCTGATTGATACTCATCCGCTTCTCGCCGCGCACAACAAGGTTGCCATTCGGTAGCACATCGGCAACAGTCACCGTAATGTCGCCGGTTAGACTATTCTTCTTGGCATTGTCACCCTTGCCGGTAAAGTCCGAAGTACTGCCAAGTTTGGTAGCCAAGGTATTTGTGTCGGTATTGGCCAGTGGCACCACACCAGGCAATCCAAACTGCGGTGTCGAACCGAGTATGGTTGGATTGTCAATGTTGGTCTTCGACTCCTTGCTCAACGTACTGCTGGATGAATTTGACGCATCCGTCTTCTCCACGAGCTTCACGGTTAGGGTATCGCCAATGCGACGCGCCTTGATGTCTTCCAACAAGTACATGTTGTAACCGGCCTGGTAGATGGAGCCGTTGGCCTGCTGCGGCGGAGCTTCGCGCACTGCGGGCATCGACGCGGCATATTCCGGATCGCGACGCGGTGCGCCACTGTTGCAGCCGCTCACCAACATGGTGAAGAACCCAATGCTGGCGATTGCAAGATTACGGTTGTGCAGATTCAATTTGTTCATGATGCCGTCTGTCATTCCAGTTAACTATTGATTACCCGATTACAGCTGCGAGCTGACATACCCAAGCATCTGATCAACTGTTGAGATGGCCTTGGAATTCATTTCATAGGCGCGTTGCGTTTCGATCATATTGACAAGTTCTTCCACGACATTGACGTTGGAAGACTCCAGCGAACCCTGCACCAATGTTCCAAGACCGGTGGTGCCTGGCGTACCCGTCTGCACCGAACCACTTGATACGGTTTCCTTGAAAAGGTTTTGACCGATCGGTTGCAGGCCCAGCGGATTGACGAAGTCGGCAAGCTCAAGCGTTCCAAGCTGCTGCGGTGTCGCGTTGCCGGCCACCAACGCGGTAACGGTTCCATCCGAACCAACCGTCACACTCAACGTGTTGGCGGGAATAGTGATCGCCGGCTGCACCAAATAACCCTCTGAAGTCACTAGTTGTCCTTGTGAGTCCATCTCGAAGGAACCATCGCGCGAATACGACAGGCTACCGTCCGGCATCAATACCTGGAAGAAACCTCGCCCTTGAATGGCGACGTCGAGCGGATTGCTGGTCTGCTCGATACTGCCTTGACCGAAATTCTTCTCGGTAGAGACAATGCGCACACCTGTGCCCAACATCAATCCAGAAGGCAGTTCGGAATCCTGAGACGATGACGCACCGGGCTGACGGACGGTCTGGTACAGCAGATCTTCGAACGAAGCGCGGTCGCGCTTGAACCCAGTCGTGTTGACGTTAGCCAAGTTATGCGCAATGACCTGCATGCGCGTGTTCTGCGCGTCGAGACCTGTCTTTGCGACCCAGAGTGCCGGTTCCATTTCAGTTTCCCCTTACGATTGCCTGTTACTAATTCAGTATCTATGCCACTCTCACCAACTGAGCTGCGGCGGTATCAAGTTCCTCTGCGGAATGCATCGCCTTGATCTGCGTTTCGTAGTTACGCTGGTAGGTGATCATGTTGATCATCTCGGAGACCGCGTTCACGTTACTGCTCTCCAACGCCCCTTGTATGACGCGCACCGATGCATCGGCGTCGGCATTGGCGCCAGATTTCAGACGGAATAAGCCGTCTTCACCCTTGACCAGCTCCTTGAGGTCAGGTTTGACAAGTTTCAGACGGTCAGCAACAACCAGCGCGTCAGATCCCTGACCCACCGGTCGAATTGAAACCGTGCCATCGTTACCAATGACCATGGTCTCCGATGGTGGGATGGCAACCGGGCCACCATTACCGATAACCGGCAGACCGTTGCCGGTTTCCAGCTGTCCGTTTGCCGTCAACTTCAAATCGCCGGCGCGCGTGTAGGCTTCTGTGCCATCGCGCGCCTGCACCGCGAGAAGTCCCTCCCCGTCCACGGCAACGTCCAAATCGTTGCCCGTGGTTTCAATCGAACCCGGCTTGAAATCCACTGCCGGGCGCTCCGCCATCGCGTAGACACGTGTGGGCTGTCCCGGACCGAACACTGGCATGGCGCGAAATGCTTCCAGGTCAGCGCGAAATCCAGGCGTGGCCGCATTGGCAAGATTGTTCGAAGCAGCGGCCTGCTGCATTAGCATCTGCCGCGCTCCGGTCATTGCCAAATACACCATGCGATCCATTGTGACGTCCCCTAAATCGTTACCGCGATCGAATCAAACTATTAGCGAATGTTGATGATGGCCTGCGTGACCTGGTCGGTGGTCTGGATGACCTGCGCATTCGCCTGGTAGTTACGCTGCGCAACAATCATCTTCACCAGTTCTTCGGAAAGATCGACGTTTGACTCTTCCAACGCACCGCCCTGAATCAAGCCGAGATTTCCGGAGCCCGGCGCCGATACCAACGGCGATCCTGCCTCATGCGTTTCGGCCCAGTTGGTATCGCCGACCGGCTGCAGTCCCTGGGGATTGGCGAAGTTCGCCAACACCACCTGGCCTAAAGTGACAGCCTGACCATTGGAATAGCGCGCAAATACCACACCGGCCTTGTCGATATCGAGGCCGCTCAGTGTGCCCGTGGTATAACCATCCTGCACCAAGCTGTTGACTGCATACGGACTGCCGTACTGCGTGCTCTTGGTGTAATCGAAAGCCAGTGTCATCGCCGCACCACCACCTGTCGGTGTAAACGACCCAGTGGTGAAAGTACCAGAGGCCGGTGTAGTCAATTTGCCGGTGGAGTTGAACCCCAGCGCCGTCGGTCCATTGACTGCGACGTTATCGACATAGGTGTAGGTATTCCACGCGTTGGCGCCAGTCTTCACGTAGTACATGGTTGCCACGTGCGAATTGCCCAGCGAGTCATAAATCGTGGTCGACGAAGCATTGTTGTAGCTGGCCGTATTCGTAGGGCTAAAGGTTGCCACTGACGGCACCGCAGCGGACGCGTCCAAGTTCAGTCCCACAGTCATATTCTGCGTCGCTGATGGTGCAACGTTGGCTGTGTTGATCTGCAAGTCGCCCTGCGCACCGGTAATCGTTCCCGTTGAATCAGCCTGGAAGGCCTGCAGGCGCTGGTTCTGCGCGTTGACAACATAACCGGCGCGATCGACGCCAAACGCACCGGCACGCGTATAAAGATTCGAACCGTTATCGTTGACAACAAAGAAGCCATTGCCGTTGATGGCTAGATCCAACGCGTTCTGCGTAAACGACACCGTACCCTGCGAGAACTGCTGCGCCACACGCGAAACGTTTACGCCCGATCCCGGCGTGTCACCCGCGACACCCACGTTCGAAGCCGCATAGACATCTGAGAACTCCGTGCGCGCCTTTTTGAAGCCCGTGGTGCTGGCATTGGCCACGTTGTTGCCAATGGTGTCGAGGTCGGTCATCGCGGCATGCAGGCCGCTGATTGCTGTACGAAATGCCATGGTCTTGCTCTCCTAGGGTTGTGCGTGCGTCGGCTGATCGCTTCGTTACAGTCGAGAATGTCAATCTGCCGTGAACGCGCCGTCAAAGTTCCAAAATAGAGTTGATTTCAAATTCGGTTCAAATAACTGTGTTACTTGATGGTCTTGATGCTGTCGATACCCACCGAGCCCAAGCCAGCCAGATTGAGCTTCGAGGGTGTGCTGCCACGTTGCCGACACGCTCTCGACGCGCGCGTTGATCTGCGTAGTCAGGCCAATCGTGTTGCCGTTGACCAATGCGTCGGCAACAATGCGATAAGTACCGGCCGGTGCAGCGTTGCCGCCCGCATCCATCCCCTCCCAGGCGAACTTCACTTCACCAGCCGGTTGTGCCCCAAGCGATATTTCCTTGACCAATTGTCCTGAACTGTCCAACACTTTCAGATTCACAGCGCCTGAATCGGACGGCAACGTCATCGAGCCGGAAATGCCCTGTCCGGCGGTAGAGGTTGTCATCTTGTTCGCTTCCAGCGAGACGGTGCGTCCCACCATCGTCGATGCCTGCAGCGCCTGATTCGATTGCAGCGCACTCGCCAGTGAATCGAAGGACTTTTGCAGCTGCGTAATGCCATTTAACTGTCCGAACTGTGAGAGCTGCGTCAGGAACTGCCCGCTCTCCATCGGTTTGTTCGGATCCTGATTGTTCATCTGCGCAACCATCAGCTTCAGGAAGGTCTCCTGGCTGAGAGTCTTGGTCGCCGACTTCGTATTCGACTTGATCGCAAGTTGATCAAGTACGCTTGAGCCAGAACCGACGCCATTTGTATTGCTTGCCATACCGTCTTTCCTCTTGTGCTATGCGACTATGCGCATCCTTAGTCTCAATGGTTGCTTGTCTATGAAGAACCGAGCATCAACGTCTGCTGCAATAAATTCTTCGACGCATTTGCAACTTCAATATTCATCTGATAGCTACGCGATGCCGACATCATGTTGGCCATTTCCTCAACCATGTTGATATTCGGCATATGGATGTAACCGTCCTTGTCAGCCAGCGGATTATTAGGTTGATATTCCGAGCGCGCGGGCGTCTGGCTTTCGATAACGCCCTTGACAGTCACACCGGTACCGGCGCTGTCGCCCTCAAAGCTCATCATCATGTCGTCCATCATGGTGGCGAACACGGGATGACGGGCGCGATACGTTTGATAAATGCTGCTCGATACGCTATCGGCAATGGCCATGTTGATGGCGGTGGTGTTGAGTCGCAGCGACTGTGCTGACAGTGCGCTGCCGGCAATATCCATCACTTTGAGCAATGACATGACTTACTCTCCCTTTATCGCCAAGCGCAAACCTTCAAGGCGCTGATTCAGAAACTTTAGTGTCGCCTGGTACTGCAGGGAGTTTTTCATGAATTCAGCCTGCTCGGTCTGCGTATCGACGGTGTTTCCGTCGAGACTGGCTTGCTTCGGAGTGCGATACATAACCTCGGCACCGAAGAATTGGCTGCTGCCGGTGTCGAGATGCCGTGCATCGGTTTTTTCCAGGGTAGTAGCATGGTCGCTGCCTGCCAATTCGGTGCGCATCAGATCGGCGAAGTCGACATCGCGTGCCTTGTAGTTCGGCGTATCGGCGTTGGCGAGATTAGCGGCCAGCAGTTCGGCACGGCGGCCTCGGGCCACCAGCGCTGCGCCATGAATGCCAAAGATAGGGTCTATGTTCACGTTCGACTGCCTCAATGTACTTTCGGACTTGACAGTCCTAGAGCAGTCGCCGTGCCAAGTGCTATTTATTTATATTTTTCCGCATGTTATGCGAATTTACGTGCTTGAAAACCCGGCAAACGGCAAGGGCTTGCCGGCGGCTGGTTTCCGATCCGGCAACCGCGAAAGGGCTCGAATCGGGCAGATTGTTGTGAGGGGCACTGCCGCCGGAGTTTGCGACAGCGATTAACCGACAGCGGAGTTCAGCAGGCGATGAAATTCGCGCGTCCATTCGCCATCTTCGATCCCGGCGGTCACCACCAGGGGTAGTTCCGTGGGCGTGATAGTCATCGTGCGTGCCACCGGGACAACGATTCGTCCGGCAGGAACATCAACCGAATAGCTGCCGGCAGACCTCATCGCCTCCACCCAGGCATTTGCCTTGTGCAGGAATTCACTGTCCTTGGTGTTGACCTCAAGCACGGGCGCAAACTGCGTGAACTTCTCCAATGCAGCAGCCATTGTTGCAGCCGCGTGTGCGGGCTCAAGTGCAATGAACTCAGCAATCGATCGCAGCTGTGTGTCCAACTCCGTCATTGCTCCCTCGGCAGAATCATTCAGCGTCGCAATGCGCGTCAGTACGTTCGCAAACACAGTCAGGCAACGCAGCGTCTCGGCGTGCTCGATGGCAGGCGGCACAATGCGCATGTCATTGTCGGCCATGCAGTAGAGGATGATATCGGGGAAAGACCACTCGCGTGCAATCGCATAACCTAATTCCGGATAGCGAACACCAAGCACCGTGCGCGCGGCGGCATTTTCATCCGTTCCCTGATCGGTCAGCGCCTGAACGTCCTCGTAGTCATCACGGAAGTAATACATCGTAACAGTGCGTCCAAGATCATGCAGCATGCCGCAGATAAAGGCTTCTTCGGCATCGCGCATACCACAACGCAAGGCAAGAAAGCGTGTGATCAATCCAGCCACGAAGGAGCGCACGAGCATTTCCAGCAGCTCGCGATCATCGCGTTTACCCGAAAAATGCCCGAAACAGGCCAATCCATTGCACGCCATGCGGACCTGTTCCGCACCCAGCAGGCGCACCGCGTCAGTCACGCTCTTCACTCGTCCGGCGAAATTGCCGTAAAGTGCGGAGTTGGCCAGCTTAAGCAGGCGACTGGTCATTGAATAATCGCGCAGAATGACGTTGGCGAGTTGATCTGAATTGGCGCTGCTGTCCTCTGCCGTCATGCGATTGATGTCCATCAACGTGCGGGAAATGGCCGGGAAGTCACCCTTGCGCTCAATGCGGCGGAGCATGAACTCAATCGTGCCGTGCAATGGTGGATCCTGATCGCCGCCACGATAGCTGATGTGGCGCGAAGCCAGCATTAGTGCCTTATGCATGGCGCTGGCATCAACAAATCGCTGCGTGGGATCGTGACGCAATGCCATTTCAATAACTGCAGTGACAGCCCCCGACGGATCGCATTGGCGCAACGGCGTCCAATCGACCGTACCACTGCGGATCTGCTCGACCATTTTCTTCTGATCGTTGCCGCCAACGACGGGTTGACCAACGATTAGTTCGTACATGATGAGTCCCAGTGCGTACACATCGGTGCGCTTGTCGAGCTGGCGCGTCGTAGTGTGTTCTGGAGAGATGTAGCGCAGAGTTCCAATCAATTCGCCGCTATGAGGCGAAGAGGCGTTACGCGATAGATCGAAATCCATAATGCGCGGCCGCCCTTCGCGATCACGCATGATGTTCGACGGATTGAGATCCATATGCAGAATGCCGCGACTGTGGGCAAAGCCCATAGCGTCCACAATCTGCCGGCTGATGCTTACCGCCTCAGGCAAAGGCAGTGCGCCCCGCTCGCGAATTTCATCGCGCAGCGTTCGTCCTTCAAGAAACTCCGTCACCAGATAAACGCGTTCGCCGGCGATATCGGCATCGTACAGGGCCACGATATTCGGATGACGCAGCTGTGCCAGGTATTTTGCCTGCGGCGAAATGACCGGCTTGAGGGAGCCCGGATCCGGATGCAGGATCTTGATCGCTACCCGGCGATGCAAATGTGGGTCGTCGGCAAGGAATACCGCGCCGTGCAAACCCTTTCCCAAGGATTTGACGATTGTATACCTGCCAATTTTCGCGGACTTGGATGGTTCCATGATTCCTCTACTTCGCCCCTCTGACACCAAGCCGCACCTGAATCTCCGAGCCTAGTCGCGATGCGGGTTCTCACCCATATAGCGGCCGCGCTGGATTCTGGCTTGAATAGCTACTGGGCGAGTATGCTGTCTTGGGATCGACCCTCATGCCGCCGCCGGTGACGGCATACCAACCACGTAAGTGGTGCAAACATCAGTCCAAGCGGCCCGGGCAACGGCGCATTGAAGGTCTGAACCTTGAACTGGGCAATCAAACCTGAATTGTCACGAACGCTCGCCTGGGATGCGTTCACGTCGAAGCTGTAGACGCGGGTGAGCGCATTACCGGGCGCAAACATGCCGTCCAGTTGCGAAGTTCGTCCACCGCTGAAATTGCGAATATCCAACAGTAGGTTACCGCCTCGGTAAACGAACGGCGTATTGAAATCGATAACCACGTCGAACGGCATGGTCTTGGAGTTTTGATCTCGTCTTGCCGTGCTGGCGAGACGCACTTTACCTTCGAATACCTTCTTGTCGTCAACACCGATGTTGTTGGAAAAAGTTGCATCTAATCGCCGCACGCCGCTGGCAACGGTGGATAAATCAATCTGGAGTTGCAGTGTTGCGTCAAAGGATTCACCAACCAAACCATCGACTCGAAATGCGATGCCGACAATCTCACCGTTCATCGGTATCTTGCCAAAACTGCTGACGTCGAATACCTGTTGATAGCGCATCGAATTGCGCGTGAAGTAGCTGGTATTGAACGGGAACCCGATATTGGCATCCCCCTCAGCCAGCGTTGGCGCAGTGGTAAAATTAATTGTTGCAGCTTGCACGCTGATTCCGCCTGAAAACATCAGCATCAAGATAACCGCACACAGATCGAAGCGGCCAAACCCCCTCATTGCCCTCTCCCGTTGGTATCAATGCTGGAACGTTCCAGTGCCCTGAACTGCTGACTCATCTCCATAGACCGTGCTTGCGCGGGGTCTTGAGATGAGAACTACTTCAGAGTTGTCGGCCGCTCGCGAGGATTCTTGACCGCGAGCACAGTACGTGGGTGGGGTTTACTTGTCGGCAATGAAAGATTTCCGATCAACGAACACAAAACGGCCAGGCACAGGGCCTGGCCGCTTACTTCTCAGCCGTTCGCAATCGTTCAGGTATCGGAGACGACAGCCTTGGTGATAATCACATCCTCCACCGGCACATCATCGTGACCGCTGCGCGACCCGGTGCGGACCTTCTTGATTGCGTTGACGACATCCATGCCATCGATGACCCGTCCAAACACCGCGTAACCCCAGCCCTGCGGCGTCGGTGAGCTGTGATCGAGGAAGTCATTGTCCTTGACGTTAATAAAGAACTGCGCGCTAGCCGAATGCGGTGCGTTGGTTCTGGCCATGGCAATCGTTCCGGACTTGTTGCTGAGTCCATTGTTGGCTTCGTTCTCAATCGGATCGCGTGTCGACTTCTGGCGCATACCCGGTTCGAAGCCCCCACCTTGAATCATAAATCCGTTGATAACGCGGTGGAAAATCGTGCCGTCGTAGTGTCCCGCGCGCGCGTAGGTCAGGAAATTCTCTACCGTTTTCGGCGCCTTTTCAGCATTCAACTCCAGCACAATGTCGCCGTGATTAGTCTTCAAAGTTACCTGTGTCATGGCTGCTTCTCCCCGCTTGCGGGTGCCGAGGGAGCGGGTGCTTCCACCGTTGGCGCTGCGTTAGCAAGCACCGTCGCGCTCTCGATCACCACCGGTGTGGTCGGCACACCTTCAAATGGACCACGCTGCTCGGTAGGTGTCTGCCGGATCTTGTCCACAACATCCATGCCCTCGACCACCTTACCGAACACTGCATAGCCCCACCCATCCGGCGTGGGCGCTGTATGATTCAGAAAATCATTGTCCGCAACATTGATAAAGAACTGTGCCGTCGCCGAATGCGGCTCGCCGGTGCGCGCCATGGCAATGGTGCCTTTGACATTCTTCAAACCATTGGTGGCTTCGTTTTCGATCGGGTCACGCGTCGGCTTTTGTTCGAAGTCAGCGGTAAATCCACCGCCCTGAATCATGAAACCATCGATAACGCGGTGGAAAATCGTGCCGGCATAGAACCCGTCATTAACGTACTGCAGAAAATTGGCCACCGACTTCGGCGCCTTTTCCGCATCCAGTTCCAGAACAATATCGCCCATTGAAGTTTTGAGCTGTACGCGCGGCGACTCAGCGTGTACTGCTGCGGCGCCGAGGCCGAGTACGAACAGGCACGCAATCACGCGCACCAATGCAATGAGGAACGTAGGCATGAGTTTCCCTGCAAGCGATGAAATGAGGCGCGTAATGTACCACGGCGCCTGCGTATCGATAAGCCTACCGAATTGGCAATTTCATTACCGCGCGTTTGCTGCGAACACGACTCAGTGGAGCGCTGAACCACATCTGAACTTGACTGGCTCTAACTCCACCCACCCGCAGCTGGAATGGCGCCCTCGGTATCAAGCTTCTTGGTGACATCCTGTTCGTTGCTGTCGCTGGAACTCTTGCTGGCCCAGCGTTGCTTGACGTAGCGCATGAGTTCCCGCGCGCTTTGGAAGCGATCGGCTGGGTCCTTGGCCAAAAGCTTATCCGTCAGTTCCTGCATGGACTGCAGCGGCAGCGGCAGACGCGGCGGCGGTTCAGTGGCATGCATATGAATGATCATCATCAGCGAGCGAGCGGTAAAAACGCGCTTGCCGGTGATCATCTCGTAGAACATGGTGCCCAGACTGTAAAGATCGCTACGTGCGTCGGCAGGGCGCCCCTGCGCCTGTTCCGGACTCATGTAAAGAGGCGTACCCACCAGTTCTCCAGACTGAGTCAATGCAGTGGACATCGACTCCATGGTCGACACGCCGAAATCAAGCAGCGCCATCGAACCATCAGCACGAAACATGATGTTTTGTGGCTTCAGGTCACGATGCACGATGCCGAGCTTGTGGATTGCATGTAGTGCACTGGAGATCTGCCAAAGCATGGACAGCGCTTCCTTCGGAGGAAATGCCTTACCGAATCGCTGTTTCAAGTCACCGCCCGGGAAACGCTCCATGGCGATGAATACGTGATCGTCGGTAAAACCTTGATCGTAGATCTTCACCACCGACGGACTGTCTATTTGCGCGACGATTCGATATTCGTGCATGAAACGTTGCAACTGCGTGGGATCCTGCATCATGGTGCCGTCCATCACTTTCAGCACCACCTCCTGACCGTCGACATCGCGCACGGCGGAAAAAACCCGCGACATGCCACCTTCACCAATTTTGGCGTTTAGTGTGTATCCGCGAATTCGCACCGGCTTGCCATTCATGACGAAATCGGCGTCTACTTCATTTTCCAGTGGCTCTTGTTCGCTCTGGAAGACCAGGCGCTCGGTGCAATCCTCCGATACATCAAACGTTTTGTCAGCCAGCGCAGCGTCCACAATTTCGCGCACGCTGGCGCGACTGACATCATCCATCGAGCGATAGCTTGCCGCACCGTGCTCGATGACTGCCAGTGCCTGATCGGCCGCACCGTATGGTCCAATGCAAACTACGGGTGTGCGTCCGGCATGCACTACAACGGTATCCAACAGCGTGAACATCTCGTCGACGCTATCCGCACCCACAATGACAACGTCAGCTTTGCGTGTTCCCTGTAATTCCACCGTCGCGCGCCACTCTTCATCGTCGATGTCGATGACCTCGATTTCCGGCCAGTGAATCGCCAAACACTGGCTCAACAACAGGCGCACATCCAATGACGGATGAACAATTAGCGCGCGCATGGGTGAATTCGCTTCTGCAACGTTTGACTCCAGAGGTAATTAGACTTAATCCGGCTATACCTCCCGGATTTGCCAACCCTGTGCAGCTTTAGCGGCCAGTAGAAGAAAATCATTAACAAATCCAATTCACCGTAGGGTGACCCAATTCCCAATGTGCGGGACATCGGCGGCGTGTGCGCGAGTTCACAACGAGTCCGCGTCGGACAAATTAGCAATTTCTGCCGGCGCTCAAGTTTCTACGGAACTGGTCGCCAATTCTCTCCACAAGGTACTCCCTGTGTCGATTATGTATTGATGTGCTGGGGCTCAGGACGATCAGGTGGTACCTGGAAACGTACGGGAATGTGCCGCCCGCGGGAGGCGACCATCGCAGGCCGACTAAACCAACAAAAGGAATGTGACATCGTGGCGTCATCGAACCAAGTAGAAACAGTATCATCCGCAGCATTACCGGCCGCCGACGCGTTGGCTGGTGTGCGCGTTATGATCATCGACGATAGCGCCACTATTCGCCGTAGCGCCGAAATCGCACTCAAACAAGCCGGTTGCGTGATTATCCTGGCGGAAGATGGTTTCGATGCGCTTGCAAAAATTGTCGACCACCAACCCGACATTATTTTCATGGACATCATGATGCCGCGTCTGGATGGTTACGCCACCTGCACCATGCTCAAGCGCAATGCAAAATTCCGTGATACGCCGGTCATCATGCTGTCAAGCAAGGACAGTGTGTTCGATCAGGCGCGCGGCCGCTTGGCTGGTGCCAATGAATACTTGATTAAACCGTTTACCCGTCAGAGTCTGCTGCAGAGTCTGGCGGCGCATGTAACACCCACAGCAAAGGAGTAATGATCATGGCCGTGTCCAAAGTGCTAGTTGTTGATGATTCACCGACCGAGCGTCACATTCTGACTGAAATACTGACCAGCAATGGTTACAAGGTGGAAATCGCCGAGGATGGCAGTCAGGCCGTGACCAAGGCTAAAGCCGTCATGCCGGATCTGGTGTTGATGGATGTCGTGATGCCGGGTTTGAATGGTTTCCAGGCCACGCGTTCGATCACCAAGGATGAGGCTACCAAACATATCCCAGTGATTATTTGCACCACCAAGGATCAGGAGACTGACAAGGTTTGGGGAATTCGCCAGGGTGCCAAGGACTACATCGTCAAGCCCGTCAACAAAGACGAGCTGCTGCAGAAGATCCGCGCGCTGTAATCTGACAGAGCAACCATGGCTGCACGCACCGACCTACGCAAGTTTCAGCAATCGCTGATCGAAAGGCTGTCCGCAACCGGCAGTCAGTCGACATTAAATGCGAAACTTGGTTTCGAGATCGCGGAGGAAGCATGGCTCATTGACCTCACGGGTATCAGCGAAGTACTGCCGGTACCCTATCTGGAGCCAGTACCTCTAGCGCGCAAATGGCTTGCCGGGGTAGCAAACGTGCGAGGCCACTTGTTTACCGTGGTTGATATGGCAGCGTTCCTAGGTAAGCCAATCAGCGAAGCCACTGTTTCCAGTCGACTACTACTGTTGAACCCTCGCATTGCGCGCGGTGTCGCTCTGCAGGTCAAGACCACTTACGGTCTTCGGCATGAGACGCAGTTTCAGATTGATCAGTCTTATCGTTCCGAGCGTGAACCCTGGGTGAAATGCGGATACCGCGACAACAATGGTCGCTACTGGCGCGAAATCGACCCGCAACAATTAGTGGCGCATCCAAGCTTTTTGGATGTATCGGAGTAAGAACAGTATTTCGAGTCTTTAGTCAACATCAACCAAATGACCGGCGCATTGGAAACGCCTGAACCAACGTTCGCATCAATGGAGGCTGTACCATGAAACTCACCAAGCTGGGGAACTTCTTCAAGTCCCTTCCGAGAAAGAGCAAAGGCAATGCCAGCGTCAAGCCGGCGAAAGCCACCAGCGGTGCGGGACTGTTCCAACGCATGCTCGGTCGACTCAGTCTTGGACAGACCTTCACCATTGTAGGCGTGTTGTTCGCCGTGCCACTGGTGCTGTTGCTCGTTTACCTCGACCGCGCGCTGTCAGAGTCAATCAACTTCTCCAGAAAGGAACAGCTGGGTGTTCCATACATGGCGCCCATCACGAAGGTGATGGCAAGCATGCCAATTCGCGCGTTCTATGCCGCCGAAATTGCGAAAGGCTATACCAACTACGCCGCATCGCTACAGGAACTTGATCGCGAAATCGACAAACAGATCGCTGAAATCTCGGCAGTCGATGCCACCAATGGCGAAGCGCTGAAGTTGTCCGAGCACTGGAAGGTTCTTTCCGATCAATGGAAAACCATGAAGTCAACCATTGAAACCGCGTCGCTCAGTGAATCACGAAAGACTCACACTGATTTCGTCGATTCTCTCGTAACCTTCCAAACCGACATCGCCGACAACTCAAACCTGACTCTCGACCCGGACGTCGACTCCTACTACCTGATGTCCGTAGTGACCAATCAGATTGCGCAGGCAATCATTGAAGTTGGTAAGGTTACTGCGTTGGCCGCGCCGCATGCCGGTGCCCAGCCCATGGCTTCCAACATCCGCGTGCTGGTTGGGTCAACCTATGCTGACCGTCAGTTAACTGGTATCGCCGCCAGCTTGGGCCGTGTGTTCGGTGCCAACGGTGACGTCGATGATGCGCTGAATGCGCCCATGAAAGCGACCATGGCCAAGGTCAATAACATCTTAACGATTGCTCGATCAGGATTGAGTGCGGAAACCGGTCCGTCCGCCAGTCAGGATGAGATCTTTTCCGCCTATCAGGACGCGGGTGCGGCACTTGTTTCCTTCAGCGCGAATGCAGGTGCTCAGCTCAATGACTTGCTCAACAAACGTATCGCCAAGGACAAAAAACGCGCCTACACGGACTCCGCGGTGACCGCTTCGTTGTCCTTGTTAGCCATGTTGCTGCTCGCCGTTTTGGCGCGCATCACTACCGGAACTGCCCGCAAACAGAAGGAACAGGCCGACAAAATCGCCGAGGAATATAAACGTAACCAGGAAGCCATTCTGCGCTTGCTGGACGAAATGGGTAACCTCGCCGACGGTGACCTCACCATTAAGGCAAAGGTGACCGAGGACTTCACCGGTGCTATCGCCGACTCCATCAACTTCACGGTTTCCGAACTGCGTACCCTGGTCGAACGCGTCAACTCAACCACCACCGAAGTGACGGAGAAGACACTGGAGGCAAGCACGATCTCCAGTCGCCTGCTGAAAGCCGCGAAGATGCAGATGCAGGAAATTCAGGACGCTGGCCGCCGCGTCGTACACATGGCCACCACCGCCAAGACGGTGTCCGACTCCGCGACCGAATCCGCGAACGTGGCGCAACGCTCACTGGCTGCCGCCGACAAGGGTGCCAGCGCGGTGGAAAACTCCATCAAGGGCATGAACGACATCCGCGATCAAATCCAGGAGACTTCGAAACGTATTAAGCGTCTCGGCGAAAGCTCACAGGAGATCGGTGAAATCGTCGAAATGATTTCCGACATTACCGAACAGACCAACGTGCTCGCGCTCAACGCTGCGATTCAGGCTGCCGCCGCCGGTGAAGCGGGCCGCGGTTTCGCGGTGGTCGCGGAAGAAGTGCAACGACTGGCCGAACGCTCCGGTGACGCGACCAAGCAGATCGGTGGCCTCATCCGCACCATTCAACGTGACACGCAGGAAGCCGTGGCCGCTATGGAGCGCAGCACCTTCGGTGTGGTGGAAGGAGCAAAACTCTCCGACGCCGCCGGCGAAGCGCTCACTGAAATTCGTGGCGTATCCAAGGACCTGGCGCAGCACATTGAGCAGATTTTCGGCGTCGCCAGAGAACAGGCGGCGGCCGCGGCTGACATGTCCAAGCGCATGGAAGGCATCATGCGCATCACGATGCAAACTACTGATGGAACCAAGCGCGCCACCGACTCGGTGAGCCACTTGACCAAAGTCGCGACCGAATTGAAGAGCTCGGTGTCCGGCTTCAAGATTTGAGGATTCATTGATGAACCTGCCCAACAGCGGTGATCTGACCCTACTGGGTTTTGTCCGCGAGGAAATCGATCGCACACTGGCATCGGTTGCAGACAAGCTCAGCGGCGATCCACAACCGGAAGTCGCCACCTCTCTAGCCGATGAATTGCATCGCGTGATGGGCGCGTTTGGTGTCGCCGGGCTTGAGGGTTTGGTTCGTTATGCCGATGCGTTGGAGAAGGTCGCGAGCATATTCAAGGTTGAAGATCTGACGGCTAGACGCGATCCGGTAGTCGTATTCGCCGTACTACGCCGTGGTGTGAACGCATTGCAATCATATCTACACGGACTCGCCAACGGTCGGCGCAATCGTCCTTTATTGCTGCTTAGTGAATACGGTCAGTTGCGCATGCTGTTGGGTGACGATCGCGTTCCAGCCAGCGACCTGTTCTGGCCCGACACCAATTTAGCCCGTCCACACGATTCCCTACCGGTGGGTGAAATACCCGACGACGCCGAAGTCGGCGCGCGTACGGCACGTGCTCGCTATCAGCGTGGCATGTTGGCCTGGTTGCGAGGCGACAATCGCGGCTTGAGGTATATGCGTGAAGCCATGAACGCCATGGACTTGCTCTATTGCAAGTCGACATCATTGTTCTGGATTGCAGGTGGATTTGTTGATTCTCTGGCCAGTGGCGGTGTGGAACCGGATTCT
Source organism: Gammaproteobacteria bacterium (assembly GCA_046347035.1). GTDB lineage: Bacteria > Pseudomonadota > Gammaproteobacteria > JAJPIJ01 > JAJPIJ01 > JAJVHZ01. The sequence continues at coordinate 28,472 of JAXMGY010000005.1, read as the reverse complement.
TTGGTGAAGAAATTGTGTGCCCGCCTGGATATACAGTTGGCGCGCATGGGTGACGGCTCAAGCAGTGTTGCTAACACGCTATTACGCGACATGCTTTACCACGTTGCCACTTCGCGGTCAGAAACAGCCGACATTGCGCGCTTGCGCGAACACTTTGCGCTCGCTCGTTACATGCTCGAATCGACGGAAGGTGCGGCGATACACAATGTTGCGGTCACGCAGCTACGTACCGCCTGGGAGCAGTGCGTGGGTGCTCCCGTACCCAACCTTGCAACTCTTGACGAACCGCTGTCAAAACTGCGCGAAAGCAGCGAGCCGTTCGAGCGCGACGTTGCCAAAGCGCTGGATGCGGTACGCGAGCGACTCGCCACCGCTTCCTCACCAGGAATTCCATCCGACATCGGACTGGCGGTTGCAAAACTGCTGCTGCTCGCCGACCCAAGCGCCGATGTCGAAGGCACACCGACGCTGCGCGATAGCGGAACGATTACCTGGGCACTTAATAATGTACGCGCAGCATTGGCCGGCGAAAGCACTGGGCACATGCCAACTTCCACGTCCGACAATATCGCGCAACACCTGTCGACGGTTATTGCACCGCTTTGCAATGAAGTTGGTGCCAGCATCAAGCGCATTGAACACGCGCTGACGACTTATTCGGCGCAGCCAAAGCAAGCAAATGAAGCCGAGACTGCGGTCAAGCTACTTGGTCAGCTCGTCGCCATGCTGGACGTGGCGCAACTGGAAAGTGCCGCACGGGTTCTCGGGTGCTGCCGTGACACAGTCAATGGTTGGATAAACGCCTCGGGTAGCACCGTCAATGAAGGACTCGCCACTGTCGCCGAGGCGTTGGCGACCGTCGAAGCTTACATGTTGTCGCTGCGTTCCGGACAACCCGACGCCGCGGCTGTACTTGACCCAATCATGGGCAAGCTGGGAATCGAACGCCCGCAACCACCTATGTTGAAAACCGCGGAACCTCCGATGGTGCCGTCGGTGGAGGAAGCGCTGGTCGAGGGACAGCGCGAAGCACAAAGCATTTTCAATGAGCTGAATGATCAGTACAGCAGTACGCTGATGAAACTCGAGCGCAATCTGCGCTCCGTGCACGAGGACTCACGCCTCACTTCCAATCGCGATGCCGAACATGCTTCCGCTGCGGCGCTGGCGGTCGTGCAAAAGCTGCGCGCCGATGCTACTTCAGATCTGGCGCCGCTCATCAACGCTTTGAGCAAGGATCCGGAACCGGAAAATGTCTCGCCGCCAGCCCTGTTTGACGTTGGCTCGGATCCTGAAATCCTCGAAGTTTTTCTCGAGGAAGCGATAGAAGTACTGCAAGCCGTTGCCGACAGCATCAGCACATTGCGTGGCAATGCACACAGTTTGGAAGCTTTCGTGGTGATCCGTCGCTCCTTCCACACACTCAAGGGAAGCAGCCGCATGGCTGGCCTTTCGCACATGGGTGATGTCGCATGGCGCTTTGAGGAAATGCTCAATCAGTGGTTAGCGGAAGCGCGCACACCCGATTCTGCATTGATGGAGCTGATTGATACTGCACGCACACGATTTGCAGCGTGGATCCATACGCTGAAGGATAGCCCGTCGGTTGCCATCCAAGCCGATGACTTATTGCAGAGCGTTGCCAAATTGCGAGGCTTCGATGTTGCTGCATCTCCGGCGGCACAATCCGCTCCTAGCGCAACCGCCGTTCCGACATCCGCTGCACCACCTGCCGCAGAGAAATCCGTACCGCCTGCCCGCGACGTTGCGATGATGTCCGAAAACCGGGTGGTCGAAACGCCTGCTCTCACGCCAGCACTCGTTGCCGAACCACCCAAGAAGGAAACCGTCACCATCGGTGACGCCGTTACCGTATCAAAGACATTGTTTGAAGTGTTTCTGCAGGAAGCGGCGACGCATATCGCGACATTACAACAGGACTACGCCGTCGATGAACCGGTGCGCCACTCTGTTGTGCGTGCGGCTCACACGTTGGCCGGAATCGCCCGCACTGTCGGTATTACAGCGATGGCTGACCTCAGCTATGCGCTGGAGAAGCTGCTACAAGTTCGACATGATGCCGTTGTACGCCTGAACGATATCGAAATCGACCTGGTTCGTCAGACCATCCGTCATATCGGCGCAATGGTCGAGTCCGTGCGGGCGCAACAACTTCCTGAGCCAGCAGCAGTTCAAATTGCCGCTCTGGTCGCCGCGCGTGAACTCGAAACGACCGCGTCTGTTGTGGCAATCAACACCATTCCGGCAAAACCCGCCGCGTCACACAACAGCATCGGTTCCGAGGATCTGGCCGCGGTCGATCCCGAGTTGCGAACAACTTTCAGCGAGGAAGCCTACGAACTTGCCACCTCGCTCGCGCGTTCCACACAAGCCTGGCGCAGTGAACCCACGAACAGCTCGCATGCCGAGGAAGTTGCCCGTCACCTTCACACGTTAAAAGGTAGCGCACGCAGCGCCGGCGCCATGAGCATCGGTGAAACCGTGCATGAGATGGAATCGCGTGTGCTGACCGCCGTCAATGACAACAAGGTTGACACCGCATTGCTTGACAATCTGCAGTCGGTATTCGACCAATGGTGCGAAGCATTCGAAACGGCCCGTCACGTTACCAACCCAGCGATACAGGCCCGCGATGTCGCGATCGCGGTTGAGTCCGCTGCCGAAGAGCGCGCCGATGAAGCTAAAGCGGGGGCCGCAACGCAATTGCGCGTGCAGGTGCAGACGCTGGAGCGAATGCTCGACGGCGCTGCAGAGTTCGCCCTATCGCGCATGCGTATTGATTCAGAGCTGACCGCCGCACGGCACACCGCCAATGATCTGAACGAACGCGTCATTGCGCTGCGTGGACAGCTGCGCGAAATTGAAATTCAGGCCGAGAGCCAGATGCGCGCCCGCTTCGACGGCGTCGACAAGTCTGACGCCCAGTTTGATCCACTGGAATTTGACCGTTATACACGCCTGCAAGAACTTACGCGTTTGATGGCTGAGTCGCTGCACGACTTGACCACGGTGCAATACAACTTGGCGCGGCATTTCGATTCCGCCGGCGTCGTATTGTCGCATCAAGGCCGCGTGCAACGTTCATTGCACGAAGACCTCATGCACATTCGCACCACTGCGTTCAATACGGTGAGCGAGCGCTTGCAGCGTATCGCCCGCCGCACGGCGACTGAACTTCAGCGCCAAGTCGAACTTACGGTTGAAGGCGGTCACGTAGAACTCGACCGCACCGTCTTGGAGAAGCTGCAAGCGCCGCTGGAACACATGGTGCGCAACTCCATCGCACACGGTATCGAATCGGTTTCTGATCGCATCAACGCCGGCAAGTCCGCCAGTGGCACGATGAAAATCCACGTGCGACAAGAAGCCAATGCCACCGTTATCGTCATCAGCGACGATGGCGCCGGCCTGAACCTCACCAAGATTCGTCAACGCGCGCGACAAATCGGCCTGATTGGTGCCGATGACGCGCCAGACGTGAACACTGCGTCAGCTCATCTTCCGCGGCTTTTGGCTGCGGATCGAGTTACCGAGGTTGCCGGCCGTGGCGTCGGTCTGGACATCGTGCATAACACCGTGACTTCACTCGGTGGCCACATTCGAGTCGACTCGCAGCCCGGCAAGGGTACGCGCGCTTTATTGTGACCGTGCCACTGACGTTGGCGATTTTCGAAGGTGGTTATTGTACGCAATGGTGATCGCACCTACGGTATTCCGTCCAGCTTGATTGTACAGGTTGAGCGCTGCACCGCCGAAGGAACTGGAGCAATGTATGCCTCGCGGTCTGCCCACACTTCTCAACGAGTATGGCTTCCGCTTATCTGGGCGATCTGCTGGCCACAGCTTTCAACGCGGCAGTGTGTTGAAACGCAACAACATCGTGCTCATGCTGCGTTACCGGGTGACAACCGCCTGGCGGTACGTTGACGACTTGCTGCTCAATAAGGAATTGGCGCTCAAGCGGGAAATGGGACGCAATGAAGCGTAATGCCCGTGTCGCCGGTGCAACGGTGGGCAGTGACGGTCGTGCGCTGTTGATCCTCAACCCGCTGCATATTGCCGCCAGCAGGCTCAGTTTGTGGCCAGACCGCAGCTTGTGGAAACCCGCGCACTCAACACGCCGCTGGTGCTGGTGGTCGACGACTCGGTGACGGTGCGCAGGTCAGCGGCCGCTTGCTCGCACGCGCCGGCTATCGCGTCGCGACAGCCAAAGACGGTGTCGAAGCGCTGGAACGTATGCGCGAGGAGCAACCGGTGGCAGTGCTAATGAGATCGAAATGCCACGCATGGACGGTTTCGAATTGACACGCCACATGCGCTTAGGCGAAGCGGCGCGCAAACTGCCTATCATCATGATCAGTTCTCGAACGGCGGAGAAACACCGCATCCGCGCCCAAGAACTCGGCGTTAATGTCTTCCTTGGCAAGCCATTTAACGGTGAAATGGCGCTTCCTCAGCCATTTGGATCGGCTGCTCAACCCTCCAGGCGCTGTCATTTTTAATGACCGCGGCTACCGCTTGGTAGCCGCTCGTCTTGTTTCACCGCGGCGTTCTACCTTCCAGCGTTTCGTCTGTTTCATAACCATTCGGTTGCTATTCTTCGCGCTCAGCCGACATTGGCTTGATTCGGTATGGCAATTCGTCCTGCTGCTTCGCGCATTATATTGCTACTATCGTGTGGGACAGCCTTAAGCGCACGTTAGTTCTTCTCCTTGCCAAGACACCGTGCTGCCACGACAGCTTTTGATACCAACAGGCTGTGGTTAGCGGCTTCTTCTGGATCATGAATTCATCGTCGTCAGCCCTTCTCCGATCTGGGCCAACGCTGGCGTGCCGGTAAGAGTAAATCATGTTCCGCAGAAAATACTTGCCGACAGCGACAACGGAACCCCAAAAGGTTATTAGCGCCTGGAGACCAGTGCTTTTGTGTCGTACACCGAGAAGAGCCTCCAGACGCCGTATAGCGAAAACATACGCTTCAGCCGTTCCATTGACGGTGGGCGAGATTTCAGTACTCCCTCGTCGTCATGATCGAAGCGAAATCAATACGCTTTGACCTTCAAGATTATGACAATAAGGGACGCATTCACATTGTCTGGCTCGATCGCCGCGACTGGCGGTCGGCGCACGACGCCGGAAGAGACTACAGCGGTATTTCGATGTGTATTACGCTCATTCCAGATGATGGCGGTAAGACGCTTCCAGTCGCAACGAGATGCTTGCCGCGCACGCACCTGCGAGTGCTGCCAGTAGCAATGGACCTGAAGATGGCGATGGCGCCAGTCATGCTTTGGCGTCATAGACGATGGCGGCATACGCGATCACGCGCTCATGCGACTCGATGCAAAGCGTGAAATGCAACGTCAGCCAGGACGAGTAGCAAATCGATGCCTGCCCTCATCACGTTGAGCACTGACCATCATTTCGTCTGGTACCTATCACGCAATCTGGTTCAGCAGTGCGGTAAACCGCCATCGGCATTGCCTGTACCGTCCATGACCAAGGGCAAAACGCCCAGGTCGACACCGCATTACTTTTGGTAATCGCCAGCAGGCAAAGATCATCCCTTCTCTGGCAGGGCTTGAACTATTGTCACCTGGAAGGAGTTTGATTGGCCAAAATTCTGCCGATGATGAGCACGTCCGAGGATGGTGGCATGACATTTTCCGCTGAATGTGTTAGCAGACATTTGGCACTTCCTGATCACCGGTGTTGATCAGCAACAACAAGGACATGTACCTCCGGTTTGGAATACCGCGACGAAAGGTGTTGATTATGCTGAAGAGGCTCAACGATGAAGCGCGGTGATACTGGCGCTTTTTGCCACCGCATCCTGCTCACGACAAACGCGTGCAAACAGCGGTTAATGCTCAAGGAAGTTCGTGTCCGGAAGCATGTCGACGATCAGCGCTGACCTTCGGCAAGCCGATGCTGGTGAATTTCTGGTCAATAAACTGCCCACCTTGCCGCGAAGAAATGCCCGTGCTGGCGCGGTTCGCCCATGAAATCCCCAAGTCGACATCGTCACTATCGCCACTGACGACATCGCGGAGCAAGATGCCGTCGTCGACGCTCTGCACTCTTCGACACTGGCAACCGCTGACAACTGGATTTTCGCGGAAGAATTCGCCGAGGCGCTGCGCTACGAAGTCGATCCGACCTGGTACGGTGAAATGCCGCGCACCTATCTGCGCGCTGGCGGATGGAAAAGCGCGAAACCATTGCCGGGAAGGTGACACCGAATACATTGCAGACCTGGCTCGCATCAACGAATCGGCGCTAAGCAACGCAGCGCAAAGCTCCGGGTACGGTAAAATGTCGTTCTCAGCGTGCTTGGCTATCCATCTCGGAACACCCTGTCTTCGATTCTGTCTCCTTTTTGCCAGAGACCGGTGCTTTCACTACGACAGTGTCTCGCTCGGCACCTGGCCTGCACGACGCGGACCACGCCAATCCTGCGTGGGGAACATATTGGCTGGTGTTCCGGTGTGCGCTATTGAATAGGAAAAGACCGATCTGTGGAGAATTCTCAAGCCCGGCAGTCTGCCTCCGAGACTTCCTGCTCTCGGATTTTGCACCCGGTGATTTCTCGCCCAACGCTGTGATGTAGTGCAACAGTCCACGTGCACTCTTGAAACGATCCTGAGGATCCTTGGCAAGCAAGGTATCCAACATTTCCTGATAATCTGCCAATGCCTTCGGCAGACGTGGAATCGGATCAACCGCATGCCGATGAATAATCACCATCAGCGATTTATCGGTAAACGGGTATTCGCCTGTCAACATCTCGTAGAAGATTACACCCAGGCTGTACAAATCGCTTTGCGGCGTAGCCCGTCCGCCTCGGCCTTGCTCCGGGCTCATATATAACGGCGTACCCAATAACTCGCCCGTCAGTGTCAAATCGCTTGAACCATGTTTCACGCTACCGCGTCTTGACACGCCAAAGTCCACCAATGCCGCTGATCCGTCGGCGCGATACATGATATTCGCCGGCTTGAGATCGCGATGTACGATGCCGCGGGCATGAATTGAGTGCAGCGCACGTGCAATACCCCACAGCAGTTTTAGCGCACGGCCAGGGGAAAGCGGATCACCGAGACGTTGGCGCAGATCGCCGCCGGGGAAATATTCCATGGCGATGTAAGCGAGATCGCCCGCCGTTCCCTGGTCGTAGATGCGCACAACGTTTTTGCTGTTGATGTTGGCAATCAGTCGGTACTCGCGCATGAAGCGTTGCAGTTGAACCTTGTTCTTAACCAAGTTCCTGGCCAATACCTTCAGCACCAGCTCCATGCCGTCCTTTTCACGCTCGGCTAACCAGACCGTTGACATGCCGCCGGTACCAAGTTGGCGAATGATGCGATAGCCGGGTATATCGATGGTGGCGTCCGGCTCGTGTTTATCGTATCCCAAGCCATCGCGCCAAGGTGCGGTGAGCCAAAAAATCTGTTCCTCCGGCGGACTATTGGCACCCTCTGCGCTCCACGGCGCGTAGAACGATAGTGAGTCATCAAGCACCACACCGGAATTGGTTTCCTTCGCCAACCGCTGCTCGGCCAGTTCTTCCGGCGACGGATTGTCTTCTGGCCAATCCTGCGCCTTCCAAAGAAAGCGATGCATGGTTGCATCAGCGGCCATCGGCCGTGAACGCTCGGACTTGCCAACCGACACCAGCGTTGCCAGCAAATTCGGCGTCAGCCGCTCAAAAGTAATAAACGCAGCAGCGCCTGCCGCCATGATCGCCTCGCGCGCCACCTGGCCAGGGCTGCGATTGCTGCCGACGGCGATTACGATGGCGTTCGGATGCTCAGCGGCAATGAAGCGCACCACCGGCAACGCATCGCTGGTGTCAGCTTCATCGACAATAACGACGTCCTCGGACGCCAACGGACCAAAACTTTCCGCACGCAAAATGCTGGCGAAGGCAACCGGTTCGATTTCGGCGGCAGGCCATGCAATCGACGCCATTTGCACGACCGTTGACTGTGTTGCGATTGAAGGTTGAGCAATAACTACGCGCATTGCCGGGTGCTTGTCAGCTCGGAAAGCATCAGGGTAACGCGATTGGCTACCTGTCCACAAATCCCTGTTAGACAAGTTTTGTGGACAGCAAAGAAATGTCCCGCGAAATGGATTCGCTACCGACTTTCCGTTCAGGCCGCAGATGCGCGATTCAGGGAATACCTAAGCTTCCGAAATCAGTAGCGAATTCTCTTACGCACGGTCGGCGCCGGGCCACCCCAGTGTCTAAACCGGTGCGTACATATCGCGCTCAGTATGCGCCATGAACTGACGTGGACTCCGCTCCGCAACTAGAACTTGAGGTTCAAACCGCCGTAGATGGATAGTTCCTGGCCAGCGAAGAACGCCTGCTTGTTGCGCAGTGACGCCGGGGTGTCCGTCAGTGCGTCGGCCACCACTACCGCTGAAGAGACATAGTCGCGATCAGTCAGGTTTTGCACCTCAATGAAGGCAGTCAATTTTTCGAGGAATTTGCCCTTGATGTCACGGCTAAAGTGCAGATTCGCATTCAACACCGCATAACCGGGTGCTTCCAAGGTATTGCTGTTGTTGATCCAGAAGTCACTCAGCGCGTTCACTTCAAACCAGCCACCCAGCCCTCGCAGCGCACCGCGCGGCTGATCGTAACCAAGCCGGGCATTGAGGATGTGCCTTTCAACGCCGGGAATTTCCTTGCCGCTGCGATCGAATGTCACGGTTCCAATCACTTCATTGTAGTCAGTATAAACATGATCGTTGAACGTGTAAGCCGCGCCGGCGTGGAAACCATCCAGGAATGCCCAATTGGCGGCGAATTCAATGCCACGATGCTCAGCGCCCGGCGCATTGCTGGTGAAGTTACTGCGGCCGGCTACGCCCGGCGACTGGCTGATAAACTCATTCTCAAACCATTCGTAATAACCGGTCAGAATTTCACCGTCAATTTACCGGTTTCCAGTCCACGCCCAGTTCCGTACCCACGACATACTGCGGCTCAAGATTGGTATTGTTTCCAGGCAAACCATCGGGTCCCGTGGTCAGATTGCTGATACTGGGAATGCCGTAGCCGGTGCCGACGCGTGCATGCACGGTCCATATGTCGCTTGGCGTCCACACCAGCGCCCCTTCCGGTGCGATATTCATAAAGTCGCGATCAACATTAACGATACGGAAAGTCTCGGCTGCCGTGCGATTGCGAAATTCCGCTTCGACCTTCGAATCTTCCACGCCAACACCTGCCACTAATTTCCACTGCGGATTGAAGGCGACTTCCTCGCGCACCCGGCCTCCGATATTCTGATGATGGCCGCGAGTCGCCGAGGATACCGCCCCACGCGTGCCAGCGAAATCACCCAAATTGAAGTACGTCACGCCCTCCTGTTCCATGTAATTGAAAAACAGTCCAGCAAAATGTGTGGCTTCAAGTCCAAACAAGGTATCGCGGTGCGTGATGTCGGTGGAGAACTGCCAGTTCGGATTTTCGTTGTCAGTAATGGTGCCAAAGGTTTGATTGATGTCCTTCAGATCGAACACTCCCATCACGTGCCAGTCGGTACTCTCACCCAATGACTGCTCATAACGCGCACCCGCGATGGTCCGACGGTCGGCGCGGCCCTGATCCGCTCGCTCTGTATCGACAATGATTGCCGGCAAGCCCGCACGGCTGAGTGATACTGTGCCGGCATCCTGTGGATTCGCCGCCAGTTGATTCTTGCTTAGACGGCTCGGAACCTGCGCGTCGATGTCGTTGTTCACCAATTTCACCGTCAGTGCATGATCCAGATCCGGAGCCCAGGTCGCGATCAAATTCTCCGTGGACGTGTCGAACTCACTGTGGTCATACCACCCATCGCCGCCGATAGCGCTGCCAAACAACGAGTACTCCAGATCATGATAGGTACCGCCAAGCGTGACATAGTGGTTATGGAAACCTTCGCTGCCGAAATCATTGCCGATTTCCAAGCCATCAATATCGCGGCCCTTGCGGGTTCGATAATTGATCACACCACCTATCGCATAGTTGTCATACAACGAGGATGACGGTCCACGTATGATGTCGATCTCACCGTACGCATGCGGATCCTGATTATCCGTGCGCGCTAATCCGTCGGACTGCGTCACTGGAAGCCATCCTCGTACACCTTGATATTGCGCAAGCCAAATACCTGCTTGGCGCCAGAACCACTGAATCGAGATCAGCATGTCACGCGGACCGTTGCCCTGCTTGACGAACAAGCCAGGCGTATCTTCAAGCGCTTCCTTGACGGTAAAACCACGGTTATCCGCGCGCGGCTTGGTCGTTAATGGAGCGACCCGCCGGACGGTTTCCGCCCAGTCCAGTGCCGTATTCACCTGCTGACTTCAATTGTTCCGAGCGAGGTAACATCACCGCTAACGGTTTCGGAACCAGTGGTGGCTACGGTAGACGAACTCTTGGCTGCGGCATTGTTTTGGGGGAGAGTCTTCCGACCTGTAAGCCAGCCAACCTGCCCGCAACTTCTGCATTTGAGCCTGTAACTCAGCCTGCGCGCCGCTCGCGTCGTTACTGCCGCGTCGCCCGCGCATACCAATTCCCCCGGAGTACAGCAAAAGCCAGGGTCGCAACAGTCAAAAAGGTTGTAGCGCGACGGTGAGAATACCTATCCCGATCAATGTGTTCTTCATGTTCGATCCCTACCGCGAAATTATTCTTTTGTTATCCGCACGACTTTTTGATCAAGCGCGCAACTATAGAGATCGGATACGACAAGCGGGATGCGACCAATTGCCGCAGCCACTAAGTGAAGGTGGAAGAATCAGCGCGAACTATCGGGACTGGCCGGGTACAGGCAGAAGTGTTAATCCCGTCAGCATGCGATCTGCTGCGTTAGACGCCCAATCGCACGGTCCAAGAACCCGCGCGACAATCCGACCGTTGGGGTCGATAAGATAGGTTACCGGCACGCCCCAGTTCCAGTAACTCGCAGTCGTATTCGCCTCCCTGCGATGGATCACCGGTAGCATCAGCTTTGATCTAGCAACAAACTCATCGACGGCGCTGTCGTTAGAGTCGTCAATTGAAATCGCGAAAACCTCAATCTTGTCGCGCCAGCGATCGCTCAATTGGTCGAGTGTTGGAAGCTCCTTGATGCACGATGCGCACCACGTAGCCCAAAAATGCAGCAATACCCAATGTCCGCGATGATCGCGCAATGTTGAAGACTTGCCCAACCCAACCATAGGCGCCGGCAAATGCATTGACTCGATGCGTATTTCATTCATGTCGGCGGCAGGGACCAACGCGGATGCCACCGTGAACACCACCATCGAAAACACAATGACGGTGCGCCGCGACAACGCTCGCCACATTCTGCGCACAAACTTCCAATCAGAACGAATACGTAATACTACCGAAGACTTTATAGTTCTCACCCAGTTGCACGCTATTGAGATCATGATACACGGCCCTTTGATACGAAAATTCCGCCACCCAGTGCTCGGCGAAGTTGATTTGCAAGCCGGGAGCGATATACACGGTGTGACCGCCGGAATCGTCCACTTCTGCGCCGTCCTGCGTCTCGTGTCCACGCCACTCACCATTCATGCCCAACGAAAGAAAGACGGAATTACCACCTGCACCGATTTCGCTTGGCCAAACACGATAGCGTCCCGTCACGTCGTAGTTCAACCAGTCGCCAAACGAATGGTCCGTATCACCAACTTCGCCTTCGCCAGTAATTCCGCTCAGCATGTTGGCGGATAGTCCCAACCGTGCATGTGCCAAATTGGCCGACAAACCCAGCAGCGCATCTGTTGATCCCGTGCCTGCCTGCACATGCGCATCGAGAAATTCATCGCCCGCAGTCGTTCGACCATCTGTGCCACCCGTAGGAAGTTTCACACCCACCGTTGCCGCCAGCAGAAACGATGTGTCCAGCGTGTGTTGAGTGAAGAATGTATAACGGGCGAGCAACGAAATATCGCCGATACCACCGCTGCTACCAGAGACATTTTCAAAATCGATGTCGCCCGTCGCATCGTTTAGCTTGGCCTCGCCCCACTGACGAGTCGACCGCACCGGAAGGTTCGCGGTCAGCAACAAACCAGGAATTTGTTCAACGCCATAGAATGCGCTGAAGTCAGTGGTAAAAAATCGTTCCGAGGCTCCCGGGTTATTTATTTCATCCGTGCCATGAAAAAGCTCGTCGTTGAGTGAGTAGCGTTGAGTAATCCGCAATCCAGAGCCACTTAGTGTTTCCAGCGGGGAGATGCCTTGCGAAATCAGGCAGAAATCACAGGCTTTAGCTGTCGGTGCAAGCGTGCACGCGAGCAGCAGAGCAAATATCGGGGATGACCCTGGGTGCCGTGCCACTGTTTACTCTCCTGTCGATAACATGGGATCGGCAGTGTACCGGCAGAACAATTGCAGCCTGGTGCGACAAAATGTCGCAGCGAAAATGAATGACCAACCCTGGTCTAAATAGATGAATGCAAACAGGTAACAATTGAAATGACTCCTACGGTGCAAAACTTGAGGAGTTCGTAGTCCCCGCGCAAGGGGGACTCAGTCAAAAATTGTTTTCTTTTGCTGGATTCCCTCTTGCGCGGGCATGACGGTGTTCCGAACCAACTGATACCTATTTGTGCTTTTCTGTTTGGTCTCCGATACTCATTGCATAGCACCGTTACTTGTAACCGCCCGCAGCTTTGACCATGTAGTCCACCGCCAGTTTGATCTGATCGTCAGGTAGTGTCGTACCACCGCGAGGTGGCATGCCGCGCAATCCCTTCAGCGCATGCTCGTACAACTTATCCTTGCCTTGAGCGATACGGGGCGCCCAGGCGATCTTATTGGCGAACTTCGGTGCGCCGTTCATTCCGGCCTGATGGCAGGCGAAGCAAACCCCCTGCGCGGTTGCGGCACCATCGTCCGCAGCCAACGCAGGCAGAGAAGCACTTAATGCAAGTAACGCCACGACGTTGTTCCGGATTAAACGCTTGATCATGTTTGTGACTCTCCTGATGTGTTCTAAGTTGTGTGGTTATAATTTCAACCATTCAACCATATGAGACATTTGATTACGTCATCAAGTATTTATACTGCGACAAAATGTCGCGGCGTTTCCTGAGTCAACTTGATCGTGCGCAAGAATTCGCGGCTCGACTACCGCGTCGTGTCAATGTGGTCGGTGCGTCAATTTGCCACATTCCAAATTAGAGGCACAAAACCTTATGCTGCGGAGCAGTTACTTTCCAGAGTGACTAGACGTGCGTCCTCAAGCGCGCACAAAAGGCAGGAAGCCGCATTCTCACGAGTGCGGCTTATTTTCTTGAATCGAACAGACGACTACTGACTTCGGCGTACCGTGGCGGTAACTTCGATCGCCTTTCCATCAGCGGTGTGTAGTTGCAGATTGAAGTGGTCGCCGTCCTTGAGCGATTGCTTCACCCCCATGATCATGAGGTGATTGCCTTCCGGTTGGAAAAGCACATGTGAATGCGGCGCGATGATCACTTCCGGCAGATGCGTCATCTTCGCCACGCCATCGACGATCTCGGTTTTGTGCATCATGATTTCGCCCGCAGCAGTACTGGTAACCTGTGTAATGCGGATCTCGTTATCGCCCGTGTTTTCAACATCCATGTATCCGGCAAGCATGTCCATGCCCGGCGGCGCTTCCTTAATCCATGCATCATGCACTTTCAACTCGCCCGGCTGCTTGGCGGAGCATGAGGCCACGAACATCACAATAAAAAAAAGTTGGAACAGCCGCAACATGATTGCAGATTTTTTTGTTTTGACGAGTTTGAATATAGCTGTAGCGCTAAGGTGCAGCAATGTAACCGTGTGCCACGCAGAACTCAATAATACCGTGGCGAAGATTATGCAGCAGACTAAACAGTCCCACCGCGATGATGACGACGCCGAAAACGCTGCGTAATCGTGGCAACACCGCGAAGGCCGCCGATTTCGCGGCGGCCATGCCCACTGCAATGACGGCCGGCATGGTACCGACACCGAACAGAGCCATGTAAGTCGCACCACGCAGCGGGCTTCCACTTGCCGCCGACCACAATAAGGTCGAGTACACCAAGCCGCACGGCAGCCATCCCCAGGTCATGCCAAAACCAAACGCCTGCAGCGGTGAGCGAATCGGTAACAATCGCTGCCGAAACTTTTGCAGAACCTGCCACAAGCGGCCACCCATGACTTCGATACGACGCAGTTGTGGCAACCAGCCGCCGAGATGCAACCCGATTAGAATCAACACCACCGCGGCAATGACAGCCAACACGCGGTGTCCGAGGTTGGGCATCACCACATTCACACTTGAAAAAGCCGTGGCGGCGATCGCACCAGCGATGGCGTAGCTGAAAATTCGCCCCAGGCTGAAAATCAAATTGTAGGCAAACAACGCGTTGCCATAACGACGGATCTCGGTCGGCAGCCCCAACGCCATGGCACTGGCAATGCCACCGCACATGGCGGCGCAATGCACGGAGCTCAGCAGTCCGATGACGGTCGCGAAAAGTAGTGAGAGATCCATGCGCAAGGATGAGCTGAGGAAGCCAACGGAGTTATCTAAGTGAATGATACCTTTCCTGCAGGCCAGTTGATCGAGGTCAGGCGCTGCCACTTTGGTCGCATCTTCCGCAGAAGTGTATCCTGAAGAATTTATCTGGACGTTGAGGGACATGCGCGATTCCTGTAACATGCGCGCGCTATGTCCGCGACCGCCACGCCAGTGAAAACATCGCTTTGCGCCCAGTCCGACCGGCGTTATGCACCTGGGCAATGCGCGCACGGCGCTGTTTTCCTGGTTGCTGGCGCGAAAACTGGGCGGCCGCTTCCTGCTGCGTATCGAAGACACTGATCGCGAACGCCACAACGACGCCGCCGAAGGCATTCTGCTCGATGATCTGCACTGGCTGGGATTGAGCTGGGATGAGGGCCCGCAGCACATGGGCAACCATAGCGCCGATCCCGGCGCCGGCCCCTACCGTCAGTCCGAGCGCACTCATATATATGAGCAGATGTACGCCCAACTCGCCGACGCCGGCCTCACCTACCCCTGCTTTTGCTCGCCGGAAACCTTGGCGGTCCAGCGCAAGACGCAACTAGCCGCCGGCAAGCCACCGCGTTACGCCGGCACCTGCGCGCGTTTGACTGAAGCGCAGCAGCAGGAGAAACGCGCGAAAGGGATGACACCCACCATGCGCTTCCGGGTGCCTGCCGCGCAAACGGTGAGTTTCACCGACCTGGTTCACGGCGCGCAGAAGTTCAACACCGACGACATCGGCGACTTCATCATCCGTCGCGCCGATGGCAGCTCATCATTTTTCTTCTGTAATGCCGTCGATGATGCGCTCATGAACATCACGCACGTCATTCGCGGCGATGACCATCTCACCAACACGCCGCGGCAGTTGCTGCTGCTGAAGGCGTTGAATCTGCCGGCGCCGGAGTATGGGCATGTGAGTTTGATCCTCGGCGGTGATGGCGCGCCGTTGTCCAAACGTCATGGCAGTGCCTCGGTAGAAGACTTGCGCGAACGCGGACTACTGCCCGGCGCGGTGGTCAACCTGCTGGCGCGCCTGGGCCATTACTATGCTGCAACCCACTACATGTCACTGAGCGAACTGGCGAGAGATTTCGATCTCGCTCGTCTCGGTACCGCGCCTTCGCACTTCGATGAGCAGCAGCTCACCCACTGGCAGCGCGAGGCCGTAGCGCATGCTGACGATGCCGTGCTCGCGGAATGGTTAAGTAGCATCTTCCCCGCAAACGTCTCCGCCGCCGAACGTGCGAACTTCGCTCACGCCGTGCGCGGTAATGTGTTGTCACCTGACGACGCCCGAGCCTGGTTTCAAATTGTCAATGCCGACAAGGTCACGCCCGGTGACGAGGCCAAGGCAATTTTGGCCACGACAGACAAGTCCTATTTTGCTGCCGCCGTCACAGCCGCAGCAGAAAGCGGCGCCGACTTCAATGCCTTCATCAACCGACTGAAAGCACTGACGCCCGAGAAAGGCAAAGCATTGTTTCAACCTTTGCGTGCTGCGTTGACCGGGCGGCTAGATGGCCCGGAGCTTGCCAGTCTTTTCGGCCTTTTGGGAGCCGATCGTATTCGCCGCCGTTTGGAGGAATTTGCCCTATGAGTTCAAACACGGAACTGACCATTCACAACACTTTGACGGGCACGAAAGAAGTGTTCAAGCCGTTGGTGCCAGGCAAAGTGCGCATGTACGTCTGCGGCATGACGGTGTACGACTACTGCCACCTTGGCCACGCGCGTGTCATGGTGGTATTCGATATGGTCGTGCGTTACCTGCGCGCGCGCGGTTACGACGTGACCTACGTGCGCAACATCACCGACATCGACGACAAGATCATCAAGCGCGCGGCGGAAAACGGCGAGACTATCAAGGCGCTCACCGATCGCTTCATCGCTTTCATGCACGAGGATGAAAATGCGCTCGGCATCCAGCAACCCGATCACACACCCCGCGCCACCGAATATGTACCGCAGATGCTGGCGCTCATCGACAAACTGGAGAAGAACGGTCTGGCCTATAAGGCCGATGACGGCGACGTGAATTACTCGGTGCGCAAGTTTCCCGGCTACGGCAAGCTTTCCGGCAAGTCGCTGGATGAACTGCGCGCCGGCGAGCGCGTCGCCGTGGACTCCGCCAAGCAGGACCCACTCGACTTCGTGTTGTGGAAGTCCGCGAAACCCAGCGAGGCGGCAGATTGCAAATGGGACTCGCCCTGGGGTTGCGGCCGTCCAGGCTGGCACATCGAGTGCTCGGCGATGTCGGCCACACTGCTCGGCGAGCAATTCGACATTCACGGTGGTGGACTCGATCTGCAGTTCCCACACCATGAAAATGAAATCGCGCAGAGCGAGGGCGCCAGCGGCAAGCAGTTCGTGAAGCTGTGGATGCACAACGGCTTCGTGCGCGTGGATGACGAGAAGATGTCCAAGTCGCTGGGCAACTTCTTCACCATCCGCGACGTGCTGAAGCAGTATGACGCCGAAGTGGTGCGCTTCTTCATCCTGCGCGCACACTATCGCAGCCCGCTCAATTACTCCGATCAACATCTGGATGATGCCAAGAGCGCGCTGACGCGCATGTACACGGCGTTGAAAAATACGCCCGTTGCTGGCACGCCGTCGGTCGATTGGAATGAAGCGCATGCACAGCGCTTCCGCGCCGCCATGGACGATGACTTCAACACACCGATCGCGATCTCGGTGCTCTTCGATCTGGTCACCGCCACCAACAGCGGCGATCAGGCCGCGGCCAAGCAACTCAAAGCATTGGCTGGTGTGCTTGGGCTGCTGCAGCGTGAACCGAATGAATACCTGCGTGGCCGCAGCACCACGGCTGGCGGATTGAGCGACGCCGACATCGAAGCGAAAATCGCCGAGCGGTTGGCCGCGAAGAAGGCCAAGAACTTTGCCGACTCCGATCGCATCCGCAACGAACTGCAGGCCGCCGGCGTCATCCTCGAAGACAAGCCGGGTGGCCTCACCGAGTGGCGCCGCGCCTAGCCTTCACTTTTTTTGACCGGGGATCGCCCCGTTTTTAGCAAGGGCCATTGCACTCGCCCCCTCTCCCACAAGGGGAGAGGGAACAAACCACAACTGTGTGTCATTCCCGCTAACGCGCAAACCGCTCACGCCGTCATCCCTGCGCAGGCGCAGGGATTGGCTACGGCCCGACATCCCCGCAAACGCACAAACCGCCCTTCCCGTCATTCCTGCGAAAGCAGGAATCCAGTCAAGAAAGTTTCTTCTACTGGGTCCCCGCCTGCGCGGGGACGACGAAGGATTGCTCGTCGCTGAAGGTGCGGGTCGCTCCGTTTGTAGCTCGTGGCACCACATTCGCCCCCTTTGAAAAAGGGGGCCGCGCGCAGCGCGGGGGGATTTCCAACACACCCTCTTCTCCTGCAGTGCTTAGTTTCAAATCCCCCCTCACCCCCCTTTTCCAAAGGGGGGAATTGGTCGGCGCACTATTTCCTCATCGCAATTCGCTCATCGCCCCCCCCTTTTCAAAGGGGGGAAATAGTTGGCGCGCTATTTCGTCATCGCAATTCGCGGATCGCCCCCTTTGCAAGGGGGCCGCGCGCTAGCGCGGGGCGGATTCCCAACGCGTTCCGCTTTATCTCGCCGTGCTCAGTCTTAAATCCCCCCTCACCCCCCCTTTCCAAAGGGGGGAAATAGTTGGCGCACTATTTCCTCATCGCAATTCGCTGATCGCCCCCTTTGAAAAAGGGGGCCGCGCGTCAGCGCGGGGGGATTTTCCCATCCCCGTTGGTTGCCGAGCCGAAATCCAGGTCAAAACTCCCTTGAACCGAGTCGCTCCAAACCTATCAAATTCCAACAAAACCGGACCGATTTGGCGCATTTCCCGACCCGCCTAAAGCGCCGTAAGTACCGGTTCCGTATAATCCAATTGACGATGTTGGGGGCCCTCAGTATGATGCCGGCCCTCTGTGCGGTACCCCCGCTCGGAAGAGCGGATTCGGGGCATAGCGCAGTCTGGTAGCGCACCTGCTTTGGGAGCAGGGTGTCGGGGGTTCAAATCCCTCTGCCCCGACCAAACATATTTGGGTTACAGTTCGCCGCAACGCGCCTGTAGCTCAGGGGATAGAGCATCGGCCTTCTAAGCCGGTGGTCGCAGGTTCGAATCCTGCCAGGCGCGCCAGATTTGTGCGGCAGGCGCCGTTGTGATGATCAATGGCGGGGGTAGCTCAGCTGGTAGAGCCCCGGATTGTGATTCCGGTTGTCGCGGGTTCGAGCCCCGTCCCTCGCCCCATTTCTTGGGGTCCGCAGTACGCCGTCCTCGACGGCATGTCAGGCAGTGTGCAGGTCGTTGGGGCGTTAGCTCAGTTGGTAGAGCAGCTGACTCTTAATCAGTAGGTCCAAGGTTCGAATCCTTGACGCCCCACCAATTTTCAATAGGTTACACATCTCTGATGTATTGCAACATTCCTGTGGAGACACCATGTAGACAATGCTGTTTGACTTCATTTTCTTTGTAGGCCTCCTATTTCCGCTTGACAATGGCCTAGCACCCACCGCTAATCAACATCTACTGCAGAAGCATCCTGGCGCAGGCAAAGGCAACAGCCTGCCTGATAAGAAATCGCAACCGATTTCTCACGGACAGACCTAACTTGGAAAATGGAGAAACCCCAGAATGACAACGGCCTCCCCTGAAGACAAGACCGATGACTCTCCCGCATCCGGCAAGGCGAACAATTTCATCACACGCACTCAGGGCCTTGTTCGTGAAATAGTTGCCGTAGCATTATGGACCTTCATTTTTACTAAACTATTTATCTTTGATATCGATGAGTACGTCGTAAAGAGCGTATCGCCCAGTCTTCTATGGATTCTTAGCTATAAGCTACTAGCGTTTCTCGTAGCTGTTGCCACATCCTGGTTACTTCTTGGTAACAATCGCTTCTTCAAGTTCATTGCATACGTTATTGTTTACCCATTCATCTTTGTTCTCTGGAAAATTCCTAAACTTCTATATCTGCTACTCCGCGCTCGATGGCCCGTGTTGCTTGCATTTGCGCCCGCAATACATGAATTCGTTACGACTTTCAGAACATCGTTCATCAAGTTCGCCTTTGCACTCCTATCCTTCACTCTTATAGCGAAGGCACAGAATCAACATGCAATGGCTTATCTGCTTTTCTTTTTGGGTGCTCATTATTACCGCTCCCTGGCGCGAGCATATACGGCAAGCGTCTTCGAAGGTCTTGCGACGTTGGTTGCGGAGCTACGCTCGAAATTCGAGCATAGCGACTTTGCGAAGAAGACCTTACCCTCCCTAACTGCGGAACCCACATCTAAAGAAGAGAAAGAACTACGTGGACAAATTTCCTCTCTATTTCTCTGCAACGAGCTTCTCAACAACATTTCGGACCGACTTACCGAAGTGGCAAATAGTCGAAAGCTTGACTTCTATGCGATTGCTTGCGTCATCTATACGGGACTTGTAACGAGCGGCATATTTGCCTTCCTGTATTGGGGTCTTGAACGTGCGCTCCCTAGCTCATTTACGGGAACCGAAGCGCCAGGTTTCTGGAGCTTTCTTGGCGCGAGCGTTAGCAGACTCACTGCATCTGGAATCTCTCCAATCGCACCTCTTTCGTTAGCAGCACAATTGTTGTGTTATCTTGAGGTTGTTTGCCAAATCTTGATAGTCGTCATACTCGCCTTCACCTTTCTCACCGTCTTACGCGAGAGATTCAAAGAAGACATTGATGCATTTATCGACGAACTACACGATTTGACGTCTTCTATTGAGATTGGACTTGCTAAGATTTGTCGGATTGCGAAGGACGAGCTGCGAACAGTACTATCAAGCAATAACGCAGAAGCACTCAAAGCTCTACGAAAACTTGGACCAAAGAATCAGCAGCCAAACTACATAGAGCTCCTCCGGAAAAAGCGTCGACGTTAGCGCTATGCCGTCAAACGCTAAAGCTTGGATACAAAATAACATCCTCCTGCGCGAACCCAACATACCTGTGGACTTCCCACACTACCAGGGACAGTGCTCGGCCTCATTGTGAAGCAGCCTCGAACGCCTCGGGGCTGAGCCCACCGAGGTGCGAGTGCCGCCGGGTACGATTGTAAAAGCTCTCTATGTAGTCGAACACATCGGCGCGGGCCAGATCACGGGTTTTGTAGATCCGTTTCTTGATCCGCTCCTTCTTCAAGCTGCTGAAGAAAGACTCGGCCACTGCGTTGTCCCAGCAGTTGCCACTGCCGGCTCATGCTAGGCTCCAGATTGTGTGCCAACAGAAACCTCTGCCATGCATCGCTGCCGTACTGTGAACCTTGGTCTGAATGCACCATCACGCGCGTGGCCGGCTTGCGACGCCACACCGCCATGATGAGAGCATCCAGTACCAGTTCCTTGGCGAGCGATGGCTTCATTGACCAACCGACCACGCGGCGGGAGAACAGATCGAGCACCACCGCCAGATACAGCCAACCTTGCCAGGTGCGAAGGTAGGTGATGTCGGTGACCCAGACTTGATCAGGTTTCTCGACGGTGAACTCCCGTTGCAGCTTGTTCGGTGCCAAAATCGATGGTCATCCAGCAATGTGTCGCGGTGCCTTATAGCCACGCAGCGCGCGGATTTTCTCGCTTCGCATGAGGCGAGCGACGCGATGCTTGCCACAGCGCTCTCCTGCCTCGCGCAGATCGAGAAACACGCGCGGTGAGCCATAGACCCCACCGCTGGCCGTGTACGAGGCGCGGATCACCCCTAGCAAACGCTGATCCTCGCGCGCACGCTGCGACAGCGGTTGATGTAGCCACGCGTAGAAGCCGCTGCGCGAAGGCTCTCCAGCACACGACATATCGTTGCGATCCGATGCTCGCTTTGATGATCGTTGATGAATCGGTACTTCACTCAGGCCCCCGCGCGAAGTACCGAAACCGCCTTTTAGAATGTCACGCTCCTCTTCCGTACGGCGTAGAGGTTCCTCAACTGATTCCTACAAATGGGTAAAGAATCAGACCGAGTTGACACGGATCAGCAAACATACCTAAAGAAAACGCGATCCCACGCTCGTCGATCTAGTCGACATATCAGCATGGCCTATAGTTAATGAGTGAATTACAGAAATCAACGTCAGCCGTGGAGGAACCGCGAGCTGTCCGAGGCGGAACCTGAGGACGGGCGACGAGGTGTCCACAAAGCCCCGGAATCTCCACGGGCGTGCAAAGATGCTGGTCTAGGTGTCGTTACGCGAAAGAGTCAAAAATGAACGTTACTGCATCCTACGATATGGCGTTCCAGTTTTCCCAAGGTGCGCTTCAGGGAGTGATCAACTCCCAACATGTGGCACGAATTCTTGTAAACAGGCTCGTTCGTATCGTTGACGGAAGAAGAGTCGACATTGTCGTTAACTCGCCGCGCGTCATTCTTGAGGACGCTCACGACCCTGAACAAGCTATTCTCGAATCGTACGTCTTCTATAACAGAAGAGACCCAACAAAGGCACATGATTTAGGAACCTCTGCTGTGTTTCGTGTGAGGGTACGGCTTAACGTTACGATTGGCGGGCAGAATCCCGCGCCGCTACACAGCGCCTCGCAATTGCACATAGACAGTACGCAAACATCGATTGATGACATCTTCCTTGAAACTGCGTTTGCCCACAATGACCAATTGTTCCCTCAGGTCCAACATGTTTCGATGGACAGTCCGCCCGACAAATTGCAGGAGCTGTCCATAAAGTCTGTTAAGTCCGGAGTCGAGACCGATTTCGTAACTGAGGCGAAGGCAACATTGCTTTCGCTCATTCACGAATGCACGACTCGGCGATTTCCATTACCGCTGCTTGGAAGTGGAGACCTGAGGATTGGCAGTGCGGCGTTTAAATTCATGAACAATCAAGCCGCGAATTGCCTCACGATCGGATTGAATGAGAATTGCGGGACGCATGGAAGCAGAGCAGGCCTTGTGCAATCCTTCGCCAAACAGGATTGGGCTCTCGCCTTTCGGGGTGATTACTTCATTGACAAAGTCAATCGAGCACTATTGGCACAGTATCCTCTACCTTACCAAATTATCCGCAAATGCACCGTCGAAGCAAAATGGCCGGCCTCTGGTTGCTTGAACTGGACAACAATCAAACTCGTTGCACTCTCGCTTGCCCTACGTGACGGCTATATGGAGTTGACAGGGACATTACGTATTACAAATTCTGGTCCTTTAATTCCGGATGCTTCTCCCAGCTTCTCTGCGAGAATCGACCTCGAGGTAACTGAAAGTGGCGATTGCAGAACAGTGATCTCGGATGTACTTGTGAGCCTAAATGACTGGCGGATGGACGCAATAGACTTTTTAAGCCGAGACTCATTGTCCTCAGCAATTAAGAAAGCTGTTGAGAGCGCAGGGCTTTCAACCTCGTGGGGAGATGTCTCAGGTGTAGTAACGTCAGCAAGTCTCAACAAGTTGGCCGGCGTAGATGGAGCAGCAGACCTGCAGCTCACACTGCAGTTGCGTTCCGTCGAAGTTACGATGACTGAAGTCGTTGCGCACGGTGTTCTCATTGCGCCGAAATGCCGGGAAGAGCCAGTAGCGGACTTTAGCTTTGCCGTAATTGAAAGGACATTCCGCTGATACGCTGCTTGTGTTCTTCGATGCGCTCCAGTCGATTGCGCCTGGCGGAACAATTACCTCATACGAATGGTTCCATTCATATGGAGACTGGCAACGATTTGCTGGGTCGCAACGCCGCTTCCTTAATCGGATTGAATTCCGCCTAATGAAGGCAGGGCCTCCTCAAACAGCGCAACTAATAGTAACCGATGATTGTGGGAGAACCGCGACAACCACTCACGTTGTGATAGAGGGAAATGAAATTCATTTTGAGGTGGCGGAGCGTTTTCACATTCCTCCACTTCCTGAGTATGAAGATATAGTCAGCATTCTAAGCAGTAAGTATGGCGCACCCATTGCACATACGATGTCCGTCGCAAATATCTCAATACGACGCGTGGAGGACGTTTTTGGTCTTCCGCTTTTCGCGGATGCACATGATTTGTATCGCGGTCAGGAAGTCAGCGTCGAACGCGGAATGATCGGCGCACGGAAGTATGCTGATGTCACGGTTGACCCTGGCGCATGCGAGGTGAAGCAACCGTTTTCAATGGAATTGCGGACAATACCGGTAAGTGAGCTGGAGATAGTGCTCACCAGCGATGCGACAAGAACCGTGATTCCGTTGAAATCGATGTGGGGATCACTCGCGTTGCCTGGTTGCACTGTAAAGCTTCAGTTGAAGGACGGATCGACAGTAGCGATGCGTGCGGACGCGAACGGTGTAACTACCTTTGTGGTTGATGTTGAAAAGTGCTTCTCGACGCACCGCAAGAGCGGCGAGGACGACAATACATATTGGACGACCGCTTTAGTTGCGATTGCTTCGCTTCCGGACTATGTCGATGGACATGTTCAAGTACGATTAACTCGTGCGAACCTGCGGATGCTATTAGCTGACGAACTGGCGTCAGAGGCCGATAAGCTGAAGGGTCACTTTCTGAAGAGTCTGCGCGCAGTAAACATTCCATCTTGGAGCGCCGCGCGCCAACTGTCGGCACAGCAGAAGTCCGCATTAATCCGCGGTAGCCTAGCGGTGAATCAGATCTATAAGCTGGCGTATCTCCTAAGGATAGGGACACCAACCATAGAAGTGCTTGCAGAGGCGGGTGTTGGCGACACCATGATGGCCGGCGGAGGGGTGAGGCAGGCCATGTTGGCATTGGGGCGACTTGTTGAGGTGTGTGCCGGCGAACTACACACGCCAAGATCATAGCGTGAATAATTGCGCGAGACTGTCATTTAATCCGGAGCATTACCATGCCGCTATACATTGCGATAGATCCGATATGTGATGACTATGCGGTAATCAACGACCTGTTGGTCTGTGCTTACGGCGATAACGCGCTTACCTTGAATCAATTGCCGGACTGTTGGGAAGTGTACTACGAGGCCCAACAGAAATTCGGCGCTGGACCAAATAGACTGTACGAGCTTGTCCACTCGTGGTTCGGATTCAGGATCGTTGCTGCAGGGGTCGGAAGTGGATTTGTCTTTGCCGATGGAACTCCTATTTCCAGCATCGCCGGCGGCTGTGTACCATATCAAGACATGATATTCGCCATCTACGATGTTCAGGACAACTATGGACGTGGATATTGTGTGCCCGGCCTAAACACGCCCGGGGTCTGGTTTCAGAGCTTCATTATTGCCTTCCACGAACTATCCCACGCGTTTCACATTGCAAATGGCACACAGCCGGAGGATATACTCGATCAGGAATATCTTGCGATCTGTGAGGAGAACGAACTGCGCTTTGATCTAGCGCTCCCACTTAGAGATCCGAACAATTACTTAGGAATTGGTACCTGTAGGGACCAAACTCCCTCCGGCGAAACCGAGTCTGACTCAACGGCTGGCGAAACGGAGGCTAGCACAACTGCGGATGGGGAAATGGAAGGTCCTTTGGGCATTTCGCTCTGGGGCAATGAGTGTTTCATACTTACGGCACTAGATGATGAGCGGATACGACCAATAATTCACAACGCCACTATATTGCGTGACAAGGTTCTGCGGACACTGCGGTCCGGAAGCAGGCTGTGCGATAGCTTCTTCTGCGAGTACGATCAATATAGTCCAAGAATTGCACGCGATATGAAAGCAGATCCCGTGTTGCGGGAAATGATCGGATGGACGTTTGTTCTTCCTGTCGTCTACGCCTATTTGATGATATGGGACAAGCTGGGTCTAGATTCGGACATTTTTCCGCTTCAGGGAATCGCTGTGTCGACGAGCCGCTCAAAGGCATATGCGCTGGTGGAAGCACATGCCTGCCGTCTTGTGGAAATGGACATCAACCAAGAAGTGGTGAAATCTTGCGAGCGAGCCATTA
Organism: Gammaproteobacteria bacterium; assembly: GCA_046347035.1. Classification (GTDB taxonomy): domain Bacteria; phylum Pseudomonadota; class Gammaproteobacteria; order JAJPIJ01; family JAJPIJ01; genus JAJVHZ01. The sequence continues at coordinate 2,991 of JAXMGY010000005.1, read as the reverse complement.
GGGAATTGGTAAATGAACACGGGGACGACGACTCTGAAACACGCGAGCCCACGTTCGTCGACACAAGGGACGTACGTGACCTCATCGTATACTTGCGGCGGTCGCTCAAGAATGCTGCAACAGACTTGACCCTCACGAGGTGGGCACTCCTTCAGCCATTAGCTATGTTTTGGGCTTTGACAGTTGACGTCGTAGCTGGACATGGCAAAGAACGCAATTGTGACGAGATGTTGTCCGCATGGTGTGTGACATGGCTAACTAATGCCCCTATGAGCGCAACGACAGATCTTCAAAAAGTTATTGCAGAACTTGCTCAGTTTAACCATAACTCGCGCGGTCTGTGAGGAGGGCAAAGTGAGCGATATCGTTGGTAATAACGCTAGTGACATTGCCATTCTGGGATGGGAAGAAGTCAAACGGCACAAAGTGATCTCGAAAGGTAAGGAGGAGTACCTTGCAATGGAGCTGTCAATACAGTTAATGAACTGCTCTAAGCAATGTGTGTATCACGTTCTCACATCTGTGCGATCTTTAGCTTTTGACCGTGAGGCTAACGAAATCACTGTCGGATTTTGTGCAAGAGATAGGGTCCTCGCAAAGGGCCTGATGCCTAGACGACCTAGCCAACTAGCGCTGCTGCCAGGGGAGACGACATTTATCCACGCCACAATTCCAGTGACCATGGTACAACTTCTAGGGGTTGAACAGCCCGTTCGCGACCATGTTGGAAGATTGCGGCTGCTGACGGTAGACACTCGAACAGTGGCGTCTATCAAGTTTCGAATCAGTTATTCGAAGACGGCATTCAGACCAGTGCTTGGGGTAGCGGAGGAAGAGACTGAAAATGAGTTGCGCATGTGGGGAGCTGTAGTTGAAAGAAGCTTTAGTTTTTGTGGAAATGATTCTCGACAGGGAACAAATCGCGAATCGTAAAAGCAATCCGACCGCGCTCATCCAGTCAGAGCGTCATTGTTGCTGTGGAGCACCTATAGGGCTAGACGTGCTTCAAGGTCATTCACAGTAAAGGACTTGGTAAGCAAATCGTGAAGAGGTATCTTTGCAGTCGAGACAGGCGACCGACGACGATCGTCTGCGACAACGGACCTGAGGTCACGGGCAAGGAGATGTCTTACTGGAGAGAGCGAAGCGGCGTGCCGTTGCACTTCATCCAGCCCGGAGAGCTGACGCAGAACGCGTTCGTCGAAATCTTAGACGGCAAATTCAGGGCGCAGTGTTTGAACCTGCATTAGTTCACGAGTCTGGAGGATGCCCGCGAACACATCGAACAGTCGCGGGTGCATGACAACGAGGTACGACCGCATCGGGCCTTTAGCATTCCGCCAGCCGTATCCGCCAGGCAGGTGGCCTGATACGATGACATTTCCCTTTTTCCGATGGATTGGGTCACGGGGTACGGTCACGATAGCCCCGATGAGCTGTCTCCAACGGCTGAGAGATGTCCGTGCCGTCCGAGAACTGACCGCATTTCCGCTTCTAGAATGCGCCCTTAGGGAGTCTTTTGATCATCCGAACGTCTTAGCTAATGGTGCCGGAGTGGAGTTCCCAGGTTTCAGTGGACACCCCGGCGCCTGGCCTTGTGATCTGCCTCGAATTGCTCTGGGCTCACTCCCCCCAGATGACAATGACGCCGTGTTTGATTGTAGAAGGAATCGATGTAGTCGGACACATCAATGAGCGCAAGCGCGCGGGTTTTGTAGATGTGTTTCTTGATCCGCTCCTTCTTTAGACTGCCAAAAAACGATTCGGCCACCGCGTTATCCCAACAGTTGCCCTTTCGGCTCATGCTTGGCTCCAGATGATTGGAGCGGCAAAATCGTTTCCACGCATCGCTGCCGTACTGACTGCCTTGATCGGAATGGATGATGGTACCGCAGGGTCGTCGGCGTCGAACCGCCATGAGCACGGCATTGAGCACGAGATCGCGGGTGATCGTCTGACCCGCAGACCAGCCGATGATCTTGCGGGAGAACAGATCCATGACCACCGCCAAGTACAACCAGCCCTGCCACGTCCGAATATAGGTAATGTCCGTGACCCAGGCTTTGTTCGGAAGCGTCACCGTGAACTGACGCTGCAGGATATTCGGGATTGCGACGGATGGCTTACCCACTGACCAGCGTCGCACTCGATAACCGTGCAGCGCACGCAAACCGTTCTCGCGCATCAGGCGTGCAACGCGATGCTTGCTGCACGTCTCTCCAGCCTCACGCAGGTCCAGGAACACTCGAGGCGCTCCGTAGATACCATGACTCGCCTGAAACGAAGCACGGATTAGGCGCAGCAGCCGAGCATCCTCTTTGGCTCGGTTGGAGATCGGCTGCTTCAGCCAGTCGTAATAACCACTTGGCGCCACCTCAAGTAAGCGGTACATCATCCTGATGCCGAATTGGTGCTGATGGTCTTTGATAAACTCGTAAGTTCTGCGGACTCGACCGCCCTTCGATTTCGTGGACATAGGTTTACTCCTCTATCGCTCATCGCGATACTAGTACCTGTCCACTAATTCCTGGGAACTCCAACCACGATTTTCGCGCAGCAACGCGATACTCAAACAAAGTGTTGATCAACGTCTATGCCCACCCTCCCCTTTTCACGGGGGAGAGTGGGGGTGATTCGCCACGCGTCTTCGTCTACTTCGCAAGCGAGACAGCGTTGGTCAGCACAACACTACATACTTACTACTTCACTTCATTAATGCAGGCGTTGCCGCCGCCCGTACATGCGCATCGTTCGGTGAGGCCGCCCACGTTCGGGCAGGAAGTATCGGTATAAGTCGTGCACCCCAGCTTGGTGCAATCCGCCTTGGTCAATGGCGCGGCGGTGCCGCCCGTTACGCCTGTGCCGACTTTTCCACCAACCTTTAGTTTCTTTTTCGTGCCCAGCTTGAGGGTTTGCGTATCGGCGTTACCCATGTCCTTTACTTGTGCATCCACCGCGGTGGCGTTTTTACTCTCGGCAAGCAATAGAGTT
>JAXMGY010000049.1:0-8031 GCA_046347035.1 Gammaproteobacteria bacterium | reverse complement strand
ATCGACTGCGTTGCCGAGCGAGCACGTCGCAGATCTTTGTGGAAGACATCCGTCAACACTTGATCGTTGGTGTATGAGTGCACGGTGGTCATCAACCCGGCGGTGAGCCCGATCTTTTCCTGCAGCGGCTTAACCAGCGGCGCCAGGCAATTGGTGGTGCACGAGGCATTGGAAATCACCGTGTGCGATGACTTCAAAATATTGTCATTGACACCGAAGACAATGGTCGCATCCACTTCATCGCTGGCGGGCGCCGAGATAATGACCTTCTTTGCGCCACCCTTGAGGTGCAAGCCGGCCTTCTCACGCGTGGTAAACAGGCCCGTGCATTCAAGCACGATGTCGACGCCGAGATCGCCCCAAGGCAGCTTAGCCGGATCGCGTTCGGCAAGAACGCGGATCTTGTCGCCGTTGACGATCATGTAATCACCATCAACTGCTACCTCACCGGGGAAGCGGCCATGCGCGCTGTCGTAGCGCGTCAGGTGCGCATTGGTCTTAGCATCGCCCAGATCATTGATGGCGACAATTTGAATTTCGCCATTGCGCTTCGCCTCATACAGCGCTCGCAACACGTTACGTCCAATTCTTCCGTATCCGTTTATGCCAACTTTGATGGCCATAGCTTTACTCTCCACTTTAAATCAGGTTCGGCAGGCAGCTATGCCAAACCAAAACCAGCGTTGTTGAATTCCAAGTCTTTGCGCCGCAATCACAACAGCAATTTGGGCGCCGCATTGCCAATACGGTGACTACCGTTGTAGAACCCTTTGAACAGTGCTAATCACATTGTCGACGGTGAATCCAAAATGCTTCAACAGCACTTCGCCCGGCGCGGATTCGCCGAACCGATCAATACCGATAACTGCGCCGTCGAGGCCCACGTACTTGCGCCAGAAATCTCCGACGCCGCATTCCACCGCGATCCGTGCGCGAACGGCGTTCGGCAACACCTGCTGACGATAGGATTCGTCCTGCGCATCGAACACATCGCTCGACGGCATTGAAACCACGCGCAAGCGCACACCCTCGGCCCCCAGCTTTTCGGCCGCCGCCACCGCCAGCGCCACCTCCGAACCAGTAGCGATCAGAATAGCCTGCGGTATTCCCCCACAGTCCACGAGCACGTAACCACCTCGGTTGATGGCCGCCAGCTGCGAATCATCGCGCGTCATGCCAGGAAGATTTTGTCGGCTCAGCAACAAACTGGTTGGACCGTTTTGACGTTCGATGGCAAATCGCCAGGCAACGGCGGTTTCCACCGCGTCGCAGGGACGCCATACGCTCAGATTGGGAAGGTAGCGCAGTGTTGCGGCCTGTTCGATAGGTTGATGCGTCGGCCCGTCTTCGCCCAAACCGATCGAATCGTGCGTATAGACAAAAATGCTGCGTACACCCATCAATGCCGCAACGCGCACCGCATTGCGTGCGTAATCGGAAAACACTAAGAAAGTGCCACCATAAGGAATGAAGCTACCGTGCAAGGCAACGCCATTCATGATCGCCGACATCGCAAACTCGCGCACGCCATAATAGATGTAATTGGCTTCGTCCGACTTGGCGGTCATCGCCTTTGAGCTGGAACTCCAGGTGAGATTTGATCCGGTCAGATCCGCCGAACCACCGAGCAATTCCGGGAGAACCGCCGCATAGGCGTTGAGTACATTCTGCGAAGCCTTGCGTGACGCAACGGTTTCTTTTTTTGCTGAAGCGGCTGCAATGTAAGCATCCACGCTGCTCGCCCAGTTGGCAGGAAGCTTTCCATTGCTACGCCGGAAAAACTCCGCGGCCAGATCGGGATGCGCTTTGCCATAACGCGCAAACAATTCGTTCCACTCCGACTCGGCGGCAGCGCCACGCGCACGTGCATCAAAGCGCGCATAAACTTCTGCCGGAATTTCGAACGGCGGATGCGACCACTTCAGCGTTTCACGCGCCCGCGCCACTTCATCGGCTCCCAACGCCGCGCCGTGGCAGCCTTCGGTTCCCTGTTTGGTGGGCGCGCCAAAACCGATGATGGTCTTGCAGCAAATCAAAGTCGGCCGCGAAGTTTCGTGACGCGCATCGTTGAGGGCCGCCCGCACTGCCTCGGCATCATGTCCATCGATATCGCGAATTACCTGCCAGCCGTAAGCCTCAAATCGCTTGGCCGTATCATCGGTAAACCAGCCATGTACTTCACCGTCAATGGAGATGCCGTTGTCGTCGTACAGCGCAATCAGCTTGCCCAGGCCCAGCGTGCCGGCAAGCGAGCAGGCTTCGTGCGAAATTCCCTCCATCAGGCAGCCATCGCCCACGCTAACGTAAGTGTGGTGATCGACGATGGCAAAACCGTCGCGATTGAAATGCGTGCCGAGAAGCTTCTCCGCAATCGCCATTCCGACTGCATTCGCCAACCCCTGTCCCAACGGACCGGTGGTAGTTTCGATTCCGGGCGTCGCACCGTACTCCGGGTGCCCCGGTGTCTTGGAATGCAGCTGGCGGAATTGCTTCAAATCGTCGATGCTCAGCGCATAGCCACTGAGGTGTAGCAGGCTGTACAGCAGCATCGAACCGTGGCCGTTGGACAACACAAAGCGATCACGATTAGCCCACTGCGGATTGGCCGGATTGTGGCGCAGAAAATCGTTCCACAGGACTTCGGCAATGTCCGCCATACCCATTGGGGCGCCAGGATGGCCGGAGTTGGCTTTTTGGACAGCGTCCATGCTCAGGGCGCGGATGGCGTTGGCCAGTTCGCGGCGGCTGGGCTCTTTGGAATTGTTCATTCGGTGCTGGGGGTAGTTCATTAAAGTGCGTTTCTGGGCAACTCTACCCATGCCGCTAACCCGGAAAACCCGGGCAGTGGCGAAAAAGACGCGCATTTTCCCGCAGGCAGGTGCCTACGGCAAGGCCGAATAAGTCTGGGTGGCGTCGCAACGTCCTGATTTGTCCGGCTGAGTCCTGAAACTTGGCTGGGGAAAAGGGCTTCCTTGTGTGTTTCGGCTCACGATTTGGCTTGACGGGACACAAGCTAGTTAATTTGTACGCTTGATGTTGTCATCGTTCTGCCTCTATTGTTTCGCCAATCGCTAAACGGGGGTGAATCCATGGTGAGCGAACTAACGTCTGTCGAAACGCTGACAGCGCAGGCAGAGAATGGTGACGCGGCAGCGGCCATGCGGTTGGCGGAACGTTTTCGGCATGGAATCACCGTCGACCCCGATCCCGCGCTGGCCATACAGTGGTATGAGGCAGCGGCACGAACCAACTATTCGCCCGCGCAGTTTGCCCTGGCGGTGGCCCGGCGCGACGGCGACGGCGTCACCACCGATAGAATGCAACATCTGGACTGGCTGATGCGCGCCGCCTCCGACGGCAACCATCCCGCCGCCATGGTCATGATTGGCGATTGTTACCGTCTCGGCCGCGGTGTCGCTCGTGATCCGACGCGCGCAGTGCAGTGGTATACGCTGGCCGCCGAGAAAGGCCACGCCCGCGCCTGTTATCTATTGGCGCGCGCGCACGAGCACGGACGCGGTGCTGCCCGCGACAGTTCACTGGCTATGGATTTCTTCCGCCGTTCCGCGCGCTATGGCTATCCGCTGGGTCAGTATCGCCTTGGCCTTGCATATCTGCACGGTGAAGGGTGCGAACGCGATGCCACGCAAGCCGTCGAGTGGTTCCACCAAGCCGCTGAGCAAGGCTATGCGCCGGCACAATTCCGGCTAGCCAAGGCCATGCTCATGGGCACGGGTATCGACATCCGGCGCGAGGAAGCTGCACATTGGATGCGCTGCTCCGCTGAGCGCGGCCACCTCGAAGCCCAACATAATCTTGCTTACCTGCTCACCTGCGGCATTGGCGCAGAGCGCAATCATTCCGAGGCATTTCGCTGGTACCTGCAGGCGGCACGCCGCAAGCACGCCGACTCGCAGTACGCGGTTGCGTCCTTTTATCTGAATGGCGTAGCGGTTGAACGCAACCTGGAGCGTGCCTACCGCTGGCTGTATCGCGCGGTTGCAAAAGGCAGCGTCAAAGCGGCATATCGCCTCGGGCGATTGATGGCGGGTGGCGCGCATCACGGCCGCTCGCGCCTGCGCGACGCCCGTTACTGGTTGGAGGTCGCGGCACGCGGCGGGCACGCGCGGGCGCCCTATCGCCTGGGCGTGCTTTGCGCCATGGGTCAAGGCCATCATCGCGACGCAATTGGCGCCTACGTTTGGTTCTATGTGGCCGCAGCCATGACGGGCGAAGACCGTGCCCTTAAGCTGGCCGAAACCCTGAGCGCAAAGCTGTCCGCGGCCGATCTGGCCGAAGCGCGTGAAATGGCGCGAACGCTTTGGGGTGAAATTGGGCCGAAAACGCGCCGGACGATCATCGAGCGCAAGGAAGATTTGGAGGTCGGTGGCGAACTTGAGGACATGATGGAAGTTCCAGATCTCATCCAGGCCCCGTCAATGCCCTTAGAAAGCGAAACCAACGACAGCGTACCCACCAGCCTTTGGGTACAAGAAATTGATATCGGCCCGATTCGCGCCGAGAGCACCGGCGGTAGCATTCAGCCGCACTAGCCAGTTTTTACGGAACCTATCTCAAATTGTAGCGAGCGAAGCCAGGTTGCGTTCCTTAGAGCGCAGTAATTTTGAGATAGGTTCTACTTCCATTTGATCGAACAGCCCATGCTCGGCGTTTGATCGCGCGGCCCAGATTTTCCGGCGGCAATGGCCAACATCGCCTCACGCAGTTCGCGTTTCATATTGGCCGTCGGCGGATGCGTTGGCGTGGTCGCATCAAGCCGTCCGCGGTACTGCAATCGCAGGTCGCGATCATAGCCAAAGAAATCCGGCGTGCAGACCGCGCCGTATGCGCGCGCCACTTCCTGGGTTTCATCGATCAAATACGGGAAAGTGAAACCATGCGTAGCGGCAAAATCGCGCATGCGCTCGGGCGCGTCCTCGGCATAGCGTCGATAGTCATTGGGCATGATGGCCACCACGCCGATTTTCTCGGCTTGCAGATCGCGCACGTCCGCTAACAGCGGCTTAATGATCGCTTTAACATACGGGCAGTGATTGCAGATGAACATGACCAGCGAGGCGCGTTCTCCTCGGCAATCGGCAAGACTGAATTCCTTGCCGTTAAAGTCACGCAGCCGAAAATCGGGTGCAGCCGAGCCGAACTCGCAGACGGGTGTGTGCATCAATGCCATTGATATTCCCCGGTTCGAAAAATGAATTCTCGGAGAATACGCCATTGCCAGCAGATTTGAATGAGGGCCCAGAAAAGGGCTGCTTGCGGGCAAGCAAAATTTGCCGGCGATGGTATACTCCGCGCCTCTGAGGAGCGTTGCAGCGCCGGGATTCCAACCGGCGTCAGGCTCAGATCCGGTTGTCCTATCCAATGACATACCCTACAACGGCGCTCGCAAACTTTTTTCTGCGTCTTTAATAACAGAAAGGAGGGCGCGAGATGAGCGCCTCGAATTCAAGTTACCTATTTACCTCGGAATCAGTTTCCGAAGGCCATCCGGACAAGGTGGCCGATCAGGTTTCTGATGCCATCCTCGATGCCATCCTGGCGCAGGATAAATATTCGCGCGTTGCCGCCGAGACTCTATGTAATACGGGTCTGGTCGTGCTTGCCGGTGAAATCACCACGCGCGCCAACGTCGACTACATCCAGATAGCGCGCGAAACCATCCGCGACATCGGCTACGACAACACTGAATACGGCATCGACTATAAGGGCTGCGCCGTGCTCGTGGCTTATGACAAACAGTCGCCTGACATCGCTCAAGGGGTGGATGAGGGCAAGGGTCTGGATCTCGAACAAGGTGCAGGCGATCAAGGTTTAATGTTTGGCTACGCCTGTGATGAAACGCCGGTGTTGATGCCAGCGGCAATTTACTACGCGCACCGTCTGGTCGAACGGCAGTCGCAACTTCGCAAGAGCGGCAAACTCACGTGGCTGCGTCCTGATGCGAAGTCGCAGGTAACGCTGCGCTACGTCAACGGCAAACCGGAGTCCATCGATACCGTCGTGTTGTCGACCCAGCACGCACCCGAGATCGATTACGCAACCTTGAAGGAAGCGGTGATTGAAGAAATCGTCAAGCCCGTGCTGCCCAAGGAATTGATCAAGGGGGAAGTGAATTACCTCATCAATCCCACCGGGCGATTTGTCGTTGGTGGTCCGCAGGGTGATTGCGGCTTGACTGGCCGCAAGATCATCGTTGATACCTACGGCGGTGCTGCGCCACATGGTGGCGGTGCATTCTCCGGCAAGGATCCATCAAAGGTTGATCGCTCTGCCGCATACGCCGCACGTTATGTCGCCAAGAACGTGGTTGCCGCAGGTCTGGCTTCGAAATGCCAGGTGCAGGTATCGTACGCCATCGGTGTGGCGCGCCCGACGTCAGTGATGATCACTACTTTCGGCACCGGTAAGATTTCCGACGAAAAACTTTCGGAGCTGGTGTCGCAGCACTTCGATCTGCGCCCCAAAGGCATTGTGCAGATGCTGGACTTGCTGCGCCCGATTTACAAGAAAACCGCGGCCTACGGTCATTTCGGACGCAACGAACCGGAGTTCACCTGGGAGCACACCGACAAGGCCGCGACGTTGAAAGCCGCTGCCGGCATCAAGTAGAACTTCGTTCCATTCCAAACAAAAACGGCGGCCACGAAGTGGGCCGCCGTTTAGTCACTTCTGCTTCCAGATCAGGTCTTGGCGCGCTTGAACAGCTTGCTGAAAAAAGCCGCAATACCGGCAATCGCCAGCACCACCAATTTCTTCGCCGCGATCAGCAGCGCAACCAATTTCGCCAGCAATCCCGTCTTAGCGGCAATGCCACCGGCAACCAACGCCGCCAAACCATAGGAAGCGACCTTGTCGGTTTTCGAATCGAAATCGGTATAGCTGTGGCCAGGGTTGAAGTCGGTGAAGGCGATGACCTTCTGCATGTCGGTTTTGATCGCGGCAAGTTGCGACATGCCGGCAACCGCGTTCAACACCAATACACCACGCCGACCGAGCACACGAATGTTGTAGTTCAAAGTGTGCTGATCGCTGCCATCGAAACGCAGATCTTTGGCCCAGTACATTTTATGCGTAGCTTTGTCGTAACTCGGCCGTTCGGCCCAACCCACAAGTTCGATTGAACCATAGCCAGCTTTCTTGCGTTCTTCGTTTTCGTCCTTGATCGAGGACTGCATTTCCTTGAGGAGATCATCGTAGTTGATGCTGTCCGCGTCCTTGTCGGATACGTAGCCATTTTCCTCGTAAGTCACAATGACACCCCAACCGTTGTCTGACATCGGGCTGGTCGCGCTTGGCACAATCATGCCCAACGTCCCGCCGCCGTCCGGGTTGCCCCAGCCTTCTTCAAGCAGCTTCTTGGTTTGCTCAGGGTCGAGATAGCGGAATTCCGCCGGCAATCGCAGGGTCGCTAGGCCATCGCTCAATTTGATTTCGCCGGTTTGATATTTAAGCGAGGACTCTAACTTGGCCGCCATTTGCTCCGCCGATTCGGCCGGCGGCGCGGGCTCCTCGGCCAAAGCGACAACGGCAAAGACCGTAGAAGAAATGGCAACTATCAGTTTTTTAAGCAAATTCGACATGAGCAATCCTTTAGCGAATGGGCGGGATCGTGTGCTTTTAGGCACGACAGATGCAAGCCTAGCAGGCAATTTCGACCCGGCAAGGTGTGTCGGCGATCGGCTCCAGTATTTGCGATTCGAGTAGCAAACATCGCAATGCTGGTGTCGGCACTGCTAAATCCTTCGTGGGCGTATCCAGACAACACTTTTTTGCAAAGCACAATGCGAATATACTCTCGCCCTGCCTTGAGGAGCGCTGCAGCGGCCCGTTACCGGGCGTCAGGCTCAAGGCATCCGCGATTTATCGAACGGCGCTCGCAAACTTTTTTCTTGAACGACTAAAGAAAGGAGGGCGCGAGATGAGCGCCGTCATGCATTCGAAATCCACTTCCGACTACGTCATTGCCGATCTCGGTCTTGCCGACTGGGGCCGCAAGGAAATCAAAATCGC
>JAXMGY010000048.1:0-8473 GCA_046347035.1 Gammaproteobacteria bacterium | reverse complement strand
TTCGTTGCTTTCAATCCGCTGCGCTCAAGCTTTCGCCCCATATCAACGTGATATACGGCGATAATGGTAGCGGTAAGACCACTATCCTTGAGGCAGCCCATTTGCTGGGTACTGGCCGCTCCTTTCGAACCAGTGATCCGGATTTGGCGATTCGGGATGGGAGCGATGAATTCCTAATTCGGGGCACTTTGACACATCGGGACGGATCACAACTAAAACTCGGTTTACGTCGGCGCGATGGCCACACGACGATTAGACTGAATCAACAGGTACTCAAAGCGGCAACGGAACTGACTCGATTGATGCCAGTTTCCGTTGTCACGCCGGACACCCATGTCGAAATGCTGGCGTCACCGAAGGCTAGACGCCGATGGTTGGATGTGACGTTGTTTCACGTGAAACCAGGGTTTCTGGATTTGTGGAAGCGGTATATGCGCGGAATTAAGCATCGGAATATGCTTCTTCGGCGCCAAGCAAACGATGAAGCTTTGGAGGCCTGGGATATAGAAATCTCACGCTCTGGAACGGAGTTGCATCGCGCACGGCTAAATATTCTTAGCGAGCTCAGCGCTGAAAGCCAACGACTCTTGAATAGTATCTTTACCGGGTCATCCAATGGTTTTGTCTTTCACCAGGGATGGGCGGCGGGAACAGAGTTAGACGCAGCATTGCGCCGAAGTAGGGACACTGATCGCCAGTTGGGAAGTACGCGTATAGGGCCGCATCGGGCAGATATTGGTTTAGTGATGGACGAAAAACCTATCGGTACGCGTCTTTCTCGGGGACAATTAAAATTATGGATCGGTGCGTTGGTGCTGGCGCAGGCCGCAGTAGTTGCAAAGGCTTCCGGGGAAGCGCCCATATTGTTGGTGGATGACTTGATATCCGATCTCGACGCATTTGCACGGCAGCGCTTACTAGGGCTACTGGGCGAGACCAAAAGCCAGCTGTTGTTTACGACTACAGAAGCTGAATCTGTGCCTACTCCTGAGCACATCCCATTAGCGGTGTTTCACGTGAAACAGGGCGAAATTTCCCGAATTCAATGAGCTGAATATGACCGACAACGAGCATACAGAACCTGAGAACCCTGAAAAGGCGTACGACTCGTCAAGCATTAAGGTCCTAAAGGGCCTCGATGCTGTACGCAAACGGCCGGGCATGTACATCGGTGACACGGATGATGGAACAGGTCTTCATCACATGGTTTTCGAGGTTGTGGATAACAGTGTTGATGAAGCACTGGCTGGGTACTGTACCAAAGTTATCGTAACTATCCATTCCGACGACGCTGTTTCCGTTTCAGACAATGGCCGAGGCATACCTGTGGATATCCACAAAGAAGAAGGTGTCTCAGCCGCAGAAGTGATTCTCACCCAGCTGCACTCTGGAGGTAAGTTTGACGAGAACTCATACAAGATTTCCGGTGGCCTGCATGGCGTAGGCGTGTCCGTTGTCAACGCGCTTTCGGAGCGTTTGTTCCTACGCATTTACCGGGACGGAAAAATTCATGCGCAGGAATATCGCGACGGTGATCCGGTAGCGCCATTGGCCGTTATTGGTGACACCGATCGTCGAGGAACGGAGATTCGCTTCCAGCCAAGTAAGAAAACGTTCAAGTCCGTGGAATTTCACTATGACATTCTTGCCAAACGCCTGCGTGAGCTGTCGTTCCTCAACTCTGGCCTGCAAATAGAGCTGCATGACGAACGTGACGGCAAGAGCGATTCGTTCCACTATGAAGGTGGCATCGCTGCATTCGTATCTCATCTCAATAAGGCAAAGACTCCGTTACATCCAACCGTCATTCAAATTGGCGCAGAACGCGAGGGCGTGTACGTCGATGTGGCGATGCAGTGGAACGACGCTTATCAAGAAAATATTTTCTGCTTTACCAACAATATTCCGCAGCGTGACGGCGGAACGCATCTGGTGGGTTTTCGCGCTGCGTTGACGCGCACTCTCAATCAGTACATGGAAAAGGAAGGATTGCTACAACGCGCCAAGATTGAAGTCACAGGCGAAGACATTCGTGAAGGTCTGACCTGCGTACTTTCCGTGAAGGTGCCGGATCCCAAGTTCTCCTCGCAAACTAAGGATAAGCTCGTCTCCAGCGAGGTGAAAAGTGTAGTAGAATCCGTAGTTTATGAGCGTCTTGCGGCATTCCTACTTGAGCATCCGCAAGAAACGCGAATCATTTGTGAAAAAGTGATCGAAGCTGCCTGCGCCCGCGAAGCCGCCCGCAAAGCGCGCGAGCTCACTCGCCGTAAATCCGCACTGGACATCGCGGGCCTTCCTGGCAAGTTAGCGGATTGTCAGGAGCGCGATCCAAAACTCTGCGAGATATTCATCGTCGAGGGTGATTCTGCGGGTGGTTCGGCTAAGCAGGCGCGCGATCGCAAGTTCCAAGCAATCCTGCCTTTGAAAGGCAAGATCCTCAACGTCGAGAAAGCGCGCTTCGACAAGATGCTTTCCTCAGCGGAGGTAGGTACCCTCATTACGGCATTGGGCTGCGGTATCGGGCGCGATGAGTACGACCCCACCAAACTGCGCTATCACCGTATCATCATCATGACCGATGCCGATGTAGACGGTTCGCACATCCGTACGCTGCTGCTGACGTTCTTCTATCGCCAGATGCTGGAGCTGGTCGAGGGTGGCCATATCTATATTGCGCAGCCGCCCCTCTATAAGGTCAAGCGTGGTAAGTCCGAGCAATATGTCAAGGACGATGCTGAGCTCGACGCCTACTTCATGCAAAGTGCATTGGCGGATGTTTCCATCGTTGAGGAAAAAGGAAATGAGTTAGCGAACGAGGCGGCGCTGCGAGCGGTAGGCAAGGACTATCTTTCGCTATCAACCATTCTTCGTCGCCTCGCCAAAAGGTTTGACCCATTGCTGCTCGAAGTCTTGCGCGCTGTTGCACCCCCGCTTGCTGATCCGTACTCGGCCTTGAATCGAGAGACGCTTGGTCGCTGGTTAGCGAGCGTGCGTGACGCGCTGTTGCAGCGCGTTGATCGCAGCGTACAAATCTCAACGTCCATTGAAGTTGGTAGCACGCCTGAAAATCTACTGTCCATCGTGGTTATTACCACGCACGGAATCGAAGTGCGCAACGAGTTCGATCGCGAGTTCTTTACTTCCGCCGAATACCGACGGCTCGCCGAACTGGGCAATCGCCTGGAAAAGGCGTTGCCAGCGAATGGAAAGATGAAAATGGGTGAGAAGGAGTTTCCCGTGCGATCGCTACGTCACGCAATCGAGACCGCGTTGTCGGAAGCACAACGCGGCGTAAGCATTCAGCGCTATAAAGGCTTGGGTGAAATGAATCCCGAGCAACTATGGGAAACGACGATGGATGCGTCAGTGCGCAATCTCCTGCACGTGCGTATTGAAGATGCCGTGGCCGCCGATGAGATTTTTTCTACCTTGATGGGCGATCAAGTCGAGCCGCGGCGGGAATTCATCGAAACGCATGCGCTGGCGGTTAACAATCTCGACACTTGATTGCAAGACATCGCCAGACGATCGCGAGCAAATCAAAAACCCACTGCGCGCGCTGCCGCCCACACTTCAACACGGCTGGCCCCAGCTCGCCGAAGTACGCGCACCAGTTCGCGCATGGTAGCGCCGGTGGTGATGACGTCATCCACGATGGCAACGTGTAATCCGCGTACCACGCCCGAAACTTCAAATGCGCCTCGCACGTTTCGTGTTCTTACGTGCGCATTCAACTGCGCCTGGGCCAACGTAAACCGAGATCGTCTGCAAGCCCCAAGCAATGGCAATCCACAGTGCTTAGAAAGATGCTCAGCGATAACCTGCGATTGGTTGTAGCCCCGCCTTGCCAGCCGGCGCCAATGCAGCGGAACTGGAATTAACACCTGCGGCATACGCCGAGGCGAGCCGCGCGCCATCATCAGCGCGCCCAGCTCACGACCTGCAGCCAGTCCGCTGCCGAATTTCAATTCTTTGATAAGGTCATCGATGGGTGACGCATATATAAAGGGAACGAAACTGCCGTTTATGCAGCCGCGATGTTGCATGCAATCGCCACAACGACGCGTACCACGTGGCGAAATGTTCAGCGGTAACCCGCAGGCGTCGCAACCCGTATAAATCCACGGAAAGTCGCGCGCGCACCTGCGCAGGCAGGGATGTCCGCCTGATCCAGGTCTCTTGTCGCAAAATCCGGCAATGGCTGAAGCCAACGGGACTCGATTTCTGGCCCCGTTGTCAACTCTAAGGGCCATCCCCCTGACTTGACAGCGTTTACCCATTCCTGTGTGCTGCGGTCATTCATCCCCGGCTGTACAAAATTTCCATGACTGCAACCAGCCTCCAACCCGCAGCATGCCTATCGAGGCACCGCCACGACTGGACTCGCTCTGAAATTCAGGCATTACTCGCCCAGAGCCTGCCAAACCTTATCTTCCAGGCCCAGCAGGTGCACCGGCAATACTTCGATCCCGCAGCCGTGCAGCTCAGCACACTGATGAACATCAAAAGCGGCGGCTGTCCGGAGGATTGCGCCTACTGCCCGCAAAGCGCTCGCTACGACACCGGGTTGAACACTGATGGGCTGGCTGCACTAGATAACGTTCTACTTGCGGCACGTAACGCCAAGGCGGCTGGCGCCACTCGCTTTTGCATGGGGGCGGCGTGGCGCTCGCCGAAGGACAGAGATTTGGCAAAAGTCGAAACCATGGTGTCTGAAGTCAAGCAGCTCGGTCTGGAAACCTGTGTGACGCTGGGCATGCTTGCCCCAGCTCAGGCTAAACGCCTTAAAGATGCTGGCCTCGACTATTACAACCACAACATCGACACCTCGCCCGAGCACTACGGTCGAATCATTACTACGCGCACGCTTCAGGATCGGCTCGAGACGCTCGAACACGTACGTGAAGCCGGAATCAAAGTCTGCTGTGGTGGCATCATTGGCTTGGGTGAAGCGGTGGACGACCGAGCCGGAATGTTGATGACGCTGGCGAATCTGCCCGAACATCCGCACAGTGTGCCCATCAATATGCTGGTGCGTGTCAAAGGCACGCCGCTTGGTGACGCTTCAGCCACCGATGGCTTCGATCTCGTTCGCACGATTGCGGCAGCGCGTATCACCATGCCTGAATCCCACGTACGCCTTTCCGCCGGCCGCAGTGAGCTTAACGAGGCGATGCAGGCGCTTTGCTTCCTGGCCGGTGCAAACTCCATATTCTATGGAGACGAACTTCTGACCACGGCCAATCCCGCAATAGAAGCTGATCGCGCCTTGCTCGAAAAACTTGGCATGCACGCCGAGATGTGAACATGCAGGCCGCTCTCGCTCGCCGCCTGCAACACGCGTTGACCGAGCGTGATACTACCCATGGCAGGCGTGAAGTTTATTCCCGCCAAGGCGCGCCACAACGGGCTACATTGAACGGCAAGCCGCTAATCAATTTTTCCAGCAACGATTATTTGGGTCTGGCTGGCGATCCGCGACTTATCGAAGCCGCACAAACGGCTGTCGAACAATTTGGTGTCGGAGCCGGCGCTTCTGCGGCGGTCAGCGGTTATACCATCGCGCACGAAGAACTCGAACAAACCCTTGCCGCGTTCACGCGCTGTGAATCGGCGTTGCTCTTTTCCACGGGCTACATGGCGAACCTGGCGGTGGTCAGCGCGCTGGCCACGCGCGGGCAGGACGTATTCGAAGATCGCCTCAATCATGCTTCCTTGCTTGATGCGGTGGCGATGTCACGCGCCAGGTTGCATCGGTATCCCCATGCTGATCTGCAGGCATTGGCCAAGATGCTTGCTGACAAACAGTGTGACAACGCGCTGGTGATCACCGATGGTGTTTTCAGCATGGATGGCGATGTCGCTCCAATTCGCGAACTGGTGGAGATTTGCAAGCATACCGGCGCGGCTCTCATCGTTGATGACGCGCATGGGCTGGGCGTCATTGGATCGACCGGTCGCGGAAGTTTTGAGTACTGCACCGTGGATGTCTCGGCAGCCGATGCGTTAGTGGGAACCTTTGGCAAGGCATTTGGCGTTGCCGGTGCTTTTGTGGCGGGGGACAAATTGCTCATCGAGTCGCTACGACAGTTTGCCAGGCCACATATATATACAACCGCCATGCCGCCGGCACAGGCTGCAACGATTTCCGCAAGCTTGGCAATAGTCAGCCGTGACTCCGCGCTGCGATCAAAGCTTCATGAAAACATCGCTTACTTCGAGCAACGCGCGGCCGCGCTGGGATTGTCCATCACGCCTACGATAACGCCGATTAAACCGATGTTGGTGGGTGACAATGGTGAAGTGTTGCGCATCGCAGAGACGTTGCGCCAACGCGGATACTGGGTGGGCGCTATTCGGCCACCCACGGTGCCGGCTGGTACGACTCGCTTGCGCATTACCTTGAGTGCCGCGCACACCCATGAACACATCGATGGCCTGCTAAGTGAGTTGCGCGCACTGATTTGAAATGATGTCGTCGACTGGCGCAAGTATGGCTTTTGTTCACGGCTGGGGTTTTGGGCCGGAGGTATGGCGATCGATATTGCCGGATTTCAGCGACTTTCATCCCGTGTTGTGGCATCTGCCCGGGTATCAACATACACAAAGCTGTGCCATTTCGGCACAGGACTACGCTATAGATGCCGACGCGATGATTGGCATTGGATGGTCGCTTGGTGGACAACATCTGCTTCAACTTGTTGCCAGACAACCGAAGAGGTTTCGCGCGGTAGTGCTGGTCGCAACCAACGTACAATTCGTCTCTACAACGCAGTGGCTACACGGCGTCGCGGCGGAGGCGATATCGCAGTGGCAGAATCGTGTCGCTGTCAATCCGCAAACAGCATTGCGACGCTTCGCACATTTGTGCGTTCACGGTGCAGAGAATGCCGATCATACCCATTCGCTGCTTGAAGAATGCTTGCGTCGGCAAACGCCGCCCTCGCAGCAAACATTGCAAGCGGGTCTAGAATCACTTGCGACGGCTCAGTTCCTGCCGGAGTTTCGTCAATTGAAAACGCCGACATTATTGATCGGTGGCGAAGTGGACAGCCTAGTTCCAAATGCCGCCTTTCGTGCGATGCAAGAAATGAATCCCGCGATTGCGGTAGAAATCATCGCCGGTGCCGGTCATGCGCCGTTTCTATCACACCCGGAAATTTTTCGTAAACGGATTCGGGAATTCCTGGCATGACGGTTTCGGATTCTGGGTGGATGCGGTACAAACGTCGCGTTGCATCGACTTTCAATCGAGCAGCGAGAACCTACGCCAAGCAGGCTGTCTTGCAGGACATCGTTGTCAGCCGATTGGCAGAACGACTGGATTTGTTTCGAATCTCGCCAACGAACATTCTCGACGTGGGATCAGGTTGCGGTAATGGTTCACGCCTACTTGAAGCAAAGTACCCGGACGCGACAATTCTGGCGCTGGACCTGGCGTTGGAAATGTTGCGCACGCATCGCGGCAAGGGACTGCGCCGCTGGTGGTCACGCCAACGCTTCATCTGCGGCGATGCCGAGCGATTGCCGCTAATGAATCAAAGCGTCGATCTCATCTTCAGCAGTCTCGCATTGCATTGGTGCGTGGACCTGGACGCCGCTTTGCGCGAGTTGCATCGCGTACTAAGGCCGGGTGGATTGCTACTGTTTACACTACCGGGTCCGGACACGCTGAAGGAACTGCGCGCCAGTTGGGCGAAAATCGATGACGCTACTCATGTAAATAATTTTTTCGACATGCATGACGTCGGCGATGCATTGGTTCGTGCGCGACTGTCGAGTCCGGTCGTGGATGTCGAAAATCTGACCATGACCTATCAGGATGTGTTCGCGCTGATGCGTGACTTGAAAAGCATAGGTGTGCGCAACGTCAATGAAGGCCGACCATTGCGGCTCACCGGGAAAGGGCGCCTGCAGCAACTCGCTACCAACTACGAGCATTTCCGTCGCGATGGTGTTCTACCTGCAACTTACGAAGTTGTCTATGGGCATGCCTGGGCACCGGAACCGGGTCAACGCCCGCAAGATGGCAGCACGGTTGCCAGCTTCCCCATTGCGAACCTGCGCCGGCGCGCGACAAATCAATGAGCGCGCTTGGCGTTCCGGGACTTTTCATCACCGGCACGGACACCGATGCTGGCAAGACGCACGTCGGCCTGGCGTTGCTGAAGTCGTTGCGCGATCTGGGAGTGCGTACGGCGGCCATGAAGCCCGTGGCCAGCGGTGCAGTAGTCACGCCGGAAGGTCTACGTAATATCGACGCTGAGCGCCTTCGCGCGGCGGCTAGCGTAAATGCGACGTATTCTCAAGTGAATCCCTTCTGTTTTGAACCGCCCACGGCACCCGAGCTGGCGGCAAAGGAGGCGGGTGTTCAAATCGATCCAGTCGCGGTATTCAAGTGCGCTCGTCAGCTTGCGTGCGCGGCTGACTATTTGATAGTAGAAGGAATTGGTGGCTGGCGCGTGCCTTTGAC
>JAXMGY010000047.1:0-9473 GCA_046347035.1 Gammaproteobacteria bacterium | reverse complement strand
AACATGTGGCCGAACAACCTGAAACGCGCATTGGCCTGGATGTCGGCGACAAGATGACGGTGCGCGACGCAGTGTTGGCGGTAATTTCCCAATCTGCAAATGATTCAGCTGTGATGTTGGCGGAGAAAATCGGTGGCAGCGAGGAGTCATTCGCCGCGCAAATGACTTTTAAGGCGCGCGAGTTGGGCATGCAGGGGACACAATTTCGCAATGCTACCGGCTTACCGCACAACGAGCAAACCACAACGGCGCGCGACATGGGTTTACTGGCACAAGCGCTGATACGGGATTTCCCACGGCACTATGGCTTGTTCAATACTCGTAGCTTCACTTACAAAGGCATTAGCTACGGCAATATCAATGGCATTCTGTCAAGTTATCCAGGTGCAGATGGGATGAAGACGGGTTTTACCTGCGGATCTGGTTATAACCTGGTGGCATCAGCGCGCCGCGATGAGCGGAGATTGATTGCCGTGATTCTAGGTGCGGGTAGTGGCGGCGAGCGCACTGACGCAATGATTAAACTCTTGAACAAAGGGTTTGCCGCCGCTGAAAAAAATAATGGCGGCAAGATGGTGCTTGCAGCGTTGGAGTCAAACGGATTGCAGCTGGATCCACCGCCATTTCGCTTGAAAGCCAATGAATGTGCGCTTGGCGCAGGCATGGGTCAGGGCAAACGATTGCCCGGTTGGGGTTTGTTGTTCGGGGCGTTCCAGGATCAGGCACAGGCGCGCAAACATGCGGAGTCTATGCGGGCGCAACTCAAGAACGAGTTAAAGGGTGGCCAAGTGGCGGTCGTACGCCGACAGGTCGAAGACAATGTAACGTGGAAGGCCTTGCTGGTTGATCTCAAGCAGGTCGATGCGGTCAATGCCTGTTTGACGCTGATCAAATCCAGCAACGTATGTCTTGTGCAGTCGCCTAATGTGCTAAACGGCGGTGCGGGTGGTGTAATGCGTAAAAACACGCACAAAAAAATGCGGCAGGCTGCCGTTGTGCCGCCACCACCGTATTTCTAATGTGGGGTTTCTCGATCAACGAACGGCGATTTGGCGAATGTGATGCGACGCGGTTAGCCAAGCGCTGATCAGACCAAGGAGCGCAGCGCTCGCGGCTACGAAGCCGATTTCGCGCCAATCGAGACTGGTTAGAAAATAGTTGCTGCCGTAGAGCTGCGCCAATTCGCGAACCTGAGGTTGCACGGCGAAAATCAAAGCCGCGACGATGGTACTGGCAATCAACGCGCCAAGGATTCCGTAGATGACTCCCGCGTACAGGAATGGACGGCGAATGTAGGCGTCAGTGGCGCCGACCAGTTTGTAGATCTCGATTTCTTCCTGATGTTGCGCGACGGCGATACGAATGGCGTTGCTGGCGACGAACAACACGGCCATCGCAATTCCGATCGCAAGAACATGAAAAACGCGACGGGCCAAGTCAGTAAGTGCCTGCAGCCGTTGCACCCATTGCAGGTCGAATGATACGGATTCTACTTCAGGTAGCGCGCGCAACTGCGCGAGCAGCGTTTGCAGATTCGCTTTCGGTGCGGGCTCCACAATCACCGTCGCGGGTAGCGGATTGGCGCCGAGTGCTGCAATTGCCTCCCCGAATCCGGAAGCGTTTCGATATTCCTCCAGTGCCTGCTCACGGGAGATAAGTTGCGCGCTCGCAACGCCACTTATCCCGGCAATGGTGTTGGCAATTCGTGCAGCCGCTGCATCATCGACGCTGGTGCGCAGGTACGCTGACATGCGCGCTTGATGGGTATTCCAACCGTCGAGCAGTTTATCGGTGTTGTGCAGCAACACGAACAGCGCGATGGGCAGGATGAGCGTGGTGGCGAGAACAGCTATCGTTAATATATGGCTTAATGGTTGACGGCCAAACTGCTGTAAGGTCGAACCAATGGCGGCACGGTGAGCGCGCAACCAGGCGCCCACCCCGCCTGTGCCTAGGCTGCTGCGCTGGCGCGGAGTGACGGTTGCCGCCGCGCGCGTCATTCAACCAACTCCTGCTCGGCGTGGACGCTGCCGGACTTAAGCGTGATCACTCGATGACCGAAACTGCGCAGCAGATCCAGATCATGGGTGGCGATGATGACCGTTACGCCCACCTGATTGAATAGATCGAACAGCTCCATGATGTCGTGCGACAGCTCCGCATCGAGGTTACCCGTCGGTTCATCGGCGATCAGCACTTCCGGCTTATGCGCCACGGCGCGCGCGATACCGACACGTTGTTGCTCGCCGGCGGAAAGTTGCGACGGCAGATTGCGTTCTTTATCGAGCAACCCGACGCGATCTAATGCAGCGCGCACGCGCTTGCCGATCTCCGTGGGCGTCAAGCCGGCGATCGCTAGCGGCAGCGCCACGTTGTCATAAGCGCTGCGGTCCATCAGCAAGCGATGATCTTGAAAGATAAAACCAATGCGGCGGCGATAATAAGGAATCTGTTGCTGGCGAATACGAGCCAGGCTTTGTCCATTGACAATAATCTCGCCGCTGGTTTGCCTTTCGATCAGCGCAATGAGCCGCAGCAACGTACTCTTGCCCGCGCCGGAGTGGCCGGTGATGAAAGTAAATTCCCCACTTTGAATTTCAAAACTCACGCGATTAAGCGCCTGGTGTCCGCCAGGATATGATTTACTCACTTCGGAGAACTGAATCATCTATTCGCTCTGATTGCGATCGAGGATAGCGTCGACGAATTCGTTGGCGGAAAATTCGCGCAGATCATCTGCCTTCTCGCCGACGCCAATATAGCGTACGGGTATGCCCAGCTTGGTTGCGATGGCGAAGACAATGCCACCTTTGGCGGTGCCATCCATTTTGGTGAGTGCAATGCCGGTAATGCCAACCGCATTGCGAAAGTTTTCCGCCTGCGCCAATCCGTTCTGACCAGTGGTTGCATCAAGTACCAGCATCACCTCGTGCGGCGCTGACTCGTCGATCTTCGCGAGCACGCGTCTGACCTTCTTCAGCTCCTCCATGAGATTATCGCGGGTGTGCAGGCGGCCAGCCGTGTCGGCAATGAGCACATCCACGCCGCGCGCTGTCGCAGCAGCCAATGCATCGTAGATGACCGATGCTGCATCCGCGCCGGTGGCCTGCGCGACCACAGGTACGTTGAGCCTTTCGCCCCAGGAACTAAGTTGTTCAACGGCGGCGGCACGGAAAGTGTCGCCCGCAGCGAGCATAACGCTCAAACCGCGTTGTTTAAATTGCTGCGCCAGTTTGCCGATCGTCGTGGTCTTGCCGGCGCCATTGACGCCCACCATCAATAGAACGAAGGGCTTCTTTACGGAAGCAGTAACGTCTAGCGGTTGTTCAACCGCACGCAATAACGCCGCCATTTCTTCGTGCAGTGCCGAATACAGCGCTTCGCTGTCAGAAAATTTCTGTTGCTTTTGGCGCGCACGCAGGCGGCCGATGATAAGCTCCGTCGCTTCCATGCCTACATCGGCAAGCAACAGGCTGTCAGCAATTTCATCGAGCGTCGCTGCGTCGATGGCGCGGCCGCTGCGAAACAGATGCGTGAGGCCGCCCAGCAAACCCTCCCGCGTGCGGCGCAGGCTATTCTTAAGCGACTGCAATACGCCGGTGCGTGCCGAGGCTTCAGCCGTTGGTTCTACCGGGCGTTTGCCAATTCCAAACATGTCGATACCGTTCTTGTACAGGGCCACAAATCGTCGGCAAACGCGGAATACTGGACTGCCGATCCATTGCTATCCTACCATCGGCCTGTGCGGACTTCGATGCTGAAAGGGCAATGCCGGACATGGTGTCGGTACATCGCAGCGGACCAGCACGCGGACAACATTACCCCGGCCGTGTGCGCATTATTGCCGGCCAGTGGCGCGGCCGTTTTGTCGATGTGGCGGATGCCGAGGCACTGCGTCCCACGGGTGCACGCCTGCGAGAGACCTTGTTCAATTGGCTTGCCCCAATCATAGAAGGCGCGCGTTGCCTGGATCTGTTCGCGGGCAGCGGGATTCTGGGGTTAGAGGCTGCCTCGCGTGGCGCTGCATCCGTTACACTGGTGGACAGCGACGCAAACGTATCGCTCATCTGCACGCGACAATTAGTCAATTTGGCGCTACGACGGTAACGGTTGAGCATGCGGATGCATCGAAGTGGTTGTCAGGGACGCCGCGACCATTCGATGTGGTGTTTCTCGATCCGCCGTTTCGCCAGAATTGGATTGCGCGTTGCTTGCCGCAACTCGCAGCGCCGGGATGGCTGGCGACCGGTGCACTGATTTATATTGAGATCGAGGCCGGGGCAGATTTGCCGCAGTTGCCAGTGGGGTGGCACATTCATCGTGACAAGAAGGCAGGCAACGTGCGTTACATGTTAATCAAGACCAGTAACGGTTGAAGCGAGGGCGTGCAGATGAAAGGCGTGGTGCTGTACCCGGGAACATTCGATCCAATTACCAACGGCCACACGGATATAGTGGCGCGTGCGGCACGCATATTTGATCATGTAATAGTCGCCATCGCGCATGGCACTTCCAAGCAGGTCTGTTTTCAGACCGATGAACGCGTCGCGCTGGCGAAAACGGTTCTTGCTGATATTCCCAACTGTGAGGTGGTGCGATTTGAGGGATTGCTCGCTGACTATGCGCGGGCACGCGGCACCTGTGTCATCTTGCGCGGACTGCGTGCGGTGTCGGATTTTGAGTATGAATTCCAGCTGGCCGGCATGAATCGCAAGATTATTCCGGATGTCGATACCATTTTTTTGACGCCCGCGGAGCAATACCAGTTTATCTCTTCAAGCCTGATTCGCGAGATTGCCGTGCTTAACGGCAATGTATCGCCGTTTGTACATCCGGTCGTTGCTGAAGCCTTAAAGCGCCGATTTAGCTGAAACTTCGAAACGATGGCTCTACTGATTACTGATCAATGCATCAATTGCGACGTGTGTGAACCGGAATGTCCCAACGGCGCCATCGCTGAAGGTGTGGAGTTCTACGTCATTGATCCTGAACTTTGCACCGAGTGTGTCGGGCATTTTGACAAACCGCGATGTATAGAGATTTGTCCCGTAGAATGCATCATCCCTGATCCAGCTCGTGTCGAAACACGCAAGGAGCTTGAGATTAAGGCAACACGGTTGATCGAAAATTCCACGACCTAACAATTTGCATTGCAATCGTGCCAAATATCGGGACTGATTTTCGCGTCGTTGCGGTGATTTTTCTTGGTGCCTTTCTGGCCGCGTGTGGTCGCGGCAACAATGAAGTTCTCCCGCTTGGAGGTTCACGCAACATGCACTATCGCGTGACCATCAATGTAGCGGGAGAGAGCGAGCAAAGCGAGTTTACCGTTCGTGAGCGCGGCGCGATTCAGTATCAAGGCATGGATGTCGGCGTCGTGGAATTTCCCAGCGGCGGCCGAGACTATCTCGTCCGCGATCAATTCGGCGTGCGCCGTATTGGTACCGTGCGCGGATTCGACAGCTCCCTGCGCTTAGATGACGAACAACACTACCTCATCAAACTACCCGCAACACCTGGGATGAGTTGGCCGCTTACCAGTCAGGTGTCCCTGGTGGAGAGTATTTTCTACGAGGCCGGCGAACACATTCGAGATCGCGAAGTGCAGGTACCGATGGTCTATGCAATTTCCGCCAACGATGAGTCGGTGACAGTTCCTGCTGGAACCTTCGAGCATTGTGTCAAGATTACCGCTAATGGTAGCGCCATTGTGCGAGTGAAGATGGGCGAAAACTTCGGGCACATTGATGTTGCGCACACCGACTGGTATGCACCGGGCATTGGCTTGGTAAGATCTGAACGCCGCGAAACGTCTGACAGCCCGTATTTAAGGCCAGGTACCTATTTGCAGGAGCTAATTAGTATCGATCAGTGACCGGCCATCTAGAATCCGCCTCAACATGAGCGAGCACCACCGGAATGTCACCGGCGTCGCTCGCGCATGTTGAGATGGGTTCTAGGCGCGCATCAATACAGGACAGTAGGCGCCGTTCCTGCCGTGGATTTGGCTAACATTCAAACGCGCGCGTCGAGGGAAGCGCCTGAACCTCCAACCGCACCAGCTCCCTGTAGGTAACCATAGGCAGCGTTGATGATCCAGCCGCCTGGACGTTCGCCCGCGCCGGCGTGCAACCGGGGGTCATTGATGGAGGTGCTGGCGATGGCAGTGCTCGGTGCGTCGCCAACGGCATTCGGTGCAGATACCGCTTGATAGGGATCGCGTGCACCGTAGGCCATGTTGATCATCCAGCCACCGGGACGAACGCCCGATGTGTTGTCTGCCAAGGGTTGAGCGTTTGTGGCAGTGTTCGGGTTGCCGGCGGCGTCGGCCGTGTTGGCAGCAGAGTTGTTGGCGTCATCATCCTTGGTGAAAGCTTTCTCGGCGATGACGCCGGCGAATGAAAGCGCCGCACCGACAGGGCCACCAATCAGCCCGCCGCCCAAGACTTTCAAGACATCCATGAATGAGATGCCTTTGCCGCCAAACAAGCTGAAGCCGCCGCTTGTACTGCTCGTGGACTGTGTTGCTGTTGCGGAGCTACCTACTGCAATCCCGGCCATGTGCAAAACTCCCCCGTTAGTCGAGTCTGCTAGAGCAACCGCTGTTCCACCTTAGCACGGGCGTTGGTGGCAAACCCGGGAACATAGGTAAACGGCTTGAAGAAAGCTTCTCCCCACGGGGGTGAAGCGGCTGGAAAACATAATTAGATTAATAGGATACGTGGGGAGTTCATCGGTGCCTGCGACCGATTTAGCAGCCAGTCGCTCCGGCGCCGACAATCAATGTGATGTGAGCCCTAACGCGGGTGCCGGCACCGCGTTTCCTGTCACGGCAAGCTGCTTCCGCCTTCGCGGGCAAAAGCTAACCGTACGGCAACAAGACGAAGAGCCGATGTCAGCGGACCCACACGGTTTTCACATTGGTGAATTCGTGAATGCCATGATGCGAACATTCGCGTCCGTAGCCTGAAGCTTTGACGCCGCCAAAAGGTAGGCGCGGATCGCTCTTGACCATGCCGTTGACGAAGGCCATGCCGCTGTCGAGCAGCAATGCAATACGCTCGCCGCGTGCGGTATCCTTGGTCCATACACTGCCTCCCAGTCCGAATCGCGAACCATTGGCGATGTCAACCGCCTGATTTTCATTTGTTGCTCGGATGATGATGGCGACCGGTCCGAATAATTCCTCGCTGTAAGCGCGTGCCGCTGGCATTACGTTATCGAGGATGGAAGCCGCGTAATACCATCCGGCACCGTCCAGCGGTCGGCAGCCACTGATTGCGCGTGCGCCTTGCTTGAGACTATCGCGAACCTGGGCGTGCAAGCCGTCGCGCAGATCGGGCCGCGCCATGGGCGCCAGTGTGGTCGACTCGAGCATGGGGTCACCAGGTTTCAATGCATCGACCGCGACCTTAAATCGCTCGACAAAGCGATCGGCAATAGCGTCGACGACGATGAAGCGTTTGGCGGCGATGCAACTCTGCCCCGCATTGAGGTAACGCGATGCAACCGCATTGCTCACCGTCAGATCCAAATCGGCGTCTTCAAGCACGATAAAGGGATCAGAGCCACCGAGCTCGAGTACCACTTTCTTCAATGCCGCGCCAGCGCGTTCGGCGACTTTCCGTCCCGCCATTTCGCTGCCGGTGAGCGTGACCGCATGTACGCGCGCATCGTCGATGACGCGCGCGGCCTGATCAGTGTCGATAAACAACGTGCGAAAGACGCCGCGCGGAAAACCAGCTTCAGTAAACACGCTTTCAATCGCAAGCGCACACTGCGGCACATTGGGCGCGTGCTTCAGCAGCCCGCAATTGCCCGCCATCAATCCCGGTGCGGCGAAACGGAACGCCTGCCAAAACGGGTAATTCCACGGCATGATCGCCAATACCGTGCCCAGAGGTTGATACGCGACAAAGCTGCGCGCAGCATCGGTGGCGATGGTTTCGTCGGCGAGGAACCGCGCTGCTTCGTCGGCGTAGTAGTCGCAGACGAGCGCGCATTTTTCGACTTCCGCGCGCGCCTCCTTGATGAGCTTGCCCATCTCGAGGGTGATGATTCCGGCGAACTCCTCGCGCCGTTTGCGCAGAATAGCGGCGGCATCGTGCATCAACGCCGAACGCTCTTTCATAGGCATCTTTTTCCAACGCCGTGACGCGTCCTCCATCTCGGCAAGCGCAACTTCTAACTCGCGATCGCTCATAAAAGGATACGAGCGCATATGAGTGCCGGTGGCGGGATTGCAGGACTCGAAATTCATGGGCTACACCCTTGAGATAAGATTTGCTGCCGTGAGACTTCAACCCTGTTCCCACGGCAAGCCACGGAAACGCCAGCCGCCAATTGTACTTCGATGTCCATGTTGATCGCGCTCACCTTCGAAGCCTTCCTCGATATTGTAGAGTTCGATAAAGCCGTGCCGTGCAAGTTCCTCGGCCGCCGCCAGCGAGCGCGCGCCGCTACGGCAGATAAGATACAGCGGCACTGACTCCGGCGCAGTTTCACCGCGCGCGGCGAGCAGCGCCCGAACCTCGGCAACGAAATTCTGGTTTACCTGCCACTGCGGCGGCTCCTTCCATGCGATGTGGGAGGCGTCGCGCGGATGGCCCACATACTCGAATTCCATGCGGCTGCGGACATCCAGTAGCAAGGCGCGTGGTTGCGCGCTGAGCTCGGCAAACGCTTGCTCTGGCCTAATTCGATTAATAGCCGTCATGATGGGTTCCCAACGCTATCCCGCAACCAATGTAGCGCTCCGGCTTCATCCGTGTAAAGTGAAGCGGATCGCGACGATAAGTCATCGAATACCGATATACTTGCACGCATGGGGAATGTAGCGATCGCCAACAATAAGACCCAAACCGCCGCCGCGGTCGATCTGGGTTCCAACAGCTTTCACATGATTGTCGCCGAAGTCAGCGACTCGCGCCTGAAAGTCATCGACAAGATGCGCGAGATGGTGCGGCTTGCCGGGGGGCTTGACGAAAAGGGGCGGTTGCGAGATGAGACAATGGTTAAGGCGCTGGAGTGCCTACGCCGGTTTGGGCAGCGCTTGCGCGGTATCCCCATTGGAAGTGTGCGTGCGGTGGGCACCAACACGCTGCGCCGGGCACGCAACAGTGGCGCTTTCATCGCCCGAGCCGAGGAAGCGCTTGGTCATCCAATTGACATTATTTCCGGACACGAGGAAGCGCGGCTCATTTATCTGGGTGTTTCGCACAGTATCGAGGATGACAATCGCACGCGGTTGGTGGTGGACATCGGTGGTGGCAGCACCGAACTCATTCTCGGCCGGCAATTTGATCCGCAACAGATGGAAAGCCTGCACATGGGTTGCGTTGGCATGAGCGCGCGTTATTTTCCGGAGGGGCGCATCACGGCGGAAAAAATGCGTGCGGCGGAAATTGCAGCCTTACAAGAACTCGAGGTCATTGCCACGGACTTCAAGCAGCGCGGCTGGGAGACAAGCATCG
>JAXMGY010000046.1:0-11117 GCA_046347035.1 Gammaproteobacteria bacterium | reverse complement strand
TCGTCGCCCCGGCTTGGATGCTGGAACCCAGTCGTCCATCGATGGCGATGCCACGTCAGGCATGCTTGGTTGAAGAAGATAATTTGTACTGGGTTCCCGCTTTCGCGGGAACGACGATACTTCAAGCTGCTCCCATTCCCACCTTCCCCGCATGCGTGGGAAGGGATGGGCCGCGTGTTGAATGACGAAGGCGTTGTCGTAGTCATGGCGTCAGTCGAAACACCCAGGCGTTTTCATCAACGTCATTGATCATCGCGTAGACGTGGTAGTTGGGAATGTATGCCCAGCGACCAAAGGTTCCCTGGTATGGCGCTGCCGACGTCGGACCAGGACCATTCGCCACCTGCGACCATACACCGTTGTCCATGTTCAATGCCCACACCTGAGAACCGCCATGCCAAGCGACAACGCGATCGGCAACGGGATCGTAGGCGACACCGGGTGATTCCTTGGTCGTGGCAATTCCCGGCGTACCGCTGGTGGTCATGCGCGTCATCTTGTAGGTATTGAGATCGATCAACTGCACGCCGTCGCCAAGCATCACGAACTTACGACGCTTGCTGTCGATAGCGCCGGAGAGATGATAGTCAACGAACTGATCTTCGGTGTTGAGCTGCTTGAAGGTATTGGTGTCGATGTTGTACGAGAAGAAGCCAACATTGTCCTTGATGTAAACAAGCTTGGTCTGCGCATCATAAACAGCCATGGTGCCAAACGGTGTCTGCATCGGACCATTCTCAATCTTGCGCTGCCACTGCTTGCCAACAAAATCGTATGTCCACGCATCGGTGGTGCCGAATCCACATGGCGCTTTGGAACCGCTGGTGGCGAAGAAACGATCGCTGTGCGTAATGAAAGTCAACCCATCGTAGGTATGGCGCGCCGTGGGTGTGCCGTCGGGCAACGCCGAATCGCAGTTCGACTTAAAGGTGTCCGGGCTGGGTTCGATGATGCGCTTGATCGACAGCGTAGGCAGATCGAGCGCATACATCTCATTGCCCCAGTAGTCATTGTGGCCGCCACCCCATACCAGCAATCGATTGCGGATAGGATCCACCGTGCCACCATTCCACGCGATGATGATGGCGTCGGCGAATCCATTCTGCTGCACCGCTGGCAGCACGCTACGGATCTTGGTATTCGGCAACTCCAGCCACTGACCGGGTTTGAGATTCGCTATCACTGGAGGAATGTTCGGTGCGGGCGACGCAACGGGACGAACCACCGGCCGGCGAATCACTACTGGCTTGCCATTGACAATGACTGTGACGGGGACATAGACAATCTGGTACTGCACAGCCTGCGCCGTGGGAATGTTGATCGCAGCGATGAGGACAACCATCGCCGACAAACCCCACGCGAACGAATGCAGCCGCTGACGGAATTTCTCTAAGATTGATGGGCAACTACCGCCCCTCAAACAAGCCCGGCCCATAATGCGGATCTCCCCCATTCAGCCAAGCGGGAGATTATTCACGGTCGGGGTAAGCAGGTTGCTAGACGGTCACATTTTCGCGTGACAGAGACTTGTCGCTTATTGCTAGTGTAACTGCGTAAATCCGTAGCGAAGCTATTCCTTCCACTGCACGCCCGCGAACACGGGATCGAAGGTGGCAATGCCGGCCGTCGCATCACCATTGCCCACGATGGAAAAGTACGCGCCACCTTTCACGCCGACGAGGAAGTATTCAATGAGATATTTCTGCGCGTCGCCATCCATGTGTTGAGAGATCATCGAATAGAGCGTGTGGCGATCATCGAAGTCGGTTTTCTTCAAATCGCGAACAATGGTCGAGCCCTGTTCGTGGGCGGTCTTCGGCATCTCCGTTTCGGCGTACTGGCGCAGCGTATCGGTTTTTGCACGAGCCTCTTCATCGGACGTGCCTTCGTCCAGACTGAACTGCACGATGGTGACTTCCTCGCCGTTTGGTCCCGCCATGTGAATTTTGTCGTCACCCACTGTTGACTGATAGCCGTCTGGCCAGTCGAGCGTGATGGTTTGAAACCCGATTTGTTCGGCATGGGCCGCGATTGCTGACAATAGTAACAGGACAAAAGTAGAGGTTTTAAACATAGTGTTTTTTCTTGCTTATCCGACAAATTTTCACTGTGACTCTAGTCCGTCGTCCCTGCGAAAGCGGGGACCCAGTCAAAGGATTCATTTTAAACTGGATTCCCGCCTGCGCGGGAATGACGACCTTTTGCAACCGATGGGCTATAACCCATGGGCTACCGCACCTCATCGTTCCTTCCCTCGCAAGCGGGGGAAGAAAACAAAAGAATTCGCTCGCACACCTGCTGTATCCAATCTACCCGACGCGCCGACTTAACCAGCGCGGTGCATGGGCAGGCCTAGACCTTCGGTGCGCAGCTTTTCAATCTGATCGCGTAGCCGCGCCGCTTCTTCAAATTCCAGATCGCGCGCATGCTTGTACATTCGCTCTTCCAACTGCTTTATCTTCTTCATCAGCATTTCCGGCGTCGCTGAAGAATAATCCGCCTCCGATTCAGCCACCTTGGCGCGGCGTGTCATGCGTGACTGCGCCTGTGAAGATGATGATTCCATGATGTCGGTCACCGCCTTGGCGACACCGCGCGGTGTGATGCCGTGCTGCGCATTGTAGGCAATCTGCACTTCGCGGCGACGATCCATTTCACTCAAGGCACGGCGCATGGAGTCGGTCACCGTATCGGCATAGAGAATCGCCTTGCCACCTAAATTACGCGCAGCGCGCCCGACCGTTTGAATCAGCGATCGCTCCGAACGCAGGAAACCCTCCTTGTCGGCATCGAGAATTGCGACCAGCGACACTTCCGGCAAGTCCAGTCCTTCGCGCAGAAGATTGATGCCGACCAGCACATCGAATTCGCCCAGACGCAGATCGCGCAGGATCTCCACACGCTCCACTGTTTCAATATCCGAATGCAGGTAACGCACACGCACGTCATGCTCGGCCAGATAGTCGGTGAGATCTTCGGCCATGCGCTTGGTCAATGTCGTGACCAGCACGCGCTCATTACGTTCAACGCGAATGCGGATCTCGGAAAACAGATCATCGACCTGCGTGGTCGCCGGCCGTACTTCCACCTCCGGATCGATCAATCCCGTCGGGCGCACGACAAGTTCGACGACTTGACTGCTTCGCTCCTTCTCGTATGGACCAGGTGTGGCGGAAACAAAAATCGTCTGCGGCGCCAGCCGCTCAAATTCTTCAAACTTCAGTGGTCGATTGTCCAGCGCCGATGGCAAGCGAAAACCGTACTCGACCAGATTTTCCTTACGCGCGCGATCGCCACGATACATGCCGCCCAGCTGCGGCACTGTCACATGACTTTCATCAATGACCAACAATCCGTCGGCGGGAAAATAATCGAACAGCGTCGGCGGCAGCTCGCCCGGGCGCCGACCGGTCAAATGACGAGAGTAGTTTTCAATGCCCGAGCAATAACCCGCTTCCAGCATCATCTCCAAATCAAATCGCGTACGTTGCTCCAGCCGCTGCGCTTCGACCAGCTTGTGATTGCTGCGTAACTGCTCCAGCCGCTCGCGCAACTCACTCTTGATCGCCTCGGCGGCATTGACCTGCGTTTCACGATCGGTGACATAGTGGGTGCCGGGATAAATGGTCACGCGCGGCACCTTGCGCAACGCTTCACCGGTCAATGGATCGAAATACAAGATTTCTTCGATTTCATCGTCGAACAAAGCCAGCCGCACCGCCTCGCGTTCTGACTCGGCGGGGAAAATATCGATCACATCGCCGCGCACACGATAGGTGCCGCGATGCAATTCAATGTCGTTGCGCTCGTACTGCAAATCCGCCAAGCGCCGCAGCACCGCGCGCTGATCGATGCGATCGCCGCGCACCAGATGCAACACCATGCTGTGATAGGCCACCGGATCGCCCAGACCATATATAGCCGAAACGGTGGCGACGATGACCACATCGCGCCGCTCGAGCAACGCACGCGTCGCCGACAGACGCATCTGCTCGATGTGCTCGTTGATGGACGCGTCCTTCTCAATATATGTATCGGTCGAAGGAACGTACGCCTCGGGCTGGTAGTAGTCGTAGTAGGAAACAAAGTACTCCACGGCGTTATGGGGAAAGAACTCCTTGAACTCGCCGTACAACTGCGCCGCCAAGGTCTTGTTCGGTGCCAGCACCAGCGTCGGGCGCTGCACCGCTTCAATGGCATTCGCGATGGTGAACGTCTTGCCCGAGCCGGTCACGCCAAGCAATGTCTGGTACATCAGCCCGTCGCGCAGGCCCTGAATCAGGCCAGCAATGGCCTCCGGCTGTCCGCCAGCAGGCTGGAACGGAGCCTTGAGCTGCAACCGCTCCTGGGCGGAGGTCACCGGTGAATAGTCATTACGCATCTATGAATGGCTCGAGTGCCCAACAGTCATATAAATGGGGCCAAAACGGGGTTCTGCAACGCACAAACTTCTAGTATATTGCATCGCCGTTTTAGACACTGTCTTTTGACCATAACCGACTGAATTGCAAAGAACGAGGCCGTAAATCATGCAACCGTCATTGCGGGCGCAAAGCGTAAAACCCTCCCCCACCCTGGCCGTCACTGCGCGCGCCAATGCCATGAAGGCCGAGGGCAAGGACATCCTCTCCCTGGCCGCTGGCGAGCCGGATTTCGACACCCCGGATTTCATCAAGGATGCCGCCATCAAGGCACTCAAAGACGGTTTCACCAAGTACACCGCTGTCGATGGCACGCCCGGACTCAAGAAAGCCATCGTCGCCAAGTTCGAGCGCGAGAACAATCTCAGCTACAAGCCGGATGAGATTCTGGTTTCGGTGGGTTGCAAACATTCGATCTACAACCTGTTCCAGGCCGTGCTCAACGATGGCGATGAAGTCATCATTCCGGCGCCGTACTGGGTGTCGTATCCCGACATGGCGCTGCTGGCCGGCGCCAAGCCGGTGTTCATCGACTCCGACATCAAGGACGGCTTCAAGATCACGCCCGCGAAGCTGGAAGCGGCCATCACGCCGAAGAGCAAGATCGTCGTCATCAACAGCCCGTCGAACCCGACCGGTGTGAGCTACAGCCCGTCGGAACTGAAAGCGCTCGGCCAAGTGCTGGAGAAGCATCCGCACGTGCTCATTGCCTCGGATGACATTTACGAGCACATCCTGTGGGAAGGCGATGGCTTCAAGAACATCGTCAACATGTGCCCGTCGTTGAAGGATCGCACCGTGGTGTTGAACGGCGTGTCGAAGGCCTATTCTATGACCGGCTGGCGTATCGGCTACGCCGCGGGCCCCAAGGCCATCATCTCGGCGATGAACAAGATCCAGTCGCAGAGCACGTCGAATCCGACTTCGATTGCGCAGGTCGCCACGCAAGCGGCGCTCGAGGGCGATCAAAGCTTCGTGCGCGAGCAGTGCAAGGTGTTCAAGCAGCGCCACGACTTCTGCTACGAGCGTTTGAACGCGATGAAGGGCGTCACCTGTGTGAAGGCGCAGGGGACCTTCTACATCTTCCCCGATATGAATGGCGCGATGAAGAACCTAGGCATCAAGGACGATATCGCGCTCGCCGAATGGTTCCTCGAGAAGACCGGCTGCGCCATGGTGCCCGGTTCGGCCTTCGGCGCCCCGGGGTGCATGCGCATCTCCTTCGCCACCAGCATGAAGGTGCTGGAGGATGCCATGGACCGCATGGAAAAGGCCCTCGGCAAGAAGTAGGGCAAGTCCTGATATTTGCTGGAAAAGTAAGGTAATCGACGGCGCCGGCCAGGTTATTTGACCGGTCGGTGCTGGCCCATTACCATACGCGGCCTTAAAGCCATTCCCGGGTAGCTCAGCCGGTAGAGCAAGCGGCTGTTAACCGCTGGGTCGGGGGTTCGAGTCCCTCCCCGGGAGCCAATTTCCCTCCAGTAACTTCCAGCAACATCCATAGACTAGCAGAAAACCCCGTAAAAGTGCGGGTTTTGTTCCAATTCTTTCCGAAGACTTCCGTTCACTGCCATCGCCGCTCCGGGTACAAATCAGGGTACAAAATCAACCAGTGGGTACAAATGTCAGATTTTGTACCCATGAATTGCGCACACGCGCTTGCGTCATACACGAGGTCATGTAAGGTAGCGGTGTTCCCCCTACTTGGCAGCAGAAAGAGCGGTCAGATGTTGACCAAGCTTTTGACGTTCCCTTCCTTGCTCACCAGTGGTCGCTGGTGATTGTCTAACCAATCGTGAATAAAGGAAGCAATGCCAAAAAAAGGGCAAAATTCGCATGGTACTTTCCAGTGTCAGGTGGACCCCTACCGAACGGAGCGCTCATCCCAATCGGCCCCGGTGTTAATTTGCAGCGAAATCTGATCTGGGTTTTGCATTGAAATTTGACCCGCATATTCGAGCCGCAGTGTGGCTCAGGATGGGTTGGTTTTTCGAGTCTTCACCTCCTTTACGCTCTTCGTGGAGCTATTCTTGAAACGGTAGCTCTCGTTGGCAGCCTCCACGATGTGGCATTGATGCGTCAGCCCATTTATGCTTAAGCCCGACGTCAGGCATAATTAACCCAAGGGCCCCGCCATGGAAGACAAGGAGGAGTTGACGAATGGCACTCGGGAATCTTGGCCACCTTGTGTCAAGGGTGACATCAAATAGCGAAGCGCTAGTCACGCTGGAGAAACTGTTAGCGCAAGCCTTAAGTACGTGGGAGTAACAGTGATGACATCGGGGGTGTCATCTACTTCGTCAGGAACTACCATCGGCCTAGAAGCGTCAATTCTGCCGAAGTTGAACCTTGCGGACTTTCAGAACGCTGTTCCCTTTCTCCGTGAGCTTATCGTATCGAACACGCTCAAAGAAGATCTTCGTGAAGTAGATCTCCACATCGAATCCATTCCGCCATTTTTCAAACCCAAGACGTGGCGTATCGAGTCGGTTGGCACCGAGCGGCAGTTCCCAATCTCTGATCTCGATCTTTCGCTCGATGGCGCATTGCTATCTCGGCTCAACGAGGCAGAGACAGCGACGGTCCAGTTAAAGCTTTGCCGACGAGGTGATGCAGCGACACCGATCGCCCACCGCGATTTAAACGTGGAACTACTGCCACGCAATCAATGGGGTGGATTGGTGGCGCTGCCAGAGATGGTGGCAGCTTTCGTACAGCCAAATGATCCAGCAGTTCCGCGCTTGCAGAAGCAGACGTCTGAAGTGCTGCGAAAGCATGGAAAGAATGCTGCGCTAAATGGCTACGAGGGTGGTGCGAAGCGCGCGTGGGAACTGGTATCGGGGCTTTGGAGCACCGTGACAGGCATCGGTTTGGATTATGCTCTGCCGCCAGCTGCTTCGAATATTCGGGGCAGAAGATTCGAAGCGTAACGCAGATCTGTGATTCAGGACTCGCAACCTGTCTCGATCTTGCTCTCCTATTTTGCTCAGTCATGGAAGAGATCGGGCTAAATCCTCTGCTGGTATTTACCAAGGGGCACGCACTCACTGGTGTATGGTTGAGGCCAGAGGAGTTTTCAACTGTCGTCATTGACGATATCACCGCGTTGCGTAAGCGGGTCAAACTCAAAGAGCTTGTACTATTTGAGACTACGTTGGTAACCCAGCGTCCGGCAATTGCCTTTGCATCAGCGGTCGAGCAGGGCGCTCGGCAGATAGCTGAGGGGCAGGATGAGTCCTTCGAACTTGCAGTTGACATCCGTCGTGCGCGCCTGCAACGGATAAAACCACTTGCGAACACGGAGACGCTTATTGCCAAACCTTCCGTGGAGGCAACTCCGGCGTCAGAGCCGATTTTCACCGAGGCTCCAGACCTGCCGGACGATCCGACAGTGGTGGAGCCAGACCCAACCTCGTTGAATCCTAAGGATCGCCTCGCACGCTGGCAACGTAAGCTTCTCGATTTGTCGCTCAGAAACAATTTGCTGAATTTTAGAAGTACAAAAAGGTCACTGAAACTGGAGGCGCCTGATCCTGCGACATTGGAGGACACACTTTCGAATGGCGAGCCGCTAAAGCTCCGGCCACGACCGGACTTCATGGATGGCGCCGATCCGCGCAGTCGCGAGCTCTTCGAGAGTCGCGAACATGAAGATGCTCGCCTCAATCATGCAAAGGACGCTCTGCGTAGGCGTGAAGTCTTCGTCGCCGTACCAGAAAGCGAACTCGAAGCGGGACTGGTCGACCTCTACCGTACAGCTCGAAATACACTGCAGGAAGGTGGTGCCAACACACTATTTATGGCGCTAGGCTTCCTCTGCTGGACACGCGACGACAAGCCCGACCAGCGTTTTCGTGCCCCCTTGATACTGTTGCCGGTCACGCTAAATCGCAAGAGCGTGCGCTCAGGTTTTACCATAACACTTCATGATGATGAGCCTCGATTTAATCCGACGCTTATTGAGATGCTGCGTCAGGACTACAAGCTCCATCTTGGCGTCGCTGAAGGTGAACTTCCAAAGGACGATGCCGGATTGGATATCACAAAGATCTGGAAGTCAGTGTCACATGCTGTCAAAGACATCAAAGGTTGGGAGGTGTCAGAAGACGTTGTGCTGGCGATGTTCTCTTTCGCGAAGTACCTCATGTGGAAGGACTTAACTGACCGGACCAACCAATTGCGCGAAAATCCAGTCGTCCGACACCTCATAGACACCCCGCGTGAAAGTTACCCTTCTGGCATTGCGTTCCCTAATCCATCGACACTCGACCGCGAGTATTCGCCAGAGCAATCATTCTGTCCATTGCCTGCAGATTCCTCCCAACTTTCGGCGGTAATGGCGGCCGCACGTGGCAAGGATTTCGTGCTCATAGGTCCGCCCGGCACGGGGAAGAGCCAGACCATCGCCAATCTTATTGCGCAGTGTCTGGCCGAACGTAAGCGAGTGCTGTTTGTATCTGAAAAAATTGCTGCGCTTGATGTCGTCTACCGTAGATTGCGTGAGGTTGGGCTGGGAGAATTCTGTCTAGAACTGCATTCCAGCAAAGCCAGAAAGCTCGACGTACTTCAGCAACTGGAGAAGTCCTGGAACGCGCGTGGCAACGTCGACGCGATACACTGGCGAGCTGAGGCGCAGCGATTAAAGAAACTGCGCGATAATTTGAACGCATATGTCGAGCGGATGCATATCCGCCATCGAAATGGCATGACCATTTTTCGCGCCATCGGGACGGTCGTTGGCGGGCAAGACGTTCCGGCCATCAATCTGTCCTGGCCAACGCCAGATGCACACGACCAAGCGACACTGCAGACGATGCACGAAGCTGTTGAGAGTGTGGACACCATTCTCAACGCCATTGCCTACGAGGGCTTGCAGAATTATCCGCTGAGCATCATCGAGCATAGCGAATGGTCTCCGCGTTGGCAGCAGGGCGTAACTACTGCCGCGGCCGCCGTGGTGGAGTCGACAAGACTAATCAAGCAGCTACATGATGAGTACGTCAGTACCACTGGTTTGCCTTGTGCCCCGTTGACCAAACGCCATCGTGAGGCATTGGCAGTGCTCATCCGTATACTTCCCTATGCCGCCGGGCGGGACCGACGCTTTGCGTTAAGGGGCGACGCCGCCACCATCGCGATTCGTCTGAAAGCTGGATTGGCCCTGGTAGCGAAGCACTATGAGATTAACAGTAAGCTGTCCACCCCCTGGACACAGGAGACGGTCAATTCCTGCAAGCGAGGCCTTGACCTGTTGGTACGACGCCATGCGCTTCGGAGCAGTCTCGGCAAACCGTGGCCCTCGGACGTATTGCATAAGCTCCAACAGGGCATAGCGGCACTCGCCGAAATCCGTAAATCCGTCGAGGGGCTGTCAGTAAAGTATCGCAAGCAGGTCGGCGAGCTCGATGCACAACGATTGCTGCGTGAATGGACCAAGGCAGAAAAGGCAATTTGGCCGGTATCGTGGATCTGCAAGCGCAAGATTGCGAAGGGCATTGACGAGCTCGTCGCCGGTGAAGGCGAACCTAATGTCGGGCAAGACCTGCGACGGCTAGCAAGAGTTCGTGAACTCAAGGATGAAATCGCGGCGCTCGATATAGGAACTTCAACTGAAGGCGTGTGGGCTGGGCTGAAGTCTACGCCCGAGGTGCTTCAAGCAGCACTCCGGTTTCAGAGAGCACTGATCGCAGCCACGAACGATCAGCCCTGGGAGGACAAGGGTCTGGACTTCATAGCCGATGGGCGATGCGGAGAGAGGCTGCAAGCGGAGCTGGTTCGCCTGCGGCAGATCCGGCGCATTGACGACCAAGTGGCCGAACTCGCGAATCTATCCTCGACGACCGGTGATTTATGGAATGGATTGGCGACGAGCGCAGAACGCTTGCGCGCGGCCGTCGAATTTCAAGTCGCATTTGCGAGCATCTACAAGTCCGGTCCCTTCGAATGCACTAACGAGGTCGTCGCCCGTGGTGAATGCGGCGCACCGATGGCAAACGATCTCGTACTACTGCTGCAGCGAGCCGAAGTGGAGACACAGCTCGCGGCGTACGACGAACTTAAGGGAATTACCGCCGGCATTTGGAATGGTTTGGATACGCGTGCCGACCGCGTGGAGCGCGCCACGAAGTTCATTACACATATATCTATGGTTGTTCCCCATCTCGTAGCCGAGCCCGGCAAAGTAGCGGCCGTGACTGCTGCGTTGGGAAGCCTATTCGGAGAGAGGAACCACATTCTAAATCCAACGGGAAGACAATCTGAGGTAGGGACAAAGTACCTGATTGCGCTCGACGAACTGAACTCGCGTCTGACTGAGCTCATTGCTTGCGGCGAGTTTTCGAACCGCTTCAAAATCGAAACAGTTGAAGGCGATCTCGAAACCCTTGCACGACGATGTGCGGCCATCACAGAAAATGGAAGCAAACTTCAGTCATGGTGTGCATGGCGAAAAGCTCGAGCGCAGTCGTTGCAATTCGGATTGGCGCCATTAATCGCCGTCATTGAACAAGACGTCGTAAAGCCCGGCTCTTCGGCTCGCGCTTTCGCAGTGAACTACGGCCGCTGGTGGCTGAATACCGTGGTAGAGCAGGAGCCCATCGTCCGTGGATTCGTTTCGGCAGCGCATGAAAAACTTATCCATGACTTTTGTGCACTGGACGATCGATTTACGGAGCTCACTCGGAACTGGATCCGTGC
>JAXMGY010000045.1:0-11532 GCA_046347035.1 Gammaproteobacteria bacterium | reverse complement strand
CATGCGGTTCGAGATCAAGCATGGGATCATCGAGGACAAGAATGGTTGCCCGCGTCACCAGCAACCGCGCGATGGCCACTCGTCGCTTCGCGCTTGCCGACAATTTTCCACACGCGACATCAGCGGAACCATGCAGCTGCAATTGCTCCAACGCCGAATCAATATCCGAGCGAGGGCAGCAGGCGCGCAAACGCAGATGGAACTGCAAGTGTTCGCGCGGCGTCAGCATTGGCTTGACCGCGTTACGCCGATCGAGATACACCAGCTCGCCCGCCATCAATCGCGGCGCGTGCAGCAGATTCGCGCCTTTCCAACGCATTTCACCCGCGTGCGGCGGCTGCAAACCGCACACGACGCGGATGAACTGACTGCGATCCTCGGGCCGACCGCCAAAAATCCACCCCAACGAGCCACTGCAAAGTTGCAACGCGATATTTCGGTAACGTCGCCCACCTTCGCTGTCAAACGCCAACGCCTGCAATTGCAGCACAGGATCTCGCGCCGCAACCTCATGCCGCGATACGTTCCAACCAGGCTCTGCACGTTGCGTCTGCATTTGATGCTTTCATCTGTTTGAGTGATGAGCCGCGCAATCGCCGTTATGGCAACGCGAACTCACAGCATTTCCAGCGTTGAGTTTATGTTGAAGACCCTCACTTCATCGCGCC
This sequence comes from Gammaproteobacteria bacterium, assembly GCA_046347035.1. Taxonomy (GTDB): domain Bacteria; phylum Pseudomonadota; class Gammaproteobacteria; order JAJPIJ01; family JAJPIJ01; genus JAJVHZ01. The sequence goes on along the minus strand of JAXMGY010000045.1, from coordinate 10,864 downwards.
TAACGAGTCACAGAATTTGTCTCACAATTCTTAATAACTTATTAATTTGATTGGCACTTTCTTAAGAGAAAATGAGCAAATGGGCGACAAAAAACTGACGCGTGCATGTGTGTCGAATATCCACATTCGTAAAACCACCATGACGCTAGTATCGGAACCCGCGCGGTGATCGACTGGTGACGTAGTGGACGTTTTCCCGGCACCGAATTCTGGCACTCGTGCCTTATCGATACGGAATCCAACTCGTGACGCTGACCATATATATGTTGACCGCTCTGCTGATCTGGGGCGGCTATTTCCTGTTTAACAGTAGAACGCGGCAGCGACATGCCGAGATCTTTCAACGCGCGTCGCAAAGCGGCCTTACCGAACCGGTTTCGTTGCATCCGCATATCGACAGCTCGAAATGCATCGGCTGTGCGTCCTGTGTCTACGCCTGTCCTGAAGAAACCGTGCTGGGCGTCATCAATGGCAAGGGCCAGCTCATCAATCCCAGTCATTGCATCGGTCACGGGGCCTGCGCTGCCGCCTGTCCGGTCGAAGCGATTTCATTGGTATTCGGCAGCGAAAAACGCGGCGTCGACATCCCGGTAGTAAAGCCGAATTTCGAGACCAATGTTCCCGGCATCTTTATCGCCGGTGAGCTCGGCGGCATGGGTCTTATACGCAATGCCGTCGAGCAAGGACGTCAAGCCGTCGAGTCGATACGCAAGACAATTTCGCGTGGGAACGATGACGTGCTGGATGTAGTCGTTGTTGGTGCTGGACCCGCCGGCATCGCAGCTTCGCTTACCGCGATGTCACATCACATGCGCTTCGTAACCCTGGAGCAGGACACGCTCGGCGGCGCGGTGGCGCATTTTCCACGCGCAAAAGTGGTTATGACCAAGCCGGTGAAGCTTCCGATTGTAGGATCGGTCAAGTTCACCGAAACCAGCAAGGAGAATCTACTCGCATTCTGGGAGCGGATCGTAGTTCAAACCGGTCTTAAGATCCGTTTTCACGAACGCGTGGAGTCCATATTCAAGGACGGTGACATTCTTACCATCACGACTGCGGCAAAACGCTATCGCGCACGCAGCGTGTTGCTCTGCATAGGACGGCGCGGAACACCGCGCAAGTTGGGTGTGGAGGGCGAACAGCTTAGCAAAGTCGTGTACAGGTTGATTGACGCCGAACAATACGCCGGCCAACGCGTGCTGGTTGTGGGTGGTGGCGATAGCGCGCTCGAAGCGGCCATCAGTATCGCCAACGTTCCGAACACGACAGTGACACTTTCCTATCGCAGCGAAAATTTCAATCGCGCCAAGGAAGCCAATCGCCGCAAACTTGAAGCCGCGCGATCGGCAGGCAATTTGAAAGTCATGCTGGGTTCCAATGTGGTGCGCATTCGCGAATCTAGTGTGCTCATTGAGCAAGGCGGTAAAACCGGGGAATTGCCAAACGATGCGGTCATCGTTTGTGCTGGAGGTATCTTGCCCAGCGGATTTCTCAAGGAAATCGGTGTGGAAGTGGAGACCAAATATGGAACGGCATAGGCCACTATCCGGTCCCCTGCGTCTTACCGTCATGCTTGCCGTCTTCACGGTAACGCTCAGTGTGTCAGTGCGCGCTGAAACGCTGGACGATGCGCGTACTGCGTTGCGACAACGCGATTACGCCCGCGCCGCATCGCTGCTAAGGCCACTTGCCGACGGCAATAATCCCGAGGCGCAATACCAATTGGCGGTGCTTTATCGTTATGGTCGCGGTGTCGACGCCAACGCGCAAGCCGCATTTAATTGGATGCAGCGTGCCGCGGAACTTGGCAACGCCCAGGCACAGTACAACCTCGGAGTCATGTATGCCGACGGTACAGGTGTGAACGCCGATGCAGCGCAAGCACGCACCTGGCTGGAAAAGGCGGCTGCGCAAGGTCATCGCCTGGCGAAAACCAGACTGGAATCGCCTATTGCGGTCAAAGAGTCGCCGGCAGTGACAGCAAGTTCCAAACCCGCGAATCAGTCCAAAGCCTCTGCAACTGCGAACCGCGATTCAAGAACATTAATTTCCAGCAATCGCCGCCCCACGCTCGACGATGTCTCAACATCCACATCGGAGCGGGAAGTGACGGCAAGCGACAATCGTATTGCTGCTAAGACACCGGTCGCAGCGGCGCGTAGCGGCCAGCTGTCAATCCTGCGTCGACTGCTTGCCAAGTCCAACGATCTGCAGGCCAGCGACGAAAGCGGTGAAACCCCGCTCACAGCCGCCAGCGCTGCGGGGCAGGAGCAGGCTGTGCGTGAATTGCTAAAACGTGGCGCCGACGTTGATGCAATGGATCAACGCGGCGATACGGCGTTGCTATCTGCTTCGCGTGCCGGTCGCACGTCCATTGTCGAGACGTTGCTGAAGGATGGCGCCAAGATCGATCTCGCTGACAAGCACGGTAACACAGCGGCTATGGTCGCCGCGGGCGGTGGACAACTGCCATTGCTGCGCAAGCTCATCGAACACGGAGCCGATCTCACTCATGTCAACGATGAGCATTGCAACGCACTGTGCATTGCTCAAACGAATGCGCAGGCATCGGTGATCGCCTATTTGCGCACGCAGAAAGCAGCACTTTCCGGGTTCACATTCGACGACGGTGCGATTAACAACGCCTTGACGGTGTTAACCGCCGAATCGAACGACTCGCGCGGTCCTTATGCAGGATGGCCACCGCTGTCGATCGCCGCCTGGCGCGGCAATACTGACATTGCAAAAGCGTCAGTAGCACGCGGTGATGATGTCAATGCACGCGACCCGGAACACTACACACCTCTGTTACGCGCGGCCGCTGCCGGCCATGCCGACACAGTCAGCGCCTTGCTGGCCGCGGGTGCCGACGTGGCAGCAACGCTGCCGGATGGCACCGGCGTGATCACGACGGCGGCGCATGACAATCACACTGAGGTGCTTAAGGTTCTTCTTTCTTCAGCAAAAGATATCGTTGATGCCGATGCAGGTGCAGCCCTGGTCACCAGTGTGCGGGATGACAATATCACCCAAACAACGCTACTGCTCGATCATGGGGTAAATCCCAACTACCAGGACAAGAGCAGCCATACCGCGCTAACGTTGGCTGCTCATAACAAGAATGACAAAATTCTTTCCAGTCTTGTTCAACATCACGCCACAATCGATCAGACTGACGGCGAAGGACGCACGCCGTTGTGGTGGGCGGTGGACGAAAACTGGAGCGCCGGCGTAAAGTGGTTATTGATGCATAAAGCATCCGTGAACACCTCCGATCGACAGGGTTACACGCCGCTTATTCGCGCTGCTCAGCACGGCTATCGTGAGTTGGCAAGCACGCTGCTGCAGAATGGCGCTGACTCGGCAGCAGCGTCAAAGAGTGGCAACACCGCATTGATGGTCGCTGCCGAGGAAGGATATACAGATGTCGTCAAAGACCTGCTCGCCACCAATAATGTGGGAATCGACCGGCAAAACGCTGCTGGCAATACGGCGTTGATGCTCGCTGCCAACAATGGCCATGCCGATGCGGTTGCCGCCCTTCTGGCCGCAGCGGCCGATCAGCGATTGCTGAACAAGGAGCGCGAAGATGCTCGCATGCTCGCCGAACGTGGTCAGCACGCACAGGTGTTGGCGCTTCTTGACGAGGACCGCAAGCAGCACAGTTTTCTGCAGTTAATTCGCAATTACCTTTCTATGCTGCACTGAGGTGTGGCGCAGTTGCTCCACAAGCACGGGTCTTAAAGATTTCGTCGAACTTTCCTGCGTCGCCCATGCGGCAGTTGCGCGCTTCGTGTTAAATTAGCGCCAACGATTACACCGTTCGTCGCATCCATATAACCTAACCGCGGAGAACAGCCATGACCAGCTATGTGCTGTACGGCGCCAAAGGCACGGGCTCATTCGCGCCGCAGGTATTGCTCGAGCTTGCGCAAGCGCCATACCAATTTCGCACTGTCGATCTGGCCCATGGCGAGCAGCACAGCTCGGCATTTCTCGCTGTCAATCCACATGGTAAAGTTCCGGCTCTGCGCCTGCCCGACGGCACGGTAGTCACCGAATCCGCGGCAATGATGCTGCACTTGGGAGAGCGATTCCCGACTTGCGGTTTGTTGCCACCGGAAGCCAGCGTCGATCGCGCGCGGGTGCAGCGATGGATGGTGTTCATGGCCGCCAACATTTATGAAAGTTGCTTGCGATTTTTCTACTCCGAGCGCTTCACGACCATGCCGGAATCCGCGAGCGGCGTGCGCGATGCAGCAGCCGCTGCGCTCGCGCAACGCCGGAATATCATCGACACTGCGCTCAACCCCGGTCCTTACCTGCTTGGAAAACAGCCAGGCAATCGCTGACATCTACGTACTAATGCTATCCCTGAGGCGATGCAGCCAAGCCGCTGTCGAACGGCTGGCGTACCATCGCCGCGCTTGTTGCGTCCGGTGATTAAGCCGCTGTGGGATCAGCATCGAAAGTTAGCGCCGATCTCAGTACCGCGCGAATAACGCGTCGTCACGTCAATGCCTTTTTCACCCATCTACTTCTTGCTCTTTCTGCTACTGTTGATTGGATTGGTCGCAGTCGCCCAATTCGGATTGATTCAGCTCACCATTTCCAAACTTGGACTGTCGCCACACTCGGCGTTTGTGCTGCTGCTTTCATCATTGATTGGCAGCGGCATCAATCTGCCGCTATTTACAGTTCGCAGCGCGAGCCCGCAACCACCCGTGGAACCATTCTTTCACGGCTTGCTGCGCAGCGCCTTGCCAGGCAAACCCGGCTACACCATCATTGCCGTCAATCTGGGTGGTTGCCTCATTCCACTCACGCTCTGTTATTACCTGTTTGCACACACGCCGTTGTCGTGGGCGCAAACACTTCTTGCTACTGCGGTGGTTGCCGGTGTGAGTTATGCCATGAGCCGCCCCATCAGTGGGCTGGGTGTCGGTATGCCACCGTTCGTGGCGCCGGTCACCGCGGCGTTGGTTTCAATTAGTATCAGCAGCGAGCACTGCGCGCCGTTGGCTTATATTTCCGGCGTGCTGGGTGTGTTGATTGGCGCTGACATCCTGCGGCTCGGAGATATAAAGAAGATGGGGCCGCCAGTGGCTTCGATCGGCGGCGCAGGAACCTTTGATGGCATCTTCCTGACCGGCATTCTCGCCGTCCTGCTTACCTGACTTTACTCGAGTGCGAAGGCGTGCAAACGCCTGTTTAACACCTCCGGTGAAAACATTGGCGATGAACAGGTGTTGTTACTGCACAGAAATGCAGCCACCTTGCCAAGTGCGGGATATTGCACGTCCGGATTCGGCAGCGGCCCTTCATCGCGGTCCCACCACTCCACGCGCTTGTAGAATACTGGCCATGCCGTACCCTGTGCGTATAACCCGCGTGCGCCGGCATCACGTTTTCCGCCAACTATCGTGATGTGCAACGGTTCAGAAGTCGACTCCTCGACCGCAATCAATACCCCAGGCAACAAACGCCGCGACTCCACCAAGGCTGGCGCGGTTAAATAGCGCAGCGCGTGCTCTGCCATCTGTTTGAACTTTGCATCACCAGTGTAGTGCGACAATAAATTTGCCATGCGTGCAACAGCGACATTTTCGTCGATCTGCCGAACTGCGCTCTTGAATACGCCGATTGAGCTTTATCATCTACCGGTGCTGTGAGGTACCCACCCCGCTCATCAGCAAAATTCGCCCTAACCACATCGGCTGTCTCACGCGCCAGTCGCAACCATTCGCGCTCGCCGGTGGTGGAGTAAAGCGTTAGATAGGCCTGCGCCACAGCAATGTTGTCACCTAGATGTAGTGCCACTTCGTTGCCATCAGCCAGCTCTGCATGCGTATACCCGCCGTTGCCAAGATGATGATGCGTCAAAACGTAGCGCGCCGCCTTGCGCGCATCATCCAGGGCAATGGCTTCGCCGGTCATGCTTGCATACACTGCCAGCGCGCCGATGGCCAAGCCGTTTTCTCGCGCATAGATATGACGGTCGATGGGTGGCATTGGACCGGCGCGACGGTCGCGGTCACTCAACGCGTAGAACCGATGACCAGTAAAGTCTTTGTCGACATCGGCATCCTGACTGACATAAAACGCGCCGCTGTCAGCTCGTAACCAGGTCGTCAGGTAGCGTGCTATCGATTGCGCCGCGCGCAAATACTTTTCGTCATGCCAGATGCCGTAGGCGTAGGAATAAGCGCGCAAATAGCTCGCCTGGAATGACATGATCTTCTCGAAGTGCGGATCACTCCACGTAGGCCCTACAGAATACTGATAGACGCCACCCCATACCGGATCGATGAGCGCCATGCCCGCATCCAGTGTCTGCCGCGCCATCCGCGCAACCTTTGCATCGCCTTTGACTGCGCCTCGCAGCGCATACTCAATACTGTCGGCGTCGATGAATTTCTGCTCCGTGCTCCAGCCACCGTACTGTTGGTCGTACAACGCGAAATAATCATCGCTGATTTGCTTGCTCAACTTCGGATCAAGAACTGGCGCATCGACCGACACCACCGGCCTTGACTCGACGACGGACGGGCCTGGCGACGGATCATCGACAATAGCCTGCAACAACGCCGCAAACTGCGCCGGCGGAATGTAGCCACGTCGCTTCACGATCTCCGAGCCGTCGGCCGCAAGAACAATGGTGGCAGGCCAACCATAGTCCTCGTAACGATTCGCCAGATCAGGGTGTGCATCCTGATCTGCATGTACCGCCACATAGTGTTCGCCAAGCAAATTGGCTACCGCCGGATCACGATACGTCGTCTCATCCATGACATGGCACCAGTGACACCATCCCGCGGCGAGGTCGAGCAGCACAAATCGGTTCTCTGCCTTAGCGCGAGTGAAAACCGTATCGTTCCACTCGCTCCACGCCACGGGGTTGTCGCTGGCCTGCGCCCATCGGCACACACAGATAACAGCCACGATCAACAATTTAAATGTTTGCCTCGACATAACACACCCTGCACGTTGCGGTCGAACTCCGCCGTCTGGAAAGATCTCACCTGCACACTAGCTACACAATGAGTACGTGAGTGTCTGTCGGATTGGATGCACAAATGTGATTGACGTTACGCATTTCCATCTACTAGGACGTCAATTGCGGAGTGGACCCCGGACCCAGTTTGCGAGGGAGCTAATCAGTTCCGCGCAAACAGCATGCGTGATGACGACGTCTCAGGCTGAGCGCCGATCGAGCACTCGACCTTCCGGCATGGGCGGCTGGTAATACGGCACCACGAGCGAAACATCGCCGGCTTCATGCTTGGCCTTCATGCCGCGCCAATACTTCACCGTAAGCAGATCACCGTGCACCTCCAGAAACAAGTCACGCAACCAGGGATCCAGCGACAGGAACTTTATGAATTCCTGAGGAAAGATGTCGTCCTTGCCGACGAAGAACCAGTCATTTGGCCGCATCATGTCATCGTCGTCTTCCGGCTCCGGCAACTCGCGGAAATTACACTCGGTCACCAGCGCGACTTCATCGTAGTCATAGAACACCACGCGCCGTGCTTGGTCACACCGAGTTTTTCAGCAGCAGATCGCCCGGGAAGATATTGGTTTGCGCCAGATCCTTGATGGCTTGTCCATAGTCGATGATGACCACCTCGGCGTCGCGGCACGGCATCTCCCGAATGTATAGATTCAACGGCCGAACACGCCGTTCTATATAAACATGATCGAAGAGAAGTTTGTCATCGTGCCGACGCACGGAAATCGTAGCTTCCTTGGTCAGCTCCTCCAACACCTCCGGTGCAAAGCGGTTCAAAGGCAATTCCAAATTGCGGAACTCCTGCGTGTCGATCAGCCTACCGGCGCGATCATGTTTGGAAACCAATTTGTACTTGTCGATGACCTCCTGTCGCGACATTGTCTTTGGTGGTGTAAACCGATCGCGGATCACCTTGAACACCAGATCGTAGGACGGCAGCGTGAAAACAATCATTACCAGACCTTTGTCGCCGGCGGCATGCACGAACAGGTCGCTGGAGTTCTTCAAATGATTGGTGAAGATTCGGTGCCGCTCACTTTTCCCCTGCCGCAACCGTCCAAGTACGGTGTAAAGCTCGTCAATCGGTTTGTCCGGCAGCACCGAATGCAGGAAGTGCACCGCCGCCACCACTGAATTCGGATCGGCGAAATAATAGGAACGTGTATAGTTGAAGACGATGCTGACCTCTTCACTGGAGAGCAGCACAGCATCGACTTGAATTCCATTCTCGGCATTTTCCAGAGCGATGATAATCGGCGATAACCCATGTTTAAGGACGATACGTCCGACCAGATATGCGCGCGCCGATTGGTAGAATACCGAGCTTATGAATTCAAAGCGCAACATGTCGTCGATGCTTTCGAACACGCGTTTGGCGAACCCGTCCACCTCCTCGGCGATCTGGCGCACGTCATCGGTCACGTTGGCATACTGCACATTGAAAGCAAATTGCCGCAACACTTGCGCGAACACGTCGTCAAGCGATCCCCAAAACGGGTAGCGCCGCAAGGTAAGTGCCCGCAAAATCCCCTCGTCCTCGGGCGGCGTCGACAGAAACTCCATCTCCGTGTCGACGCCAACCGTGCCAAAAATGCGGCGTGTGGTTGAATTGAAGAATGTCTTGATGAAGCCGGCATCGGGAACATCCTCAAGACGTTCCGCGAATATTTCGCGTATCAGGCTCCAAAGCTGTCGGTCGGCCACACGCGAGTCAAGAAATTTCTGCAGCAACTTCACCACCTGCCGAACCGCCAACTCGTACATCTCGACGCGGTCAACGATGTCCTGCTGATGACCGCGCCAGTCGCGCTGCTCAAAGCGCTGGCGCGCGCGCTCGGTCAAATGCATGAAGGCTTCGTTGTATTCAACGAAGCCTTCATAGATACATTTGGCACTTGCAGCGGCAAGTTCGTGTTCGGTCATCGCCATCCCCACCAACACATATCTTCTTTCCAATTAGCGGAGCACAAACAGGAATCAGTCGGCGGGAGAACACCGTCACTCCCGCGCAAGCGGGAATCCAGCAACAGAATAACTCGTTCTTGACTGGGTCCCCGCCTACACGTGGACGATGCTGATAGCTTTATCCGCGACAAATAGATCTTGGCCAAGCCGTACCTATCTCAAATGTTCTAAGCGCAACCAATCTCAAAACATCCCTCTCGCCCATTGTTCAGTTGAGTTCTACATGTTGCTGATCATCCCGTCTGCAAACTCACTGCACTTGACCTCCTGTGCACCTTCCATAAGTCGCGCGAAATCGTAGGTGACTTTCTTGCTTTCAATAGCTCGATCCATGGCGGTGATGATTCGATCCGCCGCCTCCGTCCAGCCGAGATAGCGCAACATCATTTCACCGGAAAGAATCAACGAACCAGGGTTTACCTTGTCGAGGTTGGCGTACTTCGGCGCGGTACCGTGCGTGGCTTCAAAGATCGCATGGCCGGTGTCGTAATTGATGTTACCGCCGGGTGCGATGCCGATACCGCCAACCTGGGCAGCCAGCGCGTCGGAAAGATAATCGCCATTCAAATTCAAGGTTGCAATCACATCGAACTCATCCGGACGCGTCAGCACCTGCTGCAGGGTAATGTCGGCGATGGAATCCTTGATCAGAATCTTTCCCGCTGCCAGCGCCGCCTTCTGTTCGTCATTCGCAACCTGAGAGCCACTGGCCGAGCGTGTGCGCTCCCATCGCGACCATGAATAGGTGCTGTCGGCAAATTCACCGTCAGCGAGTTCATATCCCCAATTTCTAAAGGCGCCCTCGGTAAACTTCATGATGTTGCCCTTGTGCACGAAGGTGACACTCTTGCGGCGATTGTCGATGGCATAGCGAATGGCCGCGCGTACGAGCCGCAGCGTGCCATCTTTCGAAACCGGCTTGATGCCAATACCCGAGGTTTCCGGAAAGCGGATCTTCTGAAAATCATTGGGAAACGCTTCCTGGAAAAGCTTCATGAATTTCTTCACTTCCGCCGATCCGGCTTCAAACTCGATGCCGGCATAGATGTCTTCGGTGTTCTCCCGGAAGATAACCATGTCCACGAGTTCGGGCCGGCGTGTCGGCGACGGCACCCCCTTGAACCAGCGCACCGGCCGCAGGCATACATATAAATCCAGCAGCTGCCGCAGTGCCACATTCAAAGAGCGGATGCCGCCACCCACCGGCGTGGTCAGCGGACCTTTGATGGCAACCAGATATTCACGGCAAGCGGCGAGTGTTTCGTTGGGAAGCCATGAGCCGGTCAGTTCATTCGCCTTTTCACCGGCATAAACCTGCATCCAACAGATACGGCGTTTGCCGCCATAGGCTTTGGCCACCGCCGCGTCCAGCACCCGTTCGGTGGCGCGCCAGATATCCGGTCCAATTCCATCGCCTTCGATATAGGGGATGACCGGCGTATCCGGCACTTTTAACACGCCATTGGCGATGGTGATTTTCTGCCCTTCTGGAGGTTGCGTAACCACTTGAGTCTCCTGCGCTTGAGGGGTTTGACCTATATCAACTGATGTCCTGTCCCAATATTCCGCAGAAGCGCGGAATATTCAAATAAATTCTAGAATAACAATAGCAAATACGCAGCGGCTGCTTCGGGGTGGACATGTCATTACTCCGCGATGGAAAATTCAAGCATCCTCGCCGGTTGCGGCTACTCCCGCCAAGTCCGCGCCATGCCGCAATGCACACTGCATTCGCTTTCGTGCTTGCGACGTTGCTTGTTTTAGAGCCGCCGTCCATTCTTGCCCATGTTGATAGTGCTGCGATCCGAATTGACGCGCGCGCGGCTGGCGTTCCATCACCCCGCTTGGCGCAGCCGTTATATCTGAGTCAAGCAACCGTTGTCGTCG
>JAXMGY010000044.1:0-11866 GCA_046347035.1 Gammaproteobacteria bacterium | reverse complement strand
TGCGCGGAGTTGACCAAGCTCGTTGCCGGCTTTGGTCGGCGTCGCTCTGCGATGCCGCCTCACACATATTCGCGATGGTCTGAGGAGAGGTTTCCATGCTCAGCACCTTTCAGGACATCGTTCACCAGGTCAGCAACGCGAACAACCTTGAAGACGCCCTGACTATCGTGGTCGGAGGTGTCAAGCAGGCAATGTCCGTCGATGCCTGTTCGGTCTACATCAGGAACGCAGGTACGGGCCACTTTCTGATGATGGCGTCCAATGGACTGGACTACGGATCAGGCAGCAAGATCGAACGCGCCGCCACTGCGGGCCTAATCGAGTTGGTTGCAGCACGCCAGGAGCTGATCAATCTGGAGAATGCGGCTGAGCATCAGGCTTACCATTCTTCCCCCGAGACAGGCGCGGATCCATACCATGGTTTTCTAGGCGTGCCGCTGATTCATTTTCGCAAGCTGCTGGGTGTGATTTGCGTCCAGCGGCGTGCGCGGCTGGCCTTTGCCAAGGACGATGTTGCCTTCCTCGTCACGATTGCGGCGCAGCTTGCCGAAGCGCTGAGCGCGGCAGCTCCGGACGGCGTAATCACCATTGAGCACGACGAGCGGGTGCTCACCGTCAGTTTCAACCAGGGATTGTCTGGCGCTCCGGGGATCGCCATCGGGACCATCGTATTGCCCTCGCCATTGGCCAATTTCGAATCGGTGGCGGATCGCGCGCTGCAAGACACGACTGTGGAAGAGGCGGCCTTCCGTGAGGCCGTCAGCGCTGTGCAGAAGGAGTTGCGCAAAGGCGCAGAGAGCATGGCCACTCGCTTGCCCAGCGAAGCGCGTGCCTTATTTGATGTCTATGAGTTGATGTTGGGCAGCGACAGTCTTGTCAATCTCACCATTGAGCGCATCCGCGCCGGCAACTGGGCGCCCGGATCGCTGCGCGAAACCATTGCCGAGCTTGCAGGAACTTTCGAGCAGATGGATGACCCCTACCTTCGAGGCCGCGCCGAGGATATTCGCGGCATTGGCCGGCGCATTCTGCTCTACCTGCAATCCGATTCGCGGGAACCGCGGGGGTACCCGCAACGCTGCGTCCTGCTTGGCGACGAGGTCAGTCTTGCGCGCATCGCTGAGGTTCCAGCCGAACAACTCGCCGGCGTGGTATGTCTGCGTGGCTCGGTGCTTTCGCACGTCGCGATCGTCTCCAAGGCACTGGGGGTTCCTGCCGTCATGGGGCTGGGCAAACTTCCGATCGGGGACTTGGAGGGCCGCACTATCGTCGTTGATGGGTATCAAGGGCGGATCTTTATTGACCCCACGCCAAGCGTCGTCGCGGCATTCGAACGGCTGGTCAAAGTTGAGCGTGAACACGACATTGAACTGCGCAAGTTCCGCAACCTGCCGGCGAAAACGCTGGACGGCGTGCCGGTAAGTTTAAACGTCAATATCGGGCTGTTGTCTGAAACCAAGGCGGTAGCAGAAAGCGGCGCCGACGGAGTGGGACTGTACCGTAGCGAATTCCACTTCATGACTCGCCGCGCCTTCCCTGTGGAAGATGAGCTGTACCAGACCTACCGCGAGGTGCTGCAATCCTTTGCACCAAAACCGGTAACAATGCGCACCTTGGACGTGGGCGGTGACAAACCGTTGCCATACTATCCTATGGACGAAGAAAACCCGGCTCTGGGGTGGCGTGGGATCCGCTTTTCCCTGGATCATCCCGAGATATTCCTGCAGCAACTGCGGGCAATGCTGCGTGCCAATGCAGGACTCAATAACCTGCGTATTCTCTTTCCGATGATCACCCAGGTGGGCGAGTTTAAGGAAGCCCGCATGCTACTCGAGCGCGCCCACCATGAGCACCAGGAAGACGGCACTGCCTCCAGCATGCCACCGGTGGGTGCGATGCTCGAGGTGCCCTCGGTGTTCTACCAGATTCCAGCACTCGCCGCGCATGTTGATTTTTTCTCCATCGGCACCAACGATCTCACCCAGTATCTGCTGGCGGTGGACAGGAGCAACCCGAATGTCGCGAGACTATACGATCCCCTTCATCCCGCCGTGCTCCAGATACTGCGTCATGTCATTACGGTGGCGCGACGTTATGAAAAGCCGGTAAGCGTATGCGCGGCGAGATGGCCGGCGATCTGCCGCCATGATCCTGTTGCCTGAATGGGAGTCGATCTCTTCAGCATGAGCGCCGCCAGCCTGCCGCGGGTGAGGTGGGTGATCCGGTATTACGCCTGAAGCCGCGCACAATCGCTTTTTCAACCGCCCTGCGCATGGAGAGCGCCACCGATATCCGTCACATGCTGACCACCGAAATCGAGCACACCGGACTCGGCGGGTTTATCAATACCGGAAAACAGCTGACTGGGGCCGTGGACGCAAAGACTGGCAACGGATAGCTGGTTTTCGTTTCCAGCGTGGGCGATTACGCCGCTTGCTGGATGGCGGCGGTGACGGCGTCGGCAATTTGCTGCGCGAGTTTCTTTACCTGTGGTGCGTCGGTGCCTTCAACCATCACTCGCACCAAAGGCTCCGTGCCGGACGGCCGCAGCAGCACGCGTCCCTTCTCGCCCAGTTCGGCTTCAACGGCGCGCACAGCATCCTTCACGGTGGCGAGACCCAGCACATCCACGCCATTGCGTTCTAGCTTGACGTTGATAAGCGTCTGCGGGTACTTGCTCATGCCGGACTTCAATTTGTGCAGCGGCATGTCGGTGCGAACCATGGCTTCGAGAACACTGAGTGCGGAGATAATGCCATCGCCGGTCGTGGTCACATCCAGGCAGACAATGTGGCCGGAACTTTCACCGCCCAGGCTCCAGTTGTTTTCTTTCAGCATCTCGATGATGTAGCGATCGCCCACCTTGGTGCGTTTGAAATCAAGCCCCAGCGTACCTAACGCATGTTCGAGTCCGAGATTGCTCATCAGTGTACCGACCACGGCGCCACGCAGCATGTGATTGCGCATGCGCTCACGCGCCATAATAAAAAGCAGCTCGTCACCGTCGACAATTTCGCCTCTGCTGTCAACCATGATCAACCGATCGCCGTCGCCGTCGAGCGCAACACCCACGTCGGCTTCGTGCGCAATCACTTGCTCCTGTAGCGTCTTCGGGCTGGTGGCGCCGCAGGCATCGTTGATGTTCAAGCCATCTGGATCAGCACCGATGACCACCACGTCCGCGCCTAGTTCCTCGAATACACTGGGGGCGACGTGATAAGTCGCGCCATTCGCGCAATCGACAACAATCTTCAAACCAGCGAGCGATGTGGCGTATGGAATGGTGCGTTTGCAGAATTCGATGTAGCGGCCACGCGCATCCTCGACTCGGAACGCCTTGCCGAGATTGCGTGAGTCGACCACCTGCATGGGTTTGTCCAGTTCCTGCTCGATGGCGGACTCAACGTCATCGGGTAACTTCATGCCGTTACCGGCGAAGAACTTGATGCCATTGTCGAAGTAGGGATTGTGCGAGGCGCTGATGACGATACCCGCCACCGCATGCAGCGTGCGTGTGAGGTAAGCGATCCCCGGCGTAGGCACTGGCCCTAATAGATGACTGTCCATGCCGGCGGCCGCCAAACCCGCTTCCAGCGCCGATTCAAACATGTAACCGGAGATGCGCGTATCCTTGCCAATGACCACCTTGCCGTGCGACTTGCCGTTGGCGAGCACACGGCCTGCTGCCCAGCCCAGCTTCATCACGAAATCCGGCGTGATGGGATGTTCCCCGACCTTGCCACGCACACCGTCAGTGCCGAAATAGCGACGAGTAGAGCTCATAGCGTTCCCCATTTCCCTAAGCTAGATGTAACTGCCCCCGAGTGCCGAAAGGTGCTTCGGCAGGACAGAAAAAGGGGTCGGAGTTATTTATCTCGATCCAGCATTCTGGCAAAGCGAAAGGCGTTTTCCCGCCGCAAGATAAATAACTCCGACCCCTTTTTCTAATGCGAGCTTGCTGGTCCGCCGATGGTGGTGTCCTTTGACTTAGGCTCAGCGCTCGGCGCATCGTCGGCAACTGCCTTCTTCGGCGGACGACGATCATCATCGCTCCAACCCTGCGGCGGACGCGGCTCGTTGCCGGCCATGATGTCGTCGATCTGATCCGTATCCAGCGTCTCGTACTTCATCAGCGCATTGGCCATCATGTGCAACTTGGCCAGGTGCTCTTCAAGGATAGTACGAGCACGGCGATAATTGCGATCGATGACATCGCGAATTTCCTGGTCGATCACATGTGCGGTGTCATCCGACACCTGCTTGTGCTTGGTGACCGAGTGGCCAAGGAATACTTCGCCGTCATCTTCCGTGTAGGTCAGCGGACCAAGCTTTTCGGACAAGCCCCACTTGGTGACCATGTTGCGCGCCAGATCAGTGGCGCGCTCGATGTCATTGCTGGCACCGGTGGTCACCGCGTCGGTACCGAAGATCAATTCCTCGGCAATACGGCCGCCAAACAACGCCGACACTCGGCTTTCCAGACGGCGCTTGCTGGTGCTGTAGCGATCCTCTTCCGGCAGGAACATGGTGATACCGAGCGCGCGACCGCGCGGAATGATGCTGACCTTGTAGACCGGATCGTGCTCGGGCACGAGGCGGCCTACGATGGTGTGGCCAGCTTCGTGATAGGCGGTCATGCGCTTCTCTTCTTCGCTCATGACCATGGACTTGCGTTCCACGCCCATCATGATCTTGTCCTTGGCCTTCTCAAAATCCTCCATGTCGACTAGACGCTTGTTGGCGCGCGCGGCGAACAGCGCCGCTTCGTTGACGACGTTGGCGAGATCGGCGCCGGAGAATCCCGGCGTGCCGCGGGCAATCACCGATGCCTTGACATCATCGGCCAGCGGCACTTTGCGCATGTGAACTTTCAAGATTTGTTCGCGGCCACGAATGTCCGGCAGCGGCACGACCACCTGGCGATCGAAACGGCCCGGGCGCAGCAGCGCGGGGTCAAGCACATCAGGACGATTGGTGGCAGCAATAACGATGACCCCTTCGTTGCCTTCGAAGCCATCCATCTCGACCAGCAATTGATTCAAAGTTTGCTCGCGCTCGTCATGACCGCCGCCCAGGCCGGCGCCGCGATGACGGCCAACGGCGTCAATTTCATCGATGAAGATGATGCAGGGCGCATGCTTCTTCGCCTGATCGAACATGTCACGCACGCGCGAAGCACCGACGCCGACGAACATCTCGACGAAGTCGGAGCCAGAAATCGTGAAGAAAGGCACCTTGGCCTCGCCGGCGATGGCCTTGGCGAGCAGCGTCTTGCCGGTACCGGGCGAACCCACCATCAGCACGCCACGCGGAATCTTGCCGCCCAGCTTCTGGAATTTCTGCGGGTCACGCAGGAACTCCACCAGCTCGCCGACTTCCTCCTTCGCTTCATCCACACCGGCAACGTCGTTGAAAGTAATCTTGACCTGATCCTCACCCAGCATGCGCGCGCGACTCTTGCCGAAAGAAAGCGCGCCACGGCCGCCGGCCCCGCCCTGCATCTGCCGCATGATGAATACCCAGGCGGCGATGATGAGAATGATGGGGAACCAGGAAATCAGGATCTGCGTGAAGATACTTTGCTGCACCGGCGGCTGGCCGCTGATGCGCACGTTGTTATCGAGCAACGTTCCAATCAACGCCGAGTTATTGGTCTCGGGGCTGTAAGTCACGAAATCCGTGCCGTCGACCATATGCCCTTGAATGGCCGAACCGTCGACGATGGTCACGCGCTCGACACGCCCGCCCTTCACGTCGGAAATGAACTGCGAGTATTCAACTGGCGCGGCAGTGCTATGGCGCTGGCCAAAATTGTTGAACACCAGCATCAGCACCAACGCGATGATGACCCACAGGATGAGATTTCTAGCCATATCGTTCAATGTGTTACCTCAATTTGAGGTGCCCTCAGGGGCACTATACACCAGACCTCGGGCCAGGACATAGGTTTCGCTGGAACGGTCGCGCGATGCTTCTGGCTTGCGTATCGCGACCTTTTCGAATCGGCTGCGCAGATCGCGCAAGAACTCGTCAAACCCCTCTCCATGAAAGACTTTTAGCAGAAGATCACCCCCTGGTTTCAGTGATCGTTCGGCAAAATAGAGTACCGATTCAACCAAATGCATCATTCGGGGCTGATCTACCGCCCGCATCCCGCTCATATTGGGGGCCAGATCCGATAAAACAAGGTCGGCAGGGCCGCCGGCGTTTTGCCGCATTTGCTCCACCACCGCCGCGTCGGTGAAATCCCCCTGGATGAAATGCACGCCTGCCAGGGAGGGCATTTCCAGCAAATCCACCGCAATGACCGTGCCGGAAGTCCCCAAACGCTCGCGAACCACCTGGCTCCAGCCGCCGGGTGCGGCACCCAGATCAAAAACGGTCATACCCGGCTTGAGCAGCCGGTCGCGTCGGTCAATCTCGAGAAGTTTGTAAGCGGCACGCGAGCGGTAGCCTTCACTGCGCGCCTTTTGGACGAAAACATCGCGCTCATGTTCGCGCAGCCATCGCTTGCTGCTGGCTTTGCGCTTGGGCATGGGAGTTGAAACGGCGAGAGTTGATGGCTGAACGCGGCGGGCGCGGCGTTCACTCGTAACGCACGTCAGTGATTTCGTATTCGATGCGGCCGCCGGGCGCATCGACCAGCGCCACGTCACCGACTTCCTTGTTGATGAGCGCGCGCGCAATCGGCGACTTCACGGAAATCAGCCCGGCCTGAATGTCGGCCTCGTCTTCGCCGACGATTCGATAGGTGACGCTGTCGCCGCTGGCGCAATTTTCAATATCCACCGTCGCACCGAACACGACTTTGCCACCAGCATCCAGCGACTTCACGTCGATGATCTCGGCGGTAGCCAGTTTGCCTTCAATTTCACTGATGCGCCCTTCGATAAAGCCCTGCTGCTCACGCGCGGCGTGATACTCGGCGTTCTCACTGAGATCGCCATGCGCGCGCGCCTCGGCAATGG
The DNA here is from genome assembly GCA_046347035.1 of Gammaproteobacteria bacterium. Lineage (GTDB taxonomy): Bacteria > Pseudomonadota > Gammaproteobacteria > JAJPIJ01 > JAJPIJ01 > JAJVHZ01. The sequence goes on along the minus strand of JAXMGY010000044.1, from coordinate 4,898 downwards.
CCTGGATAACGCGCGGGCGCTCCACAGTTTTCAATTGCTGCAGCTCTTCGCGCAGTTTTTGCGCGCCGAGTACGGTCATGGGTGTCTTCATCATGATTGCATCAATTCCTTGTGCAAGTCCTGCAGCCGATTGACGTGATGGCTATCCTCAACTTCCAGCGCCATCACGGTGGCGAATGCTCCGGCCATTGTCGTCGTATAGGCCACTTTGCGCTGTAGGGCGGTGCGGCGAATCGTGAACGAGTCGGCGATTGCCTGCTTGCCCTCGGTGGTGTTGACGATGAAGCTAATCTCATCGTTCTTGATCATGTCAACGATGTGCGGCTGGCCTTCGAGTACCTTGTTAACCGGCGTACAGTCGACGCCGTGCTCCTTGAGCGCACGCGCCGTACCGCGCGTGGCCACAATTTCAAATCCCAGTTTGCGCAGCCGCTTGCCAATTTCCACCGCCTGCGCACGATCTTGTTCGCGCACGCTGAGGAAGGCGCGCCCTTCGCGCGGCAGCGAAACATTGGCGCCCAGTTGCGATTTGTAGAAAGCTTCGCCGAAACTGCGGCCCACGCCCATGACTTCGCCCGTGGATTTCATCTCCGGACCCAGCAGTGGATCCACACCGGGGAATTTTACGAACGGGAACACAGCTTCTTTCACCGAGTAATACGAGGGCACGCACTCGCGGGTGACACCCTGCTTTTTCAGTGTCTTGCCGACCATGCACAGCGCCGCCACGCGCGCCAACGACACGCCAATTGCCTTTGAAACGAAGGGCACAGTACGCGAAGCGCGCGGATTGACTTCGAGCACATAAATATCGTGCGCGCCTTTGTCGTTGACCTGGATTGCGAATTGCGCGTTCATCAGACCAACCACGTGCAGGGCGCGGGCCATTGCCGTCATTTGCCGGCGTAATTCATCCTGCGTCTGTTTCGACAGACTGTATGGCGGCAGTGAACAGGCCGAATCGCCAGAGTGCACGCCCGCCTGCTCGATGTGCTCCATGATGCCACCAATCAACACATCTTCGCCGTCGGCAATGGCATCGACATCGACTTCGATGGCCTGATCGAGGAAGTGATCCAGCAGCACCGGCGAATCGTTGGACACCGACACCGCTTCATTCATGTAACGATTGAGATCCTCTTCGTTGTACACGATCTCCATCGCCCGGCCACCGAGCACATAGGACGGGCGCACCACCAGTGGATAGCCAATTTCTCGCGCCATCGCTGCCGCGTCCTCTGGCCGGCGCACGGTCCGATTCGGCGGCTGGCGCAAATCGAGCCGCTTCAACAATTGCTGGAAGCGTTCGCGATCCTCGGCTGCGTCGATCGAGTCCGGCGTCGTGCCAATGATCGGCGCACCGGCTTCGTACAGCGGTCGCGCCAGTTTCAGCGGTGTCTGGCCGCCGTATTGAACGATGACGCCTTTCGGTTTTTCCACGCGAATCACTTCCAGCACGTCTTCAAGCGTCAGCGGTTCGAAGTACAGACGGTTCGACGTATCATAGTCCGTCGACACGGTTTCAGGATTGCAATTCACCATGATCACTTCGTAGCCGGCCGCGCGCAGCGCGAAGGCTGCCTGTACACAGCAGTAGTCGAACTCGATGCCCTGCCCGATTCGATTCGGGCCGCCACCCAACACCATGATCTTTTCCGCGCTGGTCGGATTGGCCTCGCATTCTTCCTCGTAGGTCGAGTACATGTAGGCCGTCGTGGTCGCAAACTCCGCGGCGCAGGTATCCACACGTTTGTACACCGGGTGAATTCCGAGATCGGTGCGCATGCGGCGAATGGTCTGCTCACTGCTGCCCGTCAGCTTGGCGAGGCGGCGATCGGAGAATCCCTTGCGCTTGAGCGCGCGCAACCGCCCCGCATCGTTGAGGGCGGGAATGCCTTGCTCGCGCACGCGCTTCTCTTCCGCGACGATGTCTTCAATCTGCGCCAGAAACCAAGGATCAATGCGGCTGAGATCGAACATTTCCTCGCGTGAAATGCCAGCGCGGAATCCATCCGCCACGTACCACAGCCGGTGCGAACCTGGCACGCGGATTTCACGGCGCAGTCTCGCGATGCCTTCTTCAGTGCTGATATCGCCGATTTCGTTGAGGCCATCCATGCCGGTTTCAAGGCCACGCAGCGCCTTCTGCATCGACTCCTGGAAGGTCCGGCCAATGGCCATCACTTCGCCCACCGATTTCATCTGCGTGGTCAGCCGATCGTCGGCCTGCGGGAATTTTTCAAACGTGAAACGCGGATCTTGGTGACGACGTAATCGATCGTCGGTTCGAACGACGCCGGTGTGGCGCCACCGGTGATGTCATTTTTCAACTCATCAAGCGTGTATCCCACCGCCAGCTTGGCCGCAACCTTCGCAATCGGGAAACCGGTGGCCTTCGACGCCAGCGCCGAGGATCGCGACACGCGCGGATTCATTTCAATCACGATCATGCGGCCATCATCGGGATTGATCGCAAACTGCACGTTCGAACCACCGGTATCGACACCAATCTCGCGCAACACCGCGATACTGGCGTTGCGCATGATCTGGTATTCCTTGTCAGTCAGCGTCTGCGATGGCGCTACGGTGATGGAATCGCCGGTGTGCACGCCCATGGGATCGAGATTCTCAATTGAGCAGACGATGATGCAGTTGTCGGCGCGGTCGCGCACGACTTCCATTTCAAATTCCTTCCAGCCGAGCAACGACTCCTCCAACAACACTTCCGTTGTCGGCGACGCGTCGAGACCGCGCTGAACAATTTCATTGAACTCTTCGCGGTTGTAAGCAATGCCACCGCCCGTACCGCCCAGCGTGAACGATGGACGAATAATCGTGGGGAACCCAATTTCGGCCTGCACCGCATTGGCTTCTTCCATGCTATGCGCGGTACCCGAGCGCGCGCTTCCAAGACCAATCTTGGTCATGGCATCTTTGAACTTCTGACGATCCTCGGCCTTGTCGATGGCTTCGGGAGACGCGCCAATCAGCTCGCAGCCGTATTTCTTCAGCACGCCATTGCGCCACAGATCGAGCGCGCAATTAAGCGCGGTCTGCCCGCCCATGGTGGGAAGAATCGCGTCCGGTTTTTCCTTGGCGATGATGGCTTCAACCACATCCCAGCGAATGGGCTCGATGTACGTCGCATCCGCCATCTCCGGGTCGGTCATGATGGTGGCAGGATTCGAGTTCACCAGGATGACGCGAAAACCTTCTTCACGCAGCGCCTTGCAAGCCTGCGCGCCGGAGTAGTCGAACTCACAGGCCTGGCCGATGACGATCGGGCCCGCGCCAATGATGAGAATGCTCTTTATGTCTGTACGCTTGGGCACGCGCCTATCTCCGCATCAATTCGATGAAATGATCAAACAGCGGCTGCACATCGTGCGGACCGGGACTGGCTTCGGGATGCCCCTGAAAACCGAACGCTGGCTTGTCGCGATAGTGAATACCCTGCAAGGTGCCATCGAATAACGAGCGATGCGTGGCGCGCACATTGGCCGGCAGCGACGCTTCATCCACCGCAAAGCCATGGTTCTGGCTGGTGATCATCACGCGGCCGGTGTCGATATCAAGCACCGGATGATTAGCACCGTGATGGCCGGTTTTCATTTTCACGGTGCAGCCACCGCAGGCCAGCCCCATCAATTGATGGCCGAGACAGATACCGAAAGTCGGGATGCCGGCGGCTATGAAGTCGCGAATGGCAGCGATGGCGTAATCGCAGGGCTCCGGATCGCCTGGGCCATTCGATAGAAACACACCATGTGGTTTTAGTTTCAACACTTCACTCGCCGGCGTTTGCGCTGGCACCACCGTGAGGTCGCAGCCGCGATCCACAAGCAAGCGCAGAATGTTGTGCTTCACGCCAAAGTCGTAGGCAACAACTTTGTAGGGAAGCGTTGCCGGGGTCACACCCGTGGGCGCATCCAGGCGCCAACTGCCCTTGGTCCAGGAATAAGATTGGGTGGTACTGACCACCTTGGCGAGATCGGCACCCTTCAATCCGGGGAATTTCTTGGCCGCCGCAATCGCCGCCTGCTCATCGATACCGTCGCCAGCGACAATGCAGCCACGCTGCGCGCCCTTGTCGCGCAGGATCCGCGTCAGCCGCCGTGTATCAATATCGGCGATGGCCACGACATTGTTGGCGCGCAGATATTCCGGCAGCGACTGCTTGGCGCGAAAGTTACTCACCGTCAGCGGTAAATCGCGGATGACCAGTCCCGCCGCGTACAGCTTGTCCGACTCGGCATCATCGGGATTGGTGCCGACATTGCCGATGTGCGGATAGGTCAGCGTCACAATCTGCTGACAATAAGAGGGATCGGTCAGAATTTCCTGATAACCCGTCATCGCGGTGTTGAACACCACCTCACCGACACTTTGGCCGGGCGCGCCGATTGAGGTGCCGCGGAACACACTTCCGTCTTCCAGCGCGAGCAGGGCCGGTTGCGAACTCAGCATTGTGGATGGATCTCCAGCGGGACTACATTCGAAACAGACATACGAAAGCGGGAGCGACCAGCGCCTTCGGTCAGCTCCCGCGAACCCATCGAATTGTACTTGAGCGCGCACGGTGATGAAAGGCAAGCCAAAGTCCGAATACTTGATCCTTGGCCTGCGTTCACCGCCGGCTCAGGTGCTAAACTGCAAGCTACTGTTTCTACGAACCTGCGAGGATATCCACGCCATGCTGAAATTGAAAAATCAAGCCGTACTCGCAGCGATACTCGCGATTGCGGCGCTCGGTGCATGTTCCAAGAAGGAAGCTTCAACCGCTCCCGCAACCGACACGTCTGCGGCGACCAGCGCCGCACCGTCCGAAGGCACCGCAGCAACGAGCGAGACGACCCCTGCCACACCGGCGACAGCAGCAACGCCCGCTTCGGCGAGCC
>JAXMGY010000043.1:0-11960 GCA_046347035.1 Gammaproteobacteria bacterium | reverse complement strand
CGAAATTTGCGCTGGAGGGCCTGTCCGATGCGCTGCGCCTGGAACTGGCCGGCTCCGGCATCCACGTCAGCATCATTGAACCCGGACCTATCGACAGCCGCTTCCGACACAATGCGCACCTGGCTTTTAACCGCCGCAATGATGCCAGCCGCGGCCCACATGCCGCTGCATACCAAAATATGGTTGCGCGGCTGGTCAAAGAAGGCCCCGCGCAGCCGTTTACGCTGCCCGCCGCTGCCATCCTCAAACCTCTACTGCATGCACTGGAATCGACACAGCCACGGTCGCGCTATCGGGTGACCTTTCCCGCCCATGCGCTATGGATTCTTAAGCGGCTACTGCCGGTCACAGTGCTTGACAAGATCCTGCTGCGGGTATCCGGTTCCGGTGAGCGCTAATCGCATTTGAATGCCACCGCGTTCTGTGCGATTTTAGGCAACCGGTGCGTTTGCGTCCGCCCGTTCTTTGCGTATGAAAACAATAACTAAAACATGGATGCTGGTTTTCGCGGCCTGCCTGCCGGCGGTGGCGATGGCGGCTGGCAGGAGCAAAGCGCCTCTGAATTGGGCGCTTTGCCCGACCGAAGATGGCGTAGAACAGCGCCCCAGTTCCGAAGGGCTGGAGCCAGGATTCGGCGCCGTGGAAGGTGATGAGGCGACCCTGGTCAAAGATGGCGTATCGACCTTTTCCGGCAATGCGGAACTGGTACGCGGCACAGATGCGGTGCGCGCCGATACGCTGACCTACGACAAACCTAGCGAAATCGTCGACGCGCAAGGCCATACCCGGCTGTGGAGCGGCTCCATTTTTTGGGAAGGCGATCATGCCAATCTCGATATGGGCAAGGAAAAAGGCGTGCTTGAGGCAGGCAAGTACCGCCTCACCGACACACACGGCCGGGGCGAAGCCAAGCGGATCGAACACGATTCCAACCGCAACGTCACCAAATTGCAGGAAGTCACCTACACCACCTGCCCCAGTGGCGATACGCCGAGTTGGGAAATCTCCGCCAGCAAGATGTTCCTCGATCACCAATCCGAATGGGGCAGCGCCCGCAATGCGGTACTCCGTGTGAAAGGCATCCCGGTTGCTTACACGCCTTACATCAGTTTTCCGCTCACAAACAAGCGCAAAAGCGGTTTTCTGCCGCCGACAGTCGGCGGTTCGCGTGCTTCCGGTTCCGATGTCACGCTTCCGTACTACTGGAACATCGCTCCCAACTATGACGCCACTTTCGCACCGCGCTATCTTGGAACTCGCGGCTTGATGCTGGGGGCGCAAGCGCGATACCTGCAAGAGAATTTCAAGGGGCTGATATCCGCCAACGTGCTACCCGGTGATCGCAAACTCAATGACGATGATCGCTGGCTGGTGCAGTATCGCCACGATCAGAACTTTGATAGCGGACGTGGTCATCTGCTCATCGATTTCAACAATGTCTCCGACAAACAATATCTCGAAGACTTCGGCAACAGCCTGAGCGTCACCAGTACGCGCTTCCTGGATCGCTACGCCAATTTAACCTACGGCCGCGATTGGTGGTCGATTTACGCACGGGTTAATAGCTATCAGACCGTTGATCGAACCATCCCCGGCATCAGTCGACCTTATGATTACATGCCGCAGATTTATTACTACACCAGTTTCGCTTCTATTTACCCGCACGTGAATGCACAGATTTACGGCGAGACCACTTATTTCGACCGCGCCGACACGGTCACCGGTGGGCGCTTCAACCTCAAACCATTCGTTTCATTTCCGTTTGAAAGCGCTGCGGGTTTTGTGACGCCAAAGATATCGCTGGACCAAACTTGGTACTCCCTAGACGGCAATACGATTGGCAGTGATCACATTGCGCGTACCGTTCCAACATTCAGCACAGACGCGGGTTTATTCTTCGAGCGTGAAATGACATTGGGCAGCCGCCAGTATCTGCACACGCTGGAACCGCGAGCCTACTACCTATATCGTCCCAAGGTCGCGCAGGCGGATATTCCTGTGTTCGACACCAGCGAATACGATTTTTCCTTCGGGCAGCTGTTCCGCGACAATCGCTACAGCAACATCGACCGCCTAGGTGATGCCAACTCGATTACGCTGGCGCTCACGTCGCGATTGCTCAATGCCGAGACCGGCAAGGAACGGTTGCGCGGCAGCATAGGCCAGATCTATCACTTCGCTGATCGCAAGGTGGTCTTGCCCGGCCAGGAAAAGTTCACCGAGTCCAGTTCCGAGCTGGTCGCGGAAGCTTTTGCGCAAATCAACAATGATTGGTCGCTAGGTGGTGCATTGCAATGGGATCCGAACCACGATCTGACTCAGCGCAGTGCAGTGCGCCTGCGCTACCGCCCTGGCGAAAACAAGATATTTAATTTTGACTATCGCTTCCGCAGGCCCGCCAGCGTCGAGCAAACTGATATGTCGTTTCGTTGGCCGCTCAATCCAAACTGGGCGATGGTTGGACGCTGGAACTACTCGTTGCCCGACAGTCAAACTCTGGAAGCATTTGCGGGCATTGAGTATGAGTCTTGCTGCTGGGGTTTACGCCTGGTTGGACGGCGCTTTATCAGAACATCAGAGGGTAAGTACGACAATGCGGTATTTCTGCAATTTGAACTCAAGGGACTTGGCGGCCTCGGCCGCGGTACGACTTCCTACCTCAAGAAATATATCCCCGGTTACACTAACGAGTTTTAGAGCCTACTCCGCAGCTTTCAGCATGTGTGCCATATGGCTGTCGGAGTATCAGACGCTCTCCGCTAGCCGCCGCGTACAATGGTGCTTGGGTTGAGAGCGCACGATAGCTGTTAAGCAGACCTAGAGTTGATGACATGACAAGTCGATTGAAATTTATTTGGGTGACTAAGGTGGCGGTTGCATTGTCCGCGGTAGCCATATCATTCGCTGCAGCAACAATCCGACCCGCCTTGGCGGCCACGCCAATCGACAAAATCGTCGCCATTGTCGATGACGACGTGGTCATGCAGAGCGAATTCGATCGCTTCCGCACCCGCATCACTCAGCAGATGTCGCAGCATGGCGGTCAATTGCCACCGGAGGACATTCTCAACCGCCAGATCCTTGAACGCCTGGTCATGTCCAGAATTCAGTTGCAGTACGCCAAGCGCGCCGGCGTGACTGTTGACGACGATACATTGAATAAAGCAGTAGCCAACATCGCCGCTCAGAACAAGCTCAGCATCGATCAGTTCCGCCAGGAAATCGAAAAACAGGGCTATGACTTCGCGCAATTTCGCGAGGACATCCGCAATGAAATCATCGTTGGGCGACTGAAACAAAAAGAGGTCGACAATCACATTACCGTCAGCGATCGGGAAATCGATAGCTATCTGCAGAACCCGCGTAACAAAGGTTCCACCGGCGATACGGAGTATCACCTGTCGCACATTCTGGTTGGCACGCCGGAAGGCGCCAGCTCCGAACAAATTGCTGAAGCCCAAAAGAAAGCCACCGCCGTGCTGGAACAACTTCGTGGCGGCACGGATTTCGGCAAGGTCGCCGCCAGTAGCTCCGATTCGCGCGAAGCGTTGGAAGGCGGCGATCTCGGCTGGCGCAAGGCCGGCGAAATGCCCACGGTCCTCGGCGACGCACTGCGCAATATGAAACCGGGCGATATCAGCGACATCATGCGCGGACCCAACGGTTTTCACATCATCAAGCTGATTGAGGTGCGCGCCGGTAGTGACGCGGGCAGCATCACGCAAACCCACGCCCGGCACATATTGATCAAGACCAGCGAGGCTGTTTCGCAGGACGAAGCTCGCACCAAGCTCGAAAAGCTGAAAGCAAGGCTCGATGGCGGAGAAGATTTTGCCGCGCTCGCGCGCTCCCACTCCGAGGATCGCGGCAGCGCCGCCGGTGGTGGTGACCTTGGTTGGACCAATCCGGGCCAGATGGATCCGGATTTCCAGCGTGAAATGGATGCATTGCAGCCGGGACAAACCAGTCAACCATTTCAAACCCAGTTCGGATGGCACATCGTCCAAGTGTTGGAGCGCCGCCAGCACGACGACAGCGCTGAAGCGGAACGCAACAAAGCGCGAGAAGCGATACGCCAACGCAAGACCGAGGAGGAATTCCAAGCCTGGATGCGACGGTTACGCGACGAGGCCTATGTAGAATATCGAATGCCGGGCGTGGCGGAATCCAAACCTGAGCCAACCAGCGACGACACCGCTGCGGCCGAAGCAGAGGTCAAGGAGCGGGCGCCCGCCGCTGAACCCAATTCAACCACCGAGCCAGCAGCGACATCGCCCGATGCTTCCTCGGAATCCGCGCCCACTACACAGGAGCCGGCCCCCGCAAACGAACCGCCAACCTTGCCGGATGATACGAATGCCAGCGAACCAACCACTCCCAGCGCTGGCGACGCAGCCGCCAAACCTACTGAACCGGACAGTGGCGACTCTCCCTATGTGATCGACAACCCCTCGGCGCAATAATCAGCTCGTCGAAGAAACGACTAAATCACACCACTCCATGCCAAGCCAACCGCCCATGCGCATCGCCGTCACCGCCGGCGAGCCGGCGGGCATCGGACCCGACCTGCTAGTCCGCGCAGCGCAGTTCGATTTTGATTTCGAACTCATCGCCATTGGTTCGCGGCAGACGCTGCAGGAACGCGCCAAGTTGTTACAGCTGCCACTGACAACGCATGAATTCAATGCTGGGTCGCCAAATTCACCACATCGATCCGGCAATCTTGCAATCATTGATATTCCTGTAGCGACATCAGTGGTAGCCGGGAAACTTGACACGCGCAACGCATCGTACGTACTCGCTATGCTCGATTCCGCCTGCGATGGCTGCTGCGCCGGACGCTTCAACGCCATGGTCACCGCGCCGGTGCAAAAAAGCGTTATCGCCGATGCCGGTGTTGCTTTCTCCGGCCACACCGAATATCTCGCCGCGCGTTGTGGCGTGGATTTACCGGTAATGATGCTGGCCGCACCCAGCATCCGCGTAGCATTAGCAACAACACATCTGCCGCTGGCGCAGGTACCAGGTGCAATCAGCAGCAACCTCATCGAGCGCATACTATGCATCCTGCACAATGCGCTGCGCGAGGGGTTCGGGATCGATCGCCCGCGGTTGCGTGTGTGCGGCTTAAATCCGCATGCGGGCGAAGGCGGACATTTAGGACGTGAAGAGATTGACATCATCGCTCCAGCCATTGACGCCTGCCGCGTGCGCGGGATCAATGTGAGTGGACCTTGGTCGGCGGACACAGTGTTCAACCCAGACATACGCGGCGAAACGGATTGCTATCTGGCCATGTTCCATGATCAGGGACTGCCGGTATTGAAAGCGCTCGGATTTGGCGATGCGGTCAACATCACCCTTGGCCTGCCGATCATCCGCACCTCCGTCGATCACGGCACCGCCTTGCATCTGGCGGGAACCGGTAAGGCTGATGTATCGAGCCTGAAAGCAGCGATCGAAACCGCCGCAATGATGGCGCAGCGGACTCGCGCCATTGCAACGCGCTGATACCGTGGCGCACACTTCCTCGCTGCCTCGGCCGCGCAAGCGCTTCGGCCAGCATTTTCTCCACGATCCCGCCGTCATCGATCGCATCGTCGCCGCGATCGCACCAAGCATTGATAAAAGGATTTTAGAAATCGGTCCTGGCCGTGGTGCTCTAACGCGGCCGCTGCTCGCCGCCGCTGGTCACCTGGACGTCGTTGAGGTAGACCGCGATCTTGCTCGTTTGCTGCCACAGCAGTTGAACGCCGGTAGCGACAAGTTGCGGGTACATTGCATTGATGCACTCGAATTCAAGCTCGATGCCGTCACCACCGTTGACCGACCAGCGATTGTCGTCGGCAATCTTCCCTACAACATCTCCTCGCCGCTGCTGTTCCACCTGCTGGCGCAAACCGAGTTCATCGCCGAGATGGTGTTCATGCTGCAAAAGGAAGTCGTCGAGCGCATCGCCGCGAAACCTGGTGGCAAGGAGTACGGGCGGCTATCGGTCATGATTCAGTATCATTGCCGCGTGGAACACCTGTTTAACATCGGCCCCGGTGCGTTCACACCCGCACCCAAAGTGGAATCTGCCGTCGTGCGTTTGACGCCAAGGCAACAAAGCGCAAGTGGTCGTGCGCGTAGCGAATCGACTTTGCGAGAGCTGGTACGGCGGGCCTTCACGGCACGACGCAAGACGTTACGTAACGCGTTACGCGATATTTGCACCGAAACGATGCTTATTAGCGCCGGGATCGATCCCAATCAGCGGGCGGAAACACTGCTGGTGGAGCAATTCGTCCGTTTGGCGAATTTGAAGTTTGAACAGCAGAGTCAGCTTATGTGACAAAGTTAGCAGCACTATTACTTCTAGGTGCTAACTCATTGAACGGGAAGTGCTAAAAAACTTACCCACATTTATTGTGGATAACTCTGTGAGTTTCCTTTCAAAAATGTGCTCCAAGCGGCAATTTTGTGTCAGTACTGTTACATTGGCAAGTTTTTGACCAGAAATAAAGTGTTTATGTGTCAATTCGTTACACGTATGAGCGTGCGTTTCGAGCCGATAAATATGGTGACTTGTCACAAATTGGCGCGACTCACTTTAGACTGTGCATAAATGCCACACCGGGGCCAAAATTTTGGCGCCGCTCGATCGCTCCGCACTGCCGAAAAACACTTCAAAATTGCCTACGTAGCTGGGTCAAAACGGGTGCCGTTTGCGGCCGGATACCGCGCCAGATGAGAAATGCCTCGGCTGCCTGCTCCACCAGCATGCCTAGTCCATCGACACACCTGTCAACGCCCAGGCCTCTCGCCCACGCGTTGAAAGCGGTAAGTCCCCGCCCGTACATCATGTCGTAGCTCCCCGTGACACCCTGCATAGTCTCGGGCTTCAATGCGGGAAGTTCGCCTTTCAAGCTGGCCGACGTGGCATTGATGACAAAATCGAAGTGACCACTCACCGAAGCGAAGTCTCCCCCCTGAACTGGTCCCAGATCGACAAACGCCTGCGCCAACTCGACCGCCCGTGCCGGCGTGCGGTTGGCAATCTGAACGCGCCGTGGCCGGCAGGCCAGCAATGCCGGCAACACCCCCATGCAGCGCCTCCTGCGCCCAAGAGCAGCACCTCCGCCCCTTCAAGCTTCCAACCATGGTTGACGGTCATGTCGCGCACCAGACCCACGCCATCGGTGTTGTCGCCACAGAGGTGGCCGGACGCATCAAACCAAAGCGTGTTGACCGCGCCAGCGCGCTCGGCGCGCGCACTTCGATGCAGGCACAACCTCCACGCCTCGTGCTTGAAAGGAAGCGTCACATTCGCTCCCTTGCCACCCAATTCGCCAAAACGTTGCACGTAGGCGGCAAAGGCACCTTCGGGAACCAGCACGGCGGAATAGTTGAGGTTCTGCCCCGTTTGCCGGGCGAACAGGGAATGAATTTCCGGGGACTTGCTGTGTGCAATGGGATTGCCGAACACGCAGTAGCAATCCTGGTTGGCGATGATGGGCAGTTCAATGCTCATCGCGGCTGAGAATTTGAAGCGCCGCTACGGGCGGATTCGTTTACGCGGCCTGGCCGCGCAATCCGCCCTCGAGAACCGCTGCCTTGAAACCGCGCTCGCTAAGCAGAAACGCCGCCGCTGAACTTCGCCGTCCAGTATCGCAATAAACAATATATTCAACGTTAGGATCAAGGGACTCCATTTTCAGCCGCAGCATGAATAGGGGAATATTGATCGCACCCTTCATGCCGTCGTTGGCGGCCTCACTTTCCAGGCGCACATCCAACCACTTCGCGCCCTTGGCAATTCTCGCCTCGGCATCCGAGCGTTTGACCCATGTCAGCATGGGCTCCTTGAGCAGCGAATTAAAATCGGCCTTGGAAAGACGCATCAACACGCCATCGCTGGTCATTACCACCGTAGCATTGCGCTTGGCCTCCGACAACAAGGCTTCTTCGCCAAATGCATCGCCGTCGTTAAGCTGCGCCAATACCAACTCGGTACCCGCTTTGGATGGGCGCGTTACCTTGGCCTTGCCGGTCTTGATGACGTAGTAATAATCGCCGTCATCGCCCTGTTTGATGACCACATCGCCAGCCTTGAAAGGCACTTCCTGCATTTGCATGAACATGGCCTGGATATTGGCCGCCGGCACCTGCTGAAAAGCGCGTGATTGCAGGATCCGCGTCATCCAGTCGCCGCCTTCACCTTCTTCTTCGGCCGGCTGAATCTCGGTGACCTCGATGCCCGACAGTTGGTCCCAGGTCAGCATCACGTCGAGCAGATCACTGTCGATGCGTACGATGCGGCAGGCCGTCCGTGCAATCGCGTTATGCTGGCGCGGCTGGTGATTACCCAAGGGATGGCGCGCGGAAGTGGAGCCGCCAACCACACTGGACACCTGCCCCTTATCGGAAGTCAGCTGGACTTCGCCTTCGATAACGTAGGTGTTCTTGCGATCGGTATCGCCGACCTTGAATAGCGGACGTCCGGCGGCCAACTCCTCGACGTAGGTCTTGTTCGACAGCTCGTGAAAACTTTCCTGGTTGAGTGCGCTGGCGGGGATCAGCAGCCGCAAAACGGCCTTGTCGATAAGCTGTCGTTGTTCAGCCATTCACTATGCTCGTAACTGTTTCAAAAAGATCGCTGAATACAATCGATCGGAAGGGGGCACTTAACGGCTCTGTGACGCACCTTGAACCCGTGTATCTTAGCCGTCAGCGCTGGGAATGAACAGCACGGCAAATCGCGCTCATCGCTATTTGGGGTGCAATCGCCACCTGCGGTCACTGGCGAAGACCGCATGTCGCCGCAAAATTCCGGGCGCCCTTACCGCTACCCACGATTGGCTCAAAGTATATAACCCCGCTCGCCGTGATCCGCGAGATCTAGACCCTCGGTTTCACCCTCGGCGCTGGCGCGCAATGGCATCACCATGGCAACCACCTTCAGCAAGATTACTGTTACCACCGCGCACCAGGCGACAGTGACCAACACACCGGTGAGCTGCACCATCATCTGCTTGCCCATGGTGACGCCTTCGCGATAACCGACACCGCCCCAGCCCGCATCGGCAAAGATGCCTGCAGCCAGTGTTCCCAACATGCCGCCCACGCCATGCACGGGAAAAACGTCGAGCGAGTCGTCGATTTTCATTACCCGCTTGACGCCCTGCGTGGCGAAGAAGCAAACGATGCCGGCTGTGACGCCGATGATGAGTCCACCGAGCGGCCCGACAAACCCCGAGGCGGGTGTAATAGTGCCCAGCCCGGCCACCATGCCGGTCACAATGCCCAGCACCGACGGTTTGCCGAAGCGCCAGGTTTCAATCGCCATCCACGACATGGCACCGGCTGCGGCCGCAATGTGCGTCACCAGCATGGCCATACCCGCTGATCCGTTCGCTGCCAATGCGCTGCCCGCATTGAATCCAAACCAGCCCACCCACAGCATGCCCGCGCCCATGACCGTCAACGTCATGTTGTGCGGCGGCATGGCGGTGGAAGGAAAACCGCGGCGGCTGCCGAGAACCAAGGCTGACGTCAACGCCGCCACGCCCGCATTGACGTGCACCACTGTGCCGCCGGCGTAGTCGAGGATTCCCATCTGCTGCAACCATCCGCCGCCCCACACCCAATGACAGACCGGTGCGTACACAAACATCAACCACAACGCACTGAACAGCAGCATGGCCGAAAAGCGCATGCGTTCAGCATAGCCGCCTATGATCAACGCCGGCGTAATGATGGCGAAGGTCATCTGGTACATCAGGAACACGGTTTCAGGAATGGTTGGTGAAAATGCCTGCGTCGATCCAAACGTAACACCGTCCAACATCACTTTGCCGCCACCAAGCCAGGCGTTGTGGTCACCGCCATCGCCAAAGGCCCAGCCATAGACGAAGAAAACCCAAAGCAGTGTCACCGCGCAGGTGATGGCGAAGCACTGCATTAGAATCGACAAGACGTTCTTGCTGCGAACTAGACCGCTGTAAAACAGCGCCAGACCCGGCAGCGTCATGAACAACACCAAGCCCGTGGCAACGAGAATCCACGCGGTGTTACCGGTGTCGAAAGTGGTTTCCTCTGCAAAGGCCGGCGTACTGATCAACAGCTGCGTCGCGGCAAACACTGCCGCCCGTGGAAGTGTTCTCACGTTCCCCCCAAGATATTTTCTTTTTGATGAACTCGACTGCGCTAAATGGCGTCGTTGCCAGTTTCGCCGGTGCGGATGCGGATCACCTGCTCCAAATTGGTGACAAAAATCTTGCCGTCGCCAATGGAGCCGGTGTTGGCGGCAGTACGGATGGCATCCAGCACCTCCTCCAAACGCTCATCCGCCACGGCGATTTCAACTTTCACCTTGGGAAGAAAGTCGACCACATATTCAGCGCCGCGATAGAGCTCGGTATGACCCCGCTGCCGTCCAAAACCTTTCACCTCCGTGGCCGTCATGCCTTGGACGCCAATCTCGGACAACGCCTCGCGAACGTCGTCGAGCTTGAAGGGCTTCACTATCGCCGTCACCAGTTTCATTTTCTTTCCTCCCAAAGTTGTTCTTGCTGGGTTGTTCTTGCTGGCGGAATTTTGGCCGGCACGGGGCCGCTGCCCCACTATGGTACGAACAGCGATCCCGCCATGCACCAATCTAGACCGAAACGGAGCCGTTGGTGGGCCAGCTTAGAGGGGTTCTATCGCGAATAGCAGAACCAAAGGGTTGCTACGGTTTCAGCTTTGACTGCCAAATTGAATGACGAGACCACCGGCCACGATCAGCGCAAGTCCAGCCCATGTCGTCAAGGGCACTGAATCGCGGAACACATATTTTCCAACCAGAACACTGACCACGGCGAACACCACAACATAAACCCCGAGCAGCTTGGAAAAATCCCATTTCACGGTGTTCACTACCACACCGTACAGGCCAAGGACCACGCAACCCGCCATCACGACTGCGAGCAGGCGATCATTGAGTCCTTTGCGCACGATGGCGTCTCCGCCCACCTCAAGCAGGGCGGCCACCAGCAGTAACGACCAGGTTAACGGCAGCGACATGCAAAGGATTATGACTTGGAGGCATCGTGCCGCGCCAGTTCGCTGCGCACGCGCGCCCACTTGTAAGCATCAAGCACCGACATCGCGTAAACAAAGACACCGCCGGCATGCCGCCCCAGAAATGTAGCTTGCGGTGGGGCCAAGTGCACGGTCACCCATGCACCCAGTACCATGAAGAACACAAACATCAGGCCGCGCTGCGGTTGGGCGTTTATGACTTGCCCGGCACCCGGCAAGATCATTGCAATCAATGCAACCAGGGCAGGTGGCCAACGAAATGCGAATCGCGACATTGTTATCGCGTCATTCTACATCGCAGCCTGTTGCGTGAACTTGGACTGCCGCAAATCGTTGGCCAAAGCGACCACCGACTGCAGCAACCGCTCCATGACCTCGTTCTCGATGCGGGCGCGTGCAAACTTTACCGTCCGAAACACCGAATAGTTGGCGCGTTCACCCTGCGCGAGTTGATAAACCAACCGAACACCGCGCGGCGCAACCACCAGTTCCTTCAAACGCGGATCGTTCAACAATGCTAGATGTGGTTCAACGGTTGTCAGCGGCGCCGACTCGGTTACGCTGTTGGTACGCAAGACCGCATGCTCCGGCCAATTCGCCGGCAGGTTCAATGCAATCGGCAGTGACCAGACCGCCGAATAGAACTCGGTATTCTCCGGCCGCATGAGCAGATCCAACGTGCCGCGAAAAGGTAGCTCCGCCCAAGCCGTGATCCGCACCCATAATTGCGGCAGCTTTCGATAACCAACGTGATCGGCAATGGGTTCAAGCGTGACCGGATGACTGCGAAAGACGCCATCCAATCGCGGATAGTCGATATCATCCTGGCTGATGACAGGATTGCGAAACAGCGGCAGACATTCATCCCACATCGCACGCCGCTCGCGCCGCAACGA
>JAXMGY010000042.1:0-13038 GCA_046347035.1 Gammaproteobacteria bacterium | reverse complement strand
GCAGGCGTTACTGCCTTGGCTTGATTGGGCATACAACAGCGTGCGCGAGCGCAATCAAATTTGATTCTGTTTATCAGTGATACAATTGCATCGTTGAAACTTGAACGACTGGAGAACGTCATGAACTGGTGGTTGAGATTCAAAGAGTTTGTGGTACGGCATGCGTTCTCCGGTATTGGTGGCGCGGTGGTGATATTTCTGGCCTTGATGTTCGCGTTGATGTTTTACTGGAGCCGAGAACCGGCCCAGTTCAATGTGCGCGAAGTTGCACTGCGTGAAATTGGTGGCGACCAAAAACGCATGTGGCCGGGCGTGGTGACGACCGCAACGACCATTGAAGTGGTGAATACGCTGCTCAACAAGTCCGGCGGTTACGTCAGCAATGACAAGCTGCCGCCCGGCCTTTTCATGGATAACATGCCGAATTGGGAGTATGGCGTGTTGGTTCAGGTGCGTGACATTGCCAAGTCTTTGCGCAATGACATGAGCCGTTCGCAAACGCAGTCGGCGGAAGACAAGGACCTGGCCGACGCCGAGCCGCACTTTAACTACCAGAACGACGCCTGGATTCTGCCTTCGAGCGAAAGCGAGTATCGCCAGGGGCGCGAAGCGTTGCGGCGTTACCTGGCGCGGCTCACCGATGACAACGATCAGAACGCACAGTTTTACGCGCGCGCGGATAACTTGCGTGATTGGTTGGCGTTGGTGGAAAAACGACTCGGCAGCTTGGCGCAGCGGTTATCAGCCAGCGTTGGGCAGGAGCGGTACAACACCGATATCGCCAGCGAAGTAAGCGCCGCGGGGTCCACCGACGAGCGCGCGCAGATTACGGTGAAGACACCTTGGTTGGAAATTGACGATGTGTTCTACGAAGCGCGTGGCACCGCCTGGGCATTGATTCATTTCTTGCACGCTGCCGAGGTTGATTTTGGCGTCGTGCTTGACAAGAAGAATGCACGCGTCAGTTTGCAACAGGTCATTCGTGAACTGGAAGGTACGCAGCAACCAATGTGGAGTCCAATGGTGTTGAATGGCACCGGTTTTGGTTTTGTCGCCAATCACTCGCTGGTAATGGCGAGCTACATCTCACGCGCTAATGCCGCAATCATAGACCTGCGACGGTTGCTCGAGCAGGGTTAGATAGCGGTAATGGTCAGGTACAAGCAAACCGGTAAGATTGCCCTTCCCTAGCATCAAGAATTTTCTGATATCAATCGGAAACGCGTAGAACCCTTCAGCAAATCTAGCGCGCACAGCAGTTTTGATGATGGGTTCTAGCGTGGAGCGATGAATTCGCCGAATGCACGGCAACCATCGCCGACCGGGATGTTCTTCACGATTTCAAGCGTATTGACATCAATCACTTCCACGTCGTTGGCAAACCAGTTCGCCACGTAGACATGCTTGCCGTTCGGTGCGAGTGCGATGCCTTCGGGAAATCCACCCGCCTCAATGTACTTAATCTCCTTCATGGTCGCTAAATCCACGACGGAAACCGAGTCATCGTGCTGGTTGGTGATGAAGATGTGGTTGCGCACGGGGTCCATCGCGACGGTGTAGGGAAATTCATGCGCGGCCACCGTTCGCTCGACCACGAATTTATCGGTATCAATGATATTGACGTCGCTGGTTTGCACGTTGGCGACAAAGGCTTTGTGGCCGTCGGGCGATAAGGTCACGCCAAAGGGGGCGCGGCCGGTGTGGATGAGCGCGATTTGTTTGAGTGTCTTGGTATCGATAACTTCCAAATTATCATCGTCGCGGTTGGTAACATAGAGGCGCGCGCCGGCTTTATCAAGCGTCATGCCGGACGGCGACTTGCCAACTGGAATACGGGTAGTTTCCTGAAAAGAATGCGTATCGAACACGGAAACGTAGTTGAGATACCAATCCGCCACGTACAGGGTGCGAGCATCGGGATGCAGTGCAATCCCCAGAGGGCCAGCGCCGGCCGGCAGCGTAGCGATGACCTTCCTGCTGGCCCCGTCGATTACCGAGACATTCTTGCTTTCGACATTGCTGACGTAGATGCGGCTGCCGTCGCGGCTGGTGGCAACACCCGCCGGCTTGTCGCCGACGGCGATGGTGTCGACCACCGCATCGCTCGCCAGGTCGATAACCGAAACACTGTTGCTGCGTTGATTTGTTATATAAGCGAATGGCGCCGCGTAAGTCGCGGCGCCATTCAATGACAGCGCTGCCGTCAGTCCAGCAGTGAATACTATGCGCTTCACGATCGCGAAGACCTAACCGGCTGCTGAAAAACCCTTGAAGGGCGCATCGCGGCGCCAAAATCGGCCACGAAATGGTCACGTATTTCTATATACACTGCGCTTTCTCGTCCCATTTCGTCTTGCGCTGCATCCCTTGAAGACTTTTTCAGCAGCCTGTTAAGCGCGCTCGCTTACTGCTTGCTTCCCGTTTCGACGAACTTCTTCAGGCCTGCCAGACCGGTGTCAAAGACGCCGTTAACCGCGTCATTGGCGGCTTTTTCGTCCTGGCCGGCTGGCGGATCGTTCTGGGTGTAGAAGCGGTAGAAGCCCGCCTTCCATTCCACCTTGGTCTTGGCGTCCGTGACCGGCGTGATCGTCATGACCGCAGCGTAGCTGTTCACCGGCAACACGTCAGCCTTGACTTCGGTGATCTTGTACTTAAAGGTCATCTTGTCATCATCGTACATGGTGTACTCTTCGTTGATGACTTTGCCGCTGTCGGGACTCCCAAGCGTCAGTACGCGGGTTGCGCCCTTGCCTTCACCCTTGCTCTCGCAGGCGGCGACGGCCGGATGCCAATCCTTAATCGAACAGACGCCCCTGATGGCCTTCCATACCGCCTCGGCAGGCGCATTGATCTCGACTTCCTTTTCCACCTTTTGGCGCGACGGACCGTGCGCCATAACAGCCACCGGAACCGCCAGTAGCGCGGCCGCGGAACACTTGAGGAACTTGTGCATTTGCTATGTCTCCAGATATTTTCGTGATGGCGACGGGTAAGGTCGCGAGCCGGCGCCAATGTTAAACGCATCGTTCAAGTTTGGCCACCGACGCGACATTAGGGTATTGATGCTTAGGATTGGTTCCCGGGGTATTTTTCCATCCAGACTTTTCCGGAAGCAATCGGCGATCTGAGTTGACCATGACCCCTATCATCGTATGGTTTCGACGTGATTTGCGCCTGGCGGACAATCCGGCGCTGACGAATGGCTGTGCGCGTGGTCCCGCCGTTTATCCGGTGTTCATCTGGGCACCCGATGAAGAAGGTGCTTGGGCGCCCGGGGCGGCCAGCCGGTACTGGTTGCATCAATCTTTGCAATGTCTGGATGGCGCGCTGCGGGCATTGGGTTCTTGTCTCATTGTTCGTCGCGGACCGACGCTGCCGACTTTACTGGCGCTGGTGAAGGAGACCGGCGCTGGCGTTGTGCTGTGGAATCGATGCTATGAGCCTTCGCTCATCAAGCGTGACATCGAAATCAAACGTGCGTTGACGGCCGCAGGTGTGGAGGCCGCGAGCAGCGCGGCGTCGCTTTTGTTTGAACCGAATGCGGTGAAAACCCAGGCGGGTGGCGCGTTCAAGGTCTTTACACCGTATTGGCGACATTGCAAAAAACTGTCCGAGCCTGGTGCCCCACTCGGTGCGCCGACTTCGATCTCAACGCCTTCGAGCGAAGTGGAGTCGCTGCCGATAGACGCGCTTAAATTGGAACCGAGGATCGACTGGGCAGGCGGCGTTCGCGCCAGATGGAAATTCGGTGAAGCGGCTGCGCAATCGGCCCTCGATACGTTCATCGATTCCGCCGCGCAGGGCTATTCCGACGCGCGCGATCAGCCCCACAAAGAGGGTGTCTCCCGGCTATCACCCTATCTGCATTTCGGAGAACTGAGCCCGAAACAAGTTTGGTCGGCGATGTGTCAACACGAGATGCATGCTGGGCGGATAACAATTTCATCCGCCACTGAGGCATTTCTGCGGCAACTGGTATGGCGGGAGTTCGCCCATTACCTTCTTTATCATTTTCCTCACACGATCGATGCGCCACTGCGGCCGGAGTTCGAACGCTTTCCATGGCGTAGCGATGAACGGTCGCTAAGCGCCTGGCAGCGTGGAGAGACGGGCTATCCCATCGTCGATGCTGGTATGCGGGAATTGTGGACCACCGGCTGGATGCACAATCGCGTGCGGATGGTAGTCGCTTCATTCCTGGTGAAACACTTGTTGCTTGATTGGCGCCATGGCGCGCGCTGGTTTTGGGATACATTGGTGGACGCCGATCTCGCCAACAATACACTCGGCTGGCAGTGGACGGCAGGTTGTGGCGCCGATGCGGCGCCGTACTTCCGGATCTTCAATCCAGTGAGCCAGGGCGCGCGTTTCGATCCCGATGGCGTCTACGTAAAAAAATGGTTGCCGGCGTTGGCGCACATGCCGGCAAAATATGTTCATTCACCATGGCGGGCGTCAGGCGAAGTGCTTGCCAGAGCGCAAATACAGCTGGATGTCGACTATCCTTTACCAATCGTGGATCACGACTTCGCGCGTAAACGCGCACTTGCGGCTTGGGAGACGATTCGCCGTCACCGTTGAGCAGAATGTGGAGTCCCATTGATGTTACAGCCGCGTTCAATCATCAAGTTCTTCCATTCGCGCGCGCAGTTTGTGCGCGTGATTCTGGCGTTGCTCACGGTGCTGGGTACAGGTTTTGCCGATCGTGTGTATGCCGATTCGGGTCTCGCCGGGAATTCGAAAGTGGAAGTACTTTTTACGCGCGCGGATGGTCTGAGCAAGACGCTTGCACTGGAACTGGCGAGCACCGAGACGCAACGTCAGCGCGGATTAATGTTCCGCCGTCAACTTTCAGACGTCGACGGGATGGTGTTTCTCTACAACTCGCCACGTGTTGCTGCAATGTGGATGAAAAATACGCTTATCCCGCTCGACATGTTGTTTGTCGACGTGCAGGGGCGCATTATCTACATTGCAGAGCAGACAGAACCGCAGTCGCTAACGCCCATTTCGGCGGGAGCCGAAGTTTCGATGGTAATCGAGCTGGCGGGTGGGAACAGCGATCGCCTCGGCCTACGCGTCGGCGATCGCGTTGAGCTTAAGTCTGGTGAAGCTATTTCAGGCTCTTCAATGCTTCACTGAAGCCCTTCATCGACAGCGGTATCTGTACCGGACGGTGTGCACCGTCCTGGAAGTCCAATAACACCTTGGCGGTGTCGGTGAGTTTATCGAGTATTGCTTTCTCCAGTTTCAAACCGGCGCGACAGCCACCCGGCTCACAGCGTTCGATAGGGAAGCGAATTGGCTTGTCATCGCCAATGGTCAGCCCCGCGCCCGGCGGCAGAGCAATACCCAGCGGCAATGTGATCAGCGCCACCGGCTCCGGAATCTTGGGTGCATAGCCAATGGCAATGTTGAGGACGCGTTTGTTGCCTTCCTTGGTGACAACATTTTGGAACACGTAGCAGACTTCGGGACCGCCCTTATCCTTGGATTGGGGATCAGCCTTTTCACACTTAATCGCCCAGTTGTCGAATTTGTCGCCGTCTTTTGGCGCTGCCCATGGCGCGGTAGTTGACAAGCTCAGTGTGACGGCCGCAAACATTCCCAGCCGCCGTGCGGTTCCCGCTTTGAAGCCGGTCGCCTTGAATTTGCTCATGTCGGTTTTATCCTTTTGCTAAAAAGTCTCGTTGGAAGTTGAAAAAAAGGAAAATCAGCAGTCACTATGACTATGATGTGCGACAATTTACTTCACGCACGTGAAAAGTTCTACAAATTGACAAATGCATTGCTGAATGGGTAGGCCGAGTCGCCTGCCCCGCGCGATCGAATCCATGGCATCAATTTACGACCTGAAACCTGCGTTTCAACGCCTGCTGCGGCCGATTGTTGGCGCTTTTGCCAGGCGTGGCATCACTGCCAATCAGGTGACGGTGGCCGCCTGCATTCTATCAATCTTGACCGGCGTACTGATATTTAATGCTGGTGCCGCGCATCCGCGCGTGCTGCTGTTGTTACCAGTGGTGATGTTCTTGCGTATGGCCTTGAATGCCATCGATGGCATGCTGGCTCGCGAATACGCGATGAAATCAGCGCTCGGTGGATTCTTGAATGAGCTTACCGACGTGGTTTCCGACGTGGCGCTGTATCTGCCGATGGCGGTGATCCCCGGATTGAATTCATTTCTGGTGGTGCTGTTCGTGCTAGCGGCTGTCATCTCCGAGATGACGGGTGTGGTTGCCGTGGCACAAGGCGCGAGCCGCCGTTACGATGGACCGATGGGTAAGAGCGATCGCGCCTTCGTCATCGGTACGCTCGGACTATTGTTGGGAGTAGGAATGCGGGCCAGCTCATGGGTGAACCTCGTTTTCGTCATTGCACTTGTGTTGACGGTGTTGACCATCGTCAATCGCGTGCGCAGTGGCTTGCGTGAGATCGCGACCAATTGAAATTCGAAATTCCTTCCAATGTGCAAGTTGCGCTATTAGCCATTCTCGGCGGCCTGCTAATTGCTAGCTTGGTGGTGGTGCTGATGGATCGCGCGCGACCGGAGAGGGACTATTCTGAACTCAAGCTGCGCGTTCGAACCTGGTGGTACATCATTCTCGTGTTTTGCGCCGCCATCGCTTTCAATCGAATCGTGTCTGTTTGTGTGTTCGGTGTCATCAGCTTTCTGGCGTTTAAGGAATATCTGTCATTGATTCCAACGCGCCGCGCCGATCATCGCGTGTTGTTCTGGGCGTATCTGGCTATCCCCATTCAATACTACTGGGTGGGCATCGCCTGGTACGGCATGTTCATCATTTTCATTCCGGTGTATGCATTCCTGTTTCTAGCCATGCGGATGGTGCTGATTGGCGAGACGCGGGGATTTTTGCATGCGGCGGGCACTCTGCATTGGGGGTTGATGACCACAGTTTTCAGTCTCAGTCACATGGCCTATTTGCAGGCGCTTCCAGAACAAGGCAATCCCCACGGCGGTGGTGACGCGCTGGTGTTGTTCCTGGTGTTGCTCACCGAGACCAATGACATCTCGCAATACATCAGTGGCAAGACGTTGGGACGTCACAAAGTGATACCGAAAGTCAGTCCCAAAAAAACGGTGGAAGGGTTGTTGGGCGGCATCGCCACCACGGTGTTGCTGTCGTGGATGTTGGCACCGCTGCTCACGCCGCTGTCGACGCTGGAATCCATCGTGTCTGGCGTTATTATCAGTCTGTTCGGTTTCGTCGGGGACGTCACCGTGTCGGCGGTTAAGCGCGATATCGGTGTGAAGGACAGCGGTTCGATGTTGCCAGGACATGGCGGTGTGCTCGATCGATTGGACAGCCTGACCTACACGGCGCCGTTATTCCTGCATTTCATTCGTTACCTGCACTATTGAGTGCGTGAAATGAAACCGTTGCTGCGCAAGTTGTTCGTGGCGCTATTCGCGTGGCCGGTCACACGGGTGCTGCTTGGATTGCATGTGCGAGATGCGCAACGCCTGCCATCATGTGGGCCCGCCATCATTGCCGCAAATCACAACAGTCATCTCGACACGCTCACGTTGCTGTCGCTGTTTCCGTTGCGGCAGATCCCAATGGTTCGACCAGTGGCTGCGGCGGATTATTTTCTCCGCAATGCGATTCTGGCGTGGGTATCGTTGAATCTGATTGGTGTCATTCCCATCGCGCGACGTGTTCGCAAAACCGATCCACTTCTTGGATGCTATGAAGCATTGCAACGCGGAGAAATCCTAATCGTGTTTCCTGAAGGTTCGCGCGGTGAGCCGGAGCAGATGAGTGAGCTAAAAACCGGCATTGCTCACCTTGCCGAGAAATTTCCGCATGTACCGGTCATTCCCGTGTTCATGCATGGACTAGGGTTGGCGTTGCCTAAAGGCGAAGCTTTGCTGGTGCCGCGATTTTGCGACATTCATATCGGAGAGGCGTTGTATTGGCAGGGTGATAGGGAAGGTTTCATGCACGTGCTGCATGAATTTTTCACTAGCTTGAGCGCGCACTACGTTTGACAGATCTGTTGGCGAAGTATTTGATCCAACACCCTAATCCTTTCCTGCAAGGGTAGAGGGGGTGACCTGTGTCAGATTTGCGACCGACAGCCACCATTGTGGTGCGCGAAGTTCTTTGATCGCGTCATATTGATCGTAGGGTTTGATGTCCAGCACCGGCGTGCCGTCATAGGCATCCAGTCCGCGCACGCGCAGTACCGCACCTTTTCTTTCCAGCAACTCCACGACCGCAAGTCCGATCGGGTTTGGACGTTCCCGTCCGCGTGCCGCGAGCACACCTACTTCTGGCAAGTCGGTGCGATGGCGCGGATGCGTGGTCAGTCGCAATGGTGCGGATGCCAGCTCGTGCATCCAAAAAATGACGAACAGATGAGACCATTCTTCGATACCGGTTAGCGCCGGGGCCAACGCTTCATATATATGTATGTCGGCGATGATTTCCCGGCGTGGAATGCGTTCGCCCGTGCGAGTGTAAGGGCTGTGCACCGTGGCGATCGGTTGCATTGAAATCTGCATGTGAAGTTCTCCGCATTGACGCGCGCAATGGCACCAAATTCGCGCACGCGTGCTATTCGAACGCATATATTAGTGCATCCGCGTTCAATGCGGACCGCAGTTCAGATCAAATCATTTCAATTCAATCAGTGAGTTAGTGAATTGGTCCACTGCTTGCTGAGTGTTCTAGCAAGTGTTTGTCATTGTCATTGCAGTCATGGTTGCCGCGACGATGCGGCGGAACAAATTGATACGGCAACGGGGCCACAACGATCGAGTGATCGGCGTGGCCTTTTTTGTTTTCAAAATAATTAGGGGGATAAAATGAGACGCAGGAGTCTATATCGCGCAGCGTGGCGAGTAGCATTTTTGCCGGCGATGATGCCAGCGATGGCGATGGCGGATAACAGCCTGATGGACGCTATCACCAAAGGCAAAGTGGATTTCTACGCGCGCCTGCGCTACGAACATGTCGAAGACGATGCTTTCGCACGCACCACACCTGTGCCCGCCGTGCGGCTTGAGGATGCCGACGCCTTGACCTTACGTACGGCACTGGGCTACAACACGGCGCTGTTTCATGGCTTTGGCGCCTATCTTCAGTTTGAGGACGTGCGCTCGCTACTGGGCGATTACAACGACGGCAGTCTGACCGTTGCGCGCAACGGACTGAGCAGTGATGCGCGTTTCGCCACGGTTGTCGATCCCACAGGCACGGAAGTCCAGCAAGCCAACATTCGCTATGAAGGCTTGCCGTTTACGGTATTGCGTGTCGGACGACAGGAAATTGAACATCGCCAGGCGCCGCTGCATCGCTATGTGGGTAACATTCTGTGGCGTCAGAACTGGCAGAGCTTCGATGCTGCACGCGTGACCACATCATTTTTCCCCGATGCGGATACCGGCGATCGGCGCCTGAAGCTCGACTATTCCTATGTGTGGAATGTCAATCGCATCTTCGGCGAAGATAATCCGCTGGCCGATCGGTCCGACTATCCGATGAGTTCGCACCTGTTCAAGGCCAACTGGGATGGTTTCGCATTACTCAAGCTGGAAGCATATTTGTATGCACTGGATTTTGAGCATGCCAATGCACCCACACTCAACGGATTGTCCAACTCGGCGCCAGGTTCGTTCGGTATGTCCACCAACACCGTGGGTATTCGCGGCGAAGGTGCGAAGGGGTTGGGCACTGCGGAAGGTGTTGTACACCGGTGAATTCGCGCATCAGGCCGACGCCTTTGACACACCCGTAGACATTGATGAAAACTACTATCTCGTCGAAGGTGGCTTGGCTTACACGGTGGGCAAGAAGTGGCTCGATACGCTCACCGTCAAAGCGAGTTACGAGGTTCTCGAAGGCGATGGTCCGCAGACCGTGCGTGGTCAGGTGATACGGCGATCATTCCAGACGCCGCTCGGCACCAATCACGCCTTCCAGGGATGGGCGGACCGCTTCCTCGTCACTCCGGGCGATGGTATCGAGGATTTATTCTTCACCGTACGTGGCGGTGTTTATGGCGCCAACGTTATGTTCATGTATCACGACTACAGTTCGAACAACCTGGATTACGACTATGGCACAGAGTGGAATCTCGTTGCCGAGAAACCCATAGGCAAGAACTGGATGCTGGGGGCGAAGTACGCCAGCTACAATGCCGATCGCAACGCACTTAACGTTGCGCGCAATACCGCCGGCGGACAAGCCTTCGACAAGGACATTGCCTGGGTGTATGCACAATTCAAGTGGTAGCGAGCCATGCCTGGAGGACCATAGCTTGCGCGATGCCTTGCATCGTCAGCATCATTCTGTTGCCGGCATGAGCGCTCCCAACAAGGCGTTGCGCATCATGCTGGTTGACAGTTTTCCGGAGCGCACCAATACAGTTGAAGCAGCGCTGGTCGCCGCCGGTCATCACGTGGTGGCACGCGTCATGGCGGGCGGCGATTTAGCGGCGGAGGTTTCTGCTGTCCTGCCCGACGTGATCATTATCGACATCGATTCGCCCAATCGCGATACGTTGGAGCACATGCGCACCATCAGCCGTGATCATCCGCGGCCGGTGGTGATGTTCACCAACGATGATAATGCAGAGACTATTCGTTCAGCGGTACAAGCTGGTGTCAGCGCCTATGTCGTCGACGGACTGAATGCAAATCGCGTATTGCCCGTTCTTGAGGTGGCGCGGGCGCGGTTTGAAGAATTTCAGGCCATGCGCGAGGAATTGGAGCAAACCCGGGCTACGCTCGCGGATCGCAAGTTGGTGGAGAAGGCTAAGGGGCTTGTGATGCAGAAGTCCGGAATGGATGAGGCAACCGCTTACAAGGCCATGCGCAAAATGGCCATGGATCGCAACATCAGGATCGTCGATTTGGCGCGCACTATTCTCGCTGCCACTGAGTTGCTGGGCGAGCCTGCGCCAGAAAAGCATTCAAGCAGGGGTACATAACGTGGAACGACATAGCCTGACATTGGGTTTCATCCCACTTACGGATTGCGCGCCGATTGTGGTCGCGCAGGAGCTGGGTTATTTCGCCGTTGAAGGTTTGAATGTGGCGTTGTCGCGCGAGGCTTCATGGGCGACGCTGCGTGACAAGGTGAGCTGCGGCATCCTCGACGCCGCGCACATGCTGGCACCCATGCCCATTGCGTCAACATTGGGTTTGAGTGGGTTCTCGCGCCCGTTAGTGACTGCCTTGAGCCTGGGGATAAACGGTAATGCCATCACCGTGAGCAATGCACTGCATGCGCGCATGCTCGAAGCCGACTTTAGCTCGGCAACCGATCCGCGGCAATCGGCGCACGCACTGAAAAAAGTGCTGGATGCCCACAAGCACGAGGGGCGCGAACCAATGACCTTCGCCATGGTTTTCCCATTCTCCATGCACAACTATGAACTGAGGTACTGGTTGGCCAGTGGTGGCATCGATCCGGATCATGACGTGCGCTTGGTGGTTGTGCCGCCGCCGGAAATGGTCAGCCGTTTGCGATCGGGCAGTATCGACGGTTGTTGCGTGGGTGAGCCGTGGAATCTGCTGGCGCGCGCAGAAGGCATTGGCCACGTGGTGATCACTGGCGCGGAAATCTGGAGCGGCAAACCGGAGAAAGTGCTCGCAGTCAGCCAGGAATGGGCACAGAACTTTCCGCGCACGCACGAAAGCGTGCTGCGCGCGCTCATTCGGGCGGCGTGTTGGCTGGACGATCCGGTAAATCGCGCGCACGCCGCGGCGATTCTCGCCCAACCCGGTTTTGTCGGTGTCGATGCAGCGCTGATTGCTGCTTCACTTCCTGCTGGCAAGAACCCGGTAGCTGGAAATCTGCCCGCCAATCCCAGTTGCTTTTTCGGTGGTGCGGCAACGTTTCCATGGCAATCGCATGCGATGTGGATCATCACTCAGATGCGGCGCTGGGGGCAATTACAACGAGACGTTGACGTTGAAGCCATTGCACGCATGGTGTACGACACGTCTATGTATCGGCGTATCGCGGCGCAATTGGCTATTGATGCGCCAAATGTTGATGTTAAGCCGGAAGGCCTGCATGCAAAGTCATGGACACTGCACGATGCCACGCATCCCATTGCCATGGGTGCGGATCTGTTTATGGACGGCAGGCATTTCGATCCGCACCGCTGTAACGATTATGTCGGTGGATTTAGCATCCGCAGCAGGCTTGAGGCGGTAGCCTGATGGTGTGCGCACCATTTCAGTGTCCTCGCATAGTGCATTGCACCGTGATGGGTCGACCAGGGCGCCATCGGGCTCGGTGCACGACGTGCGAAAGCGAACTAAGTATTTGATCCAATAAAGGCAGCGCAAGTTGTTCGTGGGTCGGCACGACGCTTGCGATAGCGCTTGTAGCATGCGATTGCGAGCGATTGTTCGATAGCTGCGTTGATTGCATCACCCAACGACGGGTGACACGGAATTTCAAGACAACGGTGTCTGACAGAGTGCCGCACAGGCTGCGCTTTGTCGGCACCGTTTTTTTATGCCCGAATTTTTTATATGAACTACTAACGGAGGAATAACAGTCATGACTACTCGCGGTCAATCCGGTGTCGCGATCAAACTTCACCGCCTGCTGTTCAGCGCAACCAGCATTGCGATGCTCGCCGCGGGTCCGGCCTTCGCGGCTGATTTGGAGAAAACTGATCTGAAGTTCGGATTCATCAAGCTCACTGATATGGCGCCACTGGCGGTGGCAAAAGAGAAAGGATTTTTCGAGGAAGAAGGGCTTGATGTGGTGCTGGAGGCGCAGTCGAACTGGAAGGTCGTGTTGGATCGTGTGGTCAGTGGTGAATTGGATGGCTCGCACATGCTGCCACCGGCCATTCTTAGCGCGAGTGCCGGCATTGGTACTGCCGCCGATTTGGTAACGCCCTTTGCAATGGGCGTCAATACGCTCGCCATTACTGTTTCCAACGAGGTTTGGGATCAGATGAAACCGAACGTGCCGCAGGAAGGTGGTCACAGCAAGCATCCAATCAGTGCTGAGTCATTGAAGCCGGTCGTCGACGCTTTCAAAG
>JAXMGY010000041.1:0-13224 GCA_046347035.1 Gammaproteobacteria bacterium | reverse complement strand
CTGCCGACAGGCTTCGCGCACCACCCACTCGCCAATTGGAATAATGAGACCGCTTTCCTCAGCGATGGGAATAAACTTGTCAGGAGGAATCAATCCCAGTTCGGGATGATGCCAGCGCACCAGTGCTTCCAGACCGACAATCTCGCCAGTTAGAGTGTCTACTTGCGGCTGATAGTGAAGCAAGAGTTCCTCGCGCTCCAACGCCCGCCTCAACGCGCTCTCAATCAACAAAATCTCGAAAGAGCGGTTGTTCATGTTCTTGGTGAAGAACTGGAAATTGTTTCTGCCAGCACCCTTGGCGTGATACATGGCCGAATCAGCGTTTTTCAACAGCGTTTCGGCGTCCTCACCATCCTCCGGAAAGACACTAATGCCGATACTGACGGTCACCACCAAATCGTGACCCGATATCTTGTAGGGAGCTGACAATGCATCGACCATCTTGCGTGCCACATGCGCAAAATCCTCAGCTTGCTTCACATCCTGGAGCAGGATTACAAACTCATCCCCTCCCAGTCTGCTAACGGTATCTGTATCACGCAGATTTGCTGAAATGCGCGAAGCCATGTCAAGCAACAGCTCATCACCAATGCTGTGGCCAAGCGAGTCGTTGATATTCTTGAATCGATCGAGATCCAGAAACATAACAGCGAAGGTTTTTCTGTGTCTGCGAGCCGCCACTATCGCCTGAGACAAGCGATCATTGAATAGCGCTCGATTGGGCAGCTTTGTCAAGAAATCATAGTGCGCCAATCGCCATATCTGCTCTTCGGAAATCTTTCGTTCAGTAATGTCCTCAGAAATTCCCAGCAAGTATTTCGGTTCGCCTTGCTCGCTACACAGGGGAATTTTCTTGGTTTGGAGGAATCGCTGCCCTTTAGTGCGAGTCAGTATTGGCTCTTCTCGCACCCCCAGCGACTGACGACTCTGCATTACGGCGCGATCATCTTCTGTAAACCGGTCGGCTTGCTCTTTCGGAAACAGATCATAATCAGTTTTTCCAATAACATCCTCTCGTTGCAAACCAAGCAGTTCTTCCCCGGCTCTGTTGAACATAACGAATTGAAGGTTGTCAACGTCTTTGACGAAGATCATGTCAGGGATATTCTCGATAATCGAATTAAGGAACAATTGCGCATTGGCGATTTCAACTTCGGCACGCTTTCGGTCTGAAATATCCTGAATAATCGACCAAATCAATTCGTTACCATTTCTATCGGTGATAAGTGCGCCATTAAGAAGCACAGGGCAGCGTGTGCCATTCTTACGGATGTATTCCTTTTCGTATGGTCCGTATACTCGTCGAGTTCTAAGTGACTCCAATTGGACAAGTTCTTGTGGTTCATAGTCGCGCGGCGTGATGTCCCAGTAACTCAATCTGTGAAATTCTTCGTTCGTGTATCCTGTCATTTCGAAAAGCGCGCGATTCGCGTGAAGAAATTGACCAGACATTGAATTGAGTGCGATGCCGACGGGAGAGAACTCGTACAAGGAACGAAACAGCTCTTCGCTTTCGCGCAACGCCGCTTCTGCGTGCTTTCGCCCACTGATATCAACGCTGGCACCAATTACTTGCCGCGGCCTTCGATTTTCATCACGCACGATCCTGCCGCGCGCATGAATCCACCTCGACAAGCTGTCAGCGTAGAGAAAACGGAACTCACACTCCCACGAATCATGGTCAGATGCGAATGCCTCTCGCAGCGAAGCATCATATATAGTGCGATCATCGGGATGTATACTCTGCTTGAA
Source organism: Gammaproteobacteria bacterium (assembly GCA_046347035.1). Classification (GTDB taxonomy): domain Bacteria; phylum Pseudomonadota; class Gammaproteobacteria; order JAJPIJ01; family JAJPIJ01; genus JAJVHZ01. The sequence continues at coordinate 11,472 of JAXMGY010000041.1, read as the reverse complement.
CGATGCATGCGATTCGAACGTCTCGGATGAAAAACATTTCAGCTGGAGCGCACTATCTGACCATTTCATCCGATCCGTTGCGATGTCCCATACCCACATATGGTCGTGTGTCGCCTCGAGAACGAGTTGATACCGTTCTTGGCTCTCAAGTAACCGCTCCTCGACCTGTTTGCGGTCAGTTATATCGGTAATATAGCCGTGCCATAGCGTGCTGCCGTCTTCCAGGCGCTCGGGGCGCGCATCGCCCCGGCGCCAGCGCAAACCTTGCACCGGCAGGATAACGCGATAGTCATGCTGCCAGGGCGTCAATTCGCGGGCGGACTTGTCAATGGATGCAACCACTCCGGTGAGATCAGCTGGATGTAGAAGCGCAAATACAGCCGACGCGTCCTCGCGCACCTGCTCCGGAGAAACTTCGTAGATTGTTCGGATCGCGTCGCTTGCGTAGGGAAAGCAGGAACGGCCATCTGGAAACATCTGGAATTGATAGATGACGCCCGGAACCTGCCGCGAAAGTTTCTCTAGTAGATCCACGGACGATGCGGAGCCATCCGCCAAACGCTCATGTGCGCCCGGATTGACGGCAGGTTCGCGCCCAACTTCTTGCGAGTCACCGGCTTTTATTTTCTTAAGAATGTTGGACACTACCCTTCACTTTCAAATGGAAGCACCTAAATGAAATGCAAACGGTACGCCAATTATCAAAGAATTGAACTCGGTTTAATTGCTTAAATATGCTTGTAAAACAGTCGGTTGAACGATAACTTGTGTCCGCGGATTAAGGCAGGCATAACCCGCATGAGGAAATTTGAAACGTGGAAGACATGATGGGCTGCCGAACGTATTGCTCAGCGCTACCTTCGTACGCCATAGCGGAAGGATGCGAAACTGAATTCAGATCTGGCGACAGAACACCACTGTGTAAACCACGATAGGTTGTCTTGCCAGCCGCCTATTCGCGCGATAGTTCAACCGGTATCGGAAACGATTCCAGATTTTCGAATTCAACATCCACACTAACCTTGCCGTCGACCGGCTTAAGCGTGAATCCCGTACCGACGGGAGATGAGGCATCCAGAAATTGGTCGTCCACGACATGGATGCGAATCCCCATGTTCTTGCATGACTTCATCTGATCCATCGACAAGCCAGTGGTGTAAGAAACTTTTACCACATTGTCAGTGGTAACATGGAAGGACTTCTTTTCCCCCGACGCGAGCGTGAATTTGCTGGCGGCGAAATCCTCCGCTTTAATCGTCCCCGCAATGATCGCCAACAGTACCCCAGCCAAAAGCGCGTTGAATTTCATGGCCGCCTCCCCGCTGCTGAATTGATCAAAACGAACAACCATGAGCGCGCATCGTGCTTTCGATGGAACCGATCTCTGCCTGCATCTGCGCAATCGCCATGTCGCCAGCGCTGCCTGCCGACGCACCTTCACCTTGGCGCGCACTTGCTAGTGCGGCATTTCGTCGGCTGAAAGCCTGCTCACGCCGCGCGCTGAGTCCGCCGCAATCGCCCTTCGCTTTCACAGTGGGGGCTGATGTTTGCTGCGTTGATGATATTGAAGACGCGGCGGCGGCCGTAGCGCGTTCCCTATCGGCACGCTCCTGCGCTGCCTTCGCCTCCGCCTCGTTCAAGTCACTATGCGTTTCCACTTGGTTGGCCTTGCCTTCCTTGCACGGCGCGGCCTGATAAGTGATCTTGCCGTTAACATTGCACTTGAAAACCTGCTCGGCGAAGCTGGACGCGCTTCCAAGACTCAAGATAGCACTCACGGTGACGACAAAGACTCGTCGTAGGAATCTAGTTGATAATAATTTGTGCAATGGCGGAGGCAGGGATGTATTCATGTGAGGGTCTTTAATAGGTCAGTTGGAAACTTAGCGGTAAGCGGTAATAAATCTTAAGTCTTCCGCCTACCGGGATCTGTGACCATTACGAAAAATACTTGCGAGCAAATCGGCGACCACCAATTTCGAATCTATACTAGTCAATCGTCGCAATTCGCTGTTATGTCGATTTCGGCTTTGCTTTTTTTGTGGATCTCCGCTTTTGTGGGGACAGTGAAGATCCGATTGGTTTGGATTTTGAAGCGGACTGTTTCGATGTGCGCGCCGCAACAGTCCGGGTTGCGCGGCGCGCATCAGGTGCACCGACTTTACCAACGTGCGATCGTGTTGAATATCGTTCGCGAGATGAACGATCTGGTGGTGTGCTAGTCCACTCGCCGCGCTCACGTTTGTTTTCCCGCGCACCACGCCCACGCTGCTCGCGTTGCACTTTGCTGCGCGCACTGCTCGAAACTTTTCCGTGTCTTGAATTTTCAATGCGCGCACTCTTTCGTGGACGTCCCTCTGTCGCCCCTTCCAAACCCACCAGCGCGAGTAACGCATCCGCTTCTTCTGGTTCCAACTCCCACCAGCGGCCGGCGCGCTGATTGCGCGGCAAGTGAGCGGTCCGTAGCGCACGCGCGTAAGGCGGCTGACGGTCAGGCCCTGCGATTCCCACAAGCGCCGCACTTCGCGATTGCGGCCTTCGTGCAAGGTGACGTGATACCAGCGATTGGCGCCCTCACCGCCTGCATCGACGATGGAATCGAATTTCGCCGGACCGTCTTCGAGTTCAACACCGTTGCGCAATCGCTCCAGCACTTCAGGCCGCACTTCACCCAGCACGCGCACCGCGTACTCGCGCTCCACGCCAGTCGATGGATGCATGAGCTTGTGTGCCAGCTCTCCATCAGTGGTGAACAGCAGCAATCCGGTGGTGTTGTAGTCCAGCCGGCCAATGCTGAGCCAGCGACCACCGCGTGCGTGTGGCAGATCTTCGAAGACTGTTGGCCGTCCCTGCTCATCGCTGCGCGAGCAAACCTTGCCTGCGGGCTTGTGATACCCGATAACGCGAATGATACGGCGAAACAGTTGCGCAGCCGGTACCAGTCGGCCGTCGACGCGCACTTCATCGCCTTCACTGATGCTGTCACCCAAACCGGCTAGCTTACCGTTGATGGACACGCGGCCTTCAGTGATCCAGGTTTCCATCAGCCGCCGCGAACCGAAGCCGGCGCGCGCAAGGCACTTATGTAGTCGTTCCGCTGTCATGGACATCAATTTGTAAATTTACGAGTTGTTACCAGGCACTTCACCCCATGACTCACGGAGCTGGAACTCTTCCTGTTATTTGACTCCCTTCCCGAATAGTTCCGACAACCCATCATCGCCCTTGTCAACGGCATTGACCAGTTCGTCAGCTTTGGCGATAAACAAGGTCTTGTCATCCGCGCCAATGACGGCGGCACCTGGAAGGCCATCGCCCAGTGGATTGCCATAGGACTGTACCAGGTCCATATTGGTATCGAACTGACCAACATTGACCTTGACGATAACGAATTTCTGCTCCAGTTTGCGACCAGCTTCCCCCGCCAGAGCCTTGGCCAAGGCACGGCAGTATGGACACCAGTTGGCGCCAAAGATCGCTATCACGTTCTTTTTCTCAGCACTGGCGGCCTTCAACGCCTGCTTGATATCTGCCAGCGCATTGGCGGACTCATCGTAAGGCTGGTCGGCGTGCGCGATGGGGGCGAACAGCGATATGGCTAGAAGTACTGTGGCAACGGTTCTCATGGTTTCCCCCTTATCTGACTAGACACAGTTGGATGTCAGAATTTAGATGCCTATACGTGCCAAACAGTTTCAAATCCTTGCAGGACTGAACCCTGAAGATTGCGCGATATTGTTCAAACTTCCAGAAAGGTAGGCGCGCAGAATAGCGCCAAGCGGTACCTGAGATGACATCAGGACCGATTCAGAATCGCGACCAATCTAGCTCTGATTCGCAAACGACTTTGGGTTTAATCAACAGCAGCATGCGACGCGCCTTGTCCTTCCGCCTCATCGCCACCATCTTCGTCGATGACTTCAGCCCCATCCTCATCGTTGGCGGAAGCCTCGCTCGACGTGGCATTGTTCGGCGCGCTCATCGGATTGCCGAAAAGATCAAGATTTACGTCATCGATGTCGCGCAACTCGGCAAGACTGGGCAGCTCGGAAAGATTGCGCAGATTAAAGTAGTCGAGAAACTGCTTAGTCGTTGCGTACACCGCTGGCCGGCCCGGCACGTCGCGATGGCCGACAATGCGCACCCATTCGCGCTCGGTGAGCACTTTCATAATATTTGCGCTCACAGCGACGCCGCGTATGTCTTCGATCTCGCCACGAGTAATCGGTTGTCGATAGGCGATGATGGCCAGCGTCTCCAATAACGCGCGCGAATACTTCGGCGGCCGCTCCTCCCAAAGCTTGTTGACCCAGGGCGAAAGCTCGGCGCGCGTCTGGAAACGATAGCCGCTGCCAACTTCCACCAGTTGAATGCCGCGACCCGCGTAGTCGCCCTGCAACGCTTCGAGCACGGTCTTGACGGTGGCGCGATCCGGACGCTCAGTATCGCCATCAGCCAGATCGCCAGCAAGTACATCAAGCATGCGTTCAATGGGCACCGGCTCGCCGGCGACCATCAATATTGCTTCCAAAATCTGTTTGAATTTTTCAATCGAGTCCATGTTTGTTTTTCAATTTTCTTCTTGCCCGACAGCCCGGACATAGATCGGGCCGAACATTTCGTTTTGCACCAGTTCAATCAGGTGGGCGCGCAGCAGTTCCAGAATTGCCAGCAGCGTCACCACCACGCCCGCTCGTCCCTCTTCCACGGTGAAAAAGTGACGGAAATCCAGAAAATCACTGCCGCGCGCGCGATCGAGCACAATGGCCATGCGTTCACGCACCGACAGCGGTTCGCGCTGCACATGATGATTGGAGAAAAGGCTGGCGCGGGTCAGCACTTCCGTGAATACCGCCAGCAACTCCTGCAACGATACATTGGGCGGTGGCGCAGAGCTTTTTGCGATCATCGAACGGCACCACCACCGGAATAGTTATCCCGCTCGATACGGGGAAAGCACATCGATATCCTCGGCCGCTTTCTTGTAACGCTCATACTCCTGCAGGCGGCGCACGAGTTCAGCACGCGGATCCTCCTCCTCCGGTGCATCGACACGGCGCGGCAATAACATGCGCGATTTAATCTCCGCCAGCGTGGCCGCCATGACCAGATATTCGGCAGCCAATTCAAATTGCATCTCCTGCATCAAATCGATGTACGACATGTACTGGCGCGTGATTTTTGCGATGGGTATATCGAGGATGTCGAGGTTCTGCCGCTTAATCAGGTATAACAGCAAATCGAGCGGGCCTTCGAAAGTTTCCTCGAGGAACACCGCCAGCGCTTCCGGCGGAATGTACAAATCCTTCGGTAATTCGGTAACCGGCACGCCCTGCACGACGGCGAACGGCATTTCCTCCTGACCGGGGATGGGCGCTTCGCTGGGATCGCTATGCATCTGCATTGAAATTGTCCGCCGTCATCAATACCTAGCGATACGAAATGCCCATGGCTTCGCGCACGTCTTCCATCGTCTGCTGTGCCACTTCGCGCGCTTTCTCGCAACCCTCATCGACGATGGCGCGCACGGCATCTTTGTCCTCGGTGTATTCCAGCGCACGCTCACGGATCGGTCTTAATTCTTTCAGCACGGCGTCGATCACTGGCTGCTTGCACTCGATGCAACCGATGCCAGCGCTGCGGCAACCCTGCTGCACCCAATTCTTCACTTCATCGGTGGAATAAATCTGATGAAACTTCCACACTGGACACTTGTCCGGATCACCCACGTCACTGCGGCGTACGCGCTGCGGATCGGTGGGCATGGTGCGAAGTTTTTTCTCCACCTCTTCGGGCGCTTCCCGCAGTCCGATGGTATTGCCGTACGACTTGGACATCTTCTCGCCGTCGATTCCGGGCACTTTCGATTCCGGTGTCAGCAGCGCCTGCGGTTCGGGCAGGATTACCTTGCCACCACCTTCAAGATAACCCAGCAGACGCTCGCGATCGCCAATGCCCGCGTTCTGCTGCGCAGCCAGCAGCGCCTTAGCGCGCTCCAGCGCATCAACATCGCCTGCCTCTTGACACTTCTTGCGCAGATCGGCGTACAGCGCAGCGTTTTCTTGCCACATCTTCTTCGCCGCCGCCAGCGGCGCCTCCTCAAAACCCACTTCGCGGCCGTAGAGAAATTGAATCGGCGCGCCACTTCGCGCGCAAGCTCTATGTGCGCCACCTGATCTTCGCCAACAGGTACATGCCCCGCGCAGTAAATCAACACATCCGCCGATTGCAGCAGCGGATAGCGGAAACCGTAGGTGGAAAGATCTTGCCTTTGAGTTCTCCTGCTGGTCCTTGTAGCTCGGGACGCGCTCAAGCCATCCGGTAACGTCATCATCGACAACAGCAGATGCAGCTCGGCGATGCTCCGGTACGCGCGACTGAATGAACAGCGTGGCTTCGCCTGGGTTGATGCCCACCGCCAGCCAATCCACGACCAAATCGAACACCGTTTCGGCGATGACGGCGGTGTCTTCATAAGCAGTGGTCAGGGCATGCCAATCGGCGACTGAAGAAATAGCACTCGTACTCATGCTGTAACACGGCCCAATTCTTCAATACACCGTGATAATGGCCCAGATGCAGCTGGCCGGTCGGGCGCATCCTGACGACACCCGACGGTTAGCGGAAATATTCAATGATTGAGACCCATGTCTGTTGTTGTTTTTCGGCGATTTTACCCGACCCGCGATCGCGGATCTGGCAATCTTCCGGCGATTAACCAGGTAGCAGAGCGTACACCAGTTGCAGGCCCGCTTGGAGGACCGGCACCAGTATGCGGTTGATAACGCCGAAGTAAATTAGAATTAATATTATGACTAGGCCGTAACGTTCTAATTTTCCGTAAATAACTGCGACTGAACGCGGCAGAATCGAGGCCAGCACGCGGCTGCCGTCCAGTGGCGGCAGCGGAATCAGATTGAATATGCCAACGCGAGGTTGGCGATTATCCCCACCTCGGCCATGGAGATCAAAGCAACGGCGAGCCAGCCTCGCCCGTGACCCCAGCGTGCCGCCAGCAGAGAACGGCCACCCAGGCAAGGAATTGCAATAGATTGACCGCCGGTCCACCGGGTATTAATGCCCATGTCGCGCACGACATTGCGCAAGAGTGCACTTCCAATTCACCGGCACCGGCTTTGCCCAGCCAAACGTGAACCCCGCGCGCGTGACAATCAATAGGAGCGGCAGCAAGACGCTGCCGATGTGAGGTCGATGTGCCGGAGGATTCAAACTCAGGCGCCCGCGCTCAGCCGCCGTCGGGTCACCACACCAGCGCGCCACCCAGCCGTGCCCGACTTCGTGCAGGTAATGGCCAGAACGACGAACAGCGCTAATCATTACCTGCACCAACGTCAACCACGGCGTCAATATTCATCACATTAGTTACTCATCAACGCAGAAACATCACCGGCACCCGCGCACCACCGCGGCGTACCTTCAGCCAGGTCAATGACGCTGCTGGGCTCCAGAGCCGGTATTGCCACCATCAAGGATTGAGATCGACCAATTTGCCCATATGCTCTTCAATCTCCGCCGGATCGTTGAAGGGCATGTCGATCAGTAGTTGCGCCGAAGTGCTCATCAGTGGCTCGCCCAAGGCTTCAAGCAGGGATTGCACCACGCGATGATCCGGCACGCGCAGGCCGTGGTGCGCAGCAGAGTTTGCAGCCGCCGCGGCACCTCGTGCGTAGCTCTGAGCAGAAAGGTATATGGACCCGGCGTCATCGACTTCATCCGGGCGAAAAGCCGGGTTGTCCGCGCGCGTAAGTTGCCAGTTGCGATAAATCGACATACCAGCGCCAAGGTATGGTTGTCGCCCAGAGCGGCAGGTGCGCCGGATGCGTTCCTGCGCATCCTTGTCTCCAAGCTGGCATCCCAGCGCGTAACAGGAATCGGTCGGATAAACGATGACCCCTCCCTCGCGCAATACGGCCACTGCCTGCTCGATGTAGCGCGGCTCGGGATTCTTTACGTGTAATGGCAGCGTTCGACTCATGGTTTCAACGGCTCGTTGGCCAGGTTCCAGCAAAAGCGGCGCGCTTCCAGCGATAATGACGCCGCCGCTTTTCGGTATGCGGCCAACCTGACTCGCGCTTCGAGACGAAGTCCCGCCATGAAGTTCCTGTTGGACCAATTTCCCATAATCGCCTTCGCGGTCGCATACTTCTTGCCGGCGCACCCGGTGCAATCGCTGCTGTCGCTCTTTCTAACCGGCGAACAAACGCAAACGCTGCTGGCCTATTTCTATCCGGACGGAAGGATTCCCGATCGATATGTTGGCCACCGCTGTAGCCATTCCCGCTTCGCTGCTACAAGTCATCATGCATAAGGTGCATTACCGCCGGTTTGACAAGGCGCAACTCAGCACGCTGGCGCTGTTGGTTATCCTAGGCGGCAGTACCCTGGTGTTGCATGACAAGCGCTATATCATGTGGAAGCCCACGGCCGTTTACTGGCTTTTGCATTGGTATTTTTGGCAGCCAATATGTCGGTGATCAGCCCATAATAGAGCGCATGATGGGGCATGTGATGACTGCTCCGCGCAATGTATGGCTACTTCTGAATAGGTTCTGGGTCGGATTCTTCGCCTTGCTTGGGGTGCTGAACCTTTATGTTGCCAAGCATTTTGCCGAAGCAACCTGGGTGAAGTTCAAACTCTTGGGAGTGCCGGGTCTATTGCTGGTATTCGCGGCAGCACAGACAATTTACCTGTCAGCGCACGGAGAGCTGAAAGAAGAGACAACGGGACTAATCGGCGGGGGAACAGATGCTTTACACTATTATTGGTGAAGATATCGAGAACAGTTTGGAGAAACGCTTGGCAGTGCGGCCGCGGCGCATGAGCGCCTCAGCAAGCTGCGCGACGAGGCAAGGTAATTTTATCGGTCCGTTTCCAGCCGTTGACAGTAACGACCCCGGACCGGCGGGTTTTACCGGCAAGCATGATTGGCGGCTGAGTTCGAGTCGCTGGACGCAGCACAATCCTGGGCTGACGCGGACCCTTATCTGGCCGAGGGTGTGTACAAACGTGTCACCGTCAAACCGTTCAAGAGAGTGTTGCCATAGTTCAGGGGGGAGTTATGAACGCAAACGATCGCATTGAACGCATTCGAGCCCGGCTGCATCAGGCTCTTCATCCGTCATCCATGGAAGTCGTCGACGACAGCCACAAGCACGCGGGTCACGCCGGCGCCGCCGATGGCCGCGGACATTTCAAGCTACGCATCGTCTCGCGTCAGTTCGAAGGCTTGTTACCGATCGCGCGTCACCGTATCGTTTACGATGCGCTTGGCGACATGATGGAAACCGACATTCACGCCCTCAGCATCCAGGCTTTCGCTCCCGACGAAACGCAAGCCAACAAGCGCTGAACCACTGCCATTTCGCGGATGCCAGCGCGTACCGACAAGAAAACCGAAGCAATCGGTGCAGTTAACGGTACGCGACCTCCGCTGAAGTGGGCAGGTAGCAAGTATCGCCTGGTTCCTCATATAAGGCGTCTTCTCCCCGAAGGCAAACGACTGGTGGAGCCCTTTGTCGGCTCGGGAGCAGTGTTTCTTAACACGGATTACGAACGGTACCGTATCAGCGACGCCAATACCGATCTCATCCTCTTTTACAAAACGCTCAAGCGCGGGCAGAAATCCTTTATCGAACACGCGCGAAAATACTTCACGCCAAAGAACAATGTCGCGAAGCGCTACTACGCCCTGCGCGACGAGTTCAACGAATTGGAGAAGGATGACCCGAACCGCGCGGCGCTGTTCTTGTATCTCAACAAGCATGGCTACAACGGACTTTGCCGGTACAACGCTTCGGGGGAACTAAACGTTCCATTCGGCCGATATTATGCCCCGTACTTTCCCGAGCGGGAGATGAACGCCTTCCTCGCAAGGGCACACCGAGCAACAATCACGATATTGAATCGCGATTTCGAGGATATACTGAAAAAGTGCAATCCTGGGGACGTTGTCTACTGCGATCCGCCCTACGTACCCCTGAGCACTACATCGAACTTCACTGCCTACAGCTCTGGCGGTTTCGGTCCTGAAGATCAGAAGCGTCTGGCAAAACTCGCTCTCGTCACGGCACAGCGCGGCATTCCGGTGTTGATCTCCAACCACGATACGCCTGCGACGCGCGAACTCTACGCCGCGGCCAGCAAGATGGAATTTCTCGATGTGCGCCGACTTATCAGCTGCAACAGCGCCAAGCGCGAGAATGCGGCTGAGCTCTTGGCGCTGTTTCTTCCGGATTGAAGGCGGGCGAAACACTTCCATGACACGCAGCCAAGGTGGACAGGCCAATCGAACCGGAAACGTCCTAGAGAACGTGGTTATTGGTACGCTGTCAACGCACGGACTGGAAGTGGTTCAATTCAAGGATTACGAACGCCGCCCGCTTATCTACGGGCAGGAATTGCTGCTGCGCAATGTTCCCTATCGAACTTTGTATGGTGGCAAAGGCAGGACGGAATTTCTGATTCGATCGGCGCGATATCAGCTCTGCACGCGCGTGGAGTGCAAGTGGCAACAATCCGCTGGCAGTGTCGATGAAAAACTACCTCACGCCTATTTGAGCTGTGTTGAGGCAATCGACGAAGATGACGTTATCATTATGATTGGTGGTAACGGTTTTAGACCCGAGGCTGTGAACTGGTTGCGGCAAGTTGCCAACGAAAGGCGTTACGTGCCGGCAAACAAATGCAATAAGAGAGTGCGGGTCATGACGACCGACGAGTTTCTAACCTGGTGCAACAACACATTCCGATGAGTGAAACACTTGAACTTGCCAAGGCGTTGATTGCGCGTCCGTCGGTAACGCCCGATGATGCGGCCTGTCAGGCAATTATTGCCGCACGGCTGCGCAAGATCGGCTTCAAAATTGAAGCAATGATGTTTGGCGAGGTTGAAAATTTGTGGGCACGCCGCGGAACAGCACGGCCTCTTTTTGCCTTTGCTGGACATACTGATGTGGTTCCGACAGGGCCCCGCGAAGCCTGGGGCAGTGATCCCTTCACGCCAGAAGTGCGCAACGGGATGTTGTACGGCCGCGGCGCCGCCGACATGAAAGGCAGCCTGGCCGCAATGGTGATCGCCACCGAGCGCTTCGTGGCCGAACATCCACAACATCGAGGCTCGATTGCCTTCCTGCTCACCAGCGACGAAGAGGGTCCATCGATTGATGGCACGGTGAAAGTTATCGATAAACTTGAAGCGCGTGCTGAAAAAATTGACTGGTGCCTGGTGGGCGAACCATCCAGTGAGACACGCATTGGCGATGTGATCAAGAACGGCCGTCGCGGTTCGTTAAATGGCGTGCTCACGATCAACGGCGTGCAAGGACATGTTGCCTATCCGCATCTAGCCAACAATCCCATTCACGCGCTGGCACCTGTATTGAAAGAGCTCACCGACATTGAGTGGGACAAGGGTAATGAATTCTTTCCACCCACCGGCTTTCAGATTTCCA
>JAXMGY010000040.1:0-13762 GCA_046347035.1 Gammaproteobacteria bacterium | reverse complement strand
ACATGATTCACAAGGTGACCGAATTCCCTGTATTTCACGCTCAACCACGTCCCTGGTCAGCCGCTATAAGTAACACCCGTCGTCCTTAACCAAGGCCAGTCTTGGGTCGTGGCGGACGTCGCGGAACGGATAACCGCGGACACATACCTTTCGGGACTACGAGTGAGCGCTGCAGGACACATTCAGCCCGCCGACGACATTGTTATGCCCGCCAGTGTGGTTGCCTGGCGGCACAAGTCGCTGGCCGCCTTGTTGCGGATCGCAACCAAGCAGGAGGTGACGAGCGAGGAGCGCATCCCGGCGCTGACTGCCGCCGCCGCCGCACTGCTGGACGTACAGCGCGTCAGCCTATGGCGGTTCAATGACAATCGCGAATCGGTTTATTGCTGCGACTTCTACGACCGCGCTGGTGATCGACATGGCACCGGACTGGAGCTGACGGCATCGCTGTATCCAAGTTTCTTTTCGGCGCTGGATGGTGGGACACCGATCTTCACGACCAAGCCGGCAGAGGATCCACGCACCGCGCAATTGGCGATCAGCTACTTAGAACCATTTGAAATCACGGCATTATTGGCGGTACCGGTCATGATCGATGGCACGCTGGGGGCCGTGCTGAGTTTTGAGCGTACCGGTGCGGTAAAGCCCTGGATGGAGGACGATCCACTTCTGGCAACCACCATCGCAGCACTGGTGACTGTGATATTGCAGCGGCCTGCGGCGGCGCCTGCAAATACGGAGTCGAAGCCGCTGAGTGAAGAGTCCGCCGAAACGGCGGTGGCGGCGATTCGCGCCAGTGAGCGCCGTCAACGCGCGCTGCTCGATGCCATGCCGGATACCATGTTGCGCCTCAATCGCGACGGCGTGATCCTTGACTACTCCTGTCCGTGGGGCGTGCTGCCTGGCGCGGACGGACTGGCCGTTGGTGGCAGCCTGGATGACCCTAATGTAAGCGAAGAATTGCGCAACATCGCTTTCAATATGATCTCGCGGGCGCTGGATTCGGGTGATATCGAAGCGGCTGAATATGCCGTGCGTGGTCCACGCGGCCCCGAGCATTTCGAAGCGCGCTTCGTACGTAGCGGTAAGGATGAGGTTGTCGCCATACTGCGTAACATCACCAAGCAAAAGCAAGCGGAAGCGCGCGCGCTGTATCTCGCCAACTTCGATCCACTGACCAATCTACCCAATCGCGTGCTGCTGCTTGATCGCATGCAGCAGATGATCAATTCATCAGCGCGCTTTGGCCGGCGATTGGCGGTGATGTACATCGATCTCGATCACTTCAAACGCATCAACGACATGTTGGGGCAGGGTGCTGGCGATCAGTTATTGCAAATTGTCGCCGAGGATTTGCGCGGCTGCCTGCGCGATACGGATACAATTGCGCGCGTGGCGGGTGATGAGTACATCATCGTTGCTTCTGGCAACGGCACCGAGGATGCGATCCATCTTTGCGATCGCATCATGCAAAAAGTTTCGCAGCCGTATCAGATTGTGGGTACCGAGGTCAGCATCACTCCCAGCATTGGTATCAGTGTTTACCCCGATGATGGCAGTGACACCGATACACTGATCCGCAACGCCGAATCTGCATTGCATTATGCAAAGGAACGCGGGCGCGCCAGCTATCGCTTTTTCGCTGGCGAAATGAATGAAGTGGCGCATGAGCGCATTTCTCTGGAAAGTAACCTGCGTGGCGCGGTCGACAATAGCGAGTTCCTGTTGAACTATCAGCTGCAGGCTGACCTGTTTAGCGGACAGTTCACTGGCGTTGAATCGCTGGTGCGCTGGAAGTCGCCCACGCGCGGCATGGTGCCGCCGGGCAAGTTTATCGGAGTCGCTGAAGACTGCGGCATCATCGTGCAGCTCGGCAAATGGATTTTGCGCGAAGCCTGTTTGCAAAATGCCGAATGGCAACTGCAGAAATTACCTCGCATCACCATGGCGGTGAACATCTCGGCCTTGCAGTTCCAGCAGCATGGATTTGTTGACTTTGTCAGGGAGACTTTAGCCGATACTGGCCTCGACCCGCGTTATCTTGAGCTGGAAATCACTGAAAGCGTGGTCATGAATGATCTTGATGCGACCATTGCCAGCTTGAAGAGTCTGAAGGATCTTGGCGTGCAACTGGCGATGGATGATTTCGGTACCGGGTTCTCCAGTCTCAGCTACTTGCGCCGACTGCCAATCGACAAGCTTAAGATTGATCGCTCGTTTGTGGTCGATGCGCATCAAAACAGCGAGGATGCGGCCATCGTGCACGCCATCATCAGCATGGCGCACAGCCTCGGTTTGAAAGTTATCGCCGAAGGCGTGGAAACCAAACAACAATTGTTGTTCCTGCGCCGCATGCAGTGCGATGAGGTGCAGGGTTTCTACCTCAGCAAACCGCTATCTCCGGAAGAATGCGCTGAGCGGTTGAGCCTCGGCCGGCAGGGCTGATTTTTCGATTAGTGGCTGAATCTTGATCGGCCCCTGGCTGAATTCTTCTTAATTAATTCCAAGCTGCTACACTTATTAGTTCTAGTGTTTGCTGTGAGTGGGGTCATGCCCTGCGGCAGTGCATCAAATTTTCGAGACTCCATATGGGCCTGACTCCAATGTCCCAGTCCGATAATCCAATGTCGGGGGCCGCCGCGCATGTCGGCTCCTGGCTAGAGAATGGCGATGCCGCAGCGGCGTTGGCGCTGCGTCTGATTGGCGTCGGCACCTGGGAGGTGGAGTGTGGTGACGTGGACCTCATCGACTATTGGCCCATGCACTGGTCGATGGAAACCTGCCGCATCATGGGCGTCGAACCGTCGGAGTTGCCGAAATCGCGCAATGAGCTGCGCTCCTATATTCACAGCGACGATCGCGCGCTGCGTGACTCTGTAGCCGATCGCGCCTGGCGCAATGGCGCATCGTACAGCACCGAATTCCGCATTGTGCGCGGCGATGGTAGCGTTCGTAATTTGTTCGAACAGGCGCATGTGTTCCTGGATCCGGTTACTGCTGCGCGGCGAATCTTCGGCGTGTTCCAGGACATTACCGATCGACGCCAGGCTGATCAGGCTCTGCGTGGCTATAACCTTTTATTGCGTGGAATTACGCGTGCACAAAATCGTTTTATCGCCGGCCGTCCACGCTCGGAAACCTTCGGTGAATTGCTGACCTGCATGGTGAGTTATACCGGCAGCGAATTTGGATTCATCGGCGAGCGCGTGACCAATGGTGAAGGCAGCGAAGTACTTTACATCTGGGCGACTGCCGGCACTGGCTGGGAAGCGCCCATCCGTGAGTACTACACCGGTCATCCTCAGATCGGTGCCGAGATGTTGCTGGAATGGGAGCGGCGGTTGGGATTGCAGCAAGGTCCATTCGTTTGCAACACCGCCGATCCTGCCGATGGCACCAGTAGCTTTTTGCCCGAACATCCACCGGTGCACAACTTCATTCTGGTGCCCTTCGTTCACGAGAACGGCGCCAAGTGCATTGTGGGATTGGCAAATGCGCCGGGTGGATACAGTCCTCGCCTGCCGAAGCGATTTGATGCGCTGATGAATACGGCTTCATCACTGTTATGGGCCTATCGCGCCAATGAACGACGCCAGCAGGTGGAGGCGCAAATTATC
This sequence comes from Gammaproteobacteria bacterium, assembly GCA_046347035.1. Classification (GTDB taxonomy): domain Bacteria; phylum Pseudomonadota; class Gammaproteobacteria; order JAJPIJ01; family JAJPIJ01; genus JAJVHZ01. Next base: position 10,145 of record JAXMGY010000040.1, on the reverse strand, counting down.
AACGTCAATACCCAGCTTGAAGAGCGTGTCCGACAACGCACCGCGGAACTCGAGGCCGCCAATCACGAGTTGGAAAGCTTCAGCTATTCGGTGTCACATGATTTGCGCGCGCCGCTTCGCGGAATCGATGGATGGAGTCTGGCACTGCTCGAAGATCGCGGCGCGAATATCCCCGCCACCGCGCGCCGCTATCTAGAACAGGTGCGCGAGAAGTGCAGCACATGGGCAGGCTTATCGAGGATCTGCTGGAAATGGCCCGCGTCACGCGTGCCGACGTGATGTGGACCGACATCGACATGAGCGGGCTTGCCAATAGCGTGGTGACCAGTTTGCATCGACGTCAGCCCGAGCGCACTGTTGAAATGCACGTGACGCCAGGTATACGCGCGCGCGGTGACCCGGGCCTGTTGCGCGTGGTGTTGCAGAACCTTCTCGATAACGCCTGGAAGTTCACCAGCTCGCAGACAGTGGCGCGGGTTGAATTTGGCGTGATGCCGAAGCTCAACCAGATTGTGTATTTCGTGCGCGACAACGGCGCGGGATTTGATATGAACTATGCAGGCCGTTTGTTCAGTCCATTTAGACGCCTGCACCGGCAATCGGAGTTCCCGGGAACTGGCGTTGGTTTGGCGACGGTGCACCGTATCGTGCGCCGGCATGGTGGATCGATTTGGGCGGAGTCGACCCCCGGACAGGGTGCAACCTTCATGTTTACACTGGCGGAACCGCGTTGAATACCGAACGTGTCATTCTGCTGGTGGAAGATAATCCCAGCGATGTCGAGCTTACGCGCCGGGCTTTAGCACGCAAGCAAATCGACAACGAAATGTTGGTGGCGCGCGACGGCGAGGAAGCGCTGGAGATGCTGCTGGGCGTGACCGCGCGCAATGAGAAGACCGAGTCAGTTATGCGCCCCGCGGTAATTCTGCTGGATTTGAATCTGCCCAAGATCGGCGGATTGGAAGTATTGCGCCGATTGCGTGCCGAGCAGGAAACCAGGCTCATTCCTGTAGTTGTGCTGACTACATCCAACGAGGAGCGCGACATTAGCGCCAGCTACGCACTCGGCGCCAACAGTTATATCCGAAAGTCGATAGACTTCATGGCTTTCGCCGATACCATCGCGCAATTGGGAAGATACTGGCTGACCATCAATGAGCCGCCTCCGCAGGGCACATAGATTCCCGCGCGCGGAAGCGCTGCGCTTTATTTTACTGTCGGGTTCTTTGCGCAATTGGACACATTTGATGTGGTGCAGCGCGCAGTAATCGCCTAACATTTCCTTACGCCCGGGTGCCCCCCATCCTCATCCAGCGCATCGTCGCTGGTATCGACGATCTTCGGCGCGCACCCGGGCCCTTGAATTTCGCTCGTAGTGATAGCGCTCAGTCGCTGCCGGCGGCTCGCGTTTGGCTGGGCACGCTAAACATCCGATTGTCATCCAACCGGATGGCCGTCAACCGTCCCCCCCACACGCAGCCGGTATCCAGTCCCACGACGTTGCATCCTTCCGTGTTCGCGGCACCAAGATGCAGCGTCGCCCAGTGTCCGAACAGGATGCGATGCGAAGTGCTTTGGCGATCCGGCACGGCATACCAGGGCAGCAGCTTTTCGTTTTCTGTGCCGGGGGCGCCTTTGGCTTTGAGATCGAGCTTACCCTTGCGTGAGCAGTAACGCATGCGCGTCAGGCAATTGGTGATGAAGCGCAGGCGATCAAAACCCGATAGTTCTTCCAACCATTTATCGGGCTCGTTGCCATACATATGCGCAAAGTAGGAGTCGCGTTCGTTACTGCGTAGAACGGTTTCAACTTCGCGCGCAAAACCAAGTGCGGCTTGCACACTCCACTGCGGAGGCAGGCCGGCATGCACCAATGCGTTTCCGCTGTCGTCAACATGCATCAGCGGCTGCTGTCGTAGCCAATCTAGCAACACCTCGCGATCCGGCGCGTGAAGAACTTGATTGAGCGTATCCAGGCGGTGAGGTTTGCGCGTGCCAGCAGCGCAGGCCAGCAGGTGCAGATCGTGATTGCCGAGCACGGTGAGGCTACTGCTACCGAGTTCGCGCACAAAGCGCAGCACCGACAGTGAGTCAGGACCGCGATTTACCAGATCGCCGGCAAACCAAAGTTGGTCGCGTGCGCGGTTGAACCCGAGTTCCTGCAACAGGGTTTGCAGCTCACGGTAGCAGCCCTGGACATCACCAATCACATAGGTGGCCACGATCGTGAAATCCGCAAATCAGAGTGGCGATTCTTGGTTCTAATGGAAGGTCTGGGTGGTAGCGAGCCGGAACGGCAATATGTTGGCATCGAAAGCCAAGCCGTCGTCGCCTAACATCTGGTAACTGCCGTGCATTGTGCCGACCGGCGTTTCAATTGCCGCGGCACTGGTGTACCGATACATTTCCCCTGGAGCAAGATGTGGATGTTCGCCGACCACACCGGGACCGCGGACTTCCTCGACCTTGCCATTCGAGTCGGTGATGATCCAATGCCGCGACAGCAAGCGCGCGCGCACACTGCCAGTATTGCGAATCGTTATGGTGTAGGCGAAGACAAAACGCCCGTCGTCTGGCGCCGAATGCTCGGACATGAACTGGGTCTCCACCGAGACAGTGATTTCGTGGTTTCTGGACATTCAATAACGCTAGCACAGTGGGGCGTGAGGTCAAATACGCGTCGCCGTCCGCGTAAACTTAAACCGTGACGAAAGAGGCATAGTGCCGCTGTTTTTTTCGCTGCCCTGGGGCGGGTTGGAGACCGCCGAGCCGCCCCCGGAGAGTCCGGTTCTGTTTGCAAGTTCGCCCACGCTTGGACTGAAACAACAGGCATTTTGATCCCCGTCAGTTTCGGCCAATTCGTTGCGGTTTTGGGATTTCGCCTATAGTCGCACTGGTGCAATATTCAACTTCGAGCCTTTGGCTTAATGCTGCACGGAACAATGAGCAACGCAGCAATGGAAACTACTGGCGTTAGTCATGCACGAAACGATCAGCGTTTCCGCACTCTGCTTGAGTCGGCACCGGACGCGATTATTGTCGTTAACCGGGAGGGCAAAATTCTTATTGCCAACCGCGCCGTTGAACTAATGTTTGGTTACACGCGCGCGGAGATTCTAGGTTGTCCTGTCGAATCGCTTATTCCTGAACAGTTTCGCGTTGCACACCAGCAACGCCGCGAGGGCTTTATCCGCGCGCCGCACACCAGGGCGATGGGTAGCGGCCTGGAGATCCGAGGGCGACGCAAGGATGGCTCGGAGTTTCCCGCTGATGTAGCGCTTGGAATTTCCGAAGGCGAAGGCGGGATGGAAGTCATGGCCATTGTTCGTGACATCAGTGAACGCAAGCGCATGGAAGAGACAATCAAGGACGCCGAGCGCCGCTACCAGTCTTTATATGAAAGCAACCCCACCATTTACTTTACATATGGGAGTGACGGTGCTGTTCGCTCGATCAATCCTTTTGGCGCATCCGAGTTGGGGTACGTCGATACAGACTTGATTGGCCGAAACGCAACACAAGTCCTGTTTCAGGAAGCCGACCGGGATCTCGTACTCGAACATCTGCGTGCCTGCCTCACGCTGCCCAACAAGGTCAATAGCTGGGAAGCGCGCATGTTGAAAAAGGACGGCACGTCGATCTGGGTAAGGGCAATGGCACGGGGCGCAAACGACGATCAAGGATGTCCCATCGTCTATGTCGTTTGTCAGGATGTGACCAGCGAACGCGAAATATCTTCGCAAATTACGTACAAGGCGACACATGATTCGTTAACAGGCCTGGTCAATCGTGCCGAGTTTGAACATCGGCTGGCCCGGGTCATCGATACTGCGCGAACGACGGATACCGATCACGCGTTGTGCTATCTGGATCTGGATCAGTTCAAGGTGGTGAATGACGCGTGCGGTCATCTCGCCGGAGACGAATTGCTGCGGCAGATTGCCGGTGTATTGCGCGAACACACCCGTAAGCGCGACACGGTAGGAAGATTGGGTGGAGACGAATTCGCGGTATTGCTGGAACATTGTTCGCTCAGAACCGCGATGCGTGTGGCGGAAAAAATGCGCAGGGCTATCGTCAAGCATCGCTTTGTTTGGGACGACAAGGTGTTTGGCGTTGGCGCCAGCATTGGACTGGTGCCGATTACAGCGGCCACTGAATCGGTAACCGAAGCAATTCGCGCCAGCGATTCGGCCTGCTACATGGCGAAGCAACAAGGACGGAACCGCATAAACGTGTTCAAGAGCGGAGATATGGCGGAATCGTCCCGTCAAGTTGACGGTGGTTGGGTCGACCGTATTCGCAATGCCTTGGCTAACAATGGAATGATGCTGTTTATGCAGCGGGTTACCACATTGAAAGATGCACGATCAGATTGTGTTGACTGCGAAGTATTACTGCGGATGAGTGATGGTCACGGTGGAATCATTCTGCCGTCGGCGTTTTTACCTGCCGCCGAAAGGCATGACCTGTCAGCGCAAATCGATATCTGGGTGATCAAGGAATTATTCGAGTGGTTCGCAAACCATCAACGATGTGTAGAGGTACTGCGTTGTTGCTCAGTAAATGTATCTGGTCAGGCGATACGCAGCCAGGAATATCGCGATGCTGTAATCGGGAATCTCAAGCGCGGATTGTTCCCAGCGCAAAAGCTTTGCTTTGAAATAACCGAAGCGACGGCGGTCGCAAATTTTTCGCACGTAATCGAATTCGTCAAAGCAATAAGTGGTTATGGGTGTAAATTCGCGCTCGACGATTTCGGTAGCGGTGTCTCTTCGTTTGCGCATCTGCGCAGTTTGCCTGTAGATCTAGTCAAATTCGACGGGGCCTTCGTTCGAGATATAGCCACCGACTCGATTGATTGCGCCGTGCTACGCTCAATCAATCAACTGACTCAGCTTGTAGGAAGGAAAACAATCGCCAAGAGCGTTGAAACCACAACCGTACTTGCAAAACTGCGCGAGATTGGCGTGGATTGCGCACAGGGGAATGTTCTCGGTCAACCTGCCGTATTGAATGAAGCAGGTTTCGCACTGGAGCCAACACCGGTCTAAGTCTCGTCGGATACGGCGCGCCGCTTGATGCCTAGCTTTTGCATGCGATAGCGCAGCGTGCTGGGTTCCAGGTCGAGAATGGTCGCGGCGCCGTTTTTGCCTTCGATCTTCCAGTCGCACTTTTCCAGCACGCCGCGAATATGCTGGGCCTCAATTTCCTCCAAAGTTCGCATTTCGGCTGTCGGCGGTGTCGCGGTGATTACACTCGACATGTTGTCGCCCATCCCAACGCCAATACTGACAACCGGGCTTCGGCTCAGAACAGCGGCACGTTCAATGACATTTTGCAATTCGCGAATATTGCCGGGCCAGGGATAGGTGAGCAGTCTCTGCAGGGATTCGGCATCAATACCATCAATATTGCGCCCGAGCTTGCGCGCCTGCTTGCTTAGGAAATGCTGTACAAGGAGCGGGATGTCCTGGGCGCGCTCACGCAACGGTGGCACACGAACCGGAAATACATTGAGGCGATAATAGAGATCGGCGCGAAAGGTTCCCGCCTTCACCATCTCGTTGAGATCGCGATTGGTGGCGGCAATAACACGCACGTCGACGCGAACCGTACGTGTGCCCCCGACGCGTTCGAACTCCTGCTCCTGCAACGCGCGCAGCAGTTTAGCCTGTGCCGGCAACGATAGTTCACCCACTTCGTCGAGGAATAATGTGCCGCCATCGGCCAGTTCGAATCTGCCCTTGCGCTGTGCGGTGGCGCCGGTAAATGCACCTTTCTCGTGGCCAAACATTTCACTTTCGATTAGCTCGCTTGGTAGCGCCGCGCAGTTCATGGTGATCAACAATTTATCCCTGCGTGCACTTAGATTGTGGACGGTGTGAGCGATTTGCTCCTTACCGGTACCGGTTTCGCCACAAACAAGCACGGTCGCATCGGACTTGGCGACACTCTCAAGCGTCTCGAACAACTCCTTCATGACGGGCGTGCTACCAATCATTTCCTCGAACTTATACTGCGCATTGACCTCCTGGCGCAGAAAAACGTTTTGCTGGTGTAATCTGTCGAGTTCGACCTGAGTGCGCTTCTGTTCGTTCACATCACGCAGGATCAAGCTGAAATGCTGCTGGCCTTCGGCGTTCACGAAAGTTGACAGCGTCCCTTCGATGGCAAATTCCTCGCGATTGGCGCGTATCCCCGTCAAATTTGGCGGCAGCCATTGCGGGGCCGAGTCGGTGCTTTGGGCAGCGGTCTCGAGGTAGTTTTCCAGCAATCCACGAAACGGTTTGCCGAGGAAACGATCAAAGGGTTGGCCTTGCGCCCACGCCGCCGCGCAACCGAATACGCGTTCTGCAGCCGGATTGAAAACGGTGATGCGCCGATCGCTGTCGATGGCGACGATCGCATCCATGGCGGAGTCGAGAATGTGCGCTACGCGTTCCTCGCTGGCTTGCAAGGCATCCTGAAACTGCTTGCGTTCAAGCTCGGCGCAGGCGCGCGCGCCGAAAATACCGAACACGGAGAGATCGTCGGAGGAATATTCCAGTGTCTGTGTATCCATGATCCCCATATGGCCGAGCACGCGGCCGGCCTCATTTTTCAGAGGCACCGCCAAATAGCTTTCCGCGCCCACTTCGCTCAACCACTTGTACTTGGGGAACAGCGTGGCAACATCGTGTCCGTAGCACTTGACTCCGCCAGCGAGAACGTAAAGCAGGGCGTTCCTTCAATATCGTATTCGGGTTCTGAAATGTATTGCCGGCCCAGAAAGCTAAATCGCGAACGCGTTGCGAGGATTCTATGTATTCACAGATGAAGGCGTAGCGCGCACCCATGGCCTCGGCCAGAGAACGCGTGAGCTGGCGAAAGAATTTTTCACCGGACAGCGGTGCGCAGGCGGTTGAAACCAGCCTTAGCAGCGCATCAGGATCGAGCCGCGCCGTACGCCTGAAGGGCGCAAATCGCTGTTATGCGTCTCCCGTTCCGGTGTTGACTTTGCCATGCGCAGATTCTGGGTTCAACTGTTGCCCTCATGTCGACAACAATATGATCCCGCCAGCGCCGACAGTATCCCCAGGCGTATTTCAGCGTCCACGGTTTTGCGCAAAACGAAAACGCGGCGAGTGCCACGGTGATGGCCGGGTAAAGCGAAGTCAGCACTACAACTTTCGACGCCTCACCACTTTCCAAAGCAAGCGGTAGAAAAACAGGAAACCTACGCCGCACACCAAGCCGCTCAAGATCGAGTACCACCCATCAGTCGTGCGCCAAGGTGCGCTGCCCGGATTACCGATAACCAATACCAACAGGAAAAACGATTGCGATGCCGGCGTAGCTTCAACAGCAACAGATGACGAACGCCAACCGTAATGTCCCCTGGCGTGCCAAGAAAACCCCATAAACCCCAAGTCAAAATTGCACCGATTGAATACCACTACCTTTTGCCCATTGCTCCTCCTTATGTATTTCTTAATCTGGATTTGTTTGGAGCGTATATCCCTTTTTGACGCTTGACAGATAATTGTGCCTTAAGCTGAACAAGCTGTCAAAAGATGTCACCACACTGCGCCGCCGGTGGCTGGCGATCTGCGAGCCACCGCTACTTTTCTCTCAGAAAGTGCTTCACGAAGATGATTGGTTGTGATCGCATCGTTGTCGGCGAGATCGGCGATGGTGCGCGCGACTTTGAGAATGCGATGCGTGGAACGTGCTGACAAACCCAACCTCGATAGCTGTGTACAGAGAGATGTTGATCGGCGGTCGTGAGTTTGCAAAACGATTCAACTTCACGATTGTTGAGATGGCCTACTGGCTTTATTTGCGCGTGCGATTTGCTTCCTCACGCGCTGCGATGACGCGCTGACGAACTGTTTCACGTTTCGCATTGGGATCGACATTGAGCATGTGAGCGTGGAATATGTGGCACTCCGATCTGCATATCAATGTGCAGATCGGCGGTGCGGTCCCGATATGCGGGAGCGGTAACGTTGAATCTGATCGGCGTACATCGGCATCGTCCGTTTGCCTCACCGAGGAAACCACAGGGACAGGGATTCATGGCTGCGACAAGTTGAAAGCGAGCCGGAAAGCTCGCTGTCGCGCAGCGCGAGAATGGTCACCCAACCGTTCTCGAGCGGTTCACGCAGCTCTCCAGGAACGTGACGGTCGAATTCGGCAATTCGTCGAGAAATAGCACACCGTGATGTGCGAGTGAGATTTCACCTGGCCGCGGATTGCCGCCGCCACCTACCAGCGCCACGCCGGAGGCGGTGTGGTGCGGCTGTCGAAACGGCCGCTGCCGCCACCTGCGCCGGTCAAAACCGCTGCTGCTGATCGAAGTGACCGCCGCGCTTTCTGTCGCTTCTTCCTCGCTCATGGGCGGAAGAATGCCCGGCAGCCGTGTTGCGAGCATGGTCTTGCCGGTTCCCGGTGGTCCAATGAACAGCAAGTTGTGTCCGCCGCTGGCCGCAATTTCTAAGGCGCGCTTGGCATGCGCTTGTCCGCGAATGTCGCACAGATCGAGAACTTCGCCAGTCGACACAGGTATCGCCGATAATAAAGGCGCTTCCAGTGGTGAATCACCATTGAGATGTGAGCAGACGTCAAGCAAATGCGTTGCGGGCAATGTGCGCAGTTCGGAAACCAAAGAAGCTTCGTCGGCATTGCCTCGTGGAAGTACCAGCGCGCGCCCACTCCTTGCCACTGCCAAGGCAATTGGCAGTACGCCATGTACAGCGCGCAACTCACCAGTCAACGCCAGTTCGCCGACGAATTCGTGATTGTTTAACAACTCCGCGGAAATCTGACCGGAAGCGGCGAGAATGCCGAGCGCAATCGGCAAGTCGAAACGGCCACTTTCCTTGGGCAGATCCGCAGGCGCGAGATTGATGGTCACGCGTCGCAACGGAAATTCGAAGCGGCTGTTGAGGATGGCACTGCGTACGCGATCCTTGCTTTCTTTGACCGCCGTTTCAGGCAGCCCAACGATCGACAGGCTGGGCAATCCGTTCGATAGATGAACTTCGACGGTGACGATAGGAGCGTCGATGCCCTGCTGGGCTCGACTGTGAACAATGGCGACACTCATCCTTGAGCGCTCTTGATTGCTGCGTTAAATCATCGTGTCATTGATAGTCTTGGTTACTTCTTGCCGGCCAAAGCATCCTCTAGCGCGCGCACCTGCTGTTCAAGTTCCTCGATCTTTTGTCGCGTGCGTGCCAGCACGGCGGTTTGCACGTCGAATTCCTCGCGCGTGACCAGATCAAGACTGGCCAAAGAACTGGTGAGCATGGCGCGCAAATTCTTGCGCAGATCGCCTGCCGCAGTCCCGCCGGTGCGCGGAAACAATGCCGCAATGCGTTCCACCAGATTGTTCAGATGTAGGTTGTCGATCACAAGCTTATCTATTCCGAATGTGCCGCGATTTGCGGGCTTCTGGTCACTTTCCGATACGACGGGACGGGTCGTCAAGTCAGGTGCATAAGTCGCACAAATATAGTGCATCAATTTTTTTAACCGCACCATCAAGGTGCGAAGGATCTCGTGCCCGATTTTCAAAGTTGCTATAACTTATTGAACAATATATGAAAGTTTCATTGGCATGCAGCGTGCTGACATTGAGTGTGCATGCACATGTCACATGGAACGACGTGACGCACGCGGTAAACAAGTGCAATGCAAGAGTCAGGCGGCTGCATGGGTGGCGTCGATCGATTCGTGTCGGCGCAGCGGCGTTTAGGCTCGTGGGAAGGGGTAGGCCGCTTGCACTTCTTTATGGGCGTCAAAACAAGAGAGGAGCCTGGAAATGAAATTAATCACAGCAATCATCAAGCCCTTCAAGCTCGATGACGTTCGTGAGGCGTTATCGAACGTGGGCGTTCAGGGCATCACGGTCACCGAAGTGAAAGGATTCGGTCGACAGAAAGGTCACACCGAGCTTTATCGCGGTGCTGAATATGTTGTCGATTTTCTACCGAAGGTGAAGCTCGAAGTTGCCATCGAGGACAGTCAACTCGACGGCGTCATTGAAGCCATCATCAATGCAACCAAGACCGGCAAGATTGGCGACGGCAAGATTTTCGTCTTCAACGTCGAGCAAGTCATCCGCATTCGTACCGGTGAGACCGGCGCGGCTGCAATTT
>JAXMGY010000004.1:0-80261 GCA_046347035.1 Gammaproteobacteria bacterium | reverse complement strand
GTCACCATTCAACGGTAAGTAAATGCGTCCGGGCAGTTTCCCGTTTTCACCGCCGCCCTCCCAGTGGTCAGGTGACGTCGGTTGAAACGCTTCAAGTATTTGCAAGCCAAGCAATGTTCGATCGCGTAATCTTGGATCCGGATTGTTCCTGTCCGTTTGAAGCGCCGCCTTTGAAATGCGCACGATGCGCCCGCACAGCAGCGATTCGGTGTGCGGGCAGGTGTAAGTTTCAATTTCGAAATCCGATTTCGGATCGCGCCATACGCCACGCACATCTTTCCCGAAAACATATTGCGGCGAAACGGAGACGACAAGTGCGCATATCAAGCAAGCAATCGTGAGTTGAAGCGAACGCATGGAAAACTAAATTCGCTCAGGCGGCCCGAAGCGGCGTGAGGTAGGATTCAAATTGACGAATTGACTGGTCCCACGAATATTGCTCGGCATAGGCACGCGCATCGGCACGTGAAATGTTTAACGCTGACAGGCAGGCTTGACGCAGGTCCTTGTCCATCGCGCCGACGCCACTGTTGCCGATGACGTCCATCGGGCCCGTGACCGGGAAGGCGGCAACTGGCGTGCCGCAGGCCAGTGCCTCCAGCATTACCAGTCCGAAGGTATCGGTGAGCGATGGGAAGACAAACACGTTGGCGGCGCGATAGAAGCGAACCAAATTGTCGGTGGTTTGAATGCCGGCAAAATTGGCCTCAGGATAACGGCGCTCCAACCATGCGCGTTGCGGACCTTCGCCAACCACCCACTTCGATCCCGGCAGATCCAATTGCAGGAACGCTTCAATGTTTTTCTCGATGGCCACTCGACCGACGTAAAGAAATATGGGCGATCGCGTTTGTAAAAATCCGCGATCGCCGGGTGTAAATTTTTCGGTATCTACGCCATGCGACCAGGGTACTGTGTTGTCGAATCCACGCTCTTGCAGTTCGCGGCGCAACGCTGGCGTAGGCACCAGCATGGCATTGGCGCGATCATGAAAGCGCCGCAACCAGCCGTAAGTGAGCGCCACGGGAATGCGTGTGCGTGCATGCACGTATTCCGGGAAGCGGGTGTGATACGCTGTGGTGAACTGCAACCCGCGAGTAATGCAGTAGCGGCGCGCTGCATATCCTAAAGGACCTTCGGTAGCGATATGAAGTGCGTCAGGTTGGAACGAATCTATTTTGTCGCGCACACGTCGATATGGCAGCACGCTCAGCCTGATTTCAGGATAAGTCGGACAGGGCATGGAGCGGAAACCGTCCGGTGATAGAAACTCAACTGTGTGTCCCGCCGCCGAGATATGTTCACCAATGGTGCGAAGCGTTGTGACCACACCGTTGACCTGCGGAGACCAGGTATCGGTCACGATCAACAGCTTCAAATCGACGCTCCCATATGTTCGATGTCCACACCAACATCCTCTGGCGCGGCAACCAATTTTGACCACTCGATGATTTGAAGTTCGCCCTCCGTGGTCTCGGCCAGCGCTGACAGACTTTCGACCCAGTCGCCGTCGTTGCAATAGGTAATGCCATCGATGTCGCGAATGACAGGCTTGTGAATGTGTCCGCACACAACGCCCTGGAATCCACGCGTGCGTGCTTCACGAGCAACCGCGCCTTCAAAGTCGGTGATGAAGCTCACCGCGTTCTTGGTTTTGTGTTTGAGGTACTGCGATAACGACCAGTATTCAAGCCCGAGTGAGGCGCGCACATGGTTGAACCAGTGATTCAACTTCAATATGAGTGTATAGAGATGATCGCCAAGCAGCGCTAGCCACTTCGCCTGTTGAACCACGCCGTCGTAGAGATCGCCGTGAATGACGAGAAAGCGTTTGCCATCTGCCATGGTGTGGACAGCCTCATCGACGATGGCAATGTCGCCGAACGAGTAGCCGAGGAACTGGCGCAGCACTTCGTCGTGATTGCCGGCGACGTAGATGACCTTGGTGCCTTTGCGTGCCTTGCGCAGAACTTTTTGCACTACATCGTTGTGAGACTGCGACCAGTACCAACGACGCTTCAACTGCCAGCCGTCGATGATGTCGCCGACCAGGTAAAGATACTCCGACTCGTTAAGTCGCAGAAAATCGAGCAGATACTCGGCCTTGCAACCCGGCGTGCCGAGGTGAATGTCGGATATCCAGATAGTCCGATAACGTCGCGTTGTGCTAAGCGATGGATTTTCCGCGTTCAATGCAGCGGTCCTGTGTGACCTGTCGCTGCGCGCATTCCGCCATGCAATTATGACAGGCGGATGTCAAGAACTCGGCAATTCGCATGGTAAGACACAGTTTTTTACGGAATCGCCGTTCCACGCCCGGCGCTGCTTGTTGTTGCTTGAAATCAAAGTCGCGAACCGATGGAGGCGTAATCTGAAAATAGTAAGCGCTATAAATAGGAGTTGACCATGAGTACAGTCGCGAAACTCGCTATGGGAATGATGGGCAGACTGCGGCCCAAGCCACCGAGAGGAAATGCAGAATCCGTCATCAAGCTGGCGTCAGCTGAGCAGCAGGGCGGTATGCCGCTCATGGAAGCGCTGTCGCGACGGCATTCGGCACGCGAATTCGCGAAAGCTCCCTTGCCTGGTTCGGTGCTGTCGAATCTTCTGTGGGCGGCGTATGGTGTGAATAGGCCGGATGGTGGAAGAACTGCGCCGTCGGCCTTGAACGCACAGGAAGTGGATGTGTTTGTGGCTTTACCTGAAGGTGCGTATCGCTATGATGCTACTGCGCACGAATTGCAACTGATTGCGGCGAGCGATTTGCGGCGCGTTACCGGATACCAGGATTTTGTCGATGAGGCGCCCCTTGATCTGGTATACGTTGCTGACTTTACTCGGATGCGATTGGTGTCAGCAGAGAATCGCGAGATGTATGCGTATACCTGTGCGGGCGCGATTGCTCAGAATGTGTATCTTTTCGCTGCTGGCAATGGTCTTTCAACCGTGATCCGGGCATGGATTGATCGTTCTGCAATTGCTGATGCCCTTGGACTCAGTCCCGATCAGCAGGTATTGCTGTCGCAAACTGTTGCCTATCCCAAAGGGGCGACTTGAACGCAAGGAGGCGCGGAGAAAGTTATTCTCCACGCCTCCCAAATGTGTTAGCGCAGCGAGCGTGCTTTCCCGTCGACGGGAGCGGTCAGCTGAATACCCATTGCCCGCAGAATTGTTGGCATGATGTCGGCAGTCTGGAACGGTTCGTGTTCCGAATCATGGTCGTGACGACGCGCGAGACTGGGCGACCAGAACACCATTGGTACGCGTTGCACTGTTTCCTGCGCGCCACCGTGATCGCCGAATACACCATAACTCGTCTTGTCGTGGAGCAAACCAACGATGTCGGGTCCGTTGGCCGCGGCCATGGTGTCGACAATTTCCTGGCCGTGTTTCCTCCACCATTCACGCTCGGATCGGGTCATCGCATTGGTGCCAAAGAGACGGAAGCGATTGCCGTCGCGCCAGTACGAGGCAGTGACGCCGGGCAGCTTGAGCATCGCTGCTGCACCTTGCTTCATCTTTTGAACGGAGTGATCGACCAGCCATGACTCGATTGCCGTGGACTGATATGTGAATTGAAGGTTGGTCGACGTGCCATCGGCCTGCTTGAGATCAACGAGCGCGCCGCAGTGCCGGTGATGGACTGTTGTACGTCGTTGTGTCGATTTCCGTTGCGCCGGAACCCGCATCCCACACACCATACGGCGCGTAGTACCAATTGCTGTCGCCAGCGCCGGAGGTGTTCTTGCCGTAAAAGTTCTCGCCATAGGTGGCGCCATGATCAGCGGTGAGAACCACCAATGTTTCACCACCGCGTGCTGCATCAACTATCTTGAGCTGGTTAAGTAACTTACCGAGCTGCACGTCCGCGTTCTCGGCGGCACAGCGGACATGGGTTAGCGCCGCACCGATTTCGGCGTCCGTTCCGGTGTAGCAGCTGCCGTTGAAGTTGACTGCATCGTACTGCGCACCCCACATGTGCGCGGCTTTATCGATCGCACCCAGCGTGACAAACATGCCTGACCAGTTTTCCTGCGCCATCATTACGATGGCCGCGTCGGCTACCCATGTGTCACCACCGACGTGACCGGCTTTGGACGCGGCGCTCGTGCCGGGGAAGAAACGATCGCCATCCTCAGGATACATCCAGGATGGAAACGCCGCTTTGGTACCGTAGTCGTTGCCACTATCAGAGTTGATGTACCAGCGGCCACAGAAAGGGTCTGTCAAGTAAGTTGGAACATTCTTGCCGGCGGGGAAGCGATAGCGACCACCAAGGATAACGTCCCGGCATTCGTTGTGCAGCGAACTGGAGGAACGGCTCGATAGGCGCACCGCGATATCGCCGGTCGATGCAGTCGCCGACTCTACCGCATAGGATTTTTCACCAACAACGATGAACTTGGTTCCCGGATAGGCAGTGTGCAAATAGTCCGCGAGCTTTGGATAGTTCTCGGAATTCACCAGAGTTCCGAAATCCGTCAGGCTGAAATCGCCGGTGATGTGCATGGCGGCGGGCTGACCGGGAACGTTCTTGCCAAAGAAGTTCGCTTCATCGCGGTAGGCTTCGTCCACCCAACCCATGTGATTGGGCCGTTTGCCGGAGGTGATGACATTGTGTGCAATCACCGTTTCAGAGGCCATGTAACCCAGATAGGCTTCCTTGAACTCGCGGCCCGAGTCACGCAGTCGTCGGAAGTTAGGCATGTAAAACATGTCCGCATATTTCGGAATCATTTGATCGAACAAGACGATCAAGACACGCTTCGGCGGTGGAGTTTTCTTGTGATCGTCGTCGCCGGCGTTGGCGGCGTTAAGACCGACAAAGGTGGTCAGCGTTGCGACTCCGAGCATTGCGAGCGCTTGACGTTTCACTCCACGCAGATTTATGGCCATGATCGGCTCCTTTATTTATTAATGGTGGGCGGGCGGGAACACAACACATTAACCTTAGATGACTTGTATATGACGATCAAGAAACGCCGTGGCCGTGGCATTCTTCTGACGCACCGAGAAGATGCCTGCTGCATTGCGTCTTAAAAATCTTGCGTTGAAACCCGACTGTCGGCAGTCATCCCAGAGGTATTCAGTTGGTGGTATTGACTGTTCCGCGGGTGCTGTAACGGCTGACCAAATATTGAAATGCGCAAATCAGTATGGCGATGTGGAATTAGACAATTGATAGATCGGAGGGAGTGTCGATGTCGATGAGAATGCCGGGATCGTCGCAATCGAGCTCATTGATTTGATCCGCGTGCGTTTCAACGATTGGTCGCGCGCCGCGATCGCCTTGTAATGCGACCAAGTCGGGAAAGTATTGTCGCGCGAAGCCAACAGGATGGCCGCGCTGCTGTTTATGAACTGGAATACAAATATTGGCACCTCGCTCAAGTGCGGTCCTTACTGCCTCAATCGTCTGTGAATTGATAAATGGCATGTCGGCCAGCGCAATGATCCAACCCGATGCGGCAGGACTCGCGCGTACGCCCGAAGCAATGCTGTACGCCATGCCTGCGTGACACCTGTCGCACTCAACGATCTCCGCACCGCTGGAAGTCAGCAGATCGCTTAACTCGGCGTCACCATCGCGTACGACGGCAATGACTCGCGATAGCACCTTTGTCATATTGCGCAATGATGCCGCCGCCATCGGCATGCTGTTGGGCAACGGATGCAGCAGCTTGTGGCTGCCGAATCTGATGCCGCTGCCGCAGGCGAGCAGCACACCAATTGGTTGGGAAGTTGTAGTCAAGTTGTTGCGATCCTTTGCAGCAGACTACGAAATGTTCTCAGAGCGACTGGAGTGGCATGCGCCACTAGAGACACTGTTCAATCGAGGATTCATGTCAGAGGTTACCGACAATCGAATTCCATTGCGCAGCGCAGTCACCTCGGCAAGAATCGAAATTGCAATCTCCGGGGCGCTGCGGCTGCCAATGTTTAGACCCACGGGACCATGCAGCCGCTCCAGTTGCGATGCGGGAATGTCGAATTCGTGCGCCAGTCTTCGTCGTCGTTCGTCGTTGTTCCGCTGTGAACCCAGGGCTCCGACGTAGAAAGCAGCGGAGGGCAAAGCCTCCAGTAGTGCCATATCATCCAGTTTCGGATCATGCGCCACAACCGCAATCACAGTTCGACCGTCAGGGGCATGTGTGCGAATGAAATCGTCGGGCATGTCCATGCTTCGATTGACATCGCTTGATGTCCAGGTTGACCAGAATTCCTTGCGCGGATCGCAGACACTAACCTGATAGTTGAGCATGTTTGCCATCTGCGCCAGATAGCGTCCAAGATCGCCGGCGCCGACGATGAGCATGCGCCACTGCGGGCCGTAGGTAAACTCAACGCAATCGCCGTCGACATCAACGAGTGCCGTCGAGGCGCTGGGGAGCAGGCGCGAGATATTGTTGAGTAAATTAAGGCGACGAGTGATGGTGCGGCGTTGTTCGACCGCTTCGACGATGGAAGCAATGAGCCGTACATCGTTGAGCGTTTCAACGACCAGCTCAAGTTTGCCGCCGCACGGCAGTCCATGCCGGCGCGATTGTTCGGCGGTGATACCGTAAGTCACAATCTGTGCGTGTGGATGCAGACCATCGCGCATTTGCGCGATAAGTTCTTCTTCAACGCAGCCGCCGGACACTGACCCGCAGAACTCGCCACGATCGTCGACAGCCAGCATGGCGCCAATTGGCCGTGGCGCTGAGCCAAATGTTGTCGCAATCGTCGCCAATTCGACTCGACGACCTGCACGTAACCAGTCGCGCGCGTGGCGAAGCACTTCCAGATCGGTACTGTCCACGATGGATGCTTAGGCTAAAATGATCGGTAGCTTACGCACCGGTGTACCGGTGAGTGCAAGCAGCGCATTGGCCACGGCGGGTGCAATAGGCGGCACACCCGGTTCGCCCACACCCGTTGGCGCTTCTGCGCTCGGCACGATGTGAACTTCCACCGCTGGCATTTCATTCATTCTCAGCACCTGGTAGTCATGGAAGTTACTCTGCTCAATGCGGCCGTTCTTGAAGGTAAGTTCACCGTGCAGTGCTGCGGACAGTCCAAAGGCAATGGCGCTTTCCATTTGCGCCACCACAGTATCGGGATTGACGACGATGCCGCAGTCGATGGCGCAGACCACGCGATGTACACGTACGATGTCATCTTCGATGGATACCTCGGCGATCTGCGCGACATAGCTGTCGAAGGATTTATGCACGGCCACACCACGCGCTTGACCTGCTGGTAACGCTTGTCCCCAACCAGCTTTCTCAGCGGCAAGATTTAATACGCCCAAATGGCGAGGGGCTTTCGTAAGCAATGCGCGGCGATACTCAACCGGGTCCTTGCCAGCCGCGTGCGCTAGTTCGTCGAGATAACATTCGGTGACAAAGCCGGTGTGCGAATGTCCAACTGAGCGCCACCATAGCACTGGCACGGTCATCTTTACCGTGTGCAGATCCACAAGGAAGTTGGGAACAGCGTAGGGAAGGTCGGCTGCGCCCTCAACTGATGCGGGATCGATACCGTTGCGGATCATCGCGGCTTCGAAAGGCGTGCCGGTGATGACCGACTGGCCGACGATGGTGTGCTGCCAGTGCAGCGGATTGCCGGCGGCATCAATGCCACCCAGCACGCGACTCACCCACTGCGGCCGATAATAGCCGCCGCGCATATCATCTTCACGCGACCAAACAACTTTCACTGGCTTGCCAAGATCCACGAGGGCCTTGGCGACCAGCACCGCTTCGGCAACAAAATCGCTGGCGGGATTCGCACGGCGGCCAAAGCCGCCGCCGAGCAGCATGGTGTGAATTTGCACGCGCTCTGGCGTCAGGCCGGTAATGGCGGCCGCTGCTGCCTGATCGATGGTTTGCATTTGCGTGCCGGTCCAGATCTCGCAACTATCCTTGCGCAGTTCAACCACGCAGTTGAGCGGTTCCATGCAGGCGTGTGCGAGATAGGGCACTTCATACTGGGCTTCGACTTGCTTGGCGCATTGCGCCAGTGTTTCCGTGCTGGGGGCGCCTTCTTTACGCGCGACGGTTCCGGGAGTCTTTGCCAGATCGCCAAACTGCGTGCGCAGCGCTTCGGTGGACAGCGCCGAATTCTCGCCTTCCTCCCACTCGATCTCCAGCGCGTCGCGGCCCCGCTTCGCCGGCCAAAAGCCATCAGCCGCCACCGCGACGCCGCTTGGAACCTGTACGACTTTGATCACGCCCTTGACCTGCATGGCCTTGTCAGCGCTAAAGCGCTTCACCTTACCGCCGAATACCGGCGATCGGGCAATCACGACTGTCAGCATATCGGGGCGGTACACATCCAGGCCGAACAGTCCTGTGCCGGTAACTTTCTCTGGTGAGTCCAATCGTTTGGTCGATCTTCCGATGAGGCGGAACTCACTGGCTGGCTTCAGCGCAACCGCATTCGGCATGGGCTGTTGTTCGGCGGCTTCAGCGAGCGCGCCGTAGCTCAGCGTTTGATCACTTCCCACATGCTTTACCACACCCTGTTCGGCACGGCAGGTCGCAGCATCGACATTCCATTGCTTGGCAGCCGCGGCGATCAACATCTGGCGTGCTTTTGCGCCGACGGTACGCAGCTGCTCCCATGAACTCGACACACTGCTGCTGCCGCCAGTGACTTGTGTGCCGTAGACAGTGTGCTTGTAAACGGGTGCTGCTGGCGCGGACTCCACGCGAACCTTGCTCCAATCGCATTCCAATTCCTCAGCAACCAGCATTGCGAGTGCCGTGTAAATGCCCTGGCCCATTTCCGACTTGTTGATGATGATGGTAACGGATTCATCGGGCGCAATGCGAATGAATGCATTGGGTGGATAAACTGGCGGTGCCTCCGGCGCAGCCGCAGGCGCCCCTTCGCCCTCGGCGCGCGCTTTGCGGCTATGGAAATGAAAACCGATGATGAGCCCTCCGCCGATCACGGCGGTGCTTTTCAAGAAATGGCGGCGGCTTTGATTGTGAGAAATTTTCATGCCGCACCTCCTTTCATCGCATCCGCAGCGCGATGAATGGCCTTGCGAATACGCACGTAGGTGCCGCAGCGGCAGAGGTTGCCGCTCATGGCATCATCAATATCCTTGTCGCTAGGATTGGGGTTGGTCGCGAGCAATGCCGCTGCCGACATGATTTGCCCTGACTGACAGTAGCCACACTGCGGAACATCTTCGGCCAACCAGGCTTGTTGTATGGGATGACTGCCGTCGATGGACAAACCTTCGATGGTTGTCACCGACTTGCCGTTTACGCTTGCAATCGGTGTCGAACAGGAACGCACTGCTTGGCCGTCGATATGCACGGTGCAGGCCCCGCACAGTGCCATGCCGCAACCGTATTTGGTACCTGTCAATTGCAATGAATCGCGTAACACCCACAGTAGCGGGGTGTCATCGGCGACATCCGCGGTGGTCTCCTGGCCGTTGAGTTTGAAAGTTATCATCTTGCCCCTCCCAGGGTTGGTACGCCGATTAAATCGTGACAGTTCGGGTCGCCCGTATGACGACCGAGATTGGTGCGAGACAAAGTTGCAGCATTGGGACGAGTTTACCCACCAGATATGAAATTAGTCACGTTTTGTTGTGCTTTGGAACGTGGACAAAAGCTAAGACTGTAGGGCGCCAGCGGTGCGAAACAGGCGGTAATCGTTTCATATTTAGGTGCTAAGCGGGAAACAATAAAGTTTTCTCTGATATGGCCGCTAACCCCTTGCCCGAAGTATTCATTTTCCGCAGGGTAGACGATGCAACCAGGAGCCAAACAAGCAGCCGGACGCCGCGTATCCAAGCTTGGCGCCATGATTTCCGGGATTGGAAGGTACAGCCTCGCCTGCACGATGACTGGATTCGAAGGCGATAACTTGTCCGTGGTGTTGAATCCGGCAATTGCCAGTCCGCCGGACAAATATCACGGCCGCTCGGTGTTATTGAACCTGTCGCTGCGTATTGACAGTCAGTGGCGCATGCTTGGGTTGCGAGTTGTGCTGGCCGGTATCAATGGTGCGAGCTTGCAGCTTCGGCTGAGTTCACCACTTGCCGCTGATGTGGCGATCGCATTGCAGGATATTCTCGTCGGAGGGCCCCAGCCGTCGGTGATCGCGCACAACTCCAATGCACCTGTGATAGCGCCCGCCAAAGCGTTCGAATCAACGACAACACCTGAGTCCGTGGCGCCGCTGGTCAAAGCGGCATCAAAGTCGGCTGCCTCGTCGCCCGAGCAAGCCTGCAAGAATGCCGCGCGCCAGCTTGGGGTGAAGTGGCAACAGGACATACTCAATCGCGTCACTGAAAAATTGGATCAACGCAAGAGCAGCGAAAAGTTGCCGCAGATCCGTCGTCAAGTGCGCGACGATTTGGCCAGCCTCGGTCACGCGCAGGAAAACATCGTCGCCGAATTTCGCTTAAAGCTTGAAGATGTAGTGAGCGAGATTTTTGAACCGGTGCTGCGGATTAGCTCAAATGAAAGCAGTGTTGACCGCACCTTGAACTTGATGAACACAGCGCGCCTGGAAGACATGATGAGCTTCGTCGACGTGATTCGTGACATTGAGACCGTCACGCACCCAAAAATGATCAAGCTTGGCCACTGCCTGACGCGGTTGCTGGCTAAGGACGTAAACGACGAGAACAATCCGTTGCGTGCTGAACGTCTCTGCGAACTGGCATTGAGCACGATTCTCGACAATTGGAGCGGTGGGCAGACCAATCGTCAATTTATCAACGACGCGTTGCGAGAAAGTGCCGTATCGCTGGCGGCTATCTATTCCACGCTGACCGATGTGCTCAGTCCAAATAGTGCCGCCGCTCGTGCCGCGAGTTGATCCGCATTTACATCCCCGCTAGATACTGTGCGATATTTTCGATGTCTTCCTCGGTGAGCGTGTTGGCGACTGCGGTCATGTTGCCAGCGTCATTGGTCCGGGTTTTTGCCTTGAAAGCTGTCAATTGCTTCTTGATGTATTCGTAGTGTTGCCCCGCAAGCCGGGGGATTTCATTCTGGCCTTGGTAGCTTCCCTGATGACACATCGTGCACAACGTGTCGTCGGCGCGTTGTTTGCCCGCAGCGGCCTTGGCGGTGTCAGCTTTGAAGCCATTGAGGGGAACTTCTGTTCACTAAAAATAGGCCGCCAAGGCTAGCATTTCTTCCTTAGACAGGTTTGCGGCCATGGGGGTCATTTCAGGATCAGAGCGACGGCCTTCCTTGAGTCCTTCAACTGCACATAGATGTAGCGGTCAGATTGACCGGCAAGAACGGCATGCCGAATTTTGTGATATGCCCGCTGGCCCGTGGCAGGCAAAACATGCCGCCGCTGCCGGCGGCTCCGCAGCGGCCGCTTGCGCCGCATCGCCGGATTTTCGATTTCAGCACCAGCCACGACCAACGGCGTGCGCCAGCACCGCAGAAAGAGTCAGCAACTGAACAACAGCTGAAAACGCAACATGCTTTTCCCCTGATTGTTGATTACGGATTGCATTGACCGAGACAAGCGATAGACCACCACGGCGGTATTAAAACCCATCTCAATACTCCACGCGAGTTTGGAATACGGAGATGGGTTCTAGTTCAAACAAACCGACGGCGCGCCTCGCGGCGGCCGTCAGCGGGTTTACGTTTACATCATTACCAACGACTTCCTTATGGCAACGCCGGAAGACAACAATGCTGTTGCCGCGTTTGAAGTTGAGCTGCACATTGCCACCTGCTGCCGCGCAATGTACTGCTTGCCACCTACGCTGTACGACACGGGCGGGGCGTTGACGCCAGCGCCGCATTGATACTGCCAAAGCACATTGCCGCTGTCGGCATCGTAGGCCTTGAGCAAGCCATTGCCTTCACCAGCGAACACCAAACCGCCGGCCGTGGCAAGCGCGCCACCAATCATTGGTTGCGGTGTTTTTTGCTGCCACTTGATCTTGCCGGTGTTGCAATCGACGGCGGTTACGTTGCCGGACTGCTCTTCACCGGGGATCACTTCTTTGAACGCGCCACCGAGCCAGAGCTTGCCACTCTGGATACGGTGTACTCTCGACGTGATAGGTCATTGGCTGGTGGAGATTAACCGCATAGGCCAATCCAAGCTTCGGATTGATAGCCATCGGCGACCACTCGACACCTCCATTGGCGCCAGGCAGCATGCGTGCACCGTCCTTCGTCGGCAGTACCCACATATTTTCCTGCGGCACCATGGCTTCCGAGAAACGAATCAGGCTGCAGTCATCAGCGCGATGCACATATACATGGCCGGTCTTGCCACCGTGCAGTACGCCTTTGACCATCTTGCCGTCCTTGTCGGCGACCTCTGTCAAGATCGTTGGGCTGACCGCGTCAAGATCCCACACGTCGTGGGCGATGTACTGGAAGTGGCAGGCATACTTGCCGCTATCGAGATCGATGGATACCATCGAATCGGTGTAAAGGTTGTCACCGGGACGCAATGCGCCGTCGAGGTCCGGTGAGGGATTGCCAACCACAAAGTAGGCGCGATTGGTTTCCAGGTCGATAGACGGATTGACCCACACGCCGCCGCCCAATGTCTTGTACGGATCGCCATTCTTCGCCAGCGCCGCTTTCTCGGCTTCTATGTTTCGCAACATATCGCGGCCAGTCGCATCATGAGTAGCCCATACGCCGACGGAATTTTCGGGGATGGTGTCGAACGTCCACAGCAACTTGCCGGAGTTTTTGTCGTACGCTTTGACGAAACCGCGAATGCCGTACTCACCACCGTTGGTTCCAATTAACACCTTGTCTTTTACGACAGTGGGTGCCATGGTTTCGCTATAGCCAAGTTCTGGGTCGGCAATTTGTTGCTCCCACTTCAACTCGCCGGTCGCAGCGTCGAGCGCAACTAACTTCGCATCCAGTGTGCCCATGTAAACCATGCCGCCGCTAATCGCGACACCGCGATTGTTCGGTCCGCAGCAGTACGTCGTCACCGGCCCCATCTTATGCTTGTAATGCCACTTCTCCGCCCCCGTCGCGGCGTCAATCGCATAAACGTGATTGTAGGAAGTGGTCAAGTACATGGTGCCGTCGACTACAATAGGCGACGTTTCCATTGATTCGAGCACTTCGGTTTGGAAGATAAATGCCGGCCGCAAGTTTGCGACATTGTCTTTGTTGACTTGATCGGCGGGATAAAAACGAGTCTGCGAGTAGTTGCCTTGCGTGTGCAGCCAGTTGTTGCTGTCCGTTGCGGCCTTATCCAACATGTCCTGCGTTACATCAGCTGCCACCCCTGCGCTGGCAATCAACGAAAGACCGCACAACGCATACCTCCCTGCGCAAACCTTTCTTGGGTTTTTTCTGCTCATGGTGGTCCCCTTATTAACTTCGATGGTAATTGATGGGTGCTGCGCAACCTCCCTGTATCGTATCGCTTTAGAAATGACAATTTAAATGTAGCACAATCGAAGGCTACGGGTTGCCTGGATTCCGCCAGTATTGCGAGTCATGAAATTTCAAAGTGCAATTGGACGCGATTCGCCAACATTGCAGCAGATTGCCAATCGAAATACCTAATAAGTGTTAGTCGAAAGTAAATCGAATAAACCTGGATTGCTGCAACGCAAGAGGTGGGAGACAGATTTGGCTAAGAACATTTCTTAAGGATTGGATTGCGCCGACTTTAGAATCGAAACTACTTCCGTTTTCCCAGCAGCTTCAGCAACCGCCAATGCCGTCTGGCCACTTTTGTCAGCGATTCGGCTATCAGCACCGGCTGACAACAATGTTTTCACCGTGTCGGAAAATCCGCCTGCTGCTGCCATCATTAGCGCGGTTTGCCCGCGATCATCCTGCATGTCGATGCTTGCTCCCTTCTTGATTAGTCGCGCGACGACATCCTGCTTGCCATACCCCGCGGCCCACATCAACGCCGTCAGCTGGTTTGAATAACGTTCATCTGGTTGGACATTGGCATCCAGGAGAAACGGCATCTGAACAATTTCAATGTTGCCTTCTGCGGCGGCGCGCCAGCACATGGCGCTCTTGCCAGGTTATCAACCTGAGTTGGTGTCGCGCCGCGATCAAGCAGTACGCGAACCAATTTCGCCTCATTGTTGTATGCCGCGGCTATTAGCGGATACATCCCTCGCAGATTGGCGAGGTTGACATTAAGCTGCCTTTTTCAACCAGCAGCACAGCGGTGTCGGTTACGTTGCGTATTCATGGCGGCAATCATAAGGGCGGTATTGCCAAGACGGTTGCGGGCGTGCGTTCGCGCCTCGTTGCACGGCTTGATAGGATTCGACCTCGGTGGTGCGGCCGGACTTTGCGGCTTCGAAAGAGTTGAAAATCAGTTCGCGATCGGCGTATGCATTACCGATCATCGGCGCTGATGTAGATACTGCAATGAACCAATTTTTCATGATTGAAACGTGATTCGCCGAGCGCCAAGTATAGATCAACCTTGGCTGAGGCGTTCTGTCTTCACTGAATAAGCAGCCCGCATCGCTCGGCGATTGATGCGTGCTTCAGTGCCCCAGGATTAAACTGCGAATAATCCGCTTCAGTCCGTCGCTGAAGATAACGCCGTTCTCCGGCATCAATGAGCGTATGCGCAATGTCTTTTCGGTGTCGATGGTGCGAGAGCAGAGATTAGTTTGGGTTGCCACACTGGGAAAAGGTTCGCGCACCGCAAACACCAATTGCGGCGTATCCCATGGCAGTGGACGATACTGAGGTGTCGCATGCGCCGGTTCCTTTGCATCGCTTCGCAGTTGCATTGATTGGGTAATGGCCTGCGCGCCCAGCACAATACTCTTCATCCACGCTGTGGAACCCAAACCAGTTGAGATAATCACGCCGCTTGATGAATGTCGTTCAGTGACGTCGGCAAGCGCGATTTCATAGCGTGCCGACACATGCGTGCGCGCGCCGACGAAAAAGTCGTTGACTGCGTACAACACCTGCTGATCCGAAAGCGTAGCCTTGGCCATGGTGACAGTCCTGGCGCTGCGGCGATGTTGCGCCACATCGCTTAGCACTGCCGTGAGATCAGAACTCTTGAATGGCAACAGGATACCGTCGTAGCGCTTCGGATCGGGATTCACGCCGATGAGCGGCTGACCATCCAGATACTTCATGGTGTTCGCCACCAATCCGTCCTGACCCAGTGCGACGACAATGTCATCTGGACCGAAAATAAAGTTCGGTAGAAACTGCCGATCAATCGCCTGATGGCGGGTGAAGCGCGACAGCACAGTTCTTGCCGCCTGCCGCGCTTCACTGTAGGTGTTATGCTCGCGCTCGTAGTCCAAAAAGTCAGCACCCAAGTGCTCCAGGTAGAATCGCGCCTGTTCGCGCGAGTGATAGCGCGCAATCAGCTCTTCCAGACGCGTCTTGCGCGTGACCAATACGACCTTGCGCTGGCTGTAAGCCGACACCTTCCGCTCCTTTGCCTATGACTTTGTAAGTGCCGTGTTGCTCATCAGGGACTGCAACAATTCCGGTGAAACGTTGAGTTGGCCGATTTTCTCCGCTTTCTCCGCTATACCACCGAACGCCATCGCAATCAGCTGGCCTGGCGCCATGCCCACTGACGCCAGCGCCTGCACCACACGCGGATCTGCGGTTTCCAAAGCCTTCATCACCGCCTGAACACGGAACGCTTCCGCTTCCGCGCTGGTGCGGGTGTTGTCCGCTTCAAGCCCGACAAATTCCTTGCGCCTGCCTTCCATGACAATGCGTGACTCCAGGTCAGCGGCTTCGAGGTCGAGTTCCTTGCGACGAATGGCCGCATCCGCTTCCATCTTGGTCTCGCGAATGGTGCGCTGCTTGAGTTCTACCGCCACTTCGGTGTCGAGCTCGCTCTCCTTGATGGCGCGTTCGTTTTCGACCGCTGCATTGCGACGCGCATAAATTGCCTCGTCCGCGGCCTTGAGTATTTGCTCACGCACTTCCGCTTCCAGCGCGCGTGCCGTCTCTACCTTGGGTTTGATCGCCGAGATAGACAGCGACTGAATTTCAAGGCCCAAGGCGACGACATCGGCCTGCGAGCGCAGCGCTTCTTCAATCGTGCGCGCCATGGGTTCAGCAGAGCGCAACACCTGCGTCAACGGCAGCATGCTTACAGCCTGCTGCACCATGACTTCAACGATGCCTTCAACACGTGCGCGCAGGTTCTGTGGATCCTCGGACGCATAGCCGCGTCCGTCGGCGCGCAGGGTGAAATTGAGCATCCTGGCGAGGTGTTCCGGGTTGGCGATGCGATAGGAGAGGTTGCCCTGCACCGTCACCGACTGAAAGTCGGCGGTGATCTGCTCGAAGATGAAGGGCAGCACCTGGCTGCCAACGGGCACGGCAACCAGTGAAGAAGTCGGGGCGAAATAGGGGGGGGGGGGGGGGGGGGGGGGGGGGGGGGGGGGGGGGGGGGGGGGGGGGGGGGGGGGGGGGGGGGGGGGGGGGGGGGGGGGGGGGGGGGGGGGGGGGGGGGGAAAAAAAAAAAAAAAAAAATTGGCTGCCAACGGGCACGGCAACCGAGTGAAGAAGTCGGGGCGAAATAAGAACGACTGCCCCGTGCCTGCTTGACGACGCGCCGCGCCGCACCTGCATGAGGTGGGTGGTGGGGTCGGTTTTGACGAACGTATGCCCAAACATAAGTACTCCTTTGCGGGGTGTTGTATCGACTCACGAATGAAAAGTGGGTCTATACCACTTATAATAGGTGGCATAGACCCACCTGTCAAGGTATACTGGTTGGCAGTTCTTTAAAGTGAATTGGGCAGGCGGGTTCCGAATATGGCCATCCGAAACGCACGCAAACTGGATTTTCCGCGTCCGCTGACCACGGTGGATGTGGTCGTATTTACCGTGCGCGAGGGTCTGCTGCAGGTACTGCTGGTCAAGCGCCGAAGGAAGTCGGCGAGCCGTTTCCCGGTATGTGGGCCTTACCGGGTGGTTTCGTCGATGTAAAGATCGATTCAACGCTGGAAGCCTGCGCACGCACACTGCAAGAGAAGAAAACCGGCGTGCGCACTCCCTATCTGGAGCAGGTGGGTAGTTGGGGAAATGCGGTCCGCGATCCGCACGCGGCTGGTCAGCGACGCGCACCTCTATCTGGCCATGCTCGCAAGCGACAGCATTAAGCTCGAAGCTGCAGGCAACGCTGCTGATGCGCAGTGGATACCGGTGCGCGGTGAGCGCCACCGCGTTAGTCTCGCCTTCGATCACGATGCGCTGTTCAACGCAGCGCTGGCGCGTGTGCGTGGCAAGTCGGAGTACACATCGCTGCCATTGCACTTACTACCGCAGTATTTACCTTGACCGAGTTGCAGCGTGTGTTCGAAATTGTTCTTGATCGCAGTCTGGAGAAGAAGGCCTTTCGTACGCGCGCATTCTTGCCAGCTTGATCTGCTCGAAGCAACTGATGAACGCTACGCGAAACCAGTCGTCGCCCAGCGCAACTTTATCGCGCCAAGCTACGTCGACCGGGCTTGATGTACTTCCCGCGTGCATTAGAACCGAACCGTTAGCACTCGCATTTAGATGGAAATAATCATACTTTTGCGGTGCACCATCCAAAACGGACCATCCGTATTGATCACTATCAAGGCAGTTAGCCGCTATTGCTGCAATCCTAAAAAGGGGAGTTATGGCCATTCACTTGAGAAAAGGGACTGGGCTTAAGAGATGCAGGCCGGTACAACGAAAGAAAATTCGCTTCCGCTTTTCGTTATCGCAGCGACCATCGCTTCGACGCTGCGGCCAGTGGTCGCTATTGCCCGTGAAATTACCTTGGCCGCAAGAATGCCATGGCGTTTCCGCACGTGCCAGCGAACAGGCATTTGGCTTTAAACCTTATCCACTGCGTTCGGTGAGGAAATGGGCGCGACACCGGTCGGCATTGAACAGGTAACGGCGGCCTGACTATCTCTCAGGCGGCTGCGTGGCTGGTCACAAGAAGCAACGCGGTACGATGCTTGCGCGCAGTTCAGAAAGGCAGCCGAACTGGCATCACACGCTCGACATTCTGAGTCAATAGCGCCAGTGAAAGTGCAGCAGTTGGGGAAGTGCGAGAGGTTCACTTGCTCCAGTTGCGCCGGAGCGCACGCAGTCTTGATGCACTGCTTGAGAAATCCGCACAAAAATGCGCGCAGCACACGCCATGGCCATGCGCGCACGCGTGGAAGCAGACGCGTCGATGAATATCGGAACAGCAGTCTGGTAACCGTGACGGATTCAGTTGAAAGTGCTGCGCCAGGGATCAATGACATTGCGAAGCAATGTCAACAAATATTTTGAGACAGGCTTGGCTTCGCGCTTCATTGCCGACGAGAAAGGTTGACAAGAAAATGAAGGATCAAATTCTTTTTGATGAGGGGTACAAGTGGGTCGTATTTGGGCGTGATCCGGCCAAACCCGCTCGCATCATCGACACCAATCAATACTTGATATGTGGCAACGAACGCCGCTCTGCTCGAGCCCGGTGGAATCGAGCTCTTTTCAGCCATGCTCGCTGCCACACTGCGCTATGTTCCAGTGGAAAGGATTACCGACCTTTTTGCTTCACACCAGGATCCCGACATCATATCCTCGCTGGGGCAGTGGGATCAGGCATTGACCGGCGCGCGTTTGCATGCACCTTGGCTTTGGGAGGGATTCCTGCGGCATTTCGGTTGTAACAGAATTACCTATGCAGCCATTCCTGACGAAGGTGGCCGCATCTCCGCTGGCGATTTCGAGCTGCAATTTATCCCAGCTCACTACCTGCATTCTTCCGGAAACTTTCATGTTTACGATCCGCGCGCGCGCATTCTTATGAGTGGCGACATCGGTGCGGCGCTCGAACCGGCCGATGCGCCAATGTTTGTCGAGGATTTTACTGCGCATACGCGACATATGAAGCTGTTTCATCAGCGATGGATGCCATCGAATGAAGCCAAACTCGATTGGATACGACGGGTACGCAAACTCGACATCGACATGATGGCGCCTCAACATGGGCGCATTTTCCGTGGCGATGATGTCAAACGCTTTCTGGATTGGTTCGAGGCGCTGGAAGTAGGCAGTGGCCTCGAGGCGACTAAAGAGGCGGCGACCTGAGTAGTGTTCGAACTCGAATCGATATTTTCATCCCTGACCGCCTGAGTTCCGGCGTCACAATCCGCACGAAGAATGTTCTCCCCTCCGCTAACCCTCGCCCCCGGACGGTTAGGGTGAAGGAGATCACAAAGAAATTAATTTCGAGCGGCAATCATCCTTACGTGGAACGATACACTGCACCGGCCTGCTTCAACGCGCGGACCAGCGATTCGGGTGCGCGCTGTCCATGTCGATGTGCTCAACCGCGGCGTTGTCGAGCATGTCCATCAGTTCGCGGCATTTCAAATCGTGTGCGCGTAGTTGAATGGTGTCATCTGAGCTTTGCGCGCGCGTCGGATCGAAGGTGGCAGTGATGGCCTCATAGCCACCCTTGCCGGACAACAGCTGTGCATGCCACTCACGCAGTTGTTGCAAGAATGCTGACTGTTCTTCTTCCGGCAGATCGATGGCCGCCATGCCTCGCTTTACGCTTTTCACCAGCCCGGGAAGCGTGGTGCGCAGTGCCGTCTTCTCCGCTTCTGAAAGCATGGGCATCACACTCCACAGCAGATCAGTCGTAGCTTCCAGAGCATCACTCATCTCGACACTGTCCTCACCGTGCGTGTCGCGCATTGCGCACAGGTAGCGCTGCCAATCGTTGAGCAAAAATTGGACGACGAAGATGGGAGGGATTGGGCCGTCCGACTCTTCAATCGCGTGACGAATCGCGGCGCGCGTGTGCGCAGCCAGAACTGGATCAATTGCTAGCGTGCTCACGGCAAAAACCTCCCGCGCATATCGTGCTATGGCGTCGCTCACTGGCGACGAAACCGGCCACAAATAAGGCCATATCTCTTCATCAAGCAATTCGCACACCACTGTCTTCGAATCTCGTTGAACCGATGTTCGATTGGCTTGGTGCTTGCAAACTTGTCCTAAGGTGCTGACGGACTACCGTCTGAGGCGACGGTTTCGGTCGAAATTAGTGACAAAACAAGCGTGTGCGCACACTTCAGTCGTGACGCAATTTTGACGCGGTTGGGTGTGATTTGAGTCACGAACCCTTTCTGTAATTCCATGATTCCATGGGGCACCAAGTGAGTAAGACATTCAAAAAAATAGAATTCGCCAACGAGATGAAGAGGAACACGGTTGATGAAAATTAGCGACTTGAAGATACCGAAGATAGTTTGTGCCCCTGTTGTACTGGCAGTTGGTATGTTGAGTTCTATGCCGGCTTCAGCGGCAACCTATTGGCTCAATGTGTCCAGTGCAACCGGCGGGCATGTCGAATCGAACCCCGCCAAGATTTGGTGTGGTACCTACAGCGGCATTAGTTGGGTAGCCGGAGAGTGCAGCAAGAGCTTCTCAGGTGGCACTGGCGTCACGCTGACCGCTACGCCAGTAGCCGGGTATGCATTTTCGAAATGGTCTGGTGCCTGCACGGGATCTGCGGCGACCTGTAAGGTGACCATGAGCAATACCAAGCTGGTGAAGGCCGAATTTGTTGCTTCGACGGGTACTGGTGGCTCAACCGGTGGAGGAACTACGGGAAGCGGTTCTACTGGCGGTGGCTCAATGGGTGGTGGATCGACCGGCGGCGGCGCCACTGGAGGCGGCGCCACTGGAGGCGGCTCCACTGGCGGAGGCTCTACAGGAGGCGGTTCTACTGGCGGTGGCTCAACGGGTGGTGGATCGACCGGAGGTGGTTCCACTGGTGGCGGGACTGCACCAGGAACAGCCACTGGTGACATTGTTATTCCCGGCGGCAGTACGTCGGCCACACTGAGTCAGGCTGGCAAGGTCTATGTGTTGGGTGGCAATCTCACGACCAGCGGACAGGCGGTCAAGATTACTGCAAGCAATATCACGCTGGATCTCAACGGTTACACCATCGTTTATAACAACAGTGGTTCGGGTTCAGTTCGCGGCATCGAAACAGCGGTGTTCGCCGACAACATAACGATCCGCAATGGCACTATTCTGCAAGGTGCTGGCAACAGTTCCGGATCTCCAGCCGTTTACTTAACGGGAGCGACTTCGACCCCGGGCAAGTTCACGCTGAAGAATCTGGTTATCCGTACAACCGGTTGGCAGTCTGACGGTGTAGAAAACGGTCAGGGCTATGCGCTCAACGGTACTACCATTGACCACTGCTTTATTGAATTGAAAGGTGGAACTGACGCAATCGACGGAGCGGGTGCCGATCCCATCGGCATCAATGCGCGCAGTAAGGGAGGAATGGTGATCACCAACAATATCTTGGTGGGCGGCCATCGTGGTATGCAGTTAGCCCTCACGGATGGGACGGTTTCGGATACGGCCAGATCGGATGTATCGGGCAATCTCATTCAGCAGCAGCGCAGCCCTGGAAGCAAGGCGCCTTATGGCATCTTGTTGGCCAAGGCACACAATGTCGATATCCACGATAACCAAATTGTCAGTGACGACGGGCGCGGCATTAATGTCGACGGTTGGGAAGACGGTACGTCTACCGGCGCGGCGGGTAATAAAGTGTTCAACAATGTCATCGACGTTCAATACAACACGCTCGCCACCTCGGGTGCGTACGTAGAGAACAATGTCTATGGCATTCGCGATCGCTACGGTAGCGGTAACAATTCGTTTACCGGAAATACGATCATGGTGGCTAACAGTCTGTCAGGCGATCTGATGGGCGTGTTTATCGGTAGCGACTCGGTGGACCAATACATGGTCAATCTTGTTGCCGACAGCAACACCATCATCGGGCGAACCATTGCAGGTAGCAGCAGCAAGCCGGTGGCGTTCTTTTTCACCGCATCACCGCAAGTAAGCGTTAGCAACAACAAGTACATTGCCAATTCACTGACAGGTGGCACCACTGGCGGTGTTACATTGAGCAACAACATTGCGCTAAGCCCATCGGCTAGCACTCCGGCTACGGTTACAGGTGTCACCTTGACTAAGTTCCTCGATAACTACCTCGTGCAATGGAACAAGAGTTCCAACGCCGATGTATTCGAGTACGTGGTCTATAAGGATGGCGTGCCGGTGGACATGTCAACCCGCGGTGGCTATTTCTGGGTCGACCGGGGCGTGAGCGGAACGCACACCTACAAGGTAGCCGCGAAGAACCTGACTGGCACAGTGGGTGCGCCCAGCGCTGAAATATCAACCAGCGGAGCTGTGAATGGTTGGTGGTAATTGGTTCTGCAGTTCAAGTTCAAATTTTAATAATACACACCGCCTTCGGGCGGTGTGTTTTTTTGTGCTGACTTCGAATTCAAATTGGTGCCGGCGTGAATTAAATCGGTGCGCGGGTACCGATGCACCGAAATAATTCACTCTGGCACCATCTCCAATTTCCCGAAATTGGCGATTGTAAAATGATGAGCCTAGCCCACGAGAGCAGTGCTCTAGTTGATTTACGACAGCGGGGGAAAACTTCAACGACCGTGCATTTCAACTTCGCGCACTAACCAACCTTCGCAATAAATGTTGGCGACGCCTCTTCAAGAGCGTGCGAGCGCGCATTAGACCGGGCCGCAAACTGCCGGAAGCGCTTGGTATCAAGACACAGGAACACCTGCTCACATGCGACGGCGCGCGCACGTTCGCTGGCCGCTTCGAGGATAAAATCCGAAACGCTCTTGCCGAGCATCGCCGCGGCGTGATCAATCAACGCACGCTGCGCTGGAAGCGGACGCAGTGTAATAAAGTCTTCGCGCGCCAGGGTGGTTTTTATGGCTGCTTCTCCAGTCAGTTTCTATATAGGCGGTGCTCTTCGCCCCACAGACGTTCAATTGGGCTGCAGAAGTTGAGCCAAGCCGGCGTTCGCCGCTTACATATCGCTTACAGATTCAAAGAAAGTTTGGAATGCGGAAAAGGGAGCGTCGTCGTTTATGGTTCAACCAGCCCCGTGCCGAAGATAAACGACAACGACCTCTTCCTCGGTGCTTTACGCTGAAAAACGGCACGACTGGAAAATTTGGTGGAGACGGGGGGGATCGAACCCCCGACCTTCGCATTGCGAACGCGACGCTCTCCCAGCTGAGCTACGTCCCCACGAAGTGAAAGCATAGTCTAACCGCGATGGCGAACTGCGCCAATATCAGTGTGGTGAATTATCCTGCAACTTTCCGGATTAACGAGGTATTTTGGGCGGCTGCGGTGATAGTACATCGCCGATGTTTGGGTTGATCTAAGGAATGCATTTTTACTGGGTCCCCGCCTTCGCGGGGACGACGGGACGCGTGCACGGAAACGGCGCGCGAGCGAGCGAATGTATCGCGGTGCGCAAGTGAGCGGAACGGAACTCTTAGCGCAGATGCTTGCGCTTCATTTCGCGGTCGAGTTGGGCAATGAACTGCGCGAGGGTGTTCTGATCGACGCGGTCGATGCGCAGGAAGCGTACACCGCAGCGCGATACCCGCGAACTTGCAGCCAACTCTGCATAGCAAATCTGCCCGCTGCCATGAATTTGCGATGCGCCTGGCAGGACGATGATAAGGTGCTTGATAGTGTTGCCGGGCGTGAATCCGTTGGGCAGTGCGCCGATCAGGCGTGCGCTGAAACCGCCAAGGGAAACATCGCGCAATTCGGCGTTATGCAGCGTGCCGTCGGTGAGCGCGAGCTGCACCGGGATTTTCTTCTCCAGTGGCACACCGGCGCGGTAATGCTCGCGCCTTTGCACGTAGTCAAGGCTGGCCGGAAACGGCAGGCGGTAATAGGCCAGCCCATCCTCATTGCCGATACCGCTAACGGTGCTGGTGAAGCGAACAGTCACATTGTTCATGCGCGCGCGAATGGTCACTTCCTGGCCAACCGTCACATGCTGATTGACCGCGCGCGGCGCCAGTTCATCGATGACCAAGTAGTCATCATTGCGCACCACTTCAATAACAGCGCTGGAGTAGTTGTCGTCAACACCGGTGAAGCTCACTGCCAGCACGCAACGGTTTTCGATTAGCTGATCGAGCACGCGCGCGATCTGCGAGCGGTGTTCAATCTTGTCCGGCTGGGTGAAAGAAGTGGACGGCTCGGGTTCTTCCTCGGGGGGTATCGTGGCAACAGCGCGCTTGAATGGCCACAAAGACATCGTGACGCTCCCCCAGGCGCCGCTTGGAAGTGCTATGCGCTGCCGAGTGCTTTGGCGCCGGCAGAGCCGTACACCGCACCAGTGCGGCCATAGGTTTGGCTCGGTGCCTGACCGCGCAACAGCGACAAGAGATTCTCCGCGAAATTGCGGCTGGCATTGATGGCGATGCCGTTGCTGCGATTCTTCTTGTCGCACTGTTCCAGCAGGCGGCACATGCGTAACCATGCTTCAGACATCACTGCGGTGACATTGGCGCCGGTAAGGCCGCCCTTGTGGGGTTGTACGCCGACTTGCTGGCAGAGCGCAGTGAATTCCTTGGTCATGGTTTCGATCTGCGTGAGCAGTTCGCTCTTGCGATCCGTGGCTGACTGCAGTTCTGCCAATTGCCGTTTGCCCAATGCAGCCGCTTCAGCGTCCAACACCTGCTCCAGTTCGGTGAGCAAGCGAATATGGGCGCCGGTCAGCTCCAGCAAACGGTCTTTGGCGGACGTCATTTCTTCTCAACTCCTTTGGTCGGAGCCATCATCATCATTTCCTGACGCAGAATGTTCTGCGCCAGCTTGTCGTTGTCGATCTTGTAGCTGCCATCGGAGATCGCGTCGCGAATGCGGTTGACCCGCTCGACATCGACGTCCGGGGCCGCCTTGACGTGTTTTTCAAGGTCCTGCAATTCCGTCGCTTTGGACGTAATGTGCACTTGCTCGCCGCCGGCCTGACCGGTTTGAACCGGTGGCTTGACCGCATTGACCTCTTGCGTGGCCGGCCGCTGGTTGGCCGGATTGACCACGCCGCTCGTTGTACCTTTCACTTCTGCAACCATGTTGCCTACTCCTTTATTGTGTACTTGCCCTAGCGGCCGATCCGGCTGCAACTTTAGGCCAAGCACAAAAAACTGTCATTTGTTCACGTACTCGGTGGCTAAATTGGGACGGATTACAGGTCCACGGCCACTGAACCATCCGGTTGCACGACGCCCTCGACCACTCTGGCCGACGTGTTATTTTTGACCTTGAGCCGGTCGCCCACGGCGGCGTCAGCCATGGCGGTGCCAGACATCTTTACCGCCACGGCGCCGCTGCCGGCGCTTAATGTGACTTGCTGGCCGCGCTTGATCGCCGTG
Source organism: Gammaproteobacteria bacterium (assembly GCA_046347035.1). Taxonomy (GTDB): domain Bacteria; phylum Pseudomonadota; class Gammaproteobacteria; order JAJPIJ01; family JAJPIJ01; genus JAJVHZ01. Next base: position 55,024 of record JAXMGY010000004.1, on the reverse strand, counting down.
CTGCTGGTGAGCTGCGTTGGGTTGATAACTTGCCCGGCGTTACCGGACCGGATAAGCACCTTACCGATAACGCTGGCGGAGTCATCAAAATAGCCGGCCGACGTGCCCACGTTGCGGCTGTCCATTCTAATGTCCTCGGCGCTGAGCACCGTGCCGCGTGGCACCGGCCTTGCGAGCACGACGACCGGGCGCATCACGGAAACCTGTACGGGAACGTAGACCGTCCAGGGCGAGCTGCCATTGCAGCGAACGCCGACGGTGAGATTGGTGCGTGCCGGCACATTGCTGGGAAGGAAGCCCTCCAATGCTTCAGAGCAGGCTGGCAAGTGCAACCTGGGGTCAACTTGCCCGACGTTCACTGAAGCCGTGGTCGCGCTGGTTGCTTCAAGCTCGTTACCCACTGACTGCTCGGCGATTTCCTGTGCCGCCTGGCGGATGGATTCCGGCGACTGCAGTCCCTCAGCCGTGGTACCGGAGCTGAATAGCGCTGCCAGGACCGCCGCCATGGCAAACCGATTTTGGGGTGTGCGAGTGCCGATAAAACGCTTCATACCAGGGGCAAAGCAAGTACTGTGCCTCGCTCGGTTTGGGTCCGGCGGTGAGAAAACATGAAGCGTTTTCCTGGTCTTGGCTTCCTTTTTAAGCCGCGGACTCACTGCTCGAACTGAATAAGTCTAAAGATTTGTCCGACGGGGGACGATATTTACCCGTGACGCCTGTTTCCAGCGTCATTCTTGGATTCCGGAATTTACGGGGGAGCGAAGTCTATGGGCAGTGTAATGGATGGCGTCAACCGCTTGACGCAACTTGTGGGGCGAAACAAGTTTGAACTGCTGCTGTTCAAGCTCAGCACGAACCAGCGCTTTGGCATCAATGTGTTCAAGGTGCGTGAAGTCATCAAGTGTCCGCCGCTCACCCGCATGCCGCATTCACATCCGGTGATCTCCGGCGTCGCCAACATGCGCGGCCAGACCATCACCGTCATGGACCTCAGCGCCGCCATCGGCCGCCGCCCGCTAACGAATTTGAACGAAACTTTTGTCATCGTCGCCGAGTACAACCGTTTGGTGCTGGGCTTCATGGTTGGCAAGGTCGATCGCATCGTCAACAAGAATTGGGATGACGTGAAGCCACCTCCGAGCGGCATTGGCCAGAACAACTATCTCACTGCCGTAACCCAAATCGACAATGAGCTGGTCGAAATCATCGATGTCGAAAAGGTATTGAGCGAAGTCATCGGCCTGAAACAGGATGTCTCACAAAACGTCGCCGCTGCGGTGGCGAAAGTTGGCACTGAATGCGCGGCCAAGATTTTCATCGCCGACGATTCGGCCATGGCGCGCAAGCAAATCATGCGCGTGCTGGAGCAGACGGGCGTTCCATACGTGGTGGCCGAAAACGGCCGTCAAGCCTGGGAGTTGTTGTTAGCCGAGGCCGCCAAGGATGAGACCCCCATGGACCAAAAGATTGCTATGGTTATCTCCGACGTTGAAATGCCGGAGATGGATGGCTACACCTTGGCTACCAATATCAAGAGTCATCCGCAAATGCAAAACATGTTCGTGTGCTTGCATACTTCGCTAAGCGGCACCTTCAATGAACACATGGCCAAGCGCGTCAAGGCCGATAAGCTGATCCCGAAGTTCGATCCGGATGACTTGGCGAAAATGGTCGCCGAACGCTTGGCGGCGATGCAGTCCAAGCGCGCCGCGTAATTCTAGCCGCGTTTAACACAAAATAAGCAACAAGAGACAGGGCAATGGCTTTAGCCACAACTGGGAACAATACGGCAACCGGCGCTCCGCGTGGTGAAATATCGCCACAGGATTACGAGCGCTTCTGTCGTTACCTGGAAGCGGCCAGCGGCATTACGCTGGGCGCCAACAAGGGCTATCTCATTCGCAGCCGTTTGAGTCGGATCATGGATGAGGTGGCGACTCCGACATTGGGCGATTTGCTCAACATGTTGGAACGCAGCGCTTCGCCGAATTTGAAAGTGCGCGTGGTCGATGCCATGACCACTAACGAAACGCTGTGGTTCCGCGATGAGTATCCATTTGAGATCTTGCGCGACATGATATTCCCGGAATTGGGAGGCTCACGTGGACAGCCCATTCGCATCTGGTCGGCGGCATCATCCACCGGACAGGAAGCGTATTCCATCAGCATGGTGGTGTCGGAGTATCAGCAAGCTAGACCAGGAACTTTGTCGGCGGGCGTGAGCGTGCTCGCGACTGACATTTCACCGAGTGTCATTCGCCAGGCGCGCGACGGTGGCTACGATGAGCTGGAAATCAATCGCGGCCTGTCGATGGAACGTCGCAACAAGTTTTTTACCAAGGTGGGTGAGCGCATGCGGGTGCGCGATGATGTGCGCGCGCGCGTGGAGTTTCGCGAAGTGAACCTGCAGCAGAGCTTCTCCATGCTGGGGCCGTTTGACGTGGTGTTCTGCCGTAATGTATTGATTTATTTCTCCAACGATAATAAGCGCGATATTCTTGCTCGCATCGCCAAGGTGCTGAAGCCGCGCGGCTTCCTGTTCCTCGGCGGTTCGGAGCCAATGGCCAGTTATTCGTCCGAATTCGACATGGTTCGTTGCCCGCGCGGTGTCGTATACCGCTTGCGCGGCTAGAGCATTCAGCGCGTTCGGCAACACCCCCGTATAAATCTTCCCACGTACGCGGGGAAGGCGACAACCTCATCGCGCTCGCGTTACTAACGCGCGGGATCCCTGATAGCGTCTCATCAGTCTGGCAGCCGACCGTAACACGCGGTTAAACTTGCTGCACGATTACAAAACCAAAGGCAGGGGCTCCATGATTCCGCTGCATGATGATAATCCGACCCGCATCAAACCTATAGTTACCGTTGTTCTGATCGCCATGTGTGTGATGACGTTTCTGTGGCAGATGTCGCTTGGTCGCGAGGGCGGTGAACGCGTGATATTCAGCCTTGGAGTCATACCCGCCGTGTTGTTGGACCACATGCATCTGCCGTCGGAGCTTGCATGGATACCACCGGAGGCGACGATTTTCACCTCCATGTTTCTGCATGGGGGCTTGATGCACTTGGTGGGCAATATGCTCTACCTGTGGATTTTCGGTAACAACGTCGAGGATGCGATGGGGCATGCGCGCTTTGTGTTCTTCTACTTGATCTGTGGGGTGGGCCGCGGCACTGGGACAGGCATTGATCAATCCGAATTCGGAAGTGCCGATGATCGGCGCCAGCGGCGCAATCTCTGGCGTGCTCGGTGCCTACCTGTTGCTGTATCCGCATGCTCGAGTGCTGACGCTGGTGCCACTTGGCGTCATGACGCAGATGATGCGCTTGCCTGCCGTTCTGGTGCTCGGGCTTTGGTTTGTGTTTCAAATTCTAAGTTCTGGCGCGGCGCGTGGCGCTGGTGGCGGCGTGGCTTTTTTCGCACATATCGGCGGTTTCATTGCTGGCATGGTGCTCATCCCATTTTTCAAGTATTCGGATGTCCGGCTATTCAATCCGGCGCAGCCCTCCTCTACGGATGTGCGCTGGCGATGATCGCTGAATCGGGGAGCTGGGATCTCGATCGGGATGGGCCACTCACTGCCGAGGCGATGCGACGGAAGTTGCAGCAACGTGGATTTGATGTCTTTTGCTACGAATATGCGCCAGGAACGGTTTTTCCTAGTCACACGCACGCAGTTGAGAAAATTGACGCGGTACTGAGTGGAACCTTTCGCATCACAATTGCTGGTGTTGCTTTCGATTTGGGGCCCGGCCAGTGGCTGCGCGTTCCGGCTGGAACCATTCATAGCGCCGAAGTGTTGGGTAATGAATCGGTGGTGAGCCTGGATGCGATTGCGCGTACGGTGCGCGAGTAGAGAAGCAAGAAATTTTCCCTCTGGCTTTTACCACTATATTGGATGTTTAAGTTCCGTGTTGGTTTTGATCAGTTTTTTTTCAAGTATCGGCAATGGTGCGTAATGCGTGCGAGCATTTGGACAGTCAAGGCCGCCGATGTGGTCACCTATAATCCTGCGGCGAGTGCGAGATGTTGTCGCAGTACGCGGTTCTCCAATGAAACCGCATTCGAGGTTTGTCGATTTAACCTGCAACGTCATCGCATTCACTGTAAGAAGGTATTCACCGCCATCTAAAGAGCGGTTGACCCATGTGGAGTATTTGGATTTTCCATCCCTGCTGGGCGCGCAGAAAACGCTGAGCACTCCACTGCGTCATGACGAGTTGCTATTTTTTTGTCCAGCACATGTTACCGAGCTTTGGTTCAAATTGATTTTATTCGAACTGATTGCGGCTCGTGATCGCATTCGCATCGATTATCTTGGGCCTCGCGAAAAAATCTCGCCCGGGTGAAGCTAATTCAACGTCGGTTGTTCGAGCAATGGGGCATTCCGGAAACGCTCACCCCCAGTATGCCGCTTCCGGCACGTGAAGACAGTCGAATAGATCATGGGCTACCAGTGGGTCTTTAGGCGTCCCGTTGTTGAAGATGGCGGTGGATGCTGCATTTTCCTTAAGCTGTTTGATGTGCGCTCACAGCCTCTAAGCCTGACAACGCGGCCAGCAATTTTGGATACGAACCGGGCGCTTAAGGCCTAGTCCGGCGCAGCAATTTGTCGGCAAGAGGCAGTAAACCAGTAAGCCGAGGCAACGCCGCTAGGGTAAATAAGCCAAATGCGCGGTTATACTAGCGCCATATTCCATCCGGGGGGATGAACTATGGCGGCAAATCGGGAGTCGGTGCTCGAAGCCACCGGGAGTTTTGTACGGCAATGGCCGACGGAGTCTATCGCTCTGGCCGTTGCGGCATTGGTAACCGCGTTCCTGTGCAGGAACCTCGTGGGAAGCGTTCCATTGTTGGTGTGGTTGCTGGTGGTGATTGCGGCTGCCAGCGTGCGCGCGGTTGCGGTCAGCCGTATTCGTCCCACTAGCCGCAAGTCAGCCGCGCCGGCCGCCGCCAATCGCACCCTACTGACCGGTGCGGTGGTGATTGGGCTGGCATTCGGTGGATTGGCGGTCGTTGCCATGCACAAGGCGCAGACAGAACAGGCGAGCATCATTGCGCTTTGGCTGGCCGTCATTTCCATATGCGCAGTGCCAATCTTCAACGGTGCGCGTGAGCCGGTGTGGAGTTTTGCCCTGCCAGCGACGCTACTGCCGACGCTGACGCTTTTCATCCGAGGTGGCGGTGAGGCGCTGACAGTAGGGGTTATCATGCTGGTGGCCTTGGCGTTGGTGTTTTTTACCTCGACGACATTGTTCCGAGCCAATAGCCGGTTGCTTAACTTGGAAGATGAGGCGCAACAACTACGCGGGCAGGTCGAGGCACGGCGTGGCGAGTACGAGCGCATCAATCAAACCATGCGCACAGACATCAATCGTCGCCAGCAAGCGGAGAATGAAGCGCGCGAAGCGGCAAATGAATTGGCGTTGATGCGCAGCAAGGCACATGCGCTGTCGGAAACGCTGAGTCGCGTTTCGCCGCTGTGTCCGGTTACGGGTATCGCGAACCGCCGAACCTTCGAGGAACACCTTGATGCCGAGTGGCGCCGGCAACTGCGCGCCAAGAGACCACTTTCGTTGATGATGTGTGGTATAGACGAGTTTGCACATTACACCGAAACCTATGGTGCACAGGCGTCCGACGCGCTGCTGCATCGTGTCGCCAAACTGGCCTCGGCAGTGGGTCGGCGTCCCGGCGATCTGGCTGCACGCTACGATGGCAACATCATTGCCATCCTGTTGCCGGACTGCGATAGCCGCAATGCCGTCCGCATGGGCGATGCGCTGCGCAAGCGCATCGAGGCGCAGAAAATTCCGCACGAGAAGACCAACATCGGGCAAACGATGACCGCGCATATCGGCGTGGCAACGTTGATCCCGGTGAAGGAGTATCAGCCCGCGGAATTAATTCAGCGCTTGGACAAGGCGCTCTATGAAGCGCGCTTCCAGGGCGGCAATTGCGTGGTTGCGTTTCGAACCATGGATAAGCTCAAGCTCGAACATTGGAATCCGAAGTCCGACGACATGCTTTCAAAGCAGGCCATGCTGCACAAGCTCATCATACGCGGCTTCAAGACCGATTCTGTGGGTTATCCGCCGAGCAGTGTGTTGCCGGACAAGACCGCCGAAGGTGAGAGCGTGTGCGCGCTCTATCAGGGTGAGTTGAAACTGATTATTGAAGGAGAGTCATTGTTGCTGCGCGCCGGAGATGTGATTTACATCCCCACCGGTACGACCTGGGGAGCCGAAGTCGTCAGTCCGCGCGATGTCTTGGGTTTCGAAGGTCGGCGTGGCGCGTAGCAATTCTCAACGGTTTTGAGTTGTGCTTACCGACCGACAGCGCTATCTTCCAAATCGTGGAAGTCATCCAGCGTCACCGAAGCGAGATTGATCCGATTGGCGAACACCGAGTAGCAGAGGTAGGCGGCCAGGCAACTGCGCTGTTGCAACCAAGGTGGTTCGTATGCCGGCGGAACGATTACCCCGCTGGCGAACAGCGGTTCCAGTGCGACGATATCGCCCAGTGTCATGCGGCCGGCGAATAAGTGCTCGGCGTAGTGAAATTTGTTCGATTGCACTGCCTTGCGCAAAAAAGTATGGGTGCGTAGCAGACCCTGCAGGTAAACCACATCCTTGGTAAAAACCACGCCGCCGCGCGTATCACCGCCGCGGAAGATGCGTGCGGTCGATTGGAAGCTTTCGTATTCATCCTGTCCAGCGTCGAGAAAATAACGGAAGATCTCCAGAAAGTCCGCACCGTCCAAGCCCATTTGTACGGCGTGTGTACGCAAGGCGATGCGGCGCATGCGATGCAGATCGATGGAAGCGCTAACCAGCTCCGAAAACGTTGCCAGCCCTTCCTGCGTCCAGGTGGTGCGCGGCGAGCCTAGCGCTAGGCTACCGAGGTGCGGTTGCTCGCGCCCGTTAAGCGCGGTGAGCATGTGCACGTATCCCTCGTGATGGACCAGTTGCGCAATATCCCGAGCTGAAAACTTCGTCGCTGCGCGTAATCTTATCCGCTGCGCGCCGGCGGCGGCACGCGACGCCATGTTCGGATCGATGACCACTTTGACTTCATGCCGATGGAAAAATGGTACCAGTTCTTCGCGCAGTGCTTCGGCGACTTGTTCGGAATTGAGCGAGAAATTCGTCTCGGGCACCGAAGCGACTTCGGTGAAATCGCGGGTGATATCGGCGAAGAAGTTCGCCGCGTCCAGGTGCGTCACTGAACCCGGTGCGATGCGGTCATTGGGTTGGCCATAGAGTCGCACCGACAATTCAGTGAACAAGGGGCGTCCAATGTTCGCGAGCATCTGTGCGGCAATGTGATAGCTCTCGGCGGTTCGGTAGACGTACTGGCCAACCGGATCGCCGCGATCGCAGGCATCCATGATGTCGCGCAATGGTTCGATGTAGCGCTGAGCGCCAAAGTCGGGATATTCGACGATGGGCAGTTGCGGGTTTCCGAGCTTAAGCCCATGCGAAAATTCTTCATGTACCGACTGCGGCCACGCTAATGCCGTCAGCAGTTTTATTGACTGGGCAATCTCGACCAGACGGCGATCAAGCTGCAAATGATGAGTCAGAAAATCTTTCATTGATCATTCGAAAAAACTTTCATGACAGCCAGGGCGGTGTACGTAATAATGCCGGTCGAGACTATTGCGTTGAATGAGGACGAACGACATGAGTATCGAGTCGCTGGTTGAAGGTTATCGTCGATTTCGCAAGACGCGTTTCCCTGCGGCACAGAAATTGTTTCGCGATCTGGAGGCGCGTGGCCAATCGCCGCAGACCATGTTCATCGCCTGCTGCGATAGCCGCGTCGATCCCGCCACCATTTTTGATACCAGTCCGGGCGAAGTTTTCGTTTTGCGCAACGTGGCTAACCTGGTACCGCCGAACTCGCCGGTTGCCAAGCACCAGGCGACCGGCGCGGCGCTCGAATTTGCCGTGCTGCATCTCAAGGTGTCGCACATTGTGGTCATGGGCCATGCTCGCTGTGGTGGTGCCGCTGCACTGCTCGAAGGTTATCACGATCAGATCGCCAACGCCGAATTCATCGGCAGTTGGATGAATATCGCGACGACGGCGCGTGACCGCATGATGCGCTTGCCGCTGCCGCCGGCGGAGCGGCTGCTCAACATGGAATATCAGTTGGTGCGCCTGAGCATGGAGAATCTGCTGACCTATCCCTGGATCAGTGAACGGGTGGAGGACGGCCGAATTGCCGTGCATGGCATGCACTTCGGCATTGCCAACGGCCAATTGGCGATGTTTGACGCTACACGCGGTGAATTCTTGCCAGTAAGTGAAGAGTCTGATGTCGCTAGGTGATAAGGCCGCCGCCTAGCTATTGCCGGAAACTATCCAATCCAGCCCAGAGATGAGTTCATTGGCCGTTTGAAAGCGATCGGCGGGATCTTTGGCCATCATGCCATCAATGAGCGGCTGATAGACGCGAAACTCATCGGGAAGCCGCGGGATGGGCGAGCGCATGTGCGCATCAATGATTTCCGGAATCGTGCGGCCGGTATAAGGTTTACTGCCAGTCAGCATCTCGTAGAACATGACGCCCAGGCTATAGAGATCGCTGCGCGTGTCCACTGAGCGGCGCTTGCATTGTTCCGGGCTCATATACGAAGGACTGCCGATCAGCACCTGATTCTCATCAATGCCGCTCATGCCGGCGGCAAAGTGCGCGACGCCGAAATCGGTGATGGCGACAGTGTCATTGTGGCGGAACAGGATATTCGAGGGTTTTAAATCTCGATGCACGATGCTTAGGTTGTGCACCGCTGCCAGCGCTTCGGCAATTTGCCGCAAATATTCAATCGATTTGTCCGGAAGCAAGCCTTTGCGGACTCGCGCTACCAAGTTGCCGGCGGACAAATACTCCATGGCGATGTCTGCGAAATCCTTGGCGAAAGCACGTTCGAAAATTTTGATCACGTACGGGTGATTCAACTTCGAGATCAACGCATATTCCTGCATGAAATAGCGCAGCAGCGGCGTGTCGGGCTGATCGCGAGTAAACATCAGCTTCAATACGATCTCCAAATCATCCTCGACGCGCTGGGCGAGGAAGATGGTAGTCATGCCGCCTTGTGCAATCGGTGCAATGATGCGGTAATCTCAGGGGATGCACACGCAGTGGGTCGCGCGAATTTGCTCGGCGCGAAGGGCCAGCGCTCAGGCTGCTGCAGTGTCGAGGCGAGGCCTTCAGCGCGCGCGTGGTATTCCTGCTTGTTCGACGGTATACCTCGGGGATCGGCAGTTCGCTGAGTGCTCGACTCGGCGTCTCACCTTCGATGCCCAAGGCGCGATAAATGATGCTGGCCAGATCGACGGTCTGCAGATCTTTTTTCAACAGGTAATCTTTGGCGCCAATCTTGATCGCTTTGACGATGATGCTGACGCGTTCCTCGTCGGTCAGCATGATGACCGGTGGCATATCGTGGAACGCCTGGAATTTCTTCAGCCAGAAAGTCCGTCCTCGCCAGCCAGGCCGAGGTTGTAGTCGAGGAAAAGAATGTCGTAGTAGGACCAGCCGAACTCAGCCCCGGGAAAACCCTGGATGCACGGATCGAACTCATCCACCGAGGATCCGGAGAATTCGGCGCGGATGCGATCGACCATGGTTTTTCGCACGGCGCGGGAGTCATCGATGACACAGTACCTTCAACACAATCGTAGCTTCCGTAAAGAGGTGCCCAGCTGTAAGCGTTCCATGCTACCAGCGTATCAGTTTGGCGTATCCTCGACCGTCGCGGCAAGCGCTAGATGGTCGCGGGGAGGGGCTGATAGCGGCTCCGTGGTGCGTTGCAACAGCGGCGCGGGCAGGTTTCGGCAGCAACATCGTAGCGCCGGCTTTCCGTGCAGCCAAGTGTGGCGTCGCCGCGCGCACTCAGGATACGATCGGTGTGGTCTTGAACGTGGGTCAGCACGCATTTGCGCGCAAAGTTCCAGTCCGCTCAGGCGCCCGGCATGTCGGTACCAAGCACGACCAGAGCCGGGGGTGCGGCGCGACAATTGCTCGGCTGCCTGTGGAATCTTCACCGGCGCGTATGGTGTAGCCTCACGCAGTCGCCGGCTTCAGCCGCGATCCCTTGCGCCGCACGGCCGCCGAATCGTCGATGATCCACGATGGGGACTTTTCGCCTGGATGCCACTGCACTGCTGCCGCCGCAGGCATCCAGTGAGCGGGTTCTCGCAGCAACTCAACCAAACTAAGACGGCAACCACCGCTATCGGTGAGTGTGGTGGTGCCAAACAACGCGGTACAGTCGCGCAATAGTGTGGCTGCGGGGCCGCCGAATTAACAACGTGCGCGTGGCGACGATGGTCTCAACAATCACCACGCCAGGTGAACATCGCCTGTGCGGATGACCAGTGCGGGAATCTGGCTGGCGACGGCCTGCGAAGTGTCGGTGCATTGCTGCCAAACAGCAGCGTTTCTACACGATGTATCGGTAAGGTTTCGCCGTCGATCTCAATGGATGGCGGCGCCGCGTCTGAATCGATTCCTCGGTGACGCTTCAAGCATAACTACCCGTTGCGCCACGACCGCAAACGGCCCACGGTCTGTGCATTGAGACGGATTAGTAATCCGCCGACGCTGAGCAGCGATTCCCGCGCGTTGAAGAACTTCCACACAACAGCCCGTCCTGGCTGCGAGAAAATTTCGATGCATCCTTCAGCTCTCTCAATCTTGGCGACGATGGCCGACAGCCAATGCCGCGGCCGAGATCGTGAAGCGACATCGCGAGTGGAAAAGCCGGGTTCGAAGATGAGGCGCGCGAGCTGGGCACGGTGAGTACCGCGTTCTCGGCAATCAGTCCATGTGCAATGGCGCGCTGGCGAATCGCGGCATTGTCCAGTCCACGGCCGTCGTCCTGGCAGCGCACGACCACATCGCTGCCCTCATGCACGAAGCGAGCGCGATTTCGGCGTGGTCGGGCTTTCTGATGCGCGGCGCTCCTCTGCCTTTTCGATGCCGTGATCGACGGCGTTGCGAATCGCATGCATGAGCGGCTCGGTCAATGTGCAGGATATGCGCGTCCACCATTGCCAGCGCCAATGACCTTCATCGTAACTTGCTTGCCAGCCGTGCGCGCGGCTTCGTTTACCGCCCGGCGCAGGCGCGGAACAACCTCTGCGGCGGCGGAGCATGCGAATTCGGCGTGTGCTGTTGCGCAACTCCTCGCTTAGTCGCTCCTGACGGGTCATTAACTCGTCGATTTCCAAGAACTGACGCTGCAGATCCTCGCCGAGCAGTTGCATGTCGGCAATGGTTTCTGCGCAAATCCTGCATGCGCAGGATGTGCTTCACTGGGCTGGATAGGCAACTGGACGCGCGTCGTTTTCCGGGAACAGTAGATGGCCGTGGTCAGTGGCGGCTGATGCGCGTCGCGAGGCGTTCTGCGCCAGCGCACGCGATTGCTGCAGACCTTCCCGCAGTTTGTGAAGTGAAACAGTTGATTCACCAGCCAGCGTCACGAAATACGGCGTCGTCCATCAGCAATGGGCTGACGCGTAAACCCACCGTCGGCGTTGAAATGCCGGGATCAGTGAATCGGAAGCCGTTGATCCAGCGCTTCCGCCACCTGCGCCAGCGGTTGAAATGGCGCCAACATCGGCGTTTTCGCCAGCTTCGCGCAGCGTAGCCAGTAGTGCGGTAGCAACCGCTTCCGCCAGTGGTGGCGTAGTGGCGCGTCGCAGCAGTGCGTCGGTCATCTGCTGCAGGCAGCTTGCCGCGCGTACCGTTAGATTTGGTATCCCATCGTCGTTATTCGTCGACAATTGCAGTACGTCTTCAAGCAGATGCGTGAAGACGGCGATGCCGCGCACGCCGACAACATTGGCGGCACCCTTGATAGTGTGGGCGACTCGCCGTGCTTCCAGCAGTTTATCGGTCTGACTGAGATCGGCGGCCCAGGATTCGATGCCAAGCTGGCTGACGCTCGGTCGTCGGGAAGTTCCTGCAGTAGTTCCACCACCAGCGACCAGTTGACGTCGGCGGGGATCTGGGTAGAGATAAACGCCGCGATTGATGGATCTCGGCAGTCCAGGTGGTGCGCCGGAGGCGTGCTACTGAGATCGACAGCCTGATAGACGAGATCAGCGGCATCGGCAACAGCCAATCCGGGTTGCCGAGAAAGCGTGTGATGTTGGCGGTAGCGTCACGTGAACCACGCGCATCCAGATAACGGCTGACTTCCAGTGGCCACTCGATCACCAGCTTCCACATACCGTGACGCGCATCGCCGACACCTTGCTTCAGCCATTCAAGAATATTTTTTGCAGCTAATGGCTTGCATGAGTAGATCCGATGCAGCGGGCAGCATTGCGGCCAGGCGCTGCAGGCGACGCACATAGTCCTGCAATGCGTCGAGCGGAACCTCATCGCCTGCCGGTGGCGACGCCAGCAGGGAAACGGAAATCTCCTGCAGTTCTTCCTGCAAGATGGTCAAGACTTCGGGATCGATGGATTTCATGCAACGTCGCTGTGTCGGCCAGTTAGAACCTAATTCAATATTCCATGTGAGTGCGACGGCGGCTATATTTGTGCACCGACCGGTGAACCTTTATGCATACCACAAGCGAATCTGAAAGTGCCCGCGCATATCTTGAAAATGTCGGTGCACTGGCCGCGGCACGGCTCGCCGCTACGCGACTCCGGGTCGCAGCCGAACATTATTTGCGCCTGGCGCCTTGCATCCGCAGCTTTTGACCAGCAACGCATTGGTCGCGAAATATTGAAATAAGCTCTAGTTCACTACATTTGGATCATGATGATTTCCGGCGCTCAGTTTTGTTCGGTATATCCACCATCATCGAAAGTCAGAAAGTGGTACGATCGCCCCTACTCAATTTGACAACATGGTCAGCGAGATTGTCGGTGAACTACCGGACTCAGCAGAAATGCACCTGTGCCGCTGACCTGATCCAACATGGTCGTTGTACGTTTGGCGAATGGCGTTCTCACCTGTTGCTGTGGATGCGGCGCAGCAATTTTCTGCACTGAGTCGACCAGCTGATTCGTCGCCTGGATTGGTCGATATCGTGATGACTGCGGCTGGCCTGTTCACCGCCACGGCGAACATGCGAGACCAACGCCTGCAGCGAACTCATGGTTTCACTGGAATCGGTCTGAACCTGCGCGAACCACGTCTTGCAGCTGGCCGGTCATCTCGCGCGCGTTCTCAGCTAGACGTTGCACCTCATCGGCAATGGCGCTGAAACTTCGACCGGCATCACCAACGGCGGCGGCATGCATACTGGCGTTCAACGCGAGAATGTGCGGGCGTTCGTTCAGATAAATGACCGACAAGATTAATTGCGCCAAAGTACTGGCGGCAGCGTTCTGCGAGCAGTCGTACGCGGCGATCGGTGTTTGCCAATGCATCACGAATTGTTTGAAAGCTCGAGGCGCTGTTTTCGGCAGAAATTCGCGCGATGCGCGTCGCCATCAGCGCCTTCTCGCCGGCTTCAGCGGAAGTCGTTGCAATGCGTGCCAGATGCTTGTTCGCCTCAAGTGCGAGATCCACCAGGCACGCACTTTCGAGCTGTTTCGCGCTCAGCGCGGGCCAACAGAACGATTTGATCGGATTGGTACCCTGATGAGGTTGACACTCTCGGCAATATTGGTAGCGGTTTCGGTCACATCCCGCAATGTCTTTGAAGTCTCCGCGGCCATCGTGTTGAGAGCTGTGGCAATTGGAACCGTGAATTATCACGAGTACTCAAGCGCGCGGTCAGGTTCTTTGTGACAGCCGTAACCAACGGTAGCATCGCTTGCAAAGACTCGTAGAGACCATAGGGCTTAGCGCTTTTCCTCAACAACGCCATTACGTCGCGGCGTGCCAGTAACTTGTCGAGACGTAGCACTGAGCAATCAAACTCATCGCGGCTGGATACACCCGATCGGGCGTCGAGATCGCCATCAAGCACAGCGCCAGTGTTTCGCGCGCAGCCGTCGGTTCAAGCCAGCGACGAATTAGCACAATACACCAGGCGAGACTCGCGAAAGCCAATAGCAAAACACCAAGAAAGGGAAAATGCAGTAATCGCGCCGCACTTCCACCGGCAAGATGTACTGCACCGGCGCCGATTGTCGCGCCCAAGACCAGCAAGGCAACGCCGAGGAGGAAAAGCCTTGGTCAGTACAATTCGAAGAAGAACGTATCATCGCGCGGTTCTTGGTCGAAACGGGCTCAATCTCGTCGCGTCGCAAGCGCGCGCAAGCAATTCAGGTGGTTAATCTCAACCAACGTTCGCGCCCGCCGATTACCGTGCGCGTCACATGCGCGGACAATGCGCGGGAGGCAGCAGATCGGAGGCGGCTTCGTCCGTTGGTTCGCAGACGATGCGGGCGTTGGCAGCGCATCTGTCAGCAAACCGACAATATTACTGCCGCTATCGAGAATCAGCATAGCGCAAGTCGTTTGCCGTACTGCCGCTTTGCAATAGCGGGCGGATGTCGAATACTGGAATCGCCGTTGGCCTCGACATTGAGCAATCCGCCAGATACGGAACGACCCGGCGAAGTGGGAACAGCTGCGGCTGATGCACGACCTCGCTCGCAACACCGTGCGTGACGAGGAATCCTGCGCCGGCAATGCGCACGCCGAATCGCCGGGTGCGCTGCAATTCGTTTTCAGACTCCTCCGCGGCCAAAAAGCATGCCGGTATCAATGCCGATATTTGAGCTTTTGGTTTCGTTCACTGCGTGGACTGCGCCTTATGCCGTGCTTCTGCACTTTTTGCGGAGTTATTGCCACCGAACATGGAGTGCCAGCTTTCAATGAGGGCTGTTGTCGTCAACTCAGTGCCAGGTACTGATCCAGCAGATGCCGCAGCACCCGTGGTGTAATCGGTTTACTCTTAGAGATAGGCATCGCAGCCGGCCTGTTGACCGCGAACGCGATCGGCTGGGCTCGATGTACTGGTGAGCATGACCACTGGCGGCTGACTGCACCGCGCTGCTTGGCGCGACGGCAGATTTCATAACCATCTATATCCGGGAGCTGCGTCGCGACGAACACCACGCGATATTCATTGGTATCGAGAAGCATCTGGTGCCTTTGAATACGACGAGGCGAAATCACCCGCCAGCGACAATGGCTGCAATGCTTGGCGCATCTGGACGCACGGGCAGGCTTCCGTCAACAACCAATGCGCGAACGTTCGAAGCATCAGCATCTTCGCCGCCGGTGAGGTTAGCTGTTTCACTATAGCAGCAGCGGGGATGGATATCGGCGGACACCGGTTCATGCCAACGTTGCTGGAACCGGAGGTCGACGCCAGGGGAATGGCAGTCGCGTCGAGATGGGTTGAAATGGCGCTTCACGCTTGGCCGCGGCGCTAATGCGTTCGCTGACCTTGCGCAGCATTAGCAGTACTGCCGCTGGCTCAAGCGGACTGGTCAACTGAAAGTGCGCGGTGTCGAAGGTGCGGTTTTGCGACAGCACGATCGAAGGCGGTTCGACCCCAGGTCGCGTACAATTGCGGGAATCGCACCCAGCTTGCCAGTGCGCGCGTCGTCAGCGTTAACGAGCAAGACATCGGTAGACGCATGTGCAGCGGTACCGGCCTGTACAGTATGCGATCGTGAAACCAGCTGCTCGAAGACATCGAGCAAGGTGTTGCGGTCTTCCGGTGTAACGCCAATCAGGGCGATGGTCACCGGCTTAAGTGGCAGCAGTGCCGGATCGGCTTCACTCTGCCCGAGCTTATCGAGCGTGACGCTCATTCCTAAACATCCTCGATGAGCATGTAGACCATTGTTTGGTTCAACAGTTGATGAAGGCCTCACCGAAACTCATTGACCGGTGATATGCGCGGTCTGTTTGCCGGCGAGTTCCGAATACAGGTAGTTCAGCACGCAGTTGCAGGAGAACACTACCGGTTTGTCCAGCCGTGGGATGGCATGCTGGAATGCTTCGACGTAATCCTGCACCGGCGCGGCAAAACGGTAGCGCACATTTTTGAACACAGGCCCGTAGAATGACACTTCACCGCTTTGTTCGTCGATCTTCTGCAGACCAACATTGATCATGCGGTCTCGAGTAGTCGGCGACCAGCGGCAGCCGCTGATCGATATTTTTTTCGCGCAGGTATTCGGCGAAGTCACGTTCCACGCCATTGACTTCGCAGCGCACTGCTTTGAATCCGGTTTCGGGGAACACCAGCGCGTCGCCGCTGCCTGCTTGGCCGTATTGACGATGCCGATGGTGGCAACTTTCTCCGGTCGCAGGGTGACATGCATAACCAGCGCCTTGTCGCGCGCCATTTCGCCGGTAACACCGTTGTAAACGATTGGATGAACGACTCCGAGATCGTCAAGATGCACGCCAGTTACCCAGCCGGCAATCGGTTTGAGAAACATTTCCTCATAGCCAGGCGCATTACTGGCGTAGTCGAGGTGAATCTGGCTGGTAGCCGGGATCAGGACAATTGAAAATCCATTTTCGGGGGCATCGACGGCAACGCGGTGAATCGAACCGGTATCGTAGAAACGAATGCTGACTGCGGTCGCTACGCCAGAGGGTAATCGGAACAGAACACACGCTCGCGCGTGCATACCTGCCGCCGTCCCAGCCACAGCGGGAATGGAACCACCGATCCACTGATTCGCGGGGCAATTGACGCAGAAGCTTTTACCGGCACCGAGCCATAAAACCTCGCTCCCTTTGCTCGATGGCTTGCGCCGCTTCGGCGACACTGACCAGTCTACCGTTGACGCCTACTGCCGATCCGGCCGCCGGCTGCGAATTGGGAGTCCCGCCATGTAAACCTCACTGAATCCTAAGCCGCTTTGAGCTGCTCCAGCCCGGCGCGATGACGGCCGCGATGCTCGGCTGCAGCTGACGCAGCACGCGCGCGGCCGCTAGGCGCAATGCTTCGGTTGGATCGGTGCCCAGCGACAGGCGCACGCGTTCGGAGTAGCATTTTTAATCCCAGCGCCTCGGTTCGAATTTGCAGTTCTCCGCGGATAAGCTTGTCCCAGCTTGATGCGTTTCTGCGGCACTGACGAACTCGACCACTTGCCGCTGTTGCCAGCGCCAGAATGAATGAGCACTTTCCGCCGACAGAATCCGCAGTTCCGCTTCCAGACGCGTCTTGTACTTTTCAGTACTGGCGCAGCACGCGTGCTGCCGCCAATCGAGCTGCCGGCGATGGTGTGCGGCCAATGGTCAGGCGAACCCGCTCCAACAGCATGGTCAGGCCGACGGCGGAGGTGTGAATATCCAGGTTGCCGTCAATCAGCAGCTGCCAGCATCGTGCGGTGTCAGCGGGGATGTCGATCTTCGTTGCTGGCTCGGCTTTTGGTGGCGGCGCCGCAGTTTGTTGCATGTGGGCGCGACCGGCGGCAATCAACTGCAACAGTTCATTGCGATGGCGGGCGTGATGCTTGAGGAAGAATTCACGCAGGATGCGTGCGCCGGCGAGACGGCTGGTAACAGTTGGCCGTGGACCCAGCGTCAGTCGCAAGCGTTCGATCAGCATCTTGAGGGCGACTGCATCGGGCTGTATGGGAACGCGGCCAGCAATCAGATATTGCCAGCCCGGATCATTTTCCAATGGAATTGCGACGTCGGGTTGCGCAGCTTTTGGTGCCGCCGCAGCAGCTCGGAAATGCGCCAATATCTGTTCGAGCTCCGGTCTGCTCTGGCGCCAATGCTTGAGAAAGTAAAGCCGCAGAATGCGGGCACCGGCCAACCGCGCCGAGGGCGAAGGATTGCTGGCGAGACTGAGGCGAACCTGTTCCAGCAACATCTTCAGGCCAAGCGTTTCAATGCGAGCCGATGCCGGATTTTCGATCAGCCGCTGCCAAAGCGGATCGGACTCCATCGGAATCTCTGCCGGAATGCCGCTTGAAGTTGGTACAGTCGCGGCTGGTTGAGGGGCTGCCGCTGGCGGCGCCGCACGCTCGGCGGCCTGCGCCGCATGCGCAGTGTGCGGTTCGTCGTCCTCATCAATGTAGGCGACTTCGAGGCCGCCATCGTCAAAATGCGCCTTTGCGTAAGCGACTGCGGCGGGCGTCTGGACGGCGGCTGGCTTGTCAGCGCCAACAATATGATGATGCGCGTTGACCTCGCGCACATCCGCGGCGTTGACCGAATACAATTTTGATACGGCTTCAATCGAACGCAGCAGATGCAGGCCTTCGATGATGAGACGCTCCATCTCCATGCTGAACCGCGATCCGGGATTGCTCCAGGCGCGGCGGCAACCGCAGTCGTTCTGATTGATTGAATCGGTCTTGAACACAGGAATCGAGAGATAGGCGCGCATGTCGCCAAAATTCAAATGACGCAGGGTGCGGGCACTGCCTGTCGATTCCGGTAACGGACGATGGCAGCGCGGACAGGACGCCTGTTTGGAGAAAAACGTCGACCTGCGGCGCGCAAAGCCGATGCGGATGTCAATGCGGTTCGACGGTTTGTCCACGCGCACTTCCTCAACCTGCCAGGGCTCTGGCAGCTTGAGCAAATTGCGGAACAGCTCAGTGTCCAACATCGCCGGCGACTCCAAACATTTAACCGTTACTGTCTGACCATTCCATGCCGTGACTGCCGCTGTCCGCGGCGACTAAGCCTCCACCCGCGCGTCACAATCGACTGGTGCAGGCTCGCCGAGGCTTTCCCGCCTTCGGATTGGCAAAGCAAATCCCTTAAAAAGTCCCCGTCGGGCACGACACACCCACAAAGACCCACCTTGCCGGCGGTGCCAAATGTGCCAAGCCAATCCGGGTGCTCGCTTGTAACTTATTGTATTTTCGGGGTCTCGTTGGACTTGCACACCACATTCAACGCGCTGTGGCGGGCACTCGGTTGTTGCGAGCAAACCGGGCACGGGTTAAAGAAATCCGTGCGGTTCCTAACATAACATGAAGTGAATGGTATTGTTTACCTGATTATCGCTTCTGCGGTGCTCTTAACGATGTGGCTTGCGCCGCCGTCAAAATAGGATGTAATGAAGACTATGCGCACCATGGTTTCGACGATTCCGAGCTTCATTTTGCACCGCCGCAAGACGGGTTGTTCGCACCCGCTGGCGCAGCCTCTTATATGAAAATCATTGGCGAAGACGCGGAAACTGTGCAGATGGTGTTCCCCTGCGAGTTTCCCATCAAGGTGATGGGGTATTGGGCGGAGGATTTCGACGCCTTGGTGATGCAGATCGTCCGTCGCCATGTCGACAACCTGGGTGAGGGTGCGCTGCGTTCGCGCGAAAGTCGTGGCGGGCGCTACATGTCGGTGACTGTCACCATCGAAGCCCGTAGCCGCGAACAGCTTGATGCCATTTATCGCGATCTCACCAGTGAGAAGCGCGTGGTGATGGCGTTGTGACCGCGCTGGTGCGCTGGCTGGGCTTAAGCGACTACCAACAAACTTGGCAGTCAATGCGGGAGTTCACCGATGAGCGCGATGAAGACACAGTGGATGAAATTTGGCTGCTGGAGCATCGCCCGGTGTACACCCTGGGATTGGCGGGCAAGCGCGAACATATTATTGGTCCGCCCGGCGATATTCCCGTAGTGCAGTCCGACCGCGGTGGTCAAATCACTTATCACGGCCCTGGGCAATTGGTGGCCTACCTATTGCTGGATCTCAAACGATTGTCGATGGGTGCGAAGGCCTTGGTTCATGCCACCGAAGCGGCGGTGATCGACGCATTGAATGTCGTGAGTTTGATAGGCGCCCGGCGCGAAGGGGCGCCCGGCGTTTACGTTGATAGCGCCAAGATCGCCGCGCTGGGATTTCGCATCCGCCGTGGCTGTTGCTACCACGGTGTGGCAATTAATATTGATGTGGATTTGGCGCCGTACGCGCGCATCAATCCCTGTGGTTACGCGGGTATGCCGGTTACCAGTTTGTCCAAGCTTGGCGTGGACATGACTACGTTCGAGTTTGGTCAGGTGTTGCTTGCGGGTCTGCAACGGCAGCTGCCGCTGTCGATTGCATCCGCGCCAGCATCATTCGTTACAAAGACGGGCACGTGATCGCCGTGCAGACGATGTCGCGTGATTCTTTGAAGGTGAGGCCATGAGTAAGACGCCGGGCGTACCCTTGCGAGGCGCAGATAAGGTCGCTCGCATACCGATCAAAGTCGAGCCCACCGGCAAACTGTCGCGCAAACCAGAATGGATCCGAGCCCGCGCGCCCACCGATCCCAAGGTTCTTGCTTTGAAACAATTGCTGCGCGAGCAGCGTTTGCACACGGTGTGTGAGGAAGCCGCGTGTCCGAATTTGGGTGAATGTTTCGCCAAGGGCACGGCCACTTTCATGATCATGGGTGAGATCTGCACGCGGCGTTGTCCATTCTGCGATGTGGCGCATGGCCGACCATTGCCTCTTGATGGCGAGGAACCGCAACGTCTGGCGGCAACCATTGCCAAGATGGGACTGCGTTACGTAGTCATTACTTCCGTGGATCGCGATGACTTGGCCGATGGCGGCGCGGCGCATTTTGCCGCCTGCGTGACAGCAGTACGTAACAGCAATCCCGGTATTCGAATTGAAATTCTCACGCCTGATTTTCGCGGTCGCATGGATCGAGCATTGAGTGCGTTAGGGGCATCACCACCGGATGTGTTCAATCATAATCTGGAAACGGTGCCACGACTTTACAAGCAGGCGCGTCCGGGTGCGGACTACAACTGGTCGCTGGATTTGATTCAACGCTTCAAGGCCGCTCATCCCGCTGTGCCGACCAAATCCGGATTAATGCTGGGCTTGGGTGAGGAGATCGAAGAGGTAAAGGAAGTTCTACGCGATCTGCGGGCGCATGACTGCGATATGTTGACGTTGGGCCAATACCTGCAGCCGAGCAGGGCACACTTGCCGGTTGTTCGTTTTGTGCATCCGACGGAATTTACCGAGCTTGGCGAGTTCGCGCGCAGCATTGGTTTCGCCAACGTTGCCAGTGCGCCGATGGTGCGCTCTTCTTATCACGCCGATCTACAGGCGGGCCAGTTGATCGATTGAATTTAGTCGCAAAGATAGTTAGTGGAGAGAATGAACTCAAAGTCCGCCGGACTGCTCCGCAATAGCGTTGAATCGTTCACCGAGTCGCATTCTCCTGCGGCAGAAATAACAGCGGATCAACCATGGTGTTGTTGAGAATGACGGACAGGTGCAGGTGTGGTCCGGTGGCGCGGCCGGTCATGCCTGAAAGCGCAATGGCTTCGCCGCGCGCAATCTGCTGACCGACGTGCACATCGATACGCTTCAAGTGGCAATACATCGTAATGAATCCCTGTCCATGATCGACGAATACCGTGTTGCCGTTAAAAAAATAATCGCCCGTATCGATGACAGTTCCAGCCGCGGCGGCTTTCACCACCGTGCCTTCATCAACGGCAATGTCTAGACCAGAATGCGGATTGCGCGCCTGGCCATTGAAAAATCGCCGTAAGCCAAACGGACTGCTGTAGCGGCCTTGTACGGGATAGTCGAGCCACAGTGAATCCGGATCGCCATCGCTCCAGTGCGATTTCGCCGCGCCAATGCGCTTCATGTCCGCTGCTATTCGTTTTTCGTCCTCTGGATTAGGATTTACCTTGCGTTTGTCGGTAATGGTGAGATGTTGTTCTTCGTATTTCTTGTCGACGATGCGAAAGCCGTAGTGCCGCGCGTCGCCGTCGACCACGACTTGCTGCGGACCAGGCCGCGTATTTAACGCTATACCAACTACGGCGGCATAGCGATTGCCATTCGATAGCACCATCACTTGTCTTCCGTTGTAGGTGACGCGCGGTCGCTCCGGTCCATGCCTGTCGATGGGCACGACGACAAATCCACCGGGCACATTCGCACCAGTGGGGAAATCCTCAGCAGCGCTGATACCAGCGGACATTATTCCGAGCGCCGCGGCAAGTGTGGTGCAAAGACATTGAATATTTTTTTTCACTGTCATTTGAGTTCCACGTCAATATCAATGCTTTCGACAGCGCAGTTCAATTTGCCGCGCGCGAGGCGCGCGATGATCTTGTCCCCGCGGCGAACCTGCTTCGCATCGCGCAGGATCTTCGCCTCCGTCGTGCTGACAATGGCGTAACCGCGATCGAGCGTGGCCAGCGGACTCACCGCGTGCAGTGCGCGCCCGAGTGGAGACAGTCGAACGGCACAATTCTTCAGACCGTTGCCGATCGATTGCGCCAACCGTAGTCGCAAGGTCGAGAGTTGTTCGCGCAATAAGCGCAACCGTTGTGCTGGACTTTGCGCGTGCAATCGCGCACTAATCTGTGCAACTTTTACCGCTCGCCGCTGTAGTTGCGCGGATAATGAACTGGCAAGCCGCGCCGACACATCGTCCAGCCGCTGCGCCAATTCCTGCAGGCGTCGGCCCGGATGCACCATGCGCCGCGTCAACCACGCAAGCCGTTGCCGTTGTTGTGTGAGCGCATCCCGGATTTGCTTGCTCATGCGCGAGTCAAACGTTCGCAAAAGCGCCAATAGTTCGCGGCGATCGGGACTAATCAATTCCGCCGCCGCCGATGGTGTGGGTGCGCGCATGTCGGCGACAAAATCGGTAATAGTGAAATCGATTTCATGACCGACGCCGCTGACAATGGGCGTGCGGCAGGCGTAAATTGCACGTGCGACCACTTCTTCGTTGAATGGCCACAGATCCTCCAGCGATCCGCCGCCGCGCGCGAGCAGAAGCACATCGCACTCGTCTCTATCATCGGCCGTGGCGATCATCGCCGCAATTTGTGGCGCGGCGGTCGACCCCTGCACGGGAACGGGATAAATGATGACTTCGATATGCGGCGCGCGCCGGCGCAGCACGCTCAGAATATCGCGGATGGCGGCGCCCGTTGGCGAGGTGATGACGCCGACGGTTTCAGGAAAAGATGGCAGCGGCTTTTTTGCGCTGTCGGCAAATAGCCCTTCGGCGGCGAGCTTGAGTTTGAGCTGTTCGAACTGTAGCCGCAGCAGGCCTTCGCCCGCCGGCTCAGCATGCTCGACGATGAGCTGAAATTCCCCGCGACCTTCATACAGGCTCACCCGCGCGCGCACCAGCACGTGCATGCCATCCTCGGGCAGGAATTTCAGCCGCATATTGTTCTGCCGGAACATCGCGCAGCGCACCTGCGCCTGCGCGTCCTTCAAGCTAAAGTACCAGTGGCCTGAGGCGGGCCGGGCAAAATTCGATACCTCGCCCTCCAGCCACAGCGACTGAAAACGCCCTTCGAGCATGGCGCGCGCCTCGCGATTCAGCCGTGACACGGTGTAGACATCGCGCTGGGGTGCGAGATCCATGGGAAGTTGCGAGGTGGGTTTAGCCATCGGCTTGATAATACGGCAATTTGGCCCGAACTTCGCCCCGTAGGCCGCATACCCAAGGCGCGTGGAATATTGAGATGGGTTCTATATAATTGACGCCCCTCCGTAGCGAGAACGAAAGACTGCCATGCGCTTGGCCGGTGAAGCTTTAACCTTTGACGATGTTCTGTTGCTGCCAGCCTATTCCAAGGTGTTGCCGCGCGAGGTCAGTCTCGGCACGCAACTGACGCGCAACATTCGCCTGAGTATTCCACTGGTGTCAGCCGCCATGGATACAGTGACCGAGTCGCGGCTGGCCATTGCCCTTTCGCAGGAAGGTGGCATTGGCATTATTCATAAGAATTTGAGTGCCGAGGATCAGGCACGCGAAGTTCGCCGCGTAAAGAAATACGAAAGCGGCATCATCCAGAATCCAATCAGCGTGCCGCCGAGCATGAGCATTGGCGAAGTACTGGAACTGACACATGCGCGCAAGATCTCCGGTGTGCCGGTGGTCGATGGCGAAAATCTTGTCGGCATTGTCACCGGGCGCGATCTGCGCTTTGAAACTCACTACGGTGAGCCGGTTTCTAGCATCATGACGCCCAAGGACAAGCTGGTGACGGTGAAGGAGGGCGCCAGTCGCGAAGAGGTGACCTCACTGCTGCATAAGCATCGCATCGAAAAAGTGCTGGTGGTCAACGACCAGTTTCAGCTGCGCGGCCTCATCACGGTCAAGGATATTCAAAAGGCAAAAGAATATCCGAATGCCTGCAAGGATGATCAGGAGCGTCTGCGTGTTGGTGCTGCGGTGGGCACCGGTAAGGGCACGCACGAGCGTGTGGACATGCTGGTGAAGTCCGGCGTTGATGTCATCGTCGTCGATACCGCGCACGGACATTCGCAAGGCGTGCTGGACGTTGTCGGTTGGGTCAAGAAAAAATATCCCGACACACAGGTGATCGGTGGCAACATTGCAACGGCTGAGGCCGCGAAGGCATTGGTGCAAGCGGGCGCCGATGCCGTGAAAGTTGGCATCGGGCCGGGTTCGATTTGCACCACACGTATCGTCACTGGTGTGGGTGTGCCGCAGATCACCGCTGTCGCCACAGTTGCCAAAGCATTGAAAGGATCAAACGTTCCGCTGATTGCTGATGGCGGCATTCGCTACTCAGGCGATATCGCCAAGGCGCTTGTGGCGGGCGCCTACGCGGTGATGATTGGCGGATTGTTCGCCGGCACGGAAGAAGCACCCGGCGAAACCGAGTTATATCAAGGCCGCACTTACAAGCAATATCGCGGCATGGGCTCGATAGGTGCGATGACACAGCAGCACGGTTCGGCCGATCGTTACTTCCAGGAAGCCGGTGAAATCGAGAAGCTGGTGCCGGAAGGCATTGAAGGCCGCGTGCCTTACAAGGGGCCAATGACAGCGATTGTGCATCAAATGGTGGGTGGCATTCGCGCCGCCATGGGCTACACGGGCTGCGCCAACATGGAAGAATTCCGCACCCGTCCGGAATTTGTACGCGTGTCACTGGCCGGCATGCGCGAATCGCACGTGCACGATGTGCAGATTACCAAGGAAGCGCCTAACTACCGCATGGAGTAGCGTCTGTCATTTCGAGCGCAGCGAGAAATGACAATTACTATTGCGTACCTCGCGACTATCCATGACTGACATCCACGCCGAACGCATTCTCATTCTCGACTTCGGTTCACAGTACACGCAGCTCATCGCTCGTCGTGTGCGCGAAGCGGGCGTCTACTGTGAGCTTCATCCATTTGACATGGATGAAGCAGCCATTCGTGTATTCAATCCGCGCGGCATTATTCTGTCCGGTGGTCCGGAATCGGTGATGGTGGCAACCAACGTCAAGGCGTCGCAGGTCGTGTTTGATCTCAACGTGCCGCTGCTAGGCATCTGCTACGGCATGCAAACCATGGCTGAACAACTCGGTGGCCGTGTGCATGCCGCAGAGAAGAAGGAGTTTGGTTACGCCGAAGTCCGTGCGCGCGGTCATTCCCGTTTGCTGAAGGACATCGAAGACCGCACCAATGAAGAAGGGCATGGTTTGCTCGATGTGTGGATGAGTCACGGTGATCAAGTCGTGCAATTGCCGCCTGGATTCAAAGCCATTGCCTCCACGAGTACCTGCCCGATTGCGGGCATGGCCGATGAGGATAAGAGGTACTACGCGCTGCAATTTCATCCCGAAGTTACGCACACGCGTCAGGGCATGCGCATCCTGTCGCGGTTCATCCACGAAGTTTGTGGCTGCGCGGCCAACTGGACGATGGCTAACATCATCGAGGACAGCATTGCACGCGTGCGCAGGCAGGTTGGCGACGGCAAAGTATTGCTGGGTTTGTCCGGCGGCGTGGATTCGTCGGTGGTGGCCGCGCTGTTGCACAAGGCAATCGGTGATCAATTGACCTGTGTGTTCGTCGATACTGGATTGCTGCGACTACATGAAGGCGATCAGGTGATGAACACGTTTGCGCAGCATATGGGTGTGCGCGTTATCCGCGTTAACGCCGAGCAGCGATTCCTCGATAAGCTACGCGGCGTCGAGGATCCGGAGGCCAAGCGCAAGATCATTGGCAACCTTTTCATTGATGTGTTCGAGGAAGAAGCAGCCAAGCTTTCGGACGTGAAGTTTCTTGCGCAAGGCACCATCTATCCTGATGTTATCGAATCGGCCGGCAGCAAGACGGGCAAGGCGCATGTGATCAAATCGCATCACAACGTCGGTGGATTGCCGGCACAGATGCGTATGCAACTGGTCGAACCATTGCGCGAGCTATTCAAGGACGAAGTGCGCAAGCTCGGCCTTGAACTTGGTCTGCCATATGAAATGGTTTATCGCCATCCTTTCCCGGGGCCTGGATTGGGTGTGCGCATTCTGGGCGAGGTGAAAAAGGAATACGCGGATACGCTGCGCAAGGCTGACGCGATTTTCATTGACGAACTGCGCAAGGCGGGTCTGTACGAGAAGACCAGTCAGGCCTTCGCTGTTTTTCTTCCCGTCAAATCCGTAGGCGTAACGGGTGACCAGCGCAACTATGCACACGTCATCGCGCTACGCGCAGTGGAAACCATTGACTTCATGACCGCGCACTGGTCGCATCTACCCTACGAACTACTTGATCATCTTTCACGCCGAATCATCAACGAAGTGCCGGGGGTATCACGCGTGGTTTACGATATTTCCGGCAAGCCGCCCGCCACCATCGAGTGGGAGTAACGACGCGGCGCAAGTTGGCGAGCGCGGCGATTTGAAACTGGGTACCAGATTAATCTCCATTCGACTCATAATGGGCAAGCACAGTTGTAAGAGCGAAAGCGCTGAAACGTTGTCGTCTGACGACACGGCTGGGAGCACCACGATATGAAACATAAACAGGCCAAAAGCAAGTCGAAAGCGAAGCGACCAAGCACGTTATCGCCCAGGCGTTCGCAGCAAGTGGAAGCAATGACGACGCCGAGGGTTGATCTCGCACCGTTAGACCTGTCGAATGCAGAAAAGCGCATTGGAGCTGTGATCCGCACTCATCGTAAACGAGGTGGCCTTACATTGGCGGAACTAGCCAATGGTGCCGGGATTAGCCCAGCGATGTTGAGCCGCATTGAAACTGGTGCAGCAGGAGCAACACTGGAAAACCTTATGCGGTTGGGAAAGGCGCTAGGAGTAACGGTTTCGTCAATGTTTCGCGAAATTGAGGAGACCAGCGGATTTGCGCAGGTCATCAAGCGTGGTAAGGGTATGGAGGTTGTACGCAGCGGTACAAAGCGCGGCTATACCTACAAACTGTTGGCATATCATCAGGGACCGGACAAACACTTTGAACCGTTCCTTATTACAATGGATCGCGAAAGTAAGATTTATCCGGAGTTCGAACATCCGGGAACGGAGTTCATGTATCTGCTGGAAGGCAGAATGCAGTACCGTCACGGAGAACGTGTTTATACGCTTGAACCCGGTGATGCGATGACCTTCAGCGGCGAAGTTCCGCATGGACCGGTCCGCCTATTTGACGGTTCGGCAAAATTCATTGACATCATCATCTACGGCCCTGGCGAGGCGCCGTAAATTCGCATCACGTAATCGCGAGTCTATTTACGAGTAACCCCGCGGCCGTTGTCGGCCACGGGGTGAGCTGGTTTCAACCACCGTGGAAGATGTGGTTGGTGATAAAGACAATGGCAATACCCGCAGCCAACGTCAGGTACGGTAATACACCGGCACGCTTGGCACTCATCTGTCCAGGCGCCACGTGCAAGTCCTCGAGCATCGCTTTCGGAAATTGTCCCCCGTCGGTGATGTAGTGCCTGTACCAGAACACCGGAAGAATCAATGCAAGTGCGACGACACCGGTGGTCAGCGTGCCTGCACCCCACACATTCGCGCCACCGCCCAGCATTACGGCGTTTACAAACGCCAGTACGATGCCAATCGCCATGATGACGGTCGGACACTTGTAGGGGCGCTTCTATGTGAGCGTTATCGAGACGATGGATCCATCCGGCGTGCAAATTCAGATAGATAAACACCAGATAGCAGATATTCGACACTGCCAAAACGAACAGATAGTCAGACATCATCAGCAAAAGGAGATTGAAGCTGAGATCCGTCCACATCGCCCGCGTTGGCGCGCCGTGTTCGTTTACGTGTGAAAGGTACTTGGGCAGCCAGCCGTCAACCGATCCTTGGTAGAGAGTTCGCGAGGATCCAGCCATCGACGTCATCACTCCAAGCAGCAACGAAAGGATCAACATGACTACCAGCAGTCCCTTGAAGAACGAACCGCCACCGACCATGTTTGACATCGCTGCAGCAACTCCGGATCCGTCGACGATGCCTGGTTCGAGCATGCCGGATACACCGAGTGAGCCCTGAAACGACAGCGGGATCAGCGTATAAGTGGCAACGCAAAGAATGCCCGACCATAGAATGGCTTTGTAAGTATCGGTCTTCGGATCGCGAAATTCGCGTGTGTAACAAACAGCGGTTTCGAATGCGTATGATGACCACGAGGCAATGTAGATGCCGCCGATAAATAGTGTCCAGCCCGCCAGATCCCAGGCGCCGTCGATTGCTTTGCCATCTTTGTCGAAAGCAATCGGTACAAACGGCGTGAAATTCTGCTTAGGCATGTCCCCAGTGATGAGGGGTACGAGTCCGACCAGCAGCAACGGCGTCAATGCGGCTACGCCAAGCAAGGTCTGAATCTTTGCGGTGCGCAGAATGCCATGATGTTGCATCGCAAACGTACAAAGCAGAAGCAAGGCGGCAACGATGGATGTGGCGTTGATACGAATGTGCAGCCCTTCTTTCAGCGAACCTAGATCGAGCAGCGTCAGTTCCCAGGTATTGACGGTGGCGGTTGCCGGGAACAGTGCGGTCAGAATGTAGCCCGCAGCGATGCCACTGCCGATGGTTAGCACGGGTGTCCACGCCAGCCAGTTTGACCACACGGAAAGTGGCGCGATCACCTTGCTGTAACGTACCCAAGCAGCAGCGCCATATATTGACGCACCGCCTGATTTGCCTGGGAAAAGTCCGGCGATTTCGGCGTACACAAATGCCTGAAAGAATCCGAAGATCACCGACAACATCCAGCACACCCATGACGGCTTCCCGACCGTGGCCGCGATACCGCCGATTGAAAACAGCACCAACGCAGGTACACCGCTGGCTACCCAGAATGCATCCTTCCAGCCGATAGTTCGGTGTAATTCTCCCATTTTCTCTTCGATCCACCCGTACTCGGATGGCTCACCGTCGACAGAACCGGCTCCCGCAGTACCGGCCGCGGGTCCTTTAGGCTTCTGAGTCATAAATTCCCCCAAAATTCTTGGTGTTGTGGTTGCGGATGCATTGTGAAGTACCCTTCCGAATATAGTATCCGGAAAGTCCGAAAGTGCAGAGTAGAGACAGTTTGCAAATAATGCAATAGACTTGCAGATAACGCATCATCAATGAGCGCCCATGCTTCTGTCTGGTGCAACCGCACAAATCGGAGGAATTTGATGTTCCTGAAACCACTTACATTTGCCCCTTGGTGGTGGGAGGCGGCTCCGCCATATACGGATGCACCGACTTCGATCCCGCGCACGGTTGATGTTGCGGTGGTCGGATCCGGATACACGGGACTGTCCGCGGCACTTACGTTGGCGCGCGCCGGGCGCAACGTAGCGGTGTTGGAGGCGCAAGCGCTGGGATATGGCGCGAGCTCGCGCAATGGGGGGCAGGTCGGTAGTGGGAATCAGAAGTTCACGGTGCGCCAGCTCATCGAATTGTATGGCGAGGCGAAGGCGCGCGAGCTGGTGAACGAAGGCACTGCCATGCTGCGATTCATCGAAGAGCTGATCGCGCGGGAAGGAATCGCGTGCGAATACCGCAAGGTGGGACGTTTTCGCGGTTGCATGCATCCTGCGCACTACGAATCAATGGCACGTGGCATGGAGGATCTCAAGCGATTCGCGAATGTGGAGTTCTTCATGGTTCCACGATCGGAGCAGTCAAGCGAAATTGGTTCGGAGCGCTACTTCGGTGGATCGGTCCTACCCAACGACGCGGCGCTCCATCCAGGGTTGTATCTTCGAGGTCTTGTCGAGCGCGTGCGGAAGAGTGGAGCAGTACTTCTCCCGCTTACGCCGGTCGAGAGTATTGTACGAGAACGAAATGGCGCAACTGTTCACACCAGACACGGTGCGATTCATGCGCGAGACGTGGTGATTGCGACCAACGGATATACGACCAAGGCACTGCCTTGGGTGCGAAATCGCGTAATTCCAATCGGCTCTGCGATCATCGCAACGGAAGAGCTTCCTACAGCTACGATGGTTCGCTTGATGCCCAAGGGGCGTGTGTACGGCAATACTGCGCGTGTATTCCACTACTTCAGACCTTCGCCCGATGGCCGTCGTTTGCTATGGGGCGGACGCGTCGGCAGACTGGTCGCACAGGATTCAGTGCATGCCTACGCGCACCTGCGCAAAGACATGTTGGCGGTATTTCCGGAACTGGCGGACGCGAAGATCACCCATTGCTGGAGCGGAAATATTGCGTATACACATGACACCATGCCTCATATTGGCTGTCATGATGGCATTCACTATGCGACGGGTTACTGCGGTACGGGCGTATCGCGCGCTACGTATTTTGGTCACAAAGTCGCATTGAAGATCATGGGTGACCCCGAAGGGCGGACCGCCTTTGATGATCTTGAGTTCCGCTCACATCCGTTCCATTTCTTCACGCCGTTTGCGGTGCCTGTAGTGGAGACGTGGTACAGGCTGCGCGACGCGCTGGGGCCGTAGCCGGAAGCGTTTGGTCAGTCGGCTGGGGTAATCGATTTGTGCTTTCCGAAGTGTCGAATTCGGAACATGGTTGCAAAAAGATTGCATAAAATGCAAAGATATTGTAGAAAAGTAAAAAGCAAAACGAAACTCTCAAAAGTTGAGACATGGCGAAGTAGGGGGAGAGATGAATGAACAAGTGATGGCGCGTACGAATCGCTGCAGCACCTATGGCGAACTGGCTGCGCCAAAGGCAATGTCCGCGAGCGACGCAAAAGCGTTTCTTGCCAAACATGATGTGCACTACGTGTTAGCGCAGTTCGTCGATATTCACGGAGTACCGAAGACCAAAGCTGTCCCAGCGGAACATCTCGACATGGTGTTGACCGATGGTGCCGGATTCGCTGGATTTGCCGTGTGGGGCATGGCGATGGAGCCGCACGATCCGGATTTCATGGCGGTTGGCGATCTCAGCACGCTCATGCTTTTGCCATGGATGCCCGGATATGCGCGCATCGTTTGCCGTGGCCATGTACGCGGTAAGCCCTATTCATTCGATACACGCAACATTCTTCTTCAGCAGGTCGCGCGTTTGGCTGAGAAGGGCTGGACGATGAACACAGGTTGGAGCCGGAGTTCATGTTGCTCAAGTACGGAACGGATGGACGTGTCTGCGTCCGGTCGACGATACGGATAAGCAAACCGAAAGCGCATATGACTACAAAGGGCTCAACCGCAGCCGCGGGTTCTTGGAGCGTTTGTCGGAAACATTGCGCGCGGTCGGACTGGACGTGTACCAGATCGACCACGAGGATGCCAATGGTCAGTTCGAAATCAACTATCGCTACGCGGATGCAGTGACATCGGCTGATCACATGACGTTTGTGAAGATGGCTGCCAATGAAATTGCCAACGATATGGGGATTATCTGCACCTTCATGCCCAAACCCATGTCGCATGCCACCGGCAACGGAATGCATATGCATCTTTCTATAGCAGATTCCTCAGGACGAAATCTGTTCCAGGATGATAAGGATCGCAACGGACTGGGTTTGAGCGAACTGGCCTATCATTTCTGCGGCGGCCTGCTTCAGCATGCAAGCGCGCTGGCGGCGCTGTTGGCGCCTACCGTCAATTCCTACAAGCGACTTGTTGTGGGACGCACGCTGTCCGGAGCGACCTGGGCACCAGCCTACGTATGCTATGGCGACAACAACCGGACATCGATGGTGCGCGTACCATATGGACGTCTCGAGCTTCGGCTAGGTGATTCGATGAACCCATACCTTGGCGCGGCGGCGATGATTGCCGCGGGCCTCGACGGCGTGGCGCGAAAGCTCGATCCAGGTTCACCCCGCAACGCGAATTTCTATAAGTATTCGCTCGAAGACTTGCGCAAGGAAGGAATCGGTCTTCTACCGCAGTCGTTAAGCGAAGCACTGGTGGCACTTGAGAATGACTCCCTGTTTGCAGAGCAACTCGGTCGGGGGTTTATTGAGGAGTTTATCGCGCTGAAGCGCATGGAGTGGGTGGAGTACCACCGCCACGTTTCCGAATGGGAAGTCAGTCAGTACCTGCAATTTTTCTAAGCGAGGAATATCAAATGTGCGGATTGGTCGGACTACTGGCGAAGACGCCTGCACTGTCAGGACAATTGGGTGCGCTCATGCAACCAATGTTGGAAGGTATGACACAACGCGGGCCCGATTCGGCAGGGTTTGCGATTTTCAATCAGTCAGAAAATCGGGCGGCATGGCGTGTGAATGTGTTGGCTCCCGGTGATGACTATGATTGGGCGCCGGTAGCTTCGACGCTGACGACCAAACGTATTGGGGGCAAGACGTCCATATTTCCCGATAAACGTCATGCCATCATAGACGTGACCGGCGACCCGGCGCCTGTGCTTGTTTGTTTGGCGGCGGAATTTCCTGAACTCAACGTGCTCGCAACTGGCCACCAGATGGACATATACAAGGACGTGGGTTTACCGGCAGAAGTCGCCAGTCGTTATCGATTGGCGGAACGAACCGGTACGCACGCCATCGGGCATACGCGCATGGCGACAGAATCCGAGATCACTCCTTTGCATGCACACCCGTTTGTGGCTGGTCCAGATTTCTGCATTGTGCACAACGGATCGCTTTCAAATCCCAATAGTGTGCGCAAGCGCATTGAACGCCACGGTATCCGCTTCGATAGTAACAACGATACCGAGTCAGCGGCTCGTTTTATTCAGTGGCGTCTTGCTGAAGGTGATGATTTGGAAGCCGCTGTCAATTTCGGGCTGCAGGAGCTGGATGGCTTCTACACATTGTTGATGGGTGACGGCAAGAGCATGGCGTTGGTCCGCGATCCTTTTGCGTGCAAACCCGCAGTGGTTGCTGAAACGGATGAATATGTGGCAATCGCATCTGAATTTCGATCGCTGAAACATCTGCCTCACATCAACCAAGCAGACATCTTTGAGCCAAAACCGGAGTTGGTATACGTATGGAAAATCTAATGTCTGTTGTCGAACTCAAGCCCGGACAGTCTTCGGCAGTTCGACGCAATGCTGAATCAATCGTGTATGACCTCGCGGTAGGTACCGTTCGCGAGCTTAATTGCATGCTGCACGGCGATCTTCTGGCGCACGGTGTAAAGCGCGTTGTGGTTGAGAATCCGGAGGGCGCACACAACATCTGCGTGGGTGTTGACGCTCCTATACAAATCGATATTCAAGGACATGCTGGCTATTTCGTCGCAGGCCAGAACGTACTCGCACACGTCACGGTGCACGGTAACGTGGGCCGCAGTCTCGCGGAGAACATCATGTCTGGCACCGTGCGCGTAAAAGGCTATGCCTCAGAGTCGGTAGGCGCGTCAGGACATGGTGGGCTGGTGATAGTGGAGGGTGATGCAGGTTCCCGCTGCGGAATTTCGATGAAAGGAGTGGACATCGTCGTCGGTGGAAGTGTTGGCCACATGTCAGCGTTCATGGCTCAGGCAGGGCGTCTAGTTGTTTGCGGCGATGCGGGCCCTGGTCTTGGCGATTCGCTGTACGAGGCAGTGATATACGTTAGGGGTCGTATCGAAGGGTTTGGCGCAGATGCTCGCGAGGAACCGATGTCAGAAGCCGATTACGGCGCAGTTGCTGAGTTATTGTCGCGTGCCGGAATTTCGCACGATCCAAAAGAGTTCAAGCGCGTTGCTTCTGCACGCACCCTGTATCACTGGAATCCAGACGGTAATCAGGAGTATTGAGCATGAACAAACCCGAGACCGCTATGCCTGAAACGGGCATGTTCCCCGAGGACTTTTCTCTGGAGAGCAACTACACGTTCAGTCCAGATACGCTTCGCTACATACAATTGGCTGCGCGCCGTGGTGTCTACGACATTCGCGGAATGGGGGCTAAGCGCAAGCTGCCAACGTTCGATGATCTGACATTTCTGACGGCGTCCGCCTCGCGTTATCCATTAGAGGGTTATCGAGAGAAGTGCACGACAAAAACCCTGTTGGGTACGCGTTTCGCCCAGAAGCCAATTGAGCTCGCGATCCCCATCACTTTTGCGGGCATGAGTTTTGGCGCGTTGTCCGCAAACATAAAAGAAGCCCTCGGTCGTGCTGCATCCATGTTAGGTACGACGACGACTACTGGCGATGGCGGCATGACGCCTGAGGAGCGAGAGTCGTCAAAGACGCTGGTCTACCAGGTATTGCCGTCGCGATACGGATTCAATCCAACAGATTTACGTAAGGCTGACGCGATCGAGATTGTGCTCGGTCAGGGTGCCAAGCCAGGTGGAGGCGGTATGTTGCTTGGTCAGAAGATCACAGAGCGCGTTGCAAAGATGCGCACGCTGCCGGTGGGTGTAGACCAACGATCCGCGTGCCGACATCCGGATTGGACTGGGGCTGATGATCTGGCGATAAAGATTGAGGAGCTGCGGGAAATTACCGAATGGCGGGTGCCGGTGTACGTAAAGATTGGCGCCACACGTGTCAAGAACGACGTCATGTTGGCAATAAAAGCGGGCGCTGACGTTGTGGTGTTGGACGGTATGCAAGGGGGTACAGCCGCGACACAGCAGGTATTCATCGAGCACACGGGAATTCCAACCATCGCTGCGGTCCGGCAGGCGCGAGAGGCGCTGGAGGAAATGGATATGGTGGGCGTTGTGCAGCTTATCGTATCGGGTGGTATTCGCAGTGGTGCAGACGTTGCCAAGGCACTTGCGTTAGGGGCCGACGCGGTGTCGATTGGCATGGGAGCGTTGGTCGCGCTCGGTTGCAACAGTTCTTATTACCTTCATGACAATCACCGCATATCTGCGGTGGATGATTACCGTCGGCTTGGCACGGCGCCTGGATCTTGTCATCACTGCCACACTGGCAGATGTCCTGTGGGTATCACGACACAGGATCCGGAACTGCAGGAGCGAGTGCAACCTGAAGTCGGTGCACGCCACCTCAAGAGTTACTTTCAGACAATGAACATGGAACTCACGACATTGGCGCGCGCATGCGGTAAATCCGACGTTCATCATCTTGAGCCTGAGGATCTGGTCGGATTGACCATTGAAGCGTCTGCCATGGCGGGAGTGCCGTTGGCGGGCACGAGCTGGATTCCCGGTCTGGTGGCGACGTGAAGCTAGAACTCAACTTAGGATTAGCGAACGAAGCCAGGTTCTTTACTAGTAAATGAGGATTTCGGGTACTGCCGGAACGCAAGATGAGGCGCACGCCAATATTGGTGGGTTCCAACTTTGTAAATTGACGTCCTCCTGGCCAGAGCTCACAAGCGGAGCTCCTTGCGCCGTTTCCATTTCCGTGGAGGATGTTGGAAGCGGTGTTTTTCTCATGTGATGACGTAACTTCGAAACATTCGTGCAGCAGGAGATCCAATAATGAGTTCTCGCAGAAATATATCCTCGGGTGGTGCATACGAGTCCATCTTTGGCTACTCACGCGCGGTGCGTATTGGAAGCCACGTGCATGTATCAGGCACTTGTGCGCCGCCCGGTCATGAAAATAGCGACGCATATATGCAAGCACGTGCTGCACTTGACATCATTGGACGTGCGCTTAGTGAAGCCGGCGCGACTTTTAGCGATGTTGTGCGCACGGTGGTGTATGTGAAGGACATCAGCGACGCTGACTTGGTCGCCAAGGCACACTGCGAATATTTCGGCGAAATCCGCCCTGCCAGTACGTTAATCCAGATGGTTTCTGCACTAAGGCCGTGGCAACGCGTGGAGATAGAAGCCTACGCAATTCTTCAAACTGACTAGAACGCGTCGCGCGTGGAATATTGACATAACTTCTAGCATGTAAACGCGTGTTCCTGTGCTGCGGCGGCACGCAGTCCCGTTTCGCTCACAAGTTTCACGAAGACTTGTGGCATCCGTACCGGCTTATCAACTTCAGGGATGGAGAGGTGCATCCCGATCCTCTGTGAATGATGCGGCTCAAGGATTGTCGGCACTATAGTGAAGAGCTAACGGTGATTCTGGATAACATGAAGATTCAGGGTCAAACAGGTCTTGTAACTTCCGAAAGAGGGGCAGTTGGATAAAGACTGCGATATTCTCAAGCCTTTGCGGCGAGGGGCAACGTAACGGTAAACGTACTGCCCACGCCAAACTCACTGCTAACAGATATGTCTCCGCCAAGACCATTGACAAGATGCTTGCAGATTGCCAGTCCCAGTCCTGATCCTTCATAACGGCGCGCAAGGCTGCCATCGACTTGGCGGAAGGGTTGAAAAAGTTCGGCAACATCCTCGGGTTTGATGCCGATTCCCGTGTCGCGCACGCGTACTCTTAACCATTGACCTTCGACGTCGCAAGTCAAATTAATTTCGCCTTCCTCAGTGAACTTCACCGAATTGTTCAGTAAATTGAGCAATACCTGTTCAACGCGGCGCTGGTCGCTGACAATTTCACCCACTTCCCGGGCAACGGAAACCTTCAATTGCAAACCCTTGCTTTCCAAATCGGGGCGAACCATCTGTACGGTTTTCTCAACCGTCGCGGAAAAAGGAAATGCATCAAAGTTGTATTCGAGTTGTCCGGATTCAATCTTTGAAATATCCAGAATGTCGCTGATAAGCGCAAGCAGGTGTTTGCCACTACTGATTACCGTGGCCAGATGCTTTTTCTGCTCGTCGTTGAGCGGCCCTGCCAGCCCTTGATGCATGATGCCGCTGAATCCTAGAATGGAATTTAGTGGCGTACGCAGTTCATGCGACATCGTGGCAAGAAACGTTGATTTGAGTCGATCCGCTGATTCGGCCTGCTCCTTCGCGATGCGCAATTCTTCATTTGCTCTTGCGAGCTCTTCAGTGCGTGCACGGACAAGGTCTTCTAGGTGATCCCGATAGTGTGCTAATTCATTTGCGATACGTTTTTGCGTGGTCACGTCAATGCCGCTGCAGAGCGAACCTGTAACCTTTCCCTGGTCGTCACGCATGAGTGCGACGTTCCAAACGATCTGGCGCAGCTCACCTCTGTGGGTCACGATTTCAAGGTCTTGATCGAGCAATTGGTCGGTCGAACCCGCCATGAGCGCCAGGAAGTCGTTCTTCGCACTGACTCGTTGTAGGGGTGAAACGACGGTCTCGAACCAGTTCATTCCCTTCAAGGTTCCTTCTGAGTAGCCGAGCATCTCGCGCCCTCGGCGATTGAGTAACTGCACACATCCATTTGCATCAAGCGCGACAATGAATGAACCGGCGATGTCGAGGTAGCGCTGGGCGCGTTCCTTTTCAGCGAGCAACGCGGCATCGGAACGCTTCTTTTCGGTGATGTCGCGCACGACGGCGACCACGCAAGGTTCACCTTTGATATTAAAGAGTTGGACCGACGTGTTATTGAAGAAAACTTCGCCTGATTTCTTTCGAGTCGTGCTTTCGAAATTTCTTATGTTGCCGAAGCGTTTTAAGAGATCGAGTCCAACTTCGCGATCGCGTGGATTGGCATAGAGAATATCAGTCGCACGCTTACCGATCACTTCAGTTCGCGACCATCCGGTAACTTGCTCGAATGCTTCATTGACGTCTAGGATGGCTGAGTCGGCCATGTGAGTGATGACTATCGCGTCTGGAATGCACCGGAAAATTTGCGCAAACCGCTGCTCGGAATCGCGAAGTGCCTGCTCAACCTCGCGTATTGCAGTGATATCACGGATAACGCCGATGGAAACGAGTTCATCGGCGATGGTTGCAAGTTCGCAGTGAACCAGTCCGAGGCGTCGCGTTCCGTCACGGCGGCGGAATGGAACTTCAAGGTCATGAATAAAACCGGTAGTCTTGACGAGCTCTCGCAGTTGATTGCGCTGTTCCTCGGAGAACCAGATGCCGGCGTCCAGAGACGTTCGGCCGACGAGCTCGCTCGGATTGAAGCCCAGCACTTTTTCAACTGCGGCGTTAGTTTCCAGGATCAAACCGTCAGAGACGCGGCTGACGATAATTGCATCGGGAATGGCGCGCAGTACTTTTAGATAGCGCTCGTCGCTGAGATCTCGCGCATGCTGTAATGCCGCCAGGTTTTCGGTTAACCGCTGCGGATCGGGCGGTTCGCCGGTTGACCAGTTCGCCTCCTGATCTTCGAACTTGTGCATGCCCACTGCCCCCCGGCGTGAACAACATGTCGATGGATAGTTACTCCAAACCTTCGCATATTATGCATGTGAAAGCGGTGTTCGGCATTACGGCAATCAAAAATGCCGATAATCGGGGGTATCTGGAATTCGTGGAAAGAAGTTGGTGATGAAAATCGGTCGCCGGCGCGGGAGGAGTTGGAAGAACTTCGGCTCTGGAGCGGAAAGGATGAGGCGAGGTCAGCGCAGCATGAAAGTTTCGTATTCCAATCGATCCAGGCGTCGGTCGAGTATGGTCATGCCAATGAGCACACTCAACAGCATGGCTACGGCAAAGCCATAGCCATAAAAAACCGGTCCCATTGCAATGCTCACCAGGGTAAGTGCGGCATTGAGCACGGTAAAACCCGCGCACAGGCAGATGGTGGCGAAGCGCTTATCTAGATAGAAGTACACGTTTAGGATGCCAAGTAAAACGACTTGCAGTCCGGCTGCCACCGAGTCGACGTATAGCAGGTTCACATACAGCTCTGAGATGCCGAGCACGCGCAACAGCGCTGGACCGGCGACGAATCCAACCAGCACGGCAATTGTCTGCACTTTCATGATTTCGAAATTGCCTTGACGTGCTGTGCGCACCAGTTCATCGCGCATATCCTCGATGTACTGCAAAGTGCCGCCATCGCGCACCGCGTCGTAGAATTTCGCGTAGAACTCCACAAAGTCAGTTTCCATGCGAACCAGAAATACCGCCATGCCGGGAATGATTGACAGGTACGCGAGAAAGATCGGCACGTCGTAGAGCACGGACGCATGCAATGGACCTATCACCTGCTGGCCCAGTGAGGGCAAATACCAAAAGATGAGTTTGTCGATCCACACGCCAAGATTGTAGAAGAATCCTGTCCAAATGAGGCTGCGATACATTCGCCCGCGGCGCAGAAAATCGAAGCTGATGAAATGATCGGAAGGATAGGTGCGCATGATGAAAATCATCATGCCCGCTAGCAGCACGAATTGGCCAATGAGAAAACCACCGAGCAGTCCTTCCAGCCCAAGCTTGTGCAAACCGAGCGAACAACCTACGCTCAGCGCATAACCCAGCGCATACAGCCGCACGATCTGCTTATAACACTTCATGCCCGACAAGAAGATGGTTGCAATCCAGATTTGATTGAGCACGACGAAGTTCACGCCCATCAGAAGGCGATAGGCTAGACTCAAATCCGAGCCTGATAGAACTAAGAACAACCAGCCACCAATACCAGCAGCGAGTGTGACGACCAGCAGCGCACCATGAAAGCTCGGCAGCACCATCTTGTCGCGCTTCTCGAACAGGCGATCAGCGATATAGCGCGTGAAAGCCAGTTGCAGGAAGCCGGAAAGGCATAGGCTGCCCAGCATGAGATGGGTGATTGAAACCTGAAATTGCGCGACCTGCTGATTGGGCACCACCATGCCGACGCCGAGAATACCGATGAGCAGCATGGCGAGGATGGACAAGGCCCACGGACCGGAGCCGATGACGCCAGCGTAGCCATAGGCCTTCAATAGCGCAAGGTAGCTGTCTTCTTTTAGGATTTTGCGAATTTCAAAGCCTATGCCGGCCATGACGCCTTCTCCGCAAGTGAGGACTGCGCACTGATTGCGAACGGACAGCTGAGTGGTAATTCAACTGATGGGCGTTTCAACACACCGTCATAGATTTCACGAAAAGCCGCGAACATGATCTGCTGCGTGTAGTAGGTTTCCACGCGGTTGATTGCCGCGGTCACCGCCGCCTGGTAACGCTCGCGATCGGTGAGTAACTCAATGGCGGCATTGGCCAGCGCTTCGGGATCGGCAATGCCAACCACCACACCGGATGGACCGAGTGCCGCATCTTCGCCGGCCATGCCTTCAATCAATTGCTTGCAGGAGCCGACGTTCGTTGTCACCGCCGGCACGCCGGCGGCGTAACCCTCCAGCAGCACCAGCGGCAGCGCCTCGCTGATTGAACTTAGGATTAGCAAACCGGTGTCGACCAGCACTTCTTCGACTTTTCTAAAGCCGAGGAACTCTACATTGTTCTCAAGCCCCAGACTCTTCACCAACTCGTGGC
The DNA here is from genome assembly GCA_046347035.1 of Gammaproteobacteria bacterium. Classification (GTDB taxonomy): domain Bacteria; phylum Pseudomonadota; class Gammaproteobacteria; order JAJPIJ01; family JAJPIJ01; genus JAJVHZ01. The sequence continues at coordinate 14,754 of JAXMGY010000004.1, read as the reverse complement.
AGTCGTTGGCATAGTCCTTGTCCTCATCCTCAGGACCGGCAATCCAACCTTTCGCGTCCGGAATGCGATTGACCACGGTGCGCATGGCGCGAATGAAGGTCTTGATGTCCTTGATCTGCACCACGCGGCCGATCAGCGTCAATACCGGCGGCGGTTCCGCGCAACGTTTTTCGCGCGCCGGCATGAAGCGCTTCAGATCGATGCCGTTGGGAATGACGCGCGTGCGCTCGGCAGGCGCTCCGGCGGCGATCTGTTGCACCCGAATATCTTCGTACAAGCCGGTAATGTTATCCGCACAGGCATAACACATGCGGCCAAGCGAACTGAAGAATCGGATCCACAATTCGCGGAAGTAACCGATCTCCGTGGCGTTCTTCTGGAACACATCGCGGTTATCACGGATCCAGTCCATCTGGAAGAGATCTATCTTGCGTTCCTTCGTGTAAAGACCGTGCTCGGAAAGTATGAGCGGACGCCCGGTCAATTGTTTAAGCACGGCTCCCAGAAATCCCGCGTAGCCGGTGGAAACAGTGTGATAGGCCTTCGCACGTGGCAGTGAGCGTGCTACGCGCGCAAGCATCCAGATCGGCTGGTGCATGATGCGCACCGTCCAGAAGTAATCGGTGAAAGATGGATCGGTGCAGTGCTGGCGATACTTGTCGGTGATGTAGTCCCAGGCCGCACGGCTGTGCAGAAAATCCTGTTCACTGATGCCGGAATCCTCAGCCAGCAACGCGCTCATCGCCTCGGTCAGTAAGCGCGGGTCGGAATTATTGCGATTTTCGCGCAGCGTTTGATGCAGTTGCGAAACGCGTTCGAATGCCTGCGCATTGCCTTCACTCGATATTACCTGCGTCGAGGTTTCTAACCCTTGCAGGTAGTGCTGTTCGAAGTGCACGACATTGGAGGGCAGCTCGTATTTCATCTTGCCGTAGTCCTGCGGCCGGCTGCCGAGAAAAACGATGCCAAAGCGAATGTCAGGGAAGGCGCGGATGATCTGATTGACCCAACTCGACACGCCACCGCTGACATAGGGAAAGGTGCCTTCCAGCAGCAGCATGACATCGACCTCGCTGGACGTTGGAACACCAGCGGGTTGATGTGCAGCGGTCGTGCTGGTCTTCATGCGACTTTCTCAGCGCACCACATGTCGATGACTGGTGCGAGGCCCAGAGCGTATTGCGAAGCCGGGACGCTGCGCAGGATTGCACGCGCCTGCGCGTAGTCGCCGTCGCGGAATGCGATTTCCGCTAGGTAGGGCGTTACGCGCGCCGGCGGCATGCCCAGGGTTAGACTCTCATTGAAGCATGCCACTGCTTCGATCTTGTCACCGACAGATAGCGCCAGCCGCGCAAGAAGTTGCCACAGCGTGCTGTCCTGTGGATCAATCTGTAAGCACTCCTCGGCGTAGCGTTTGATTTTGCCGCGAATGAACTCAGCCACCGCGCCCTGCGCGATGCCGAGATACAACATTTCCCAGTGTAGTTCTGCAAGCTGGCGCAGCAGCGGTGCGCGCGCGGCAGCTTCAGTGGTGTCGTGCAGAGTCTTTTCCAAATCGAGAATTGAGCGCATCAGCGACTTCTCGCGCCCATCCAGCGTCCCGTAGGCAATCAAGCGCACATCGTCCATGCTGTCGGAAAGTAGGCTGCGCCACAGTGACGAGGCAATCTGCGGTGGCATGGCTTGCACCGATAGTAGGGCTTGGATGCGCGCTTCGGGTGCCACACCTTTGGAAAAGAGTCGGGCGCGAATTCCACCCGGGCCATAATTGGGTGGTGGTGCCGCCGCGGCACCGCCGAAGTATTCCGGCAATGACAGACCTGCAATCGGATGTTTGACGTAGCGCGACTGCATGAGATTAGCGGCAAAGGCCAGCATCAGCATGCCGAGACAGGCCAGTCCCGGCGTAAAAAAAGCAAACAGCGTCAGGAACACCAGCGTCTTTTGGCGTGGTTCGCGATAGTGATCGGGCATGCTGGACCAAACAATTTGTGCCACGATGATGCAGGAAAGCAGGTGCAGGAAAATAAAGATCAGCAAATTGCCACTGGAGCGGGGTGCCAGGCTGAGCAACACGAATGCCGCCAGCTCCAGCCACACTGCTAGAATCAATTGCAGCGGGCGAAATCTCATGCGAGTTCACCCAGTGCCATTTGCATCGACTCCACGGTGTCTGTTGTCACCAGCGACAGTTTGGTGACCACACCCAACTCATCCATTGATTTCGAGAACCGGGTTCCCAACTGCGAATCGATACGAGCAAAAAAACCGCGCACCGCTGCTTTGCCGGTCAGCGGCATCAATACCAGGCGATAGAGATTCTCGCCGCGTTCGAAGCACCATTCCATGTCGAGCGTGCGCTGCGTGCGCCGGATTTCAGCCAGCACTTCGCGTCCAAAATCGCTGGCAGGAAAACGCATCAGCAACAGCGCGCTGTCAATGCTGACGATGTGACGAATGCGCGCAAGACGTGCCAGCACATCGATGAAATCGTTGGGGCATTGCGGGTAGAGTTTGTGTACCTCAAGACTGTCGCGGCTGGAGATCAAACCATCGGCATAGTAGCTGACCAGCGCCAGCAGGATTTGCAGGTTCTCCTGCACAAAGGCCATGAAGGGCATGCGTTCCACCACCAGCAATGCCACCCAATCGCCGTTCAAGCGCCGCAACGGCACCGCCATCAGGTAGGCGCTGGGATTGGCGCCTTCCAATTCCTTGATATTGATGTGCGCGGCAGTGTCGTTATCGATGGCGTGACGGATCAGCGGATCATTTTCTTTCAGCGCCGAAGGAGTGCCCACTTCAGCCAAAGCCGTTGGCAGCAGGTGCTCGTTTTCGAATCGATAGATGGCGGCGACGGTGAGCTGGCAGGTTTGCGTCAACAACGAAAGCATGGCCTGCAATCCCGGCATGTCGGCATTGGTTGCGTGCCCTGGTCCTGATTCTTCCGCCATCAAGCGGCGAAGTCGCAGCAGCGAATCCGAGAGTGTCGCCGGCTTGGAGATCAGATTTTCGTACAGGCGATCGTGCGACAGATGCAGAAGATAATACTTGCGCGTGAGTTCTTTCAGCCGATCTTCGCCATAGGCATTGATCTGCTCGAGGTAGCGCAATCGGTTGCGCCAGGCGCTGCTGAATTCGGCGCACAGCAGTGTGAGCAGAAAACCGCCGAGCAGTCCCAGCTTGGGAAATTCATGGCTTTGTAGAAGGTTGAACTGGCGTAGCAGCAACCAGCCGAGCAACAGGACCGCGACGGATGCAACACCGGGCGCAACGCCATAGCGGAGCGCTACCAACACCGGCGCCAACCAAATCCAGGGAAATTCACCGCCTAGGGAAAGAGGATTTCCCGGATCAATCAACATCGACAGCGCAAACGCGCCGGCGGTAATAACGAAGGTCTCGAACCAGACAGTCGCTGGTTTGGCAGCCGCCAGCCGGGTAGTGCTCATGCACCGATGCCGGCCTTTCCGATGAGTTCACCGATGAGCTTTTGCGCAACGGCGCTGACGCTGTCGCGCGCCCATCCGGACTTGGCCCCAGCGCCACTCCAAACTGTTGTCTGTGATTCCAGATCGATGATCTGCAGTGTTACGCCAACCGCCGGTTCGCCTTCAACGCCGGTCTTGTAGCGCCACTCTTCGACCGCGCCGGTGACGCCGTACTTGGCACCCTGGGCTTTTGCCCATTCGATGGCTTTCTGATATTCAGCAGTACTGTCACCACCAATCAGCGGATCCTCGACCGTGGCTGGAACATAACGCAGCAATTGGCTGATGCCTGCCTCTTGTAGCAGGGCGGCAGAAATTTCGGTCATGCGAGCGCCAGCCTGCGGCGTCTCGGTATAGTTGGACATGGGCAGCAGCGCCCATTTGGCGTCCAGCGCCAATTTTTGCGCTGGCGCATGGCTCAGCGTCGAACACGCGCCAAGCAACGACAACAACATTAATAAATACAAATAGATACGCTTCATTTCCCAATCCTGGCACTGCCCCACGGCATCCCAGGGGTGCTAACGCAATTTGCGTGCCGTAACTTGCTAGAAAATGGGAGAAAATGAAGTTTGTTGACTGCCACGCGCCCATCATTGGCGGCAGCTGAACGACAGCTTGACTGGATGGAAAAGCGGCTAGGGCGCGGCGGCCTGGTTGTGTTCAGCGCCCATCGGGCTCGTGGAGCTGTCCTCGGTTGATGGCGTCTCGATTGTGCCTGCGGGCGCGGGAACCTGATGGCGGAGTTCGGTGTACGCACTGACTGCATAGTCGAGCAGGGTGCGGTGCCGATCCAGATTCGATTTCATCACTGAATGCTGTTGCTCCAGGGTACTCAGCTTGTGCTTAAGCTCCATGGTGGTCGAAACATTGGCGTGCAATTCGGTGCGCGCCTTTTGTGCCGCCGCTTCCTGGCACAGGCTGCGGTAGGCCCAGAGATCAATTTCTTTCTGCAATTGTTCAGTTCGTTGCTCCATCTGTCGGCGTCGTATGCGTCCCAGCACAACCCAGCTGAGCGCGCAGCCAATAAGGATGCCAATGGCAAGCCAGAACACCGCATGTACGTCGAAGGAAATCATCGTCAGAATATCTCGAACGCGCGCCGCCACTCACAACATCTTCGATCCAAATTCACTAACTTGTCGACGGAATAAAACAGGACGAGCTAAGCATCACAACATTGTTGCACCGCCAGGACGCATGATCGCGAGCGCAGCAAAATTGAAATGGGGCCTAGAAGAAATAGCGGTAATTGAACCAGAGCACCTGGTCGCTTTCGCCCAGTCCACCGCCGCCGGAGGCGCGGTCGAAACTTATCGATAGGTGATCGTCACCAAAAACCTTGCCGCCGATGCCGGCGCTGAGATCGTTGCCCAGTCCACTGACTGTATTCCAGGTTACACCGAAGTCGATAAATGGCCGCCAATTGTGCGTGTAGTTCTCGCGATAGCGCTCCCCGAAACCGAAGTAAATCCCATATTGCGCGAAATCCTGCGGCAAGAAGAAACTGCCTGGCGCTGTTTGAGGACGCTGCGTTTGGCCGTTGACGTCGGTGATGTCAGGAGACAACTTGACGGCGTCCCCACGGACTTCATCTTCGCGGCGATAACCATACCACCCGGCCGTGAAGCGCATCGAGAAGTCGGGATAGGATAGGCGGAACTTGTGCCCTAACGTGAACTGCGCGTGCTGTCCGCTGCCTATCGCTTCGCCATCCTGGGTGGAGTAGAGATTACCCGCCAGTTCCATGTTGAGGAAGCTGCGCTCGGTGAACGACCAGTCGGCATTGAACAGTAGTCGATCCTGCCGACCGCCCAGACGTATCGCCGTGCCTTCCTCAGTGGGAATGTGCAAGCCCAACGCCAGTCGTGTGTGCAGGCGGCCAAAGCTTTTTTCATGCGCGACTTCGGCGAAGCCATTGGTTGCCAACGCATCGCGTATGCCCAGGCGCAGACTGGTGCGTGCCAGGCGAAGGTGACGCCAGGACGGTAGTGCCTCAAGTGTTAAATCGTTGTCGGGAATTTCACCAAATGACTTTGACTGCGCGATGCTCCAGTGATTGGATTTGACCTGAGTGTCCAGCTGCAGGCCACGCGTGAGCGGAAAACGACCGAACAGTTTCCAGCTCGGACCTTCAAGGCCGCCACGTTCGCCGAAACCCGTTTCAACACCGATGATGTTGGCGGTGTCGTCCAGCAATTCAACCAGATCATTTTCCAGCGTCGGGTCGGTGCCAACATGATCCTCCAGTTCGGAAAACGCAAATTCTCGCGCGAGCGCGGGCTCATCGAGCAGCTTGGCCGCTTGTACGCGATCGTACTTGTCGATGTTCCTGCGCAGTTCGTCGTCTGCCAGCATCTCATTTAGCTTGGGGCGATCCTTTTCCAGCAAGGCCACGGCAAACTCGGCCCACGCCGGTTTCTTCAGTGCATGCGCGTAGCGGCGCCAAAACCACAGCTTGGCGCGGTCATATTGTTCGCTGCGCATCAGCCATAGCATCAACGCATCAGCGGTGGCGTTGTCGATTTCATTTGTTGTGCCATCCAATGCCAGCAACTCGCGCATGATCTGCGCCACCGGATCACCGGAGGTATGACTCATCGCCAAGCGTGCCGCCATCGGCCAGGCTAGGCGTTGACCCTTTGGTGCAATTTTCTGCAGCAGCGTTTTGGTTCGTAGTCTTAATTCATATGCCAGATCCGGATAGCCGGTGTCGGCCAACACATCGGCGTAGTCCATCAGCCAGATGTAGTCATTCATATGCGCTTCCAGCCGCTTGCGAAACAGCGGTAGCGCGCCCTGCAAGTCACCGGTGGTCACTCTGGCTACGGCCAGCACATCAAGCATTTCACCGCCCGCTTTCGGTTCGAGAACCCGTGCGGCTCGGCGCAGGCGTGGGATGTCCTTCTTCTCGATCGCCAGCCACAGCCATTGCATGTGCAGCGGTAAACTGTTGGGCGTGATGCGCATGGCGGTTTCGACATCCTGCATCGCGGCATCGAACTTTCCTTCGCCTTGATAGAAATTCGCGCGCGCGGCAAGGAAATGTGCGTCGCCCAATGCCTGCTTGGTTTGCTCCAGGGAAAGCGAGTCAAGCAAAGACTGCGCATCCTTGAATCGGCGCAGCTGTACATTTAGATCCAGCGCCTGAATCAGATATTGCAATTCATGGTGCTGCTTCCAGCCGTACTCCGCGATGCGCACCGCTTCCTCGGGCTTGCCGTTGAGCAGCGACATGAGCTGTGACAGCAAGTCGCGGTCATCCGGGTTCTGTTTAATCAGCGCGCGATAGGTCATGCGTGCTGCCTCCGGATGTTGCATGTACTCGGCAAGCGCAGCATAAAGTTTTAGGAAGGCCGTGTCGGCGGGAGTCGCCACCTGATGAGTGGCTTCCAGATGTCGATAAGCCGAATCGATGTTTCCATGCAAAATGTGCAGCGTCGCCACGCTCATCGACCATGTGGTGCGTTGTCCATAGCGTTGCACCAACTCACCGTAGGTCGCGAGCGCGTCGTTGTCGGCTCCCATGCGCGATTGCAGAAATGCAATCTTCTCCAAATACAGGTCGCGCGGATGCATCTTGTCGAGGCTACGCAGGAATTTCACGCCTTCCTCGGGAATTCCAGCGTTTTCGTAGGCGGTGACCAGCTTGTCGATGCCGGCGTCATCGAGTTGTCCGGCACGTGCATCGCGCTGCATGATCTCGACTACGGTGCGATAGTCGAACAGCGCGGGCGCCAATCGTCGCACCTGATCCCACGACACTTTGTCACCGCGTGATTCGGCAAGCTCCTTCCAGTTGACCAATGCACGCGTGGGATCCTGATTCCATTCTGAAACTTGTGCTAGGCGCTCCCGCCACAGTGTGTTGGTGGGTTGTTGTTCCACTGCGGCGACCGCAATACGGTAGGCATCGCGCAGATTGCGGTTGGCGAGGAAAATTTGATAGGAAATGTCGTAGATGCGCGCGTCAAACGGCATTAGTGCCGTTAGCTCCGTGGACGCATTGGTGCCGGCGTTGACGGGTAATGCAACGACCAGCAACGCGCTCAGCGTGGTTGTTGCCGCTGCGATTCGCCACGAACCGCTCAATATGGAACGCCGGTGCGATTTCATGCATCCGGCCTCAGCATTCGCTTTGCGTATCGTTCAGCGAGATCGAGGCGGTGCGCGGCCAGCGCCAGTTGTGCCATTACGTACAGCGTATCGCGGTCGGCGCTTAGGTCGCCGAGCTTGCTTTCGGCCTCATCAAGCCCCGAAGCGACGATGTTGCCGGCCTGCAACGCACGCAAGCCGGCAACATAGTACTGCCGACGCTTATCGCGCGTTGCCGATTGACTTGACGCGGACCAGAAGAAACGCGCACTGGCTTGGTACTCGCCTTGACTGAGTGCCAGTCGTGCTGCGTTCTCATACCAACTTGCTTCGCGATTAGGATTGGTTTCCGCCGCGCGTTGCAGCACCTTGAGGGTGAGCGACGAGTCGCCCAGCATGCGCGCTTGTTGCAACAATCGCTCGAGAACGCTGTTGGTGGATTCTGAGGCGAGACCAGCGGTGATCGAAGCGCTTAGTCGTTCGTGTAATAAAGCGCGTGCCGACGAGGGGCGTGATACGGCGTATAGGTGCACGAGATATTCACGCAGCTCGGCGGTCGCGCCAAGATCGCCCTGCGCCTGCGATGCCAACGCCACGGCTTCATCGACACGATCACCGGCTTCCAGCGCTTTGAGCGCCGCCAGCATAAAGGTCTGTTTGCTTTCCGGAGTGCCGGTGCGCGCCTCGGCAATGGCGTAGAAACGCGCGCTGGTTTCATGATCGCCTGCGGCGAGTGCGACACGCGCCGCATCGGCATACCACTCCGGCCAGCGTTCGCCCATGCTGGCGATGCGTTGGTAGATACGCGCGGCTGTTACTGGCTCGCCAATCGCCAGCGCTTTGGTGGCAAGCCTCTCAAGTAGGACGGGGTTATCATCGTTGTTGAGTAGCCACTGCATGTGCTGCTTGATTTGTGCGCCGAGCGACGCACGCTCGTTGGAATCGGGTAGTGCGGCGTAGTACTGTTGTTCGAGCGCTTCGACTGCAAGCCGGGAAGCACGACGGTGCCATTCGATATCACCGCTGTCCATGAGTGGTTGCAGCAGATAGAGTGCACCGCTGAATTTGTGCAGGGCTACGCGTTGTTCGGCCAGACGAAAACGCAGGTTGTCGTCTTCAGGTTGCGCACGTAGCAGGTTCCACAGGTATTGCTCAACGACGTGATCGCGCAAGTCGCCATGCATGACTGAACGCATCAACGTGTCCGGTTTCGGTAGCAACAACGCAAGCATCAGCAGACAGATTGCGCCAACGCCGAAGATGGTTCCCGGTGGCGCAAAGCGCGGTCGATGCGCGGCGCGATCGAAAGGCGTTGTCGCGCGCGTTATCGACGCTTCGTAGTTGAATTCCTGATTGCCCGCGAACAGCATGTCGGCCTAGTCCTTCTTGGTGACAAGTTCCGCACCCTGTCCCGACCTTGAGATTTCCAGATGAACCGAGCCGCTGTTGCTCAGATGCAGATAACGCACGTCGTCATGATCAATGGAAGCCAACACGCCACGACTTCGTTTCATGCTGGACGCCCATTAATGCCGGTATGCGCAGCGTCACCAAGTCGGTGGCGCCGTATACGCCCCAGCCGTTGCCTTCACGAGTCAGGACGATGTTGTTGAAGTTTTGCGCCTTGCGAATGAACTCAGAAGCGTAAATCGGCAGCACATTCTGCTTCAGCGCATACTGGTAGACCTTGTGCAATGCCGCCAGCGCTGCGGGTTTGCTCGCCGAATAGGTGTGGTAGTAGATGTTGATCGGCTTGAGGCGCCGTGGCCTTTCGGTGAGCTTCGAAAGTTTCAATTGCGCGTTCGTAGCCGTAGTAGGGCCCGCGCCAATTGTTGGTGTAGACGTTTTCGTTCTGATCGGGCGCGAAGACCCGGGAAAACATCGCCCTTGTACACGCCGATGGGACTGACGGAAGTAAGCGTGTTTGTGTTCTTGGTCATCATCGTATCGCCACCATTCATGTTGCCAATGCCGAGCTGATATGCGCGCTACGGCCTCGGCGCCGGGGTTGCAGTCGCCCGTCCACAGAAATACTTTGGTTTTCTTCCCGGATGGAGCGAAAGCTTTTCGTCGATGTACCGGATTGAGCCGTCGATTTCAGTTTCAAGATTGAATTTGTGTGGGCGTGAATTTGCAGGTTGAAGCCTTCTTCGTGCGAACCTGATTCCAGTGCGCCCCATCGAACGGATGCGAAAACGAATGACTGGCAATCTCGACGTTAGGCAGCGCGAAAAATACTGCGTGCGATCGGTTCAAGTTTTGGCGAGAGTTTTGGATAGGCGCCATTCGCGGCCACTTCGCCCTGAATCACCGACACGGTGGTGGGAATCCGATACCGCCGCAATATCTGATCGCGCAGAATTTCACCCGCGTAATGGCCGCCGGGAAATTCGGCGAGGTTTGCAAAACCATCGCCATCGATGTGCGTGATTAGCAGCCGCTTGCCTTTTTCGGTGGTGACGTCCGGGACTGGTAACTCAGGCAGTTGCAATGCAGCGGTCAGAAATGCAAATGGGTCGATCATCCAGCGCATGCCAAGGCCACCGGGCAGTTGTACGGCGGCGTGCGGCGCCAATGCGTAGCCGCCCCAGTCAGTGATCGCCACGGGTTCGCTGGTTTGGTCGTCTCCTATTTTCAATCGCAACCACACATCGTTGGGGTGCGTACTGTTCACCAACAGTTGCGAGCCAATGCTTAACTTCGGGCTGATCTCAAATCCCGTATGTTCTCCTTGAGCGTCGATGCTGACAACGGTGTCGGAACTTGGAATTTGCACCGGTTTGAGATCAAAGACATCCAGATGCGCGCCATCCATGGGCATGCCGGTGCCGTTTAGTACCGCGATTGGCACGCCGTCGCGGCGCTGCTTTAGCAGCCACTCGTGGATTGCGTCACCATGCGCGTCATTGCCGGGGCCAAACCACAACACAATGCCGGCGTAACGGCCAACGAGTGGTGTGGAGGGCAGTGGATCAGCCGCATCGTGCAGCACGGGGACCAGGCCAAGATAGTTAAGCGGCATCGACAGGAAGCGATTTGCCGATGCAAGTATGTCACCCGAGGAATCTCGCATGTCGTAAAGCATCAGCACGCGGCGCGGAATGATTTCATGCGCGCCAATTCCGATGGCATCAATCGCGGGCGTGGTTACCCAAGGGATAAACCCCAGCGCCGAAATCTGATCGGCAAGCCGGCGCATCTTTTTGCGATCATTGGCCGGTGCGTAGTCGATGATGATGACGGGCAGGTGATACTCATTGCGGATGACATTGAGTTGCCCAAGCAACCAGTCGCGATCTTCGGCTTTGACTTCGATGAACTTGTGTTTGCCATTGTCCCAACCTTGGAACAGCGATTCGGCCACCACGACATAGGCCAGGTCGTGGACCTGCGGCAGAATTTCAAAGCCGCGGTTGAAAATGAGTTTCGCGTCCGGATAGGCTTTTTTGATAGCGCGAATGAGTGCGATCAGCCCTTCCTCTTGCTTGTGTCGCTCGGCATCGTTCTTGGCAATCAGTTGGTAGGAATCCAGCGTGTCGAGGAAGAAACCGCGAAATCCCTGTTGCCAAAGCGGCGTAATGACTTCGCGTACGTAAAACTCCGGCCAGCCGGCCACGGACTGATTGACGACGGCGCTCTTCCAATCCTTGTTTTCGCCGACCAGCCACTCGCGCGGGATGGCTTTGAAGTACGGGCGATTCGATTCGACTTCGCCGACGCTGACATAGGCGAAAAGTTTGCCAGCCAGGGCATGTTGGCCGAGGTTCTTGCCGGCGAGGGCCTCGGGCTGCACCACCACCGCGTCGTAAACCGACAGCTCGGGAGGGATGTCATTGGCGTAGTAAAAAGCCACTGCCGGTGACCTGTTTTCGACGCTTGTCGCAGGCGCCGCCACGACGTTTGAAAACTTGCACAAAAGCGTTGTCAAGGCGAGTAAAATCATGCACATGCCGTGCACGCTCGCGCCCTGCCGATTGCCCATTGAAGGTAGAGATTTCATAAGCTTAAAGGCCGGCAGCAAGCATGGTGCCAACCACCATTCGCCTTAGTTAACCTGCTGATCAAGGTTGAATTTTGCCGGCAAATCGATGATGACCACGCACGCTGGATCAGAGCATTGGATGGGCCTGGCAATGGCGCAGGCTGAGCTTGCCCAGCGCCAAGGCGAGGTGCCGGTGGGCGCCGTGCTGGTTATTGACGGGGAAGTGCTGGGCGAGGGCTTTAATCAACCCGTGGCAACGCTCGATCCTTCGGCCCATGCCGAGATCCAGGCCCTGCGTGCCGCCGCTGTACGGCGTGGCAACTATCGTTTGAATGGCTCGACGCTGTATGTGACGTTGGAACCCTGCGTGATGTGTGCCGGCGCCATCATTCATGCTCGCGTTGAGCGCGTGGTTTTCGGTGCTTACGACCCGCGCGCGGGTGCGGCAGGCAGCGTCTTCGATGTGCTGGGCACTGACCGCCTGAATCATCGTGTTGAAGTCATTGGTGGCGTGCTTGCGGACGAATGCGGAGCGCAGCTACGCGCTTTTTTTGAAGCCCGGCGATCATGAATCCGTTGCTGACCGATGCCGTGTTGCAGGAGCTCGCCCAGCAATTGGGCAACGCACTGATCAAGCGCAAACTGAAGTTGGTGACCGCTGAATCCTGCACCGGAGGTTGGATTTCCAAGGTGGTAACCGATATTCCTGGTAGTTCAGCCTGGTTTGATAGCGGCTATATCACCTATTCAAATGCCGCCAAGCAGAAAATGCTGGACGTTGATGCAAAACTGCTCATGCAATATGGCGCGGTGAGTGCCAACACTGTCGAAGCCATGGCCACTGCTGCGGTGGGTCGCAGTGGCGCGCAGATCGCGGTAGCGGTGAGCGGTGTTGCCGGCCCCGACGGTGGTTCAGTTGACAAGCCGGTCGGTACGGTGTGGTTTGCTTTTGCGGCGCCGGGCTATGGCGTCATCAGTGAACGCGAGCATTTTGTCGGTGATCGCGAGGCGGTGCGCAGGGCGGCAGTTCGCCATGCTCTGCAGCGCCTGCACGATTTGGTGCGAATATAGTGTCGTCGCGCAACTCTGAGATGCGACAAAGGTTGTTCTTTGCGCTTTGGCCGGAGCCCACGTTGCAGTCGCGATTGTTTTCGATGGCAGCGGGCTGCGCTGTTCGCGGAGCGCGGCAAGTCTCGGTGTCAGATATCCACTGCACGCTGGTTTTTATCGGCGATGTTGAATTTTCGGTTACGGAAGAACTCAAGATCGGCGCAGCAACCATTGATCTGCCCGTATTTTCGCTATGTATCGATCACATTGATTGGTGGCGAGGTCCCCAGGTGCTGTGGGCGGGTGTAGGCGATGTGCCCGAATCGCTCCTGCAATTACACGCTCAGCTACGTGACTTGGCGCGCGAAACGGGAATACACACCGATCCGCGTCCGCTTGTGCCACACCTGACGCTGTGGCGTAAAGTACGTGAGCCGGTGCCGAAAACGGCAATCGCACCCGTGCGCTGGGAAGTGCGTGCCTTCGCGATTGTGGAAAGTGTCGGCAACAATTCTGCGGTGCGCTACCGGGTTTTGCAGAACTGGCCGTTGCGGGCAACTTGGTGACGCTTTCATACAATTAAATCCCCTTGACAGATATGCGATAATCCCGCCGCTGTACGGGACACTTAACTCCACAGGACGGAAAAGGAAAAGACAATGGAAGAAAACAGAAAGAAGGCGCTGTCCGCGGCGCTGGGTCAAATCGAAAAGCAGTTCGGCACCGGCTCGGTGATGCGCATGGGCGATGCTCGTGCGGTTCGCAATCTGGATGTCATCTCCTCTGGATCGCTGGGATTGGACATTGCGCTCGGTGTTGGCGGATTACCGCGTGGGCGCATCGTTGAGATTTACGGTCCGGAATCTTCGGGCAAAACCACGCTGGCGCTGCAGGCCATCGCCGAAGCGCAGAAAGCCGGCGGAACGGCAGCTTTCGTCGACGCCGAGCACGCACTGGACCCGGTTTACGCCGATAAGCTCGGCGTGAATGTGGCCGACCTGCTGGTTTCGCAACCGGACACCGGCGAGCAGGCGCTGGAAATCACCGACATGTTGGTGCGCTCCGGCGCTGTTGATGTCATCGTCATCGACTCAGTCGCTGCGCTGACGCCAAAAGCCGAAATCGAAGGCGAAATGGGCGACAGTCACGTCGGTCTGCACGCACGGCTGATGTCGCAGGCTCTGCGCAAGCTCACCGGCAACATCAAGCGTTCCAACACGCTGGTTATTTTCATCAACCAGATCCGTATGAAGATTGGCGTCATGTTCGGCAATCCGGAAACCACCACCGGCGGTAACGCGCTGAAGTTTTACGCTTCGGTTCGCCTGGACATCCGCCGCACTGGTGCTATCAAAAAGGGCGAGGAAGTCATCGGCAGCGAAACCAAAGTCAAGGTGGTGAAGAACAAGGTCGCGCCGCCGTTTCGAGTGGCATTGTTTGACATCCTCTATGGCGAAGGTGTGTCGCGCGAAGGCGAGATCATCGATCTCGGCGTACAGCACGGCATTATCGACAAGACTGGCGCCTGGTATAGCTACAAGAAAGAACGCATTGGTCAGGGTAAGGACAATGCGCGGCAGTATCTCAAGGACAATCCGGAGCGGGCGCGCGAGATCGAAGCACTGATCCGCGAACAAGTAGGCGCTAATGCCGGTGGCGCAATCACTGAAGACGCTGACGCCGAGGAAGCAAGCGACTGAACGGCGAGAATCCCGCGCAGGCTGTGCGGCGGCGCGCGTTGGCATTGCTGGCGCGCCGTGAGCACAGCCGCGTGGAGTTGCGTCGCAAGCTGCAGAAATCCTGCGCTGACCAAGACGTCCTCGAACAGGTGTTGGACGCGCTGGCTGGCGAACGCTTGCAAAGTGATGCGCGCCACGCTCAGAGCTATGCCCGGCAACGGGCCGAGCGGGGGTATGGGCCGATGCGCATTGCGTTGGAGTTGCAGGAACGCGGTGTAGGGAAAGAAGTGGCCGCAGCTGCGATCAAAGCTGTAGAGACAGACTGGGTGCACTTGGCGCGCGCGGCGCGTGCAAAACATTTCGGTCAGCAGTTGCCATTCAGCCCAGCAGAGCGGGCGAAGCAGCTTAAGTTTTTGCGCTATCGCGGATTTGACGCAGACGTTGTTCGAAAGGCGAT
>JAXMGY010000039.1:0-15313 GCA_046347035.1 Gammaproteobacteria bacterium | reverse complement strand
CGCTCGCCCAATATCTGTAACGCTGTTAAAACCGTCAAGGATGCAGGGGGGAGAGTAGCCACATTAAGCGGATTCAATGGTGCCAATCCGCTGCGTGCGCTAGGAGATATCAATTTCTGGCTCGATGCCAGTGACTACGGCATGGTTGAAATAGGGCATCAGTTTGTGTTGCACAACATCTCGGATCGCATGGCGGCGGAGTCCAAGTGACGTGGAAGAAAAGCTAATTCCATTTGATGAGTTGGCAGTGAAGTCGGCAGCGCTGAAAGCCCAGGGCAAGCGAATCGTACTATGCCATGGGACGTTTGATCTGATGCATACCGGTCACATCAAACATCTGCAAAGGGCACGGCAGGAAGGCGATGCCTTGTTTGTTACCGTTACCGGCGACAAATTCGTTAATAAAGGCCCGGGACGACCGGTATTCGGTGAGCATCTGCGAGCAGAAACACTCGCGGCGCTAGCCTGCGTTGACTACGTGGCGATCAATCAAGGTTTTACCGCTATCGAACCGATCGAGCAGATACGCCCGGATATTTATGCCAAAGGCAGTGACTATCAATCGCACAAGGAAGATGTGACGGGCAATATCGTGCGCGAAATCGAAAAAGTTGAGCAATTGGGTGGGCGCGTCTTCTACACCAACGAAATCACCTTCAGTTCCAGTAGTCTGCTTAACGAGCACTTCGGCGTATTTACGCCCGAAACCAAGGGTTACCTCGACACGTTTGCCGAGGTGCACACCGACAAGTCGCTGTTCGCGTCCATCGAAGCGCTGCGGAAGCTGAAGGTGCTGGTTGTAGGCGATGCAATCGTTGACCAATACCATTATGTTTCGCCGCTTGGTCAGACCGGGAAGGGTAACATCCTCGCCGTAAAATACGAATCAGAGGAGCAGTTCGCGGGTGGGGCACTCGCGGTGGCAAACCACCTTGCATCGTTTGTCGACGATGTGACCTTGGTTTCCGCACTCGGAACTCGTGAGTCGCACGAGGAATTTATTCGTTCGAAGTTGCTGCCTAATGTCAGAGCTAATTTCTTCATGGTTGAAAACGCTCCGACATTAGTCAAACGACGTTTCGTTGATATGGATTTGGCAAAATTCTTTGAAGTGTATTTTTATCGTGATGAGATGCTTGCCGACTCGATTGAGCAGGACGTCGTGGATACGCTCGCGCGTGAATTGCCGCAATACGATGCGGTAATCGTCCCGGATTTCGGCAACGGTTTTATCAGTCAATCAATAGTCAGGGTGCTGTGCGACCGGGCGCGGTTCTTGGCGGTCAATACACAGATCAATAGTGGCAATCGTGGTTATCATGTCATTAACCGATACACGCGTGCGGATTTCGTGTCATTAAATGAACCGGAGCTGCGCCTGGCTGCGCATAACCGAAACGACCCGGTCGAGGCCGTTGCGGAGGATGTTGCTATGCGGGTGGGAGCAGGCAGTGTTGCCGTTACCCGCGGTTCCAAGGGAGTGTTGATGGTGGATCGACTGGGCAAGAGGATTCATAGCGTTCCCGCTCTTTCCACCAAGGTAGTCGACCGTATTGGGGCGGGCGATGCCTTCCTTTCATTGTCCGGGTTGTGTCTGGCCGGAGGCTTGCCCGCAGATGTCGCTGCATTCGTTGGCAGCGCTGCAGCCGCTATCGACGTGCAGATCGTCTGTAACCGGGAACCCATCAATCCTTCCACGCTATTTAAGTTTATTACGACCCTTCTGAAATGACGGCGACACATGGTGGTGACGACTTGGATCGTCGCTTGTATACATCAATGTTGCGCATACGCCTGATCGAGGAGGCGCTGGCGGAACGATACGCAGAGCAACAGATGCGCTGCCCGATGCATTTATGTATCGGGCAGGAGGGTATATCCGCGGGGGTTTGCGCGGCGCTGGAAAAGCATGACAGGGTGTTTAGTAACCACCGCGCACATGGGCACTATCTGGCAAAAGGTGGCGATCTAGGGCGCATGATTGCTGAGCTTTACGGGCGTTCGACCGGATGTTGCGGTGGGCGCGGCGGGTCCATGCACCTCATCGACCAGGATTCCGGGTTTATGGGGGCGACTCCCATCGTTGGCGGAACTGTCCCAGTAGCGGTTGGTGTTGCCTGGGCGCTGCGGTTGCAGGCGGCACCGTCCGTGGCCGTTGCCTTCTTTGGGGATGGGTGTTTCGAAGAGGGAGTGGTGCACGAGTGCCTGAACTTCGCTGCCCTGCACAGGTTGCCATTGCTTTTTGTTTGCGAGAACAATGATTTCTCGGTCTATACACACCTGCGTGAACGGCAGCCAACACGCCCAATTCACCGCATTGCAGCGGCGCACGGATGGAATACCTACCATGCCGATGGTAACGACGTCTCGGCTGTGTTTGATGCCAGTCAGAACGCGGTTACCCGGGCCCGCCGGGGCGAGGGCCCGCAGTTCCTCGAGTTCACAGCCTATCGTTGGCGCGAACATTGCGGACCAAATTTCGATGACGAATTGCAATACCGCGAGGAGGAGACGATCGCTGCCGGCATTTCCGCCTGTCCTATCAAAAGGTTCGGGCACCACCTGCGCGTGCTGGGGAAATTGAATGACGACACGGACGCGGAGCTGCGCGACGCGATTGCTGCGGAAATAAAGACCGCTTTCGAATTCGCGTTGGCCAGTCCCAAGCCGACATATCGCGACGCGACGAGTCATGTCTATGCCAGCTGAACAGCCAACCCAGCAGCTGACTTATGCTCAAGCCATTCGACAAGGGCTAGAGCAGGCTATGGAACGCGACTCGCGGGTGATTTTGATTGGTGAGGGGGTCCCGGATCCCAAAGCGATATTTGGCACGACGGCTGGATTAAGGGAGAAATTCGGTAGTGACAGGGTCTTTGATATGCCGCTGTCAGAAAATGGAATGACCGGTATTTGCATAGGTGCGGCCCTGAACGGCATGCGGCCTGTCATGGTCCATCAGCGCATTGATTTTGCGCTGCTGGCGATGGACCAATTGGTCAACAACGCCGCCAAATGGCACTACATGTTTGATGGTAAGGCACGCATTCCAATGGTTGTGCGTGTGATTGTCGGCCGTGGTTGGGGGCAGGGGCCGCAGCACTCACAGAGCTTGCAGTCCATGTTCGGGCACGTGCCAGGACTGAAGGTCGTCATGCCGTCCACCCCATATGACGCCAAAGGCATGCTCATATCGGCCATCGATGACGACAATCCTGTTATATTTATCGAACATCGGTGGTTGCATCACATCAGTGACGCGGTTCCTGCCCCAGAGTATCGGGTGCAGCTGGGACAACCGAGGGTGTTGCATCACGGAACTCGTATGACGATTGCTGGGTACTCATACGCGGTGCTGGAGGCCCTGCATGTGGCGAGAAAGCTCTCGGCGTTTGGGGTAGACGTGGAAGTGATCGACATGAGGACCGTCAGGCCGATGGACGAGACGATGTTATTTGAGTCGGTGCGGAAAACCGGGAAGCTGATGGTCGTCGATACCGGCTGGCCATCCTGTGGCATGGCGTCGGAGCTCATTGCCAGGGTTGCATTGAGGGAGTTTGCCAGTCTCAAGCGTGCACCCGTTCGCGTGACGCTTCCGGACCATCCAGCACCAACTTCGCCACATATGACTGACGGGTATTACCCCACGGAGAAGACAATCTTCGAAGGCGTCATGGAGATGTTGGACAACCCACTTAATTCCTCTGACAGGGAACTTCTCATCGCCGCGATCCAGCGCGACGGTCCAGCAGATGTGCCACAACGCAGTTTTGCAGGGCCGTTTTGAATTTTGGCCTAACACCATAATCGCCTAGTAAGTGAGGGTATCCTTATGACAAAGTCAACGCGAGACACCAACCGGTTCGGCAACGAGGTTGTGACGTCGATCCCTGAGGATGCTCCACTTGCCAAGCAACCCGGCCACAAGCTGAGAACGTCAAACGTAATCGTTGACCGCAAAGTCTTGGCGGAGCGAGAGCGTGAAAAAGACGATCAGGCGAAAGTTGAGCAGGAAATCAATAGCCAAGAATTGGTTAGTTTACCCGGACAGGCGTTGAAATTCGTCGAAGAGGCAGGCCAGGTTGGTGTCGTCCGTGTCGATCCAACTTGGAAGTCCGACGAACAGATCCCCAATATGTTTACCGGGCCGAGTTATCGCAATCCCCAAGAGCGATTCCGATTCGACGGTCATAAGATGATGTATCACCTCGATCGCATCATGGCTTGGAAGCGAGGTGAAAAATTTGCGCCGATTCATATTGACATGGGTTTAACGAAGTTTTGCAACACGGCGTGCCTGTACTGCTATGCCGTCGTACAGAATATGACTCGTGGCAAGATGATCGAGCGCGATTCGCTACTGCGTTACATTGAAGACTGTGGTCGCCTAGGCGTTCGATCTATTGGATTTATCGGCGATGGTGAGCCTACGCTTAACCCGACCGTCTATGACGCCACTGTGCTCGCGCGCAAACTCAACATCGACACCTCAATGGCGACAAACGGATTGCTCTTCGAAATGGATCGTGCACATGACATGCTGCGTGATATGACATGGATTCGGTTCAATCTTTCTGCTGGTGAAGCCGAGGGTTTCCAGCGAGTACACCAGTCGAAGGCCAAGCACTTTGACGAGTTGGTGGAGAAGATTCGAACGTTGGTAAAGATTAAGCGCGAGAACAATTACAAGTGTACGCTCGGGTTGCAGATGGTACTTATCCCCGAGTGCTACGACCAGGTGCTCCTGGAAGCCAAGCTTGGTGCCGAATTGGGCGTCGATTACTTCGTTATCAAGCATTGCTCAGATTCGGAATATAAGGAAATTGGCATTGACTATAAGGACTATCTCGGAATTGAAGACGTGTTGAAGGAGGCGGAAACCTATTCCACGAAGGACTATGTGGTGCAGGTGAAGTGGGACAAAATCAAAGCTGGAAGTGAGTCTGCGCTCTACAAGAATGGATTCCGCAAGTACGACGTTTGCATGGGAACGCCATTCTTATTGCAGATCTCCGGCAACGGCAAAGTCTATCCATGTGGTCCATTTTTCAATAAGGAACGATTTTTCATCGGCGACATTCACGACCAGTCGTTCTACGATATGGTTATGGGCGAACGTTACTGGGCAGTGCACGCCGATGTGAGAAAATCTGTTGATGTGCACAAGGACTGCGCCATCGGCTGCCGTCAGGACTATATCAACAAGTTTCTGTGGGACCTCGATAACCCTCCTGAGCATATCAACTTCATTTGATTGTCAGCCAGTAACTGGCGATGTGTGGGCTAAGTGCACGGGAAATTGGTGATCTACCCGTTTTCGCCGGAGGAATCGTCAGAACGTCAGAGGGCGACCTGCTTTGTCAACTGCGCGACAACAAACCTGGCATAGTTAACCCCGGCTGTTGGTGCGTAAGTCCCGGTGGCGCGGTGCTCGAAGGTGAATCACCAGAGTTTGCTCTGCAGCGTGAACTCATGGAGGAATTTAGGGTTGAGGTTCATCTGCGCGAGAAGTTGCTACAGTGCACTGAACCACAGGGCGCGTACCGGGGCGTGTATCATGTGTTTGTCGCAGATCTTCTTACTCCCAGGGAGAAGGTGGAGTGTCATGAGGGAATTGGCGTTGGGTTCTTTCGCCCCCATGCTGCCCTTGCGTTTCGTCAGCACCCAGTTGCGACTCGGGCAATCCAACACTATCTGGCTAAGTACCATGGCGACTAGCTCGCGATGATAGAGATTCTATTGGCAGGCACTGGTATGTTTGCGGCAGCGCTGCTGGCACAGGCAGTAACTTGGCGGCTTGTCGTGATTCAGGGTGAAATGCGCATTCTGGCTTTAATCTTCCTTGCGATTCCCACTGTCGTTCACGTGCTGCTGTGGAAAGCTGGTGCCATTGCTGCGCTTGATGCGCTACTTATCTACGTGCTTTATTTGTCAATTACGTGTGCATACATTCAAACGTACCCCGCATTGCGTGAAGAAATCCCATCGTTTCGGATATTGCGTGCCATCGCTGCGTCGGGCGCGAAAGGGCTGACTGAGGGAGAGATCATCGCTCAGATCCAAGATGCGAGACTTTTCGGTCAGAAGATTGATGATCTGAAGAACGACGGTCTAATCAAAGTGGACTCGCAGGGTTTAATGATGTTGACGCCATCTGGTCGATCACTTGCGACGATGTTCTATCGATACAGGCGCCTGCTGGGAGTCGGTCAGGGTGATGGTTGATTCAAATGTTGAAAGTATTGTGAATGGTGAAACACTGATGCCGGGAATAACAGTCGTGATGCCTTGCCTTAACGAAGAGGCCAATTTGTCGGACGCTGCTTCGTCGACGTTACAAGCTTTGTCAGCGAAGAACATTGACGGCGAATTGATTATAGTTAACGACGGCAGTACAGATGGAACATTGCGCGTTGCTCAGGCGTTGGCAGCGACCGACCCGAGGGTAAAAGTGTTGTCACACCCGCGCCCCCAGGGCATTGGTGCCTCCTTCTTGCACGGCGTGAGGGAGGCGAGCAAGTCGCATGTGACGATGTTCCCCGGTGACAATGAAAATGATCCAGATGACGCGCTGACGTACTTTTATCTTACTCGTGATGTCGACATTGTTGTTCCGTTCATCCATAACGTTGAAATCAGGTCGCGCGTGCGACGTATCATCTCGTCCATATACAGGTTCATCATCAATGTTTCGTTTGGAATGAATCTGAACTACACGAACGGAACGGTCATCTATAACACTGCCGTACTGCGGGAGGTCAATGCCAAATCCAGGGGATTCTTCTACCAAGCCGAATTGCTAATTCGCGTGATACGACGTGGCTATCTATACGCAGAAACGCCGCACTTCTTGAGTGATCGAAAAGGGGGCAAGACCAAAGCGCTGACTTTGCGATCGTTCTTAAGTATCGTCAGGGCATACCTACATCTGGTATTCGATATTCATATCCTCCGCAGCGAAGGTGTTCGCGATATGCGTCTGAATCCGGCTTCAGCAACTTATCGCCGGTACCAGCAACTGGGCGCAAAGCGAATTGGCATAGCCGCTTGATCGGTGCGTCTGCAAAGGCTGCGCTGCTGGTCTGGACTCTTGGCGCGTTCGGATTGATGATTGCGATTCATGTTGTCCTTTACAGATACGAACGGGCCGCATATCGCGACGGCGTATCTCCGCAACGTAGGTTAGTCATGCTGGTGCTGGCGCTTAATGTCCCCGTTGCGATTGTGGCATTGGCGATTTGCGCGCGTGAGAGCCAAAAACTCCAAGCTTTAGCGCTGCTCGCTTCGATAATGTATGCATTGATAGTTTTTGATGCACTGTCCTACGCTTATTTTCATTTTTTCAATCTGAGCGAAACCGGGCGCCGGATCCGAATTCTAATTACGCTACTTGGTGGGAAGCGACTAACGGAAGATGACATAGCCCAAGACTATTCACCGGCCGCGATGGTCAGGACGCGCCTTACCCGACTGCGCCAAATGGGACAGATCCGGGAGCATTCGGACGGACGAATTCAGATCGGCGGGCGCGTTCTACCAATGGCCGCTGGATTCCTACGTACCGTATCCTCTGTCCTAATGGGTCGAAATCTCCTGCCTTAGGGTAGGGAGGGTGTCAGCACGAGACATGACCAGTGGGGCATGGGAAGGGAAATCCAACCCCACCGGCGACCTTACATGGCTTGGATTCAGAAGCGCAAAATTGGCTTGCACACGGAGGCCTGAACGGCGATAGTTCATGGTTAATCAAACCCCTGACTAACGGAAAGCTGAACGTAGACGGGGTGGGCGGTTTCCTCGAAAGTCTGGCAGCCCGCTGGAGCAGTTGGGTGGCGAGGCGGGAAACCGGTGGAGCCAGAGCGGGCAAGGCTCGGACTTCAAAGCAGATTTATTGGAGGGTAATGCAATGCTACTTATCAATCCTGCGGCGCATAAGTTTGGCGGCTTCCTATCCAGGTACGTTCCCGTGGGCATTCCGGTGGCAATCGGAATGATTGCGGCCTATTTGGAGAAGAACGGCATCCGCTGCAATGTGCTGGATGAGGAAATCACGGATGTAACGCCGTCGTTGCTCCGCGAGGCCGTCAAGGGCTTGGAGCAACCCTATATTTTCGGGATCAGCTGCCTGACAGCGCATGTGGCCCGGGGGTACAGCATCGCAAAAATGATCAAAGCGGAATTTCCTGGCTCAACGGTAGTATTCGGTGGTTTGCACCCTTCCGTCCTGCCCGAAGAAGCTCTTGCCACGGGCGCCTGCGACTTCGTCGTACGCGGCGAAGGCGAGGAGGTGATGCTCAAACTCCATCGCGCCATCCGGGGTGATGGTGATCCCACCTCGATTTTAGGTGTTTCCTTCGTGCGTGACGGGATTGTCGTTGATAATCCCGAGGCTCCGCTTATCCCTGACATCAATGCGATTCCTTCGTTTCCGTATCACCTTTTCGAGCACCCGAAGTACGACCGAGGTTTCATAACCACTTCGCGCGGCTGTCCATATCGCTGCTCTTATTGCAGTCAGCGCGTGCTGACGGGGACGACCTACCGGTACAAGAACGCTGACCTAATCGTTCAAGAACTCGATACGCTTGTAAACAAATACGGACAAAAGGCAATTGTCTTCTATGACGACAACTTTTGTCTGAAGGCCAAGCGCGTTCACGAACTATGCGATCTGATCGTGCAGAATGGTCTGCATAAGAAGGTGAAACTCTCTGTTCAGACCCGCGCGGATAATGTTGTCGAACACGGCGGCGAGGAACTCATCAAGCACATGGCGGAGTCCGGCTTTACCCATATGGGTTTTGGCCTCGAGACCGGTTCGCAGCGATTGGCCGATCTCACTCGTAAGGATGAATCCGTGGAAGTGCACCTGGAAGCGGCAGCGCTTTGTCAAAAGCATGGGATGGATGTTTCGTTCTTCATGATTTTCGGATTCCCGACCGAAACGGCAGAAGACCGCGAGCTTAGCTATCGGGTAGTAAGGAAAGCAAACCTTCAGGCAACAAAATACAACAACATGATCCCCTATCCTGGTACACCGCTGTGGTCAGAGCTGAAGGACTCTGGCCGCGTTCGAATTACAGAGAACTGGGCCAATTTCGATTCCGTACTGGGAATGACAACAAGTATTTTCGACAAAACGCCTTTGCCGTACGTTCCGGAGACGGCTTCAGAATGGGAGCTGCGCCGAGACATCATTCGCTATAACTTGAAGTCGTATGTCAATGCCAAATCGATAGCGGCAATATTCGGGCACACCAAGGGCATTGGCTGGTTCATGCTGCCCGAGAAGTGGTATTTGAAACCAAGGGAACTCTACGAGGTATTCCTGATCGGCGTAAAGCTGATGGTCAATGCCTTCATGGTCATGCTGCCGATGAAGATATCTGAACCAATCATGCATCTGTGGAATCCGAAGTTAAAGGAACGACTGCGAGTCGCTGACTACGATCCGTCCGAGTATGTGCAGATTGATTGGGATCGTATGGAGGTGATGAAGAAGGCCAAGCTGCTCAAACAGGCTAAGCAGGAGCTGAAGACCACGGGAACATTTAATATCGTGGTCGATGAGCGTATTCGCAGTGGTTTGAATCGAAGTGCGAGTCCCGCTCAATCATAGGGCCGTAGCGCCGTTGGAAAATTCGATCAAAATGATTCGCGCCGTGGACCAGTTTTGCCGGGGCTACTGAATATTTGCACTCGACTATCAAGAGTTGGTAACTGATGGTCGGTCAGTATTCAACAGGGCTAGCGAGTCGGAGAATCAAGTTTGAAGCGCCGTTTTAACCTTTTATTGCGTTCTGCAGTAACTGTAACTTTGCTTACCCTACTGTTCCGGACCGTCGACATCGAGAAGGTGCTAGATGCGTTGAAGGCGGTCCCGACTTTAATCTTAGTTTTGTCCGCACTGATATTGGCGCTGCAGGTGGCCACTGGAGCGTGGCGATGGCGAATAATAATTCGAATGCTTAAAGGAAGTTGTTCGTTTCCCTATGCATTCGCCTCGGATCTGATCGCGTTATTGATCAATCAGCTTACGCCTTCGACTGTTGTCGGTGACACATCCCGCATTCTAAGACTGCGATCGATAGGAAACCCGTGGACGTTGTCGGTTCAGAGCGCAGTACTAGATCGACTGTCCGGAGTAACCGGCTTGCTGGCTTTGGCGTCGTTTGCATGCTTTGTCCTTCCCTCGTCATACCGCTACATTCCTTTCGCTGGCTTGGCGGTTGTGGTGGTCGTATTGAATATGGATCGAATGATTGAAGGTCTGTACGAAAGCGTCAGATTGCGCCGATTATCGGCACTCATAAGCGATAGCCGCCGCGTGTTAATGTCTGGTCGAACCTCAGCTGCGATTTTCATGTTGAGCATCGCAGTGCACTGCTGTTCCGTGATGGCATTTTACGTTCTCGGTCAGGGATTCGGCGTCCATCTGGCATTCACTGATTTTCTCGTGGCCGTACCGTTAGTGTTGCTCGCAGTATCCTTGCCATTGTCGCTCGGAGGCTGGGGAGCACGTGAAGCTGCAGTGGTGGCATTGCTGGGCTATCGCGGAGTTCCTAAGGAGACTGCATTGGCGATATCTTTAGCCTTTGGATGCTTGCTAATGTTGGTCAGCATGGCCGGCGGAGGCGGCGTCTTGCTTTTCGAACGAAGGAGTGACGGAGTCTCTTCGCCAGGTGAAAATGACGCAACAGCCCAATCACACTCCGACAGTAGCGCTCTGCAAGACTCCGAAATGCTGACCAATCGAGCCAAGTCATAGGACAGCCGTAATATCGAACGGTTATTATCTAGATTTTCCCGGGGACTCAGCCGCCCGACTTTTCGACATGTTAAGGCTCAAGATTAGTGTGACAAAGCGCCTTAGTTCTCGATAGATAATCGTATGAAGACATAGCCCAATGCTGTCTTTAATTCCGGTTATTCTCGCGGGGGGAGGCGGAACCCGACTCTGGCCCCTGTCGCGCGAGCACTACCCCAAGCAATTCCTGTCGCTGGCGGGCGAGGATTCCCTGCTGCAGCAGACGGTCACGCGCCTGCAAGGCCTAGAAGCCGGGGTCACGGTTGGCGCTCCCTATGTGGTCTGCAACGAAGCACATCGGTTCCTGGTTGCCGAACAATTGCGCGTCATGAGCAAGCCTGCGCAAGGGATAATTCTTGAGCCGGTGGGGCGCAACACCGCCCCAGCACTGACGGTCGCGGCCATGTCCGCCCGTGCGGCTGGCGGTGACCCGGTGCTGATGATGATGCCCGCCGATCACGTCATCACCCAACTGCCGGCGTTTCAAAGCACGGTGGCTGCCGGCATCAAACACGCCGAAGCTGGCCGCATTGTGGTGTTTGGCATCGTGCCCGACAAGCCAGAGACTGGCTACGGTTACATTGCAGTGGGCGCCAGCGCCGGCGGTGATGACACCGCGTGCAAGCTCGGTGGCTTTGTCGAGAAGCCGGATGCCGCCACCGCCGTCGAATATCTGAAATCTGGCAAGTATCTGTGGAACAGCGGCATGTTCATGATGAAGGCCTCGGTGTGGCTGGAGGCAATTAAGCGTTTCCGGTCCGATATTCATGCGGCGTGTTTGCAGGCGGTCAGTGGCGCGCAGACTGACGGTGATTTCATTCGTCTGGACAAGGTGGCCTTCGAAAAGTGTCCGTCGGATTCTGTTGACTATGCGGTAATGGAAAAGTTGGGCAAGGACGGCGTGCACCCGGAAGCAGTCGTTTTGCCGCTCGATTGTGGCTGGTCGGATGTGGGCGCCTGGTCGAGCTTGTGGGATGTGTCACCGCGCGACAGTCATGGCAACGCGATGAAGGGTGATGTGTGCGCCATCGACACGCGTGACAGTGTGTTGATCTCGCAGAATCGTTTCATTGCCGCCGTTGGCTGCGAGGATTTGGTAGTCGTGGAAACCGCGGATGCCATCATGGTGGCACCGAAGAGCCGTGCTCAGGATGTGAAACGCGTAGTCGAGTGGTTGAAGCAGAATGACCGCGAAGAACACCTGATGCATCGTCGCGTTAATCGGCCGTGGGGCACATACGAGGGCGTGGATGCCGGTGATCGATTCCAGGTGAAACGCATTGTGGTGAACCCGGGTGCGAAGCTGTCACTGCAGATGCATCACCATCGGGCTGAGCACTGGATTGTGGTGAAAGGAACCGCGGAAGTCACGCGCGGCGAGGAAAAGTTTCTGTTGGCCGAAAATCAATCCACCTACATTCCATTGGGTGAAACGCATCGGCTTGCCAATCCGGGCTCGATTCCGCTTGAAATCATCGAAGTCCAGTCGGGCGCCTATTTGGGCGAGGATGACATTGTTCGTTTTGACGATGTTTATAGGCGTACCTGATTTCAAAAATAGCGCGAGACGACAGTGTGAAGATATTTAAACAGTGACTAGTGGTGGAGCATAGATGCCGGACGTCCGAAATCTTGCCTTCGCGTTTATCGGAAGTTTTCTGCTCGCTTTAACTCTAACAAGGGTTGCCCGCCGCTATGCAATTCGGCGAGCTTTGCTGGATGTTCCCAATGCGCGCAGCTCCCATTTGGTACCCACGCCGCGTGGCGGCGGGATCGCAATCGCGGTGACGGTCATTGCTGCAATTGTGGTCCTGTATTTAAACAGTACTATTCGCGGCGATTTCGCCGCTATCGTGGTTGTTGGTGGAAGTGCTGTGGCGCTGGTCGGATGGATTGACGATCATCGATCGCTCAGTATTGGAATACGAGCAGGCGTGCAGTTTTTGTCTGCAACGCTCGCTGTAGTCATCTTGTGGATGTCTCGTGGCCATGAACTGTTTGGCTCGGATCCGATGCTGACAATGGGTGCCGCTGCCATTACAGTGTTTGGAATAGTTTGGGGAATCAATTTCTTCAACTTCCTTGACGGTACGGACGGCTATGCGGGTTGCGAGGCTGTGTTTACCGCGCTGGTGTTTTCATTGGTATTCATGCGTGCAAAAGACGGCGGTGTCAGCATGTTTTGCTTGTGTATCGCCGGCGCTTCGGCGGGTTTCCTGGTCTGGAACTGGGCGCCAGCAAAGATTTTCATGGGAGACGTGGGCAGCTGTTTCCTTGGGTACGTATTTGGATTGGTTGCACTTCACGGTTACATCCGGGGTGCGGCCCCGGCATGGTTTTGGGTAACTATTCTTGGCGTTTTTTTCTGGGACGCCACGTTAACGCTGATCCGGCGTATGTTGGCGGGTGAACCGTGGCTTAGCGCGCACCGAACGCACGCATATCAGCGGCTGCACCAGTTGGGTTGGTCGCATGCGCGGATTGCTCTAGGTGCCATCTTGGTTAACGTAATTGTGATCTTGCCGATGGCATGGGCAGGCTTGGTGTGGGATACTTCAATGCCGTTTTTTGCTGTTGGCGGCTTACTTTTGTCAGGGTGGCTGGCCGTCAATTTGCGATATCGGGCTCTGGCTAATTCACGGAACTAGGCATACGTGTTCAATCGTCGTCTCGCGGTTCTAATTCACGATTTGGTCATGGTCGCACTGGCATGGCAGTGTGCCTGGCTTGCTCGGCTGAATTTATATATTCCAAATGTTGAATGGCGCCCAACAACGGCGAGTTTCGCGATTGCGCTGGTGACGCAGGCTATCGTCTTCTGGCGCGTCGGCCTTTATCGGGGGCTCTGGCGTTTTGCGAGTTTGCCTGATCTATGGAATATCCTGCGGTCGGCAACTTTGGGGACCGTGCTTATTGGCATCGCGATGTTTGTTCACACCCGTCTTGAGCTGGTACCGCGTTCAATTTTGGTTCTGTATCCGGTGTTTCTGATTTGCTTCCTTAGTGGGCCGCGCCTTGCGTACCGTTTCTGGAAGGACCGCACCTTGAGTCTGCACACCAATCCCAACAGCCGAAGAGTGCTTTTGCTAGGTGCGGGTCGGGTTGCCGAAGCGCTGATTCGCGACATGATTCGGGATGGTCGCTACACGCCTGTAGGAATCCTGGATGATGAATCGACTCTCCGGCACACCGAGATTCACGGCATCCCCATTCTTGGCAACGTTGGTCAAGTCAAAGAAATAGCCGAAGCAACCGATTCAGAATTCATCGTAATTGCGATGCCCAATGCGACCAATGTCGAGATGCAGCGAATCGTCACCTTATGCGAGAGCAGTGGGCGCACATACCGAACGATACCAGCGCTGACCGAACATGTGCAGGGATTGGGAAGCGTCAGTGCCTTGCGTGAAGTGTCTATCGACGATCTTTTGGGCCGCGATGCGGTGAGTTTCGATTTGCCCACCGTGCAAGCCAGTGTTTCAGGAAAGGTTGTACTGGTCAGCGGTGGTGGTGGCTCAATCGGCTCGGAGTTATGCCGGCAGATTGCGCGTCTCGGACCGCGGACGTTGGTGATATTTGAGCAAAGTGAGTACAACCTATACCGAATTGAAATGGAGCTTAGACGGCGATTCCACGACGTGCGGATCGCTTCGGTCCTGGGAGATGTTACGGACGAAGCCGCAGTCGAACATGTATTTCGCACTTATATGCCTAACGTTGTATTCCATGCGGCAGCGTACAAACATGTGCCCATGCTTCAGTACCAGGTGCGGCAGGCGGTACGTAACAACGTGTTGGGAACATGGCGACTGGCGGCCGGGGCTGCATATCATGGTGTGCAGAAATTTGTGCTCATTTCAACTGATAAGGCAGTTAATCCGACAAGTTTAATGGGGGCCAGCAAGCGAATAGCCGAGATTGTTGCCGAATCTTTTAATCAGCTTGAAGGCACGCGTTTCGTTACGGTTCGGTTCGGAAATGTTTTGGGGTCGGCCGGAAGTGTTGTGCCATTGTTTCAGGAACAGATTCGCAATGGCGGCCCGGTGACGGTCACGCACCCAGAGATGACACGATTCTTCATGACAATTCCGGAAGCAACTCAGCTGATTCTTCAGGCTGGCGCCATGGGGCACGGCGGCGAGATTTTTGTGCTTGATATGGGAGAACCAATCAAGATAGCTTTCCTCGCTGAACAAATGATTCGACTCTCCGGACGCATCCCAGGGGTGGACATAAAGATCGACTATACCGGTTTACGTCCGGGCGAGCGTCTGCATGAGGAGCTTTTCCATGAAGACGAGCGACTCGAAAAAACCGGCCATCGCAAGGTGTTTCTGGCGCGACATCGCAGCGTAGACCGGCGTTCAGTCGAGCAGACAGTGCTCGAACTCACCGACGCCTGCGCCAACTTCGACGAAGAACGCATAACAGCATTGGTCCACCGCATGGTTCCAGAATTGTCTGCCTGCGAAGTGCCGGTTGACGGAAATATCGTTGCATTCAAAC
>JAXMGY010000038.1:0-15939 GCA_046347035.1 Gammaproteobacteria bacterium | reverse complement strand
ATCGTTGGAGACGGAGTTTCCACGGCATTTCTTGCGTGTACATCGCAACGCGCTGGTGGCTATCGAGCATGTGAGTGCGCTGGAACGAAGTGATGATGGTGAGCTTGCGATTGCGTTACGTGGCGTGACCGAGCGCGTGGGTGTCAGCCGGCGTCTCGCGGCCGAGGTACGCCAACGTTTGCGTCAGCTTTGAGTAATCGCTGCGACGCGCGCAACGATTTTGAGATAGGTTCTAGTACGTGCGCAGGAACCAGACATTCCCGAAGTAAGTCGGTACATAGACGATACCTTTTAGTTTTGGCAGATACAGAAATCGTCGCCAAACATTGTTGGTTGTCGCGGGTTGGCTGGTGCCGCCAATGGTCGGCAGGATGTCGACGGCGAAGGTTTGGGGGTTGATTCGATACACAGTGCCGCCAGCGTCTCCAGTGTGCAGCAGATAAGCATCGAGCAGCGGATCATAGACCATGCCGTTACCGTCTCCCGCCAACAAGATGCCCGCGCTTGAGCCGGTGAGCGGTACTTCGACAATCTTGTTTGTCGCCAGATCGTAGTAGGCATGATCACCACCGTTGCCGCCAAGCAGCAGGATACGGTTGCGTTTGTTGTCGAGCGCAGCTGCCGCGTACTGGCCGTAGACCTCCGGCGTGTACTCGATCATTCGTTGCCAGGTATTGGTGGCATTGTTCCAGCGATTGACCACCCAGTTTGAAAACACGTACACATCGCCTGTGCTACGTTGATCGACGATCGCTGATCCTATTAGCGGCTCGTACTGGTCGCCGGGCAGGGCATAGGTGCCGCCTGCGTCCCAGTCATTGGCAGCAATATTGAAACCGTCAAGCGCATTTGGACTGTGTCCGAGTCCCCAGCCCGCGCCCGCGAACAACATTACGCGATTGCGCAGTTCATTAACCCATGCACCATAGTAAGAGTGTCGCGATGTCGGTCGACCATCGGCGTAATACGATGTGTTGAAGGTAATGTCTTTCACCGCTGTCGATGAGCGCGGTTCGGTCCATGTGGGCGCATCATCGCTTAGCCGCAGGCGATCGACCTCGTTGCCGGCGTAGTCCATGTGCCCGCCACTGGCCGCTGAATAGATGGAGGACTCACGGAAATCGGCGGCGAATCCATTCCATGCAATAACCTTGGACTTTGGGCCGGTATAGCTGAGTTCGGGATGAGTTTGCACTGCGATCGGAGCTGAAGACATCGCCGTGCCCGGGATTTCGCGCCATTGCCCCACGGCTATTCCCTTGCGCCAGGCAGGCATATTGGCTTCGGCAGGCGGTTGCGTGTCGCCTGGTGGTGTTGCAACGGGCCGCACGACTGGCCGGCGAATGACTACCGGTTTGCCATTGATGCTAATGGTGACTGGAACATAAACAAGCTGGTAGTGCACAGCCCGTGCTGCGGGCGTCAGGCCCAACAAGAGCAGTAGCAGGTAAACCGTGCACCACACCTTTCCCGGAGAGTGCGCACTGGTGCGACAAATGTTGTTGCGCATAGGTGCCTTTCCCAGAATGCCGTGCCGACATGCTACGCAAAGCACTCTGCCTGATCGAACCGGGCGCGTAGTCAGCCAGCGGTCACACTTTAACGCGAAGGAGGAATGACGCGGCTGAGATTTCGCAACGTTGCAACGCTAACACTGACTGCTTAGGAATGAGAACTTGAGCATACCCTCCCCCGTCCTGTGGGGAGGGTATGCGAAAACCAGTTCTGAACGCGCGGCTGCACGTCGTTGTTGTGTTTGTACTCGTAAATTTCCTTGCTCTGCTGATTCAAGTCATGGTGCAGGTCGTGGCGTTCATCCCATGTCAGCTTGCCATCGGATTTGTAATCGCGCTCTTCCAAGCGAATGGCTTTCTGGTCTTGATGCAGATCTTTTTCACCTCGCTCTTGGTCAACTTCGCCTGAACGCACGCCCCGACGAATGCGTTGATGCTGGTGATGCTGGCGCGCGTTGACGCCGGGATCGCGGATCTTGTGTAAATCGCGCATCGGCGACGGAAAAACGTGTCAGCTAATACCAATTGCGATGGCGGAATACTTGAGTTTCATGAGCTGGACTCCCCTTCGCTGATACGGTTGAGCCAAGGCCCGATGCCCTGCTACCTTCAACGCAAGGTATAGCCAACGGTTGACAGCGTCCGAGAGTGAATCCGTAACTGACTGATTTAATAGCTGAAACGCGCGAGGAAATGGAAATCGGGAACAGACCACTATTTTTCCGGTTGGGAAATTGTGGTCTGTCCCCGATTTCTGGTGTGACTTATTTCCGCGGTGGTACGGCCCGCAAGTTTGGCCCTGCACCTGTTCCGGTGCGCGCAAAAATGAGGTTGTCGTCCGCCACGTCAACCGCCACGGCATCGCCAGGGTGGAATTCGCCAGCAAGCAGCTTGCTGGCAAGTGGAGTTTCCAGATACGACTGCACCGCGCGCTTAAGCGGCCTTGCGCCGTATACCGGATCGAAACCGGTCTGGCCGAGTTTGTCGAGCGCGGCTTCGCTGACAACGAGTTCGATGTTCTGAGCCTTCAAGCGCTCGCGCAGCCGTTGCACCTGCAGGTTTGCAATCGCACGAATCTGCTGCGCTTCCAGGCCGTGGAAGACCACCACTTCATCGATGCGGTTGATAAACTCGGGGCGGAAGTGCTTGCCGACAATTTCCATCACCGCGTCCTTCATCGCCTCGTAGGTTTCGCGTCCGGCCATTTCCTGGATGAGATGCGAGCCGAGATTCGAGGTCATGACAATGACGGTATTGCGGAAGTCCACAGTGCGGCCCTGACCATCAGTGAGTCGACCATCATCCAGCACCTGCAGTAGCACGTTGAACACGTCTGGGTGTGCCTTCTCCACTTCATCGAAGAGGATCACCGCATACGGACGGCGACGCACCGCTTCGGTCAACTGGCCGCCTTCATCATAGCCCACGTAGCCCGGCGGCGCGCCGATGAGGCGAGCGACAGTGTGCTTTTCCATGTACTCGGACATGTCGATGCGCACCATCGCTTCTTCGGTATCGAAGAGAAAGGACGCGAGCGATTTACAGAGCTCGGTTTTGCCCACACCGGTGGGGCCAAGGAACAGAAACGATCCGTAAGGCTTGTTGGGATCGGATAAGCCCGCACGCGCGCGGCGGATTGCATCCGACACGGCTTTGACTGCCTGATCCTGACCGATGACGCGCGTATGCAGCGCTTCCTCCATGCGCAGCAGTTTCTCGCGTTCGCCTTCGAGCATCTTTGAAACTGGAATGCCGGTCCATTTTGAGACGACTTCGGCGATTTCTTCCTCGGTGACCTTATTGCGCAGCAATTTCATGTCGGACATCTCGGCCTGGCCAGCCATATCGAGCTGCTTTTCAAGATCGGGAATGTGGCCGTAACGCAGCTTGGACATCTTCTCGAGATCGCCGGCGCGGCGCGCAGTTTCAAACTCCTGGCGCGCTTGCTCCAGTTTTTCCTTGATGTGTTGCGTGCCGTGCAACGCGGCCTTCTCGGACTTCCATATCTCCTCCATGTCGGAGTATTCGCGCTGCACGCGATTGATTTCCTCCTCCAATGCCGCAAGTCGCTTGCGTGACGCTTCATCGCTCTCCTTGGCCAAAGCAACGCGCTCCATCTTCAACTGCACCAGCCGGCGATCGAGCTTATCCATCTGCTCAGGTTTGGAGTCGATCTCCATGCGAATGCGCGAGGCCGCCTCGTCGATTAAATCGATGGCCTTGTCTGGCAGCTGTCGATCGGTGATGTAGCGATGCGAGAGCATGGCTGCAGCAACGATGGCCGGATCGGTGATCTCGACACCATGATGTACCTCGTATTTTTCGTTCAAACCGCGAAGAATGGCGATCGTGTCTTCAACGCTTGGTTCGTTGACCAGCACCTTCTGGAAGCGGCGCTCCAGGGCGGCATCCTTTTCGATGTACTTGCGGTACTCGTCAAGTGTGGTGGCACCGATGCAATGCAGTTCGCCGCGCGCCAGCGCGGGCTTGAGCATATTGCCTGCATCCATGGCGCCTTCGGCCTTGCCTGCGCCAACCATGGTGTGCAATTCGTCGATGAACAGAATGACATTGCCTTCCTGTTTGGCCAGATCTTTCAACACACCTTTCAGGCGCTCTTCAAATTCGCCGCGGAACTTGGCGCCGGCGATGAGTGCGCCCATGTC
The DNA here is from genome assembly GCA_046347035.1 of Gammaproteobacteria bacterium. GTDB lineage: Bacteria > Pseudomonadota > Gammaproteobacteria > JAJPIJ01 > JAJPIJ01 > JAJVHZ01. The sequence continues at coordinate 11,759 of JAXMGY010000038.1, read as the reverse complement.
GAGCGCGAGCACGCGTCGCCCGCGCAGGCCTTCGGGTACCTCATTGTTGACGATGCGTTGGGCTAGGCCCTCGACGATGGCGGTTTTACCGACGCCGGGTTCGCCGATCAGCACTGGATTGTTCTTGGTTCGCCGTTGCAGAACCTGGATGGTGCGGCGGATTTCGTCGTCGCGACCGATCACCGGATCGAGTTTGCCGGATTCGGCGCGAGCAGTGAGATCGATGGTGAACTTGTCAAGCGCCTGGCGCGATTCCTCGACGTTCGGATCGCTGACCTTCTCGCCGCCGCGCAGGGCGTCAACGGCTTTTTCAATGCGTTCGCGATTGCCTCCAAATTTGCGGAGCAATTCGGTCACCATGCCCTTATCTTCGGAGACCGCCAGCAAAAACAATTCGCTGGAGATGTAGTCGTCCTTGCGTTTCTGGGCGTATTTGTCGCAGAGATTCAGCAATCGCACGAGATCATTTGAAGGATGCACGTCGCCGCCGGTACCCTCTACGCGAGGCATGCGCTCCAGCATCTGGACGAGCGCGGCGCGCAGGCCGTTGGCATCAACGCCCGCCTGCTGCAGCAGGGTGCGGGTTGAACCGCCTTCCTGGTCGATGAGCGCGGTCAGCAGGCGCTGACCCATGAACTGGTGGTCGCGGCCAATCGCCAGGCTCTTGGGCGTCGGCGAGCGCGTTTTGGAACTTGGTCGTTAACTTGTCGATACGCATGAATCGGCTCCGGTGACAATTTCCCCTCTCATGGGGACGAACATGGGGCTGAAGGTTGCCGGTTTCAAGCTGCGACCACCACCGGGAATGACTATGGTCAATTGACCGCCGCCCCGACGAACCATGCAAGTCTAGCGCCTGCGTGGGATGATTTCCGCCAACCCGATCAACGGTGCTGAAGCAGATTTTCAGCCAGTGCAATGGCGCCGATACCCACCGCAATCAGCAACACCTGCGTGATACCGCTCGCCGGGTCGCTACGCCGGTGCAGGCCGGGAATCAAATCAGCCACTGCGATATAGATGAAGCCTGCAACCGCCACCGCGATGACATAGGGCAAGGCGGGGCTGTCGACCCCTAGACCGAAATACGCCAGCATGGCGCCGAGCACGGTGGTCACGCTCGAAAGCATATTCAACAGTAATGCCCGCGACCGGGTGTAGCCGCTTTCCAGCAAAATGATGAAATCTCCCCAACTCCTGCGGGATCTCGTGCCGCCACGGCCAATGCGGTAACTACGCCCAACTTGATATCGGTGAGAAACGCCGCCCCGATCAAAACCCTGTCAACGAAGTTATGCAGGCCATCGCCGATGATGATGAAGGCCGGCGCTCCGCCGGCCATTGTGGTCACCGTGAGCGCTCGCCCTGTGTCCTTCGCAGTGATCATCGTGGCAGTGACGCCAGATGACCAACTTTTCCAGCACGAAGAATAGCAGCAACTCCGGCGAGTACCGCGGCCGTGACGCTTTGTAGGCGGCCAGTGCCGGCGCGTTCGAACGCCTCTGGCAGCAGGCCGAGAACGCCGCACCCAGCAGGGCGCCGGTGGCGAAACTCACCATGTGCGGCATCAGCCGTTCGCGTGGACCGTTGGGTACGAGCAAAAACGTGCCTGCGGCGGCAACGCTGAGCGCCCCGCCACTCAGGGAATACAGGACTATCCAGGTAAGTAGAGTCATCTGCTGCAGTATACCGATTGGCGATGCTCAGAGGCGTTCGTCGGATTGCGTGGGTTCAAGCCAGATGAATGTGGCCATACGGCCGGTGTCGTTGCCGCCACCACCATCGCGTCGATAGGAATAGAACTGTTGGTTGTCGGCAAAGGTGCAGAAATCGCCACCATGAATCTGCGTCACGCCCAAGGCGCGGAGTTGATGGCGCGCAATCGCGTAAAGATCGCAGTAGAAATGTCCTGGCTGTGATAGACGGAATGCGCAGGCGAGCGAGGAATTGCGCGTTATGAACGCATCGCGAACCTCTTCACCGACCTCGTAGTTCGCGGCGCTGATCGCTGGTCCCAACCATGCCATCAACTTATCGGATGGCGAATGCATTCTTTCAACGCCACGGGCGATAATGCCTTCCGACAATCCGCGCCAGCCGCCGTGCAGGGCGCAGATTTCCGTTGCGTCCGCATCGCACAGTAGTATTGGCAGACAGTCGGCGGTGAGAATGACACCAACTTTGCGGAATTGATTTATGTAAATGCCATCGGCGCGCCGGGCGACCCCAGCGGCGTCGATGACTTCTGTGCCGTGATAATGTTCAAGCCACCGCGGCTCGCCCGGCAGATGCAACTCGGTTTGGAGTAGCCGACGATTCTCAGCGACGCGCGCCGGCTCATCGCCCACATGTGTCGCCAGATTTAATGATGAATAGGTCCCTTCACTGCAGCCGCCGCCGCGTGAGGTGGTGAGCGCGTGCACGTTCGGCGGTGCCGGCCAATTGGCGGTGATGAAAGAAATGTTTTCCGAACGAGTCCCGCGTTTCATCGCCATGCCTGTTTTCTTGGGACATCTCTGTCTATAGATCAACGATGCTTGGAATCGTCTGGATGAGATTGCAAATCGACCTTCAATGCTCTGAGCAGTAACTGCATGTCATCGGGTAGTGGCGATGACCATGACATTTCTTCGCCACTGCCTGGATGGATCAAACTTAGGCTAGCTGCATGTAGGGCTTGACGGCGAAAATTGCGCAACACTGTAGCGAATTCATCACTGGCGCCACGTGGAATATGCAATCGACCTCCGTACACAGGATCGCCCAGCAGTGGATGACGAATATGCGCCATATGCACGCGGATCTGGTGTGTGCGTCCGGTTTCAAGCTGCACACGCACATGCGTGTGGGCGCGAAAGCGGCTGAGTACGCGATAATGGGTTACGGCCTCGCGACCGCCTTCGATGACGGTACGTCGGGTGCGATCGCGGGGGTGACGGCCAACCGGAGCATCGATTGTGCCGCCGCTCACCAAGACACCATTGGTGATGGCTTCGTATTCGCGCGAGACGCTGCGCCTTTGCAGTTGCCGAGTCAGGTGCGTCTGCGCGCGGGCTGAACGGGCGATCACCAGCAGTCCGGAGGTGTCTTTGTCGATGCGATGCACGATGCCGGCGCGCGGCAATGCAGCGACCTCCGGAAAATCATGTAGCAGCGCGTTTGCCAATGTCGACTGCGAGTTGCCAGCGCCAGGATGTACGACCACGCCGGCTGGTTTGTCGATGACGATGATGTCCGCATCGCAGTGAATGATGTTGAGCTTTGCTGTTGCCTGTGGTTGCCAGTCAGCTTGAATTTGCTGCTCGGCGTGTAGTTGAATCTGTTCGCCGCCGCGCATGAGATCGCGTGGACGAGCCGTGTGGCCGTCGACGAAGACGCGTTCCGAATCGACCCACTGCTTTAGTCGGCTGCGCGAGTAATCAGGGAACAATTCCGCCAGCACGCGGTCCAGGCGTATACCGGCAAGTTGTGGCGGAACCTGTGCGTTCAGCACGGGCGCCGGTTCTGCGATCCTCGGCACTGTTTCAGGCGTGGAAGTCTTGATGTTCAAGTACTTTGGATTCAATCGGCTGGACGAAGTAAATACTTCTCTGACAGGCGCGCAATATATCACCGTAATGTTGTCGGGTTGACGTTGAAACAGCATTTGCGGGGTTAGAATCGGATACAATGCCGCCGAAATTACCAGTGAGGTTGGCTATAGTGCTGCAGAAATTTGCTACGGTAATAGTCGTCGGGACTACGCTGCTTTTCGGCGGCTGCTCCTATTTTAAGGACAAGGGTGACGAAACCGAAAAGTGGAGCGAGGACAAGCTTTACAACGAAGCGCGCGCCGAGATGGATTCTGGTTCCTACCAGCGTGCAGTGGAGTTGTACGAAAAATTACAGGCGCGGCATCCGTTTGGAAGACACGCGCAGCAGGCCCAGCTTGATCTGGCCTACACTTATTTCAAGCAGGAAGAAGCGGAATCAGCGATTGCCGCCTGCGATCGCTACATAAAGCTTTATCCCAATGGTGATGGCGTTGACTATGCCTATTACTTGAAGGGGCTGGCCAGCTTCAATCAGGGCAAGGGTTTTGTCGAACGCTACTTGCCCGCCGATCCTTCGCAGCGCGATCCGGGTTCCTCGCAACAGGCTTTTACCGACTTTCAGGAACTGATCCGCCGCTTTCCCAACAGCATCTACAACGAAGACGCGCGTCAGCGAATGATTTACCTGCGCAACATTCTGGCGGAGCACGAAGTGAATGTCGCCAAGTACTACATGCGCCGCGAAGCATATGTGGCGGCTGCCAACCGTGCGCGCTATGTGGTGGAGAACTACCAGCAGGCACCGGCCATGCCGGAGGCGCTGAGCATCATGGCCAAGGCATATAAAGTGTTGGGCATGGATGATCTGGCCAATGACGCCATCCGAGTGTTGGAAATGAATTATCCGAACAGCCCTGGATTGCAGGACGCGAAGGAGACGGTGGTTCGGTAGGTGTGAGAGGCACTTGAATGCCGCTCAGCTTTCGAGTTCGGTGTATCCAGAAGTGATAGGATAGCGCCGGTCACGGCCGAAGGCGCGTGCTGAAATCTTCACTCCTGGCGCAGCCTGCCGCCGTTTGTATTCATTGCGATCCACCATTCGCACCACGCGCTTGACGGTTTCGGCATCGAAGCCAGCGGCGATGATTTCATCAGGTGTCTCGTCGTGTTCGACATAACGCTCAAGAATCGCATCGAGTACGGGGTATGGCGGCAGACTATCTTGGTCGGTTTGATTTTCTCGCAACTCGGCTGTCGGTGGGCGATCGAAAACGCGCTGCGGAACGACGTCGCCGTTGGCGGAGATTGAATTGCGATATTTCGCCAAACGATAGACCATCATCTTTGGTACATCTTTCAGTGGCGCAAAACCGCCAGCCATATCGCCGTAGAGCGTCGCGTAACCGCAAGCCATTTCACTCTTGTTGCCGGTAGTCAGCAGAATTTTTCCAGTCTTGTTCGAAATAGCCATCAGGATGATGCCGCGGCAGCGCGCTTGAATATTTTCTTCAGTCGTATCACTGGCTAGACCTGCAAAGCGCTCGCCTAAAGCCGTGTCGAAAGCCTTAAATGGCTCTTCAATGGAAATAATTTGGTGTCTCACACCTAGCACCTGTGCTTCTGCACGTGCGTCATCAATGCTCATCTGCGCCGTGTAGCGTGATGGCATGAGAACGCCTTCAACTGCATCGGCCCCCAGTGCGTCGACGGCGATCGCCAGAGTCAGCGCCGAGTCGATGCCGCCAGACAATCCGACGATGGCGCCTTTGAAACGGTTTTTGCCGATATAGTCGCGCACTCCAGTGACCAAGGCCGTGTAGACGCTGGCCTCATTGTCAAGCGGTGGTGCGATAGGTCCACGCAATTCGAGTTTCTCGCCCTCTGCGTGAACTTCGACCATTTCCAGTCTCTCCTTGAACTCTGGCGCTCGCACAACGACTTCGGCGCCGGCATTCATAACCATTGAGCCGCCATCGAAGATCAGTTCATCCTGTCCGCCAACTAAATTGACGTAGACAATGGGCATCTGGCCTTCGCGCACGGCCGCGCGCAACACTTCCTCGCGCGCGTGTGTCTTGCCGAGGTGATACGGCGAGCCGTTGATATTGAGCATGAGACGTGCACCGGCAGCGCGGGCCTGAAAGCAGGTTCCGTGCACCCAAACGTCTTCGCAAATGGTGAGCGCTGTCTGAACGCCATGCAGATCGAATACACAGGCCTTGTCACCGGCAACGAAGTAACGCTTCTCATCAAAGACGCTATAGTTGGGAAGGTGCTGCTTGTGGTAAGTCGCAATTGCGCGGCCTTGCCGCAGTACCGAACAGGTGTTGAAAATGCCACGTGGTGTAAGCTGTGGATAGCCGATAAGTAAGTCGATGTCGCGTACCGTCTTTAATATTCGCGCGAGCGCATGGTCTATCTGCGCGTAAAGGCCTTTCCGCAGCAACAGATCTTCGGGTGGATAACTGGTAAGAGTAAGCTCCGGAAAGATGACAATATCTGCCCCGAGTTCACGTGCGCGTGCTGACCACTCAATCACCCGCTCGGTGTTCCCACGGACGTCGCCGACCAGTAGGTTTATTTGCGCCAGCGCGATACTTAAAGGTTCTCCTGTGGCAGCCATGGATGATCTTTGAAAAAAGGGTTAGGGTAGACCTTGTCACCGTTGTAGGGTGCTAGAAAGCGGTGCCATTCTTGCATGGACTCCAGCTTGATTCAAAACAAACTAATGAATCGTGTCTGCGACAGTTTCAATATGACCGTCGCGTTCAAGCGCCATCCAGACTAATGCGACGCCAAATAGAGCCACTTGTCCTACTGGTTGTAGGCCTTGCGTTGATTGCTATCAGCAGTCACGGTGGCGCTCCGAAAATCGATGGTAGCAGCGCACAGGGGTTGGCCTGGCATCAGCTCGCTTTTATTTACGGAATAGCCTCCGTCGTTCTTTCTGCGCTGAGCTACAGCCTCGGTTTTTTTAACACGACATTATGGGCATGTGCGTGCTCGGCGCTGCGGTCGTCACTTGATCATGATGATTCGGTAAAACCATCTATATCAAAGTTCGCGGATTCGAAATTGGGACCAATCGGTCTGGTATCAGCCCTTTTAATTGGAATATGGGCGCGCTGGTCGTTTATTGATCAGCCGATGCGGCTTGATGAAGCCTATAGTTTTCTCACGTTTGTGAATACGGAGTGGACCAATGTTTTTCTCTACCCGTTTCCAAACAATCATGTTCTAAATTCGATTCTCGAGCGAATTTCGTCCGAGGTCTTTGGGCCGGAGCCGTTTGCCATTCGTCTCCCAGCATTTATCTCTGGTATCGCGCTAATTGCAGCAACCTACTATCTGGGGAAGAGATTTGGAGGCGCATACAACGGTATTGTTGCTGCGTTGTTAGTGGCAATTTGGCCGTATCTAATATTCTTTTCCACCAATGGGCGCGGCTACAGTCTCGCGAGTTTGCTAACTGTGCTAATGGCGATCGTTTGCGTCGACGACAATGGGAAGGTTCGCAACCCGAGAATATTCTTGCTATCACTGCTCGCTGCACTTGGCATGCTAACCATGCCCTCAATGCTATTTGCAATCGTGGGCGTCATGCTCTGGGTGAGCGCTGCATTGTGGCTAGAAACGCCTAGCTACCGCCAAGTGTGGGTTGACTTGATCGCTCCTTTCGCGGCATTTTTTCTCGTTGTAACGCTCGTTTTCTACACGCCAGTAACGCTTATCTCTGGCGGACTTCAGGGCGTTATGGCTAACAAGGAAGCAAGACCACTTCCATTTTGGCATTTTGCGCATCAAATTGGTCCGCACATCGAAGTTGCCGCAAATGCACTTGTGGTTGATATTCCCCGTATGGTGGCGCTAATTTTGATCGTGTTTGTGATCGTCGGTGAAGTTCAGTTACTTAGAAAAAAGAACTATACAGCCACTCTTTTTCTCCCACTGGTGGTGCTAGGAAGCATGGCTGTATTGTTCTTAAAGCGCAGCATTCCATTCCCGCGAACGTGGATATTCCTCATCCCAGTGGTTCTGGTTACCGCCGGGTTTGGAGTCGCAGGGGCAATGAGGACGCTCAGGTTAAATGTGCAATGGTCAGTTATCATCCTCCTTGTCGTGCTGGCAGGTTTATTTTCTTTCTATGTTGTTAGCAGAAATGCGATTGTTGGGTATGAGGAAACGGGCACCGCACCAGATATGCCGCAAATAGCAGACAAATTACAAGGTATTGTGTTGCCTGGCGATCACGTCTGCGCACTTCCTCCGATTAATGTAATCTCTGCGTACTACCTTAGGCGGGAACGCCATACCGCGGAGGTGACAAATATAGGTGTTAAAGAGCGAATATTCTTTGTGCACAACAAGGAGAATCGGCCAACTGGAGGTACTTGGATCGGTTGGAAAACCGTAGCAGAAGCTGGAAGTTTGATTGCTGACGTATGGAGTAGCGCCGACGTTCCTAAAATCGTCACCGATCCGGCAATGGACTGTTGGCGAATTGGGATTGATGGCAGCAATGAGTAAAGAGGGCTCGCGCCTCCAACCAGCTTAAGACGGTGTCGACGAAAGACAAGCACCAAGATCTATGGTCACAATGAAAAGCACAAAGCGCAGCCAAACCGTCGTTTTATGGCTTTCCACGGCCAGTCTGGCATTCATTCTCTGCATGTACGACATGGCAGGCGCGCTCATCAACGGCGAGTTCATTCCCTCCGATCACGATTCCTTCTATCACGCCCGGCGGATTATCGATGCCATTCCCGATCTTTCAAAGTTCTATCAATTCGATCCTCGCATTCATGCTCCCGAAGGCAGTTGGATAACATGGCCGTGGGGTTATGATTTTACAGTAGCAGCTGTAACTAAGTTGCTTATGTCGATAACGGGTGTTACTCATCCGATGTCGATCATCGCGTTTATTGCGCCGGCTTGGGTGTTTGTAAATGCGGCGTTTTTGTTGGGGATTGCTCGGAAACTGAGCTTATCGTTCGGCTTACAGATCATCGTTATGATTTGCTTCGCATGCTCGATGTTAACTCGATCATTACATCGCGTAGGCATGGTCGATCACCACTATATAGAACATACATTTGTACTTGCGACGCTCTACTGCGGGTTGTGCTGGTTTTCGGATTTATCAAACTGGAAACGGGCAGCGACGATGGGAGTTGTTCTTGGTTTGGCTCCCGCCTTTCACAACGGCGATTTTATATTGCAAATTCCAGTGTTGGGTGCGCTACTCTTGGTTTGGTTGCTCGGAAAACCAATTGACCAACGAGGATGCGGAATCTTCGCCGCCACCCTCGTACTAAGCACAGCCCTTGCACTAATCCCATCACAACCATTTTATCTAGGAATGTTTTCGTACTACCTACATTCGTGGTTCCACCTTTACGTAGCCGCATGCACCGCCGTTGCTTCGGTTTTCTTGAGTTTTGCCGACAGGCGCCTGAGTACGGGAGTGATGTTCTTTGTTGGTGCATGCTTGGCGGTTTCGCCACTGATAAGTGAAATTGTGCTAGGCCGCGAATTCCTGTTTGGCGAACTGATTCAACTCGACCAAATGGGGGAGGTGAGTAGTGTTCTGGGATTTGTACAACGCGGCGAAACTGGATACATGCTTCAACTGTATTCTTGCCTGATTGGACTTCTCCCGTTTGGTATTGCGTGGAGCGTTTGGCGACTTAAATTTTCAATGTCCGCACAAAACATTTTTCTGGCGGTGTTTGTCGTTTGTGGCACGAGCTTGCTGTTTATCCAGTTCCGGCTGGAGTACTTCGGAGCGTTCGCACTTTGGTTGTTACCGGCTTTATTCGTCAATGATATGTTTGGAAAATGCAGTAAGCTGACAAGAAAAGCCACGTTGGGACTTGGTATGGCAATGCTCGGCGCGATGGTGCCCAGCCTCGCCACTTTGCGTACGCCCGTAGCACCAGGAGCGGATCTCGCGTACGCGCGGCTTCGCGACATGTTTCTGGCGATACATGATGCGTGCGCGAGAGACCCGGGAGTGATTCTGGCCGATCACAATTTCGGACACTACATCACCTATCACTCAGACTGTTCCGTCATCGCTGACAATTTCATACTCACCAAGCAGCACGAAGAAAAGCTTCGTTTGTCGCTGGAGCTATTTCACAGCAATGTGTCTGATGTGTTAAAGCGCGCACGTTACATCAAATACATCATGGTCGCGAGAGCTGATCGCGTTGGTATCGACAAGTGTTTTCCAGCTTGCGCAGCAAATACAGGTCTTCGCCATCAGTTGCTAGAATCGAATGGACCGTTCCCGGATGAGGTACGGTTTCTCGGCGAGGTGCAGGGCACGCACGATGGCGTAACCGAACCGCTCGCACGACTATTTAAAGTCGTGCGCCAGTAGATGGTGTAGGACGTTCCGACTTTGAAAAAGCGCTACATCCCTAAGATTTAAGTCGCTTGGCGATTGCCGCACCCAATTGCGCCGGCGAACGCACGGTTGTAACGCCAGCCGCTTCCAGCGCCGCGAATTTTCCATCCGCTGTCCCCTTGCCGCCAGAGACGATGGCGCCGGCATGGCCCATCCGCTTGCCAGGTGGCGCGGTGACGCCCGCGATGTAGGCAACGACAGGCTTGGTGACGTTCATAGCGATGAAGGTCGCGGCATCTTCCTCGGCGCTACCACCGATCTCTCCTACCATGATGATGCCTTCGGTCTGCGGATCGTTCTGAAATAATCGCAGGCAATCGATGAAGTTCATGCCATGGATGGGATCGCCACCGATGCCCACGCAGGTGCTTTGGCCAAGTCCGGCTTTGGTGGTTTGATGCACGGCTTCGTAGGTCAGCGTTCCGGAACGCGACACGATGCCGCCGCGACCGTGCATATGAATCTTGCCGGGCATGATGCCGATCTTGCACTCACCCGGCGTGATGATCCCTGGACAATTCGGTCCGATGAGATTCACGTCTTCATAACGCGACAACGCAGCTTTCGTCTTCACCATGTCGATGACCGGAATGCCTTCGGTGATGCAGGCGATGACCTTGATGCCCGCGTCCGCCGCTTCGATGATGGCTTCTGCGGCATAAGGTGGTGGCACGAAAATCATGCTGGCGTCCGCACCCGTCGCCGCGACCGCATCGTGCACTGTGTTGAAAATAGGTCGATCCAGATGCGAGCCGCCGCCACGTCCTGGCGTCACGCCGCCGACGAGATTGGTTCCATACTCTAATGCCTGGCGCGAGTGAAACGTGCCCTGATGCCCAGTGAAACCCTGGCAAATCACTTTGGTGTTCTTATTGATTAAGATCGACATGGCATCATCCTTTCGCCGCAGCCACGGCTTTCTTTGCTGCGTCATCCAGATCTTCGGCGGTGATGATGGCGAGCTTGCTCTCTTTCAGCATGGCATATCCCTGTTCGACATTTGTGCCTTCAAGGCGCACCACAATCGGAACCTTCACGCCTATCTGTTTTACGGCGTTGATGATGCCTTCGGCGATGAGATCGCAACGCACGATGCCGCCGAAGATATTAACCAGGATGGCTTTCACACCGCCATCGGCGACAATGAGCTTGAATGCCTCCGTTACCTTCTCGGCATTGGTACCGCCGCCTACATCGAGAAAATTCGCCGGCTTTCCACCATGCAACTGGATGATGTCCATGGTCGCCATCGCCAGGCCGGCGCCATTGACCATGCAGGCAATGTCGCCGCTCATGGTGACGTAGTTGAGATCGAAGCGCTTGGCGTGGCTTTCCTTGGGATCTTCTTGCGATGCATCGCGCCACTGTTCAAGTGCTGGTTGCCGGAATAGCGCGTTGTCGTCGATATTGATCTTTGCGTCCAATGCCTGCACATCACCCTGCTTGGTCACCACCAGTGGGTTGATTTCAATCAGGCTCAGATCTCTCTCAATGAAAAGGCGATACATGGCTTGGAGAATCTGCGCCAGTTGTGTGCGTTGCTTGTCATCGAAGTCGAGGAAGAAACCCACGCGCCGGCACTGGTAACCCATTAGCCCCAACACAGGATCGATGGTGAGCGTAAACAGTTTATCGGGATGCTTGGCGGCCACTTCTTCGATGTCCATGCCACCGGCGGGCGAGGCCATGATGGCGATGCGCCGCGCCGCGCGATCCACTAGCATGGCGAGATAAATCTCCCGCGCGATATCGGTGGTGGCTTCGACCAATACGCTGTCAACCGGCTGCCCCAGCGGTCCTGATTGTTTGGTGAC
>JAXMGY010000037.1:0-16584 GCA_046347035.1 Gammaproteobacteria bacterium | reverse complement strand
AGAAGTTCACCGCTCAGCGTAACACTTGCAGCGCCGCGGCATGTACCGCCGTGCTGCCCGCAGCGACGATCGCACCCCCATAACACGCCTCGCCACCCGACCAGGAGGTCACCACTCCTCCCGCTGCTTCAATAATCGGAATCAGCGCCTGCACATCATAGGGTTTCAAATCCGATTCAACGACCAGATCGACATAGCCCGACGCAAGCATGCAGTAGCTGTAGCAATCGCCACCGTAGCGCGAGAGCTTCACTTGCGACTCAAGGGCTGCAAATGCAGTGCGTTCCGCTGCCGTACCAAACAGCAACGGACTGGTGGTGTACAGCACAGCATCGTTCAAAGTCGTACACGCACGCGTGCGCAGTCGGCGCTCTTCATCATCGCGCCGCCAAAACGCGCCTTCGCGATTACCAATGAAGCGTTCGCGGGTGTAAGGCTGATCCATCACCCCAAGAATGGGTTTTTCGCCGTTGTAAAGCGCAATCAATGTTCCCCAGTGCAAGGCACCTGTAATGAACGCGCGTGTTCCATCCAGAGGATCGACGACCCAGGTTAGTGCAGAGGTGCCGGGCGCGAAACCATGTTCCTCGCCGTACATGCCATGAGTGGGATACTCACGCGCGATAAGTGCGCGTATTGCCCCTTCAGCGGCGCGATCAGCCTCCGTTACCGGATCGTAACCGCCATCGCCGGCCTTGTTTTCCACCGACAACGGCGAGCGAAAATGCGGCAGAATGCAGCGACCGGCGGCTTCGGCAAGCCGCTGTGCAAACGCTGTCAGTTCGCGCAATTCCGCATTGCTCAGATCCGCTACTGGTTGACGCCGCAACGGATGCAAAGTGTTGTCGCTTGTCGATGTTGGCATGTGATGCGCGCAGCGGCGCCAGCGATATCCAAGGCGCCAATATACCCGGTCGCGGTTACAATAGGCATAGTCTTGAATGCCGAATACAGAACATTTGAATACAAAATTATCGTGGACACGGTTGATGACAAGGTGATCCGTTGGCGCTGCCGACGCGGCATGAAGGAGCTTGATGTCATTCTGGAGCGTTTCCTTCACCACGGCTATGAATATCTGACCACGGCGGACAAAGCGGCGTTCTCGCAGCTGCTCGGCGCACTGGACCCCGACCTTTTCCATTGGTTGACTGGCAAAGGACTTCCGGAGGAACCCGTTCTGCAAAACATTGTGCGCCTTGTGCGCGCCAAAGTAGAAAGTAAGGCTCCGCCATGACTTCGCAACTGCACGACCAGATGCTCAATGCCGGCGCCCGCATCAGCGACGGCGTCATTCGCGACTTCGGATCGCCCGCGGAGGAACTCGCTGCCGCCATGCATGGCAACATCGTTTCACCACTGTCGCTTGCCGCCATGCATGTGGCTGGCGACGATGCCGCGGCATTGCTCGGTGGTCAGTTGACGGCCGATATCAAAGCCCTGTCAGGCACGCAAAGTTGTATTGCGGCGTGGTGCACGCCGCAGGGACGTGCGCTGACGATCGTGCGTGTACTACGCCACGGCGACGGTTTTTTGCTGCTGCTGCCGTCAGAACTTGCAGAAGTCACAATCAAGCGTCTTCGCATGTATGTGCTGCGCGCCAAGGTTACCATCGAAGACGCAAGTGTTAATTTCGCGTGTCTGGGTGTGAGTGGACAAAACGCCCTTGCAGCGCTCGCCGCGGATCTTCCACTTCAAACGACTGCTGGCGCCCGTGTAAGTTTAGATGACCTTGCCATCATTCGTCTGCCCGATGCCCGCCCGCGCCTGTTGCTTGTGGGTCCGCCGTCAGCGCTTGCCAATCTCTGGTCGCGCATGACGACTGTCGCCAGAGCCGCAGGCGCCGCCGCCTGGGATTGGCTGGACATCACCGCCGCCCTTCCGCAAATATTTGCAAGCACGCGCGAACGTTTCGTCCCATTGGCGTTGAATCTGGATGCGCTTGGTGGCATCAGCTTCAACAAAGGTTGTTACACAGGCCAGGAAATCATCGCGCGGATGAAATACCGCGGACAACTCAAGCAGCGCATGCATATTGGCCGTATTGAAAATGCAAACGTTCCCGCGCCGGGAACAAGACTAGCGGTACGCGACGCGGAAATGAGTGCGGGTGAAATTGTACAATCAACAGTGGATACCGGCGGTGGGACAATATTTACCGCGACCGTGCTCACGGAACTTGTAGGCACAGATCGCGTCCATGTTGAGAGCGCAACCGGACCGCGCATTCAATGGCTGCCGTTACCTTACCAACTTGGGCAACCCGAATAATTCAAACGTTACATACATTCAATGATCAAATCACTTTCGTCGCGTCAGATTTTTCTCACCATGTTCCTCGTCTGTGCGGGCTTGCTGGGCTACGGCTACTACCTGCAGTACGCCAAGGGACTGGAGCCCTGCCCGCTGTGTATATTTCAACGTGTTTGTTATGCCATAGTGGGATTGGCTGCGATGGTCGCCGCGATTCACAACCCCTACGGCCTGGGCAAACGCTTTTACGCCGCAATAAGCGGGATCGGCGCGATCGGCGGCTTGCTGTTCGCCGGTCGACAAACCTGGCTGCAGCATTTGCCACCGGATCAAGTTCCGTCCTGCGGTCCGGGACTTGAATATTGGATGAAAACGCTGTCGTTTGGCGAAACCGTGCGCAAGGTGTTTCGCGGCACCGGCGACTGCGCCGAAGTCACCTGGACCTTTCTGGGCCTTTCCATCGCCGAATGGTCATTGCTATGCTTCGCCGCATTGTTGGTGGGATCGCTGCTTGCCTTGTGTGGTGCTCGGATGAAGCAAACCCGCGCATAAATTAAAGAGGAAACTATCGTGATCCGTATTCTAAAAGTCATTGCCTTTATCGCCGCCACATTGATATTCAACTCGGCTTGGGCAGAGCACGAATTCGGCGCCGATCATCAAACAGCGCAAATGGCGCTCAAGGGCGTACGCCAGGTGACGCTGCAAATGAATGGATTTTCGTATGACTTCGACCGTATCGGCCTGAGCGAAGCTACGGTACGCAGCGCCGTTGAACAAAAGTTACGCGCCGCCGGTATTGAACTCATCGATCAGAAGACGGCCAATGCATCGCCGACCTCAGCTACCATGCTGGTGGATCTGCATGCCAATCAGAACGACTACGGGATCTATTCCTACGCCACCGACATCCAATTGCTGCAGAAAATTCCTTTGGCCTCCGGTTCGCAGTCCTTCGTCAATGAAAAGGTCTGGTCGCGCGGCACCAGGGCTGGGCTAGATATACCGAGATGCGCAAGCTCAATCACGAGATTGACCTGCTGGTCGATCAATTCATCGCCGAGTACACCGCGCAAAACAAGTAACAACCGACAACCAGCAGTTGCTAGAACCCACCTCAAAATTAGCGAGCGAAGCTAGGTTGCCCGGAAAATTTACTTGGCGCCGAAGCGCAGAAACCGAAGTTTACATAGTGGTAAGTGAGGATTTCGAGCACCGCCGGTGCGCAAGATGGCGAGCACAGCAATTTTGAATTGGGTTCTAGAACGGCATACCCGGCGGCGGATTGCGCTTCATATTACGTAGCATGCCGGCAATACCACCTTTCTTGCCCATCTTCTTCATCATCTTCTGCATCTGATCGAACTGACGGAGCAATCGATTGATGTCTTGAATTTCCGTCCCGGAGCCGGCAGCAATGCGCTTCTTGCGCGAGGCCTTGATCAAATCCGGAAAGCGGCGCTCCTTCGGTGTCATCGAATCGATGATGGCCGTCATCTTCTTGATCTGCTCATCGCCGGTTTGCTCCATGGCATGTTTAGGCAAATCCACCATGCCCGGTAGTTTTGACATCAACGCGCCAACGCCGCCCATCTTGCGCATCTGCTGCATCTGTTCCTTCAAGTCGGTGAGATCGAAGCCCTTGCCCTTCTTCAATTTATCGGCGAGTTCCATCGCCTTGCCATGATCAACGCTCTTCTCCACATCCTCGATGAGGCTGAGCACATCGCCCATGCCGAGGATGCGCGAGGCAACGCGATCGGGAAAGAATGGCTCCAGTGCCGCGGTCTTCTCGCCCACACCAAGAAATTTGATCGGCTTGCCGGTGATATGACGCACCGACAGCGCCACGCCGCCGCGCGCATCGCCATCAGTCTTGGTGACAATCACGCCAGTAATGGGCAGCGCTTCATTAAACGCCTTGGCGGTGTTGACCGCATCCTGACCCATCATGCTGTCGACCACGAACAGCGTTTCGATGGGATGCAGGGCTGCATGCAGCGCCTTGATTTCATCCATCATCGCTTCGTCAATGGCCAGACGACCGGCAGTGTCGACAATCAGCACATCCTTGAACTGCAGGCGCGCGTGTTGTAGCGCGGCGTTGACGATATCTACTGGCTTCTGGTTTGTCGAACTCGGAAAAACGTCGACGCCGATCTCTCTGCCGAGAATGGCTAATTGCTCGATGGCGGCAGGTCGATACACGTCCGCACTCACCATCAATACATTCTTGCGCTCGGTTTCGACCAGCCGGCGCGCGAGCTTGGCTGCCGTGGTGGTCTTGCCCGAGCCCTGCAATCCCGCCATCAACACCACCGCCGGCGGCGTCGTGCGCAGATCGAGCGCGCTGTTGGCCTCGCCCATGATCCGCGTCAGCTCATCGCGCACGATGCGGATCAGCGCCTGTCCGGGTGTGAGCGTTGAAAACACCTCCTCGCCTACCGCGCGTTGGCGCACATGCTCGGTGAACTCGCGCACCACCGGCAGCGCGACATCCGCTTCCAGCAGCGCCATGCGCACTTCACGCAGCGTATCCTGGATATTCTCTTCGGTGAGACGGCCCTGACCGCGCAAATTCTTGATAACGCGGTTCAGGCGTTGTGAAAGGTTGTCAAACATTTATCGATTCTCTTGGGCGAAGTTGCCGGGCTGGCGAATCGTAGCCGATACCGACGCCGTGCGCACGCCGACCTGGCGCCGCGCCGGGAAACGCAGGCGGTTTGGCGCCGACCGGCAAGCGGAAGCCGCTGATTCCGCGAGCGATACCGCGAGCGCTTAACAGCTTGCGCCGGGTTACGCTTACAATATCGCCATGACACCAGCCGTACTCAGCCTCGCCGCCATCGTCCTTTACCTGGTCGCCACCGCCTCGCTGGTGGTGGGCGTGCGCGCCGAAACACGAATTGCCTCCGGCCTGCACATCATCACCACCGCGGCGGCCGTGCTCATTCATGGCTTTGTGTTGCATCACTCGCTGGTCAGTCCGGCGGGATTCAACGTCGGCATATTCAACACCGCCTCGCTGGTGGGCTGGCTGGTGGCGGTGCTGGCGCTGATGGTCAATATCGGCAAACCCATGCATGCTTTGCTCATCGGCCTACTGCCATTGTCGGCGCTGTCACTGGCATTGGAATGGATTTTCGGCGGCAGTCATGTTGTCACCGCACAAATGCCACGCGGCGTTGATTTGCACATTGCCCTGTCGCTGGTCGCCTACAGCATTCTCACCATTGCCGCATTTCAGGCGATATTGATTGCCATGGCCGATCGCCAGCTACGCAACAAACGACCACTGCGCATCATGCGCGCGCTGCCGCCGCTGGCAAGCATGGAGACATTGCTTTTTCAACTGTTAACTGTCGGCACGGTACTGCTTGGCGTTGGCCTCATCAGCGGTTTTCTGTTCGTGCAAAATTTGCTCGCACAGCACCTGGTACATAAGACCGTGCTGTCGTTGCTTGCCTGGGCGGTATTCGCCGTTTTGCTCTGGGGCCGTTATCAACGCGGCTGGCGCGGACGCACTGCCGTCAACTACACGCTGGCGGGTTTTACTCTGCTCGCGGTGGGTTTTTTCGGCTCCGAAGCGGTGCTGCAACTTATTCTGAATCGCATCTGAGTTAACCGCGCGCATGCCGGTGGGCTCGAATGACTTTTTAAATCTTCAATTTCATCGTGCCTTCAATCTGAGGGAGTGCCCCCGTGCAGGACATCTCACTAACCAGTTTATTCATCGCGCTCCTGGTGCTGATGTTTCTTTCCGGCTGTTTCAGCGCCTCCGAAACGGCGATGATGGCGGTCAATCGCTATCGACTTCGACATCTTGCCGCCAAGAAGCATCGCGGCGCCCAACGCACTGCGGAACTGCTCGAACGGCCAGACCGACTCATCGGTCTGCTGCTGGTGGGGAATAACACCGTCAACAACTCCGCCGTATCCATCGCCACCCTGATAGGACTGCAACTGATGGGTGACGGTGGTGCGGCAACCGCGACTTTGATCGCAACCATCTTCCTGCTGCTGTTCAGCGAAATTATTCCGAAAACCTTTGCCGCATTGCGGCCTGAGCGCATCGCGATTCCGTCCTCGTACGTCTTGCAACCGATGATGAAGGTGTTCTACCCCATCGTGGTATGGCCACTGAATGCGCTGGCTAACTCCATCATGCGACTGTTTGGATTCGATCCTGAAAAAGCGGCGAGATTACATTGAGCCGAGAGGAACTACGTACCGTGGTCGCCGAGGCGGGCGCGCTCATCCCGCGCAAGCATCAACAAATGCTCACCGCCATTCTCGATCTGGAAAAGGCACGGTGGAAGACATCATGATCCCGCGCAATGAGATCTCGGGCATCGACCTTGATGCACCTATCGCGCAGATCGTTGACGATCTTACCAACTGTCGCCATACGCGCGTGCCGGTTTATCGCGAGAGCATCGATCAAATCATCGGCATGCTGCACATTCGACGCTTGCCGCGCCTGCTCGCCGACGATCACCGCATTACTCACGAGGAAATTGAAGCCGCACTCGATGAGCCTTATTACGTGCCCATGGGCACGCCGCTGCACACGCAGTTGTTGAATTTCCAACGTCAGCGCGAACGCGTCGGTCTCATCGTCGATGAATACGGCGATCTGCAGGGCATGGTGACGCTCTCGGATCTACTGGAGGAAATCGTCGGCGAATTCAGCACCGACCCGCTGACCCTTTCGCGCGACATACAGCAGCAACCCGATGGCAGCTTCCTCATTGACGGCAGCGCGACCATTCGCGAAATCAACCGCACCGTGCGCGTCAAATTGCCGGTGGACGGACCAAAAACATTGAATGGATTGATTCTTGAAACCCTGGAAAGCATGCCCGAGCCGGGCACCAGCCTGCGCGTTGGCAACTACACCATCGAAGTGGTGCAAGCCACCGAACAATCAGTAAAAACCGCCCGACTAACCATCCAGGGCCTCGGCGTGGCGACCACCTCGGCGTCAACCACTGAATCAAAGAAGGAATGATCCTTGCAGCCGGTATCTCAACCCCCAGTTAACGGGAATGAGATTGTGGCTAACCAACGGCAATTTCAGCGTTTTCCGATCGAAGGCACGGTCACCATCGCCGACCGCGACCGCCTGGCAGGTGCGCGCCTGCTTGACCTATCGCTACGCGGCGCGCTCACGGAGAAACCAGCGCAATGGCAACCTGAGCCTGAAGCGCACTGTCGGCTGTCTATTTCACTGGTGGGCGCCGAGACGCCAGTCGTGATGGAGTGCCGCGTCGCCCATATCGAGCCGACGCGTATCGGCTTTCATTGCCTGAGCATCGACATCGACAGCATTTCGTTCCTGCGCCGACTGGTGGAACTCAATATCGGCGAACCGGCGGTGTTGGAACGGGAACTATCGGCGCTGGGTTAACAGCGTAAGACGGGTGCCTTACTCGCGCACCCAGCAGTCCTGCTTTGCAGCCGCATAGCGCAGCGAATTGATGCGCATGCCGGTGTTGCGAATCCGGCTACCCTCGGAATACTCATCAAGTGAAGTCACCGCCCAGCCATAAAACGCCGGCGTGAAAACAAACCCCAGCATGCCGAGCGCTTCGTTGCGCGGATCGTCATAGAAACTCGGCTTGTAGTTGTAAGTACGTGGCGTCAACCGCACTAACTCATCGTAAATCTGGGTACAGCTTTGTTGCGGCGTGGAAAATTCCAGATTACGGGGCCCCACAGCGAAATCCTCGAGCACGGCGCCGGCGTGATTCAGTGCCTTGCTCACCGGTTTCAACGATTGTTGTACCGCCTGCTGCACGGGTTGCAGTTGCCCGGAGTCCGTTTGCGCTGGCTGCGCCAGTGCCGTTGAAAATGCCAGTACCGAAGCAGCCGATGCCAGTTGCCGCCTATGGCGAACTAGCCAACCGCGCTGATAGGCGAAGAATTTGTTTGTCATTGCCCACTGCCCCTGTGAAACCCACCCGTGTTGACGCTATCGGCGGTAAAACGCAGGACTTGAGTGTCGCTGTACGACCGTCACTCAATACAATGGCGGTGACGTTACCCAGATTACCTTTGCCGGTGCGTTGCCAGGATTGTGAAAGCGATGCGGCCGCGTGCTTTCGAATCGAAAGCTATCGCCGGCACCCAGCGTACGCTTCTCGCCATCCAGCCAAATATCGATTACACCCTCTAGCACAATGCCGCACTCTTCGCCGGCGTGCGTATAATCCTTGTTGTTGCTCGATCCCGACCCCGGCGCAACCTCGACCACCAACATCTGCAGCTTGCCCGGCTTGGTCGGTGAGGCCAGACGCTTAACTACGCCCGAGCGGCTGAACACGATGGACTTGGCCGAAGCCGCGCGCACTATAAATGGATCATCATCGCCACCTAATTGCGCAAAAGGTTCAAGCAGGCCACCCGCACCAACTCCAAGCGCACGCGAAAGCAGGCAAAAGGTACGTATGGTGGGAACAGCGAGTCCACGTTCAATTTGGCTCAAGTTTCCAACAGAGATTTCCGCCTCCGCCGCCAACTCCGACAACGAAAGACCCTTGGCGCTCCTCAGCTCACGCAATCGTTGCCCTATATGAAACTCCATCCCCAATAGCGGATCGGCTATCGTTCGTGAAGCTTTCGAAGCCTGCCGCTGTTTGCGGCGTGTGGAGTCGCGACCAGTTCGCATCGCCGCATGAGACTGTGCTTGCTTCTTCATAGTCCAACCGCATCCCTAACTTTCATGTATTGCGCGGCAAGCGCCATTACCGGTAGACGCCAGCGATAAAATGGATATACGGGGAGTGGCGAACCGACCAGTGGATTTGCCGAATCTGCCTCGCTCATCATTGCACTCGCCAACAATGGGCCAAACGCCGACGCCATGGCCACACCGCGGCCATTAAAACCGCCTGCATACCACACATCTTTGTTCACCGGCATGACCCTCGGCAATCCATCGCGCGTCAACGCCACCATTCCTTCCCAGCGGTGTTCGATCTCAATTCTCGCCAGTGTTGGATAAATCTCCGGTATTGTCGCCGCAATCGAAGCGAACAGCGATGCTTCAATCCGGTTGGTGAATCCACCGCGACCACCAACCATCAGTCTGCCATCCGGAGAAAGACGGAAATACCGGAGCAACGCACGCGTATCCGATGCGGCCACCCCAGTTCGTATCACCACCGCGCGCTCCTGCTCATTCAAGATCCGTGTCGCGATCTGATAGCTGCCGACACGTATGATGCGATTGTCCAGCGACGGCAATAACCGGCTCGTGTAGCCGTCCGTTGCGATTCCAATGGCACGCGCTGTAATCTGACCACGCGAAGTATGGACAGACCAACGATTGGATGCGCGCTGCAGCGCAAGCGCTTCGGTATTGCCAAAAATTCTGATTCCAAGACCAGCTGCACCGCGTGCCAGACCCATGGCATATGAATAGGGATTGATGGTCGCGCCACGTTTGTCGATCATCCCGGCTACGTATGGCGTGTCACCCAACCAGGACTTCAGTGCGCTGCCTTCCACATACTCCAGCACCCCGCCATTCGCACTGTCCTCCTCGGCCTGCAATTGAAGATTGCGCGCGGCACGCAAGTTATGCGCCGCGCGAATCCAACCTTTTTTTTCGTAGTGGCAGACGATACCGAAACGTGCAATCAATGCTTCAACCCTGATCGTTGAGTCTTGACCGAAGGCAAACAGTGACTCACCGCGCTTCGCACCAAACAGATTTTGCAGCGCACTCAATCCGACTTTGAACCCCGGAATAACCTGCCCGCCGTTTCGCCCCGAAGCGCCCCAACCCGGAGCATGCGCATCGATGACGGCGACGCTGGCACCGTGATCGCGCAGTGCGATTGCGGTGCTGAGGCCGCAGTAACCCGCGCCAATGACAGCGAAATCGACGTCCAGATCGCCGGGCAGAGGCGCAGCGGCAGCTGTCGCATCTCGCCGCCAAAATGACTCGACACTCATCGATTCGCAAACGACCGCGCGAGGAGCGAACCCATCGCGCGATTCTTAGTCATTGAGATCAACCGCCCGCCTTCACCTCTTCGTACATCTTGGAAATTTCATCATTGTTCTTGATAGGCTGTGTAAACACTGTTGATTTCAACATGGTATCCGGATTGATGGGCAGCTGGAATTTCTTGAGTGCCTCCTCGCCCACCGCCTGCATGGCTTCGCTGTTGGCGCTGCCATACCCATAGGCATTGATGAGCGCCTGTCCAGATTCCGATTCCGTGCGCGCGTTCATGAAGTCGTAGGCCAGATCGACGTTCTGACTATCCTTCATCAACACCATGCCACATCCCCAGGTCAGCATGCCTTCCTTCGGATTCATGAATTCAACCGGCACGCCTTGCTTCTTCAGTGACGTTGCCGAGGCGTTCCACGTCATCGCAGCCACCAACTCACCGGATGCCAGCGCTTGTTCCACCGAAGTCAAATCCGTCGTGTACATCTTGATTAATGGCCGCTGCTCTTGCAGCTTCGCACGCACCTTGGCGATATCGTCGGTCGTCATGTTGAATGGATCCACACCCGCCATGAGTGCAGCCACCACTGGCGTATCATGCACGGCATCGATGACCGCAAGCTTGCCCGCCAGCGACTTATCCCACAGCACGTTCCAGCTTTGCTCCGGATTTTTCAGCAGGTCAGTGCGGTAAAGCACGGACGTATTGCCCCAATCCCATGGCACCATCCAGGTCTTGTCGCCTTCGACCAGACCGGGTAAGTTGCGAAACACGGCGTAGATTTTGTCCCAATTCTTGATTCGTTTGGTATCGATGGGTTGGATCAAGCCGGATTCCTTCCAGCGATTGATCTTGTCGTAGCAAGGATGGGCAATATCAGGATGAAATCCGGCACGCACCTTGGTGAAGGCTTCGTCATCATCGCCAAACACCGAGACGTCCACTGCGCCAGGATGCGCTGCCTCAAAGGCTTTGTGAAATTCTGGCAACTCGTAACCACTCCAGGTGAAATAACTGAGCTTACCGTCCGCTTCACTGCGGTTCGGCGCAATAGTCATGGCAACTGCCGCCATCAAAGCAACGATGGGTACACGTCTAATCAGTTTAGATTCCGAATTTATTTTCATGACGGTCTCCTTTGGGTGGATGGAAACGGAGGATCGCAAGGCGATCTGCCGATTAGAAATTTCAAGTCAAAAGCGGCGATCGCCGCCGCAGCCATTCGGCGAGCAACACGCATGCAAACGAAAACGCCAGGGTGCAGGAACCCAATGCCAATATTTCCGGCAACCGATTCGGGAATCGCAGTTGTCCCCAGATGTACAGCGGCAAAGTGATCTGCGTGCCGGCAAGAAAGAACGCAATGATGAATTCATCAAACGAGGCGACGAACGCCAGAATGAAACTCGACAGCATTGCCGACCAACACAAAGGAAGTGTAATGGACATGAATGTCCGCCATTCATTGGCGCCCAAATCAAGCGCCGCTTCTTCAATGGCTGCATCCAATGCAACAAAACGGCTGCTCATGATTGACAAAGTCAGCGGCGTGCAGAACATCACATGCCCACATGCCACCGCGATCAGTGAGTTCTGAAACCCCATTACACGTAGCATCACCAGCATCGAAATTCCAAGAATTACGCCGGGGATCAGGAGCGGCAACATAGCCAGCGTCGCGATGGGTTTTGACCCCGGCGGACGATAGCGAACTAATACAAACGCACCCAATACACCAATGATCGTGGCCGCCATTGCACTAATCGCCCCAATCCGAAGACTGTTGAGCGCTGCTGCCAGCAATGCATCATTGGAAATCATGCGTGAATACCAATCTATGGTTAGCGACTTCAAAGGAAACGCAACGTGAATCCCCGAATTGAGGCTAAAAATAAGAACAAACACCGAAGGCAGGTACAACAGCACGATGAAGATCAGCACGTAGAAACTTAACCAGTCGGCACGCGCGCGCATCATTCCTTCGCGCCTCTATGCAAACGAATCGGCAGCCAAAGCAGGAAGACAAAAAACGACACCAACACAATGGTCGCCATGGAGATCGCGGAACCTGCGGGCCAATCATTGGCCTTGCCGAATTGAGTTTGTATGAGGTTGCCAATCATCAAACCATCGGGGCCACCAACCAATGTCGGCGTCACGTAGTCACCGATTGTAGGCATGAAGGTCAGAATGGCCGCTGCCGCAATACCGGGCATTGCCAGGGGCAAGGCAATTCGACAAAACACCGTAAACGGCCGTGCGCCCAGATCGGCGGCCACTTCCAGCACATCGCGATCAATGCGTTCGAATGCCACATAGATGGGCAGCACCGCGAACGCCACATAAGCATGCGACAGTGCCAACACAATGGCCATCGGGTTATAAACGAGAAACGTCAACGGCTTGTCAATGACCCCGAAACCAATCAACGAGGCATTGATGACGCCGTTAAATCCCAAAATGATCTTCCACGCGAACACACGCAGCAAATAGCTGGTGAAAAATGGTGCCGTGATCAACAAGAGTAATGCGTGCTTGTGGCGCGAGGCGCGAAATGCCAGATAGTAAGCAACGGGAATTGCGGCCAACACTGTAATGCAGGTGATAGCCGCCGATAGCAGAATTGTCCGCAGCAGAATCCGGCTAAACAGTGGGTTGACGAACACCGCCTCACGGTAAGCGGTCAGACTAAAACCGGTGATGAGGCGGCTTGGATCGGTGGCCTGGAAACTCAACACCATGGTCAGGCCGAGCGTGGCCGCCACCGCCACGACCGTCGTCAAGGCCAGGGGCGCAAGCAGCGCGTACTGCCCGAAGATATTTTCGCGGCGAACCATGACACCCCCGCCAGGCGTCCGAGTGCCGCTAAGCTTCGATCACAATCGTGAAAAAATCAAATATTTTTTACGTATGAAAAATCGAGTTGGGGCTCAACAATGTCCAATGGCGCCATCCACGTTGGCGATGCGTGTAGGCGCGCAATCAATTTCTTCGATGACCAGGTTCACGGCTTCATCCACCACGGCCGGTTTGTCGAGGTGGATATGGTGGCCGCTGCCACCAACGTTGAAATGATGCGAGTGCGGCAAGGACGCGGCCAGCTCATCCTGTAACTGCGGCCACAGCGCTTCCATGGCGTCACCGTCGGCGCCAGCAGGCCATTCGCGATCGCCGCGCGTCAACACCACGCCCGGAATATCCGGCATCGCGCCGGCAGCGAGGACCTGCGCTCCGCTGCGTTCGAAGGCGCGATATTCCAATGCCACCGCCAGCAGCGTCTTGGGTTGTTGATCGAGAACCTCGGCAATTGCCCGCCAACGCAGTGGATAACGCGACGGCAGCTCGATCTCGGAGCCACGGCCGGAGCGCCGTCCGCGCGCCTGTTGAAGCAGTGCTTGCTGGGCAGGCGGGAAACGCCGGAATTGATCCGGATTTGAAGAATCCACCAACACAATGCCGGCCGTAAGTTGTGGATACGTCTTGGCGAAAAGTTGCGCCAGGAACCCCCCGAAGGAATGCCCCACCAGAACGTAAGGCGCAGGCACCGCGGCCGTCGTTAACATGGTGCGCAGCTCGGAAACCAAATGTTCGGCCGTGCGCGGTGACGGTCCCGGATCACTCCAACCGTATCCGCCCCGGTCATAGCTGCAAACGCGGCGCGAATCACTGAGTTGCTGCTGCACGGCGTCCCATTCCAGCGAAAACCCGCCCAGCCCAGATTCAAGTATTACCGTCGGTGCGCCGGACCCAGTGCAATGCAGATGCAAACGGTAACCCCCAACGTCCACCAACCGACCCGGCGGCGGTGGCACGTTGGCCTCAGTGGTGACTGAGGCCGGCAGCTCGATCGGCCTTGACGCAGATTCGGCGCTTCCCGCGTTGGCAGCGCTGGTTGCAACGAGCCCGAGCAATACACCCGCCGCCGCTGTGTCATAGACTCGGCGCCTCAGGCTTTGAAAGATAATCGCAGCGTCAAATGTTTGTCGCATAATCGCCGATCATCGCTATAATGGCCGCAATATCCGGGGTGAATCGTGCGTTCATGAATCAAAACATCAAGATTGAGCAAAATCCAAGTGTTGAACCCATGGTTTTCACCGTCCAGGTCGACGACGAATTGGGACAATCACGGCACCGGGTTACTTTGACCAACGGAACCTATAAACGACTCACCAGCGGCCGTTTCACCGAGGAGCAATGCGTCCACGCCGCCTTCCGCTTTCTATTGGAACGCGAATCGCGCGATGAAATTCTGCCCAGCTTCGATCTCAACGTCATCCATTTGTACTTCCCGGATTTTGAAGAGTCGCTGCCGCACTACCTGCAGGGGGGATAGGCGGCACCGCCGCCGGCGGCGGCTTGGTGCTGTGGTAGGAAATCCGCCATATCTTGCCTGTCACCGAATCCGCGACATATAACGAGCCATCTGCGCCCTGCGCCAGCGCCGTTGGCCGATGTTCCGGCTCGGCATCAGGAGTTCTCGCCGAACTGGCGAAGCCATCAGCAAATACCTCCCAGTTTGAACCCGGCACACCCTTTTCCACCGGCACAAAAACCACCTGGTAACCGGTCATCCCGCCACTAACGGTGTGATAGGCACCGTGAAAGGCGATGAACAAACCGCCGCGGTAGCGACGCGGAAACTGCTCTGCCCGGTAGAACAGCAGATCATTCGGCCCGTAGTGCGCGGGAAAATCCGCGACCGGCGCCGGGAATTCCGCGCAGCGTCCGGCGCGCATGCCGTCACCACCATACTCCGGTGCCAACACACGCCGTTGTTGCTCGGGATCGAAGTAGCAATACGGCCAACTGAACGTGCTGCCTTCAGGCACACGCAGTAATTCTTCCGCGGGCAGATGGCTGCCTTGATCACTGGTGTAGAGCTGCGGCCATAACTCGCTCAACTCATCTCGCCCGTGCTGAGCGACGTAAAGCTCGCCATCGCCGGGATTGATGTCCATCGCCAAACCGTTGCGAATGCCGGCGGCGAATATTTTGCCGTTGGCGAACGTCTGCCCTAAGCGATTGGCATCGAAGCGCCAGATGCCGGCTCCTCGCTCAAGCTCCGGGCAAGGATCGCGCCCCGGCGATCCAGGACTCAAATCATTTTCCTGGCAGGCATTCGATGGCGAGCCGATGCTTACTAGCAGGCCGCCGTGATCATCGAATGTGAAGGTTTTGGAAAGATGCAATCCGACGGCAGGCAGTTGCTTGACCACCACTTCCGCCGCCGCAGGCTTCAACGCCTCGCCCAGCCGATATCGGACAATACTTGTATCCGTACCGAGATAGAGGAAATCGCCGTGGACCCGCAACCCCACGCCGCCACCACTATCGAATTGCACAATTTCCTCGGCGCGGCCGTCGCCGTCGTTGTCGCGCATGCCAACCAGCCCGCCGGTGTTGAGGCGGCGATTGAGCAGTGAGGCATAAATATCGCCGCGTCCGGTGACCGCCAATCCGCGCAGGTTGGCGAAGTAGTCGGCCACAACCACAGCGCAAAATCCTGGTGGCAGCGTCAACCCGCCGTTATCCGCCGCGCAGGGGGCAGCGGCCTGAGCAGGTCTTGGCGCCGGCGGCTTGCGGTGGCAAGCGGTAAGACCGATTGCGAGGACTATGAGAAATATGGTGCGCGCCGCAGTGCCGCCCACGCCAGCACCCCGGTCAGCCGGCTGAGACAGCGCCGCACGGCAGGACATTTGCATCGATATCTATGGAACCAATCGCAATTTACCGCAGCATAGCAGTGGCAACCGCCGCGGCAAACCCGGCGATTCGCTGCTGAACTGCGGTCATTGTGACCAGTCTTACAGGAACCAGGCTCCATTGTTTACGCTACAATATCGGCCCATGACTGCATATTCCGACGAATTCACCGCATCGCCACCGAAGTTTTCGCCGTCGATCCGCTTCAAGACCCTGCGTTCGCTGACGCTCGGCGCGCTGCTGGGCTGTGTCAGCCTGGTGGCCTTGGCAACGCCATCGCCCACTGTGGAGCGTGCTTCGCTTGTACCTTCGCCAGCGCATTCCCGGGCGGCGCAATTGGTGCTGAATTACATCGCCGCCTACCACTATCGCAAGGTGGAACTGGACGATGCGCTGTCCTCGCAGTTGCTCGATCGCTACTTGGAGACGCTGGATCCGAACCGCAGCTATTTCAGCAGCGCCGATATTGCTAGCTTCGCGAAGTGGCGCAATGAATTCGATGACATGTTGAAGGAAGGGCAGTTGCAGCCGGCCTTCGATATTTTCCTGACTTTCCGTGATCGCGTTGAGGCGCGCAGCCGCGATGCTGCGGCAATGATCGCCAAGCCGATGAAGTTCGACGTCGATGAAAGTTTCAATTTCGATCGTGACAAGGCGC
>JAXMGY010000036.1:0-19407 GCA_046347035.1 Gammaproteobacteria bacterium | reverse complement strand
TGGTGCAGGAAGGACCGGAATCAGATCTCAACATGACTGAGCGTACGCAACCGGCCATGCTGGCCGCGGGCGTGGCAGTTTGGCGAGTATGGATAGAGCAGAACGGTGCGAAACCGTCCGTGCTCGCCGGTCACAGCTTGGGTGAATACACGGCGCTGGTATGCGCCGGCGCCCTGGCATTCAAGGATGCCGTGGCGTTGGTTGCAATGCGAGGACGTTGCATGCAAAGCGCGGTGCCCGCAGATACCGGCGCAATGGCCGCGGTCTTGGGATTGGAAATTGATCAACTTGAAAAAATTTGCGCCGACGCCAGCGCAGAAGAAACGGTGACCTGCGCCAACCTCAATGCACCCGGACAAATTGTCATTGCCGGTCATCGTGGTGCCGTCGAACGCGCCATCGCCGCAGCAAAATCGGCAGGCGCCAAACGCGCGTTGTTGCTGCCGGTCAGCGTACCGTCGCATTGCCCGTTGATGCGCGATGCGGCCACGCAATTGCAGCAGCACCTGCAAGGTATTTCGTGGCGCACACCGACAATTCCCGTCGTGCATAATGTCGACGTGCAAACCCATGATGATGCTGAGGGTATTGTTGCCGCGCTCAGCCAACAGCTTTACAAGCCGGTTCGCTGGATCGAAACAGTGCAAAGTCTTCGCCTCCGCGGCGTGACGCGTATCATTGAATGTGGTCCGGGAAAAGTATTAGCTGGACTATGCAAGCGCATTGAAAGCGGCATCGAATGCCTGAGCGTCTTCGATACGGCAACACTGGCCGCTGCCCTGGGGAATAAAAGCGCATGAGCGAAATAAAAAAAGTAGTACTAATCACCGGCGCCAGCCGAGGTATTGGAGCGGCCATACTGCGGTCGTTTTGCACACCCGGTACGGTGGTGATTGGTACGGCTACGGGCGAGACGGGACTTAGTAGCATTCGCGCCATCGTCGCGGAATCCGCTGCTGAAGGGCACGCGTTGCAACTTGATGTGACCGACCTGGCTTCGGTTAACAAGCTGGTCGCTGATATTGAAGCACTGGGTTTGACAGTCACGGTACTGGTCAACAACGCGGCGATCACGCGTGACAACTTGCTCATGCGCATGAAGGACGAAGAGTGGGACGGCATTCTGAGCGCCAATCTTACTTCCGTGTTTCGCCTTTCAAAGGCCTTCATTCGCGGCATGATGAAACTGCGCTATGGGCGCATCATCAACATCACTTCCATCGTCGGCTCCATCGGCAACGCGGGTCAAACCAACTATGCGGCTGCCAAGGCCGGCATGATCGGCTTTACCAAATCATTAGCGCGCGAAGTAGCCAGCCGTGGCATTACAGTTAATGCCGTTGCCCCCGGTTTCATTGACACGGATATGACCCGCGCGCTGGATGATGCACAGCGCAATGCGCTGGCCAGTCAAATTCCCTTGGGGCGATTTGGGACGCCTGAGGACATTGCCGCTGCCGTCAATTTCCTGGCCTCTGATGGTGCAAGCTACATCACGGGCGAAACCATGCACGTCAATGGCGGCATGTATATGGCGTGAAATTGATATTTATCAGTCAATTAAGATGCATAAGTTGATGCGAAATCAGAGCGTATCGGCACCTGGATGATGTGCTTGCAACTTGGACAGTTTTCTCTAAACTACAGCCCCGCCGTGAACCCGGCGGCCGAATATTGTGGGAGGATTATCCGCTATGAGTAGCATTGAAGAACGCGTTAAGAAAATCGTCGTTGAACAACTTGGTGTAAAAGAGGAAGAGGTCAGCTCGGAGTCTTCCTTTGTCGACGATCTCGGCGCGGACTCCCTGGACACCGTTGAACTCGTGATGGCGTTGGAAGAAGAATTCAAAACGGAAATTCCTGACGAGGAAGCGGAAAAGATTACGACGGTCCAGCAAGCCATCGACTACGTCAAGGCTAATGCCGCGGCCTAGTGCCGAGCACTGACCAGCGTTACCCAGGCCGCGACGCTGGTAGTTTCGCGGCCTTTTACTTTCTTCGACCGCAATCTATTGCAGTGCACTAATTCCACACGATCAGGATCAACACGGTGACGAAGCGACGCGTTGTAGTAACCGGTTTGGGTCTGGTAACGCCAGTGGGCAACGACGTGCCCAGCTCATGGGCCAACATCGTCGCGGGCAAAGGCGGCATTGCGCCGATCACTTCATTTGATGCGTCGGCATTCAGTACCACCTTTGGCGGTCAGGTGAAGGATTTCGATCCGACCAAGTACATCTCGCCCAAAGATGTAAAAAAGATGGACACCTTCATCCACTATGGAATGGCGGCATCCATTGAGGCCATGGCTGACGCGGGCCTTGAAGTCACCGAAGCCAACGCCGAGCGCATCGGCGCCATTATCGGCTCCGGCATAGGCGGCCTGCCTGGTATTGAGCGCGGCTACGGCGCGTACCTGGAAGGCGGGCCGCGCAAGATTTCTCCGTTTTTCGTGCCCAGCAATATCGTCAACATGGTGTCGGGTAACGTTTCAATTCGCTTTGGATTGAAAGGCCCCAATTACGCCATCGTTTCCGCATGCGCCACTGGCACTCATTCCATCGGTGATGCCGCACGGATGATTGAGTATGGTGATGTCGACGCAATGATCGCCGGCGGCGCGGAAATGGCGACATCTCCGACCGGCCTGGGCGGATTCGCCGCCGCCAAAGCTTTATCAACGCGCAATGACAGTCCGGAAACCGCATCGCGCCCGTGGGACAAGGATCGTGACGGCTTTGTCTTGAGCGACGGCGCCGGCGTCATGGTGCTGGAAGAATTCGAACATGCCAAGGCGCGCGGTGCACGTATCTATGCTGAGTTGATTGGCTACGGCGCCAATAGCGACGCCTTCCACATGACTGCACCATCGCCAGGCGGGGAGGGTGCCGCCCGTTGCATGCGGTTGGCATTGAAGAGCGCCGGATTGAATCCCGAACAGATCGACTATATCAATGCGCATGGCACTTCCACGCCATTTGGCGACAAGGCCGAAACCGACGCGGTGAAGTCGGTGTTTGGTGCGCACGCCTACAAGCTCGCCATGAGTTCGACAAAGTCGATGGTAGGCCACATGCTGGGCGCCGCAGGCGGTGCCGAAGCAGTATTCTGTGTACTGGCGCTGCGCGATCAAGTTGCGCCGCCGACCATCAATCTATTTACTCCCGATCCCGAATGCGACCTGGACTATGTACCAAACCAGGCCCGGCGCATGAAGATTGACATTACATTGTCAAATTCATTCGGATTCGGTGGCACCAACGGTACGCTGATCTTCAAACGCCCTTGACCTTCGCCTGCAGCCGCATTGATTATGGCGGAAATGCAGATCTCGGTCGTCAATGGTGAGCTAAGCGAATTCTTTGCCGTGCGCGATCGTGCCGTGCAATACGGCGACGGTGTCTTTGAAACTCTGCCCATCATCGACGGCCAACCCCAACACTGGGATCGGCATCTGGCGCGATTGAAGCTGGGTTGCCAACGACTAAATTTCCCACCACCCGCGGCCGAGCAGCTTTTCGATGACTTGCTCAAACTCCCTTTGGACAACGAGAGAGCGGTACTCAAGATCATTGTTTCGCGCGGCGCTGGCGGTCGTGGATACCGGCCCGCGGCGATATCGCAGCCGACGCGCATATTGACGCTTTGGCCATGGCCTCAGTATCCGAGCCACTACTTTGAGGAGGGCATCACGCTACGTGTTTGCGATACCCCTCTTGGCTCCAATCCTAGACTAGCCGGCATCAAGCACCTCAATCGTCTCGAACAGGTCATGGCACGCGGCGAATGGGATGATGGCGAAATCGCCGAAGGTTTAATGCTCGATCAACGCGGCAACATCATTGAAGGCACGATGAGCAACGTATTTCTGTTACAAGACGGTGTCCTGCATACACCACTGCTCAATGAAGCCGGCGTTGCCGGCATCATGCGCCAGATTGTCATCGAGCAATGCGAAGCTATCGGATCGCCGGTGGTGGAGCGGGAAATCACGCTGGATGAACTGGGTCGCACGGTAAATCATTCTCACCAACAGTCTGATTGGACTGTGGCCTGTGTGAAGGAACTGCGGGTCATGACAACCACGCGCACACTATCCACGCCGCAAGCCACTCCTATGCTACGAACACAACTTGGTTCGGCATTGCCATCCCATGCGTAGCCTCGTCGAATTTATTGTCGTAATAGCCATCGCGGCACTATTCGGGGCGAAGTGGCTTTATGGTGATTATCAAAAAGCCATAAACGATCCAGTTGCTGTTGGCGATCAATCGGTCAGTTATGTCGTCGAACCGGGCGCGACATTTCGTACCGTTGCCAATGACGTCAAGAAAAATGGCTGGTGGCCACACCCGTCGCGTTACCTGCTTTGGCGGATCGATCGCCGACAGTTGGCTGGAAAACTCAAGAGCGGCGAATACGAGATTAAACCTGGGATGAGTATTGACGAGTTTACCGATTTGTTGGTTTCCGGAAAGACACGCCAGTACAAATTCACGTTGCTGGAAGGTTGGACATTTGCGCAGGTACGCGCGGCAATCCAGCAGTCTGATATTTTGCAACACACCATACCCAAAGACGCCGACGATGCAACGGTGATGGTTGCCCTTGACTTGCCTGGAAAAGGTGCAGAAGGCCGCTTCTTCCCTGACACTTACAGCATTTCGCGGACAACCACCGACAAGGAATTACTGAAACGCGCCTACGATCAAATGCAATCAACTTTGGACGCGGCGTGGAGCAATCGAAGTAACGATGTACCATACAAAGACCTCAACGAAGCGCTGACCATGGCCTCTATCGTGGAGAAGGAGACCGGCATCGCTGAGGAACGGCCGAAGATTGCGGGTGTATTTGTGCAGCGATTAAAGAAGGGAATGAAACTGCAGACCGATCCCACGGTCATCTACGGCATTGGCAAGGACTACGACGGCAATATACGCAAAAAAGATCTCGAAACCGACACCCCATATAACACCTATACACGCGTAGGTTTACCACCGACTCCGATTGCCATGCCTGGAAAGGAGTCCATCGAAGCGGCCTTGCATCCTGACACGGGCGAGGCGCTGTATTTTGTGGCGCGTGGCGACGGCGGACACTATTTCTCCAAGACGCTTGAAGAGCACAACGCTGCTGTGCGCAAGTATCAACTCGGACACGCACAGGACAGCGGCAAAGGCGATGAGAAACAGAGCGACACGAATCAAACTCACTCCAAGGACAAGCCATGAGCCGCCCGCCGATGTTCATTTCGGTGGAAGGCATCGAAGGCGTGGGCAAGACCACGCATTTACCATTTATCGCTGAGCAGTTGCGGGCACGTGGTCGCGAAGTCATGCAAACACGCGAACCTGGCGGCACGCCGCTGGGAGAATCAATTCGCACGCTGCTGCTCGACAACGCCAATGCCGGCATGAACGAAGACGCGGAGTTGTTGTTGGTTTTTGCCGCGCGCGCACAGCATCTGGACAAGGTGATTCGGCCGGCACTCGCGGTGGGTATTGACGTCCTATGCGATCGCTTCACCGATGCCACCTATGCCTATCAAGGGGGTGGGCGCGGCATCGGTATTGAACGCATCGCGGCCATGGAGACCTTTGTGCAAAAAAGCCTGCGCCCGCATCTCACAATCATTTTCGATGCGCCGCCGGAGATTGCCTGCGCCCGCGCCAAACAACGCAGCGCCAGTGACCGATTTGAAGCCGAGAATGTCGAATTCTTCACGCGCGTGCGTGAAGTGTATCTGCAGCGCGCCGCGCGCGAACCGGGTCGTTATCAAGTCATCGATGCCAGCAAATCGATCGAAACAGTGCGCGGACATCTGGCCAGTCTTTTTGCCAACATGTTTTTCTGATCTGGCGCGTCTTCCCCATGAATATCCATCCTTGGCATGTTGAAGCGTGGAAACGCATGCAGGCGAGCATCGCCGCGGATCGACTGCCGCATGGAATACTATTGACGGGCGCGCAGGGTTGCGGCCAGGAAGAGTTCGCCACCCAATTGGCCGCAGCGCTGTTATGTGATTCGACTAACGGCAGCGGTGAGGCCTGTGGTCGTTGTCGAGCCTGCGAGCTTTTTACAGCGGGCACACATCCGGACTACTTCAGTATTTCACCGACCGAGGACAGCAGCTTTATCAAAATCGAGCAGATCCGAGACTTGATCGGCCGCCTGATGCTGACATCGGCGCAAGCAGCTGGACGGCGCGTTGCACTGATAGCGCCTGCAGATGCAATGAATCGCCATGCCGCCAACAGCCTGCTCAAGACGCTGGAGGAACCGCCGCTAAACACAACGTTGATTCTGGTCAGCCACGTGCCGGCGAATCTTCCAGCCACTATTCGTAGCCGCTGTCAGCAGTTGGATTTGACCGGGGAGGTGGCTGCAAAAATTGAGTGGTTGCGTTCAAGGGTAGGGGATGCATTGCCACCGCAGGTGGCGTTACAGCTGGCCGGCGGTCCGCTAATGGCAGTCAAGATGCAGGAACAAGGTTTGTTCGCCGCCCGCACGCAGATGTTGGCTTTAGCGTCTCCTACAGGCGCGCAATGCCGAATCAATCGTGGTGGCGGCGCGCTGGGGCACGCTGGGTTGGCAGGCCGCGATCAAAATTTTGAATAGTCTGCTGCACGACTTGGCACTGGTTCTGAGTGAAGGCGGCGCAAGCAAATTGCGCAACGCCGATCTCAGCGGTGCTTTGCGACAGACCGCTGAACGGTTAGACTTAGTTAAGGTATTGGACGCACAGCAATTGCTGCAGCAACACTGGCGGTTGCTTGCGTCAGGTAGTACCGTTCGGGCGCAGGACTTGCTCGAGGAATTCGCAATCAATTGGGCTGAGGGCGCAAGAATATGAGCACTGCCGATACTGCGGCACCCCGTAAGGGAATTTTATCGCTGACCATCCGCGAAAAGGGCGCCTTGTACGTCGCCTATATGCCATTCTTGAAAAACGGCGGCCTGTTCGTACCCACGCCCAACCAGTACAAGATCGGCGATGAAGTGTTCATGTTGCTGACCCTTCCGGAAGGCAAGGAGAAGCTCCCGGTCGCTGGCAAGGTCGCCTGGATTACGCCCAAGGGCGCGCAGGGTAACAAGACTGCCGGCATCGGCGTGCAGTTCAGCGATCTGGACAAAGGCGCCACACGCTCGCGCATTGAAACATTGCTGGCGGGCGTACTGAAATCGGATCGTCCCACACATACCATGTAGCGACTCTGCCGCCAAAGCGGCAGCATTCCTATGCAAGCTTCCCCCGTGGCTTCGCCCACGTTTGTCGATTCACATTGCCACATTCCCATGCTGAGTCAGGGCGACACCCCCGCTGGCGTCAGCGAGGTGTTACGAGTGGCCCGAGACAATGGAGTCAGCCACTTTCTTTGTGTGGCGGTGGACCTGGAATCGCTGCCCGACGTGCTGGCTGTCGCACGCAATCACCCGGAAGTCTTCGCTTCGATCGGTATTCATCCAAACACTGACTCAGCGCAGCAGCCCAGCGTCGAGGAGCTGGTAGCGCTGTCAGAAAAACCCAAAGTCGTGGCGATAGGGGAGACCGGACTGGACTACTACCGCACGCAAGGCGGGCTTGAATGGCAACATGAGCGATTTCGCCACCATATACGCGCCGCGCGTGAATGCGGTAAACCACTCATTGTTCACACTCGCGATGCGCGCGCTGACACCATTCGCCTGCTTATTGAGGAGAAGGCTGCCGAAGTCGGCGGCGTTATGCACTGTTTTACCGAAGATTTCGACACCGCGTCGCGCGCCATGGATCTGGGTTTCATGATTTCGTTCTCCGGCATCGTGACATTTCGCAATGCCGTGGCCTTGCAGGATGTCGCCAAACGCGTGCCCCTAGAGCGCATCCTCGTTGAGACTGACTGTCCCTATCTCGCGCCCATTCCTTATCGTGGCAAAGAGAATCAGCCGGCGTATGTGCGGCATGTCGGCGAGTTCATTGCCAAGTTGAAGGATCTGCCGGTAGAGGAGGTGGCGCGTCAAACCAGCCGAAATTTCTTCACTTTGTTCAGGGATGCGGCCTGATCTAGGTCTATAACTAACTTTATATAATTTGTATATGTTATTGTTATATAACAACTTAATGAAAATACCTAAACTATTTTGGAGTAGTCATTCGTTGCCGCAGTGACTACCAGGCTGCAAGCAATCTCACCCCGCCGCAGCACTTTTTGTGCTTTGGCTGCCTACCTGGGTTGGGGAGCATTTCCGTTGTACTTTAAACAGCTGCAGCTCGTACCAGCCGCCGAAATCGTCGCCCACCGGGCGTTCTGGTCGTTGATTTTCCTTCTGCTCGTTATGACGCTCCGCCAGCAGTGGGCGTGGTTGTCACAGGCGCTACGCACGCCCAAAGTGCTTGTTGGGTTTTGCGCCAGCGCTCTGGCATTAACAGCCAACTGGCTCATCTTCATCTGGGCGGTTAACCACGACCGCGTGGTCGATGCCAGCCTTGGTTACTTCATTAACCCCTTGGTAAACGTGCTATTTGGTGCGCTATTGCTGCATGAGCAGCTTCGTCGGATACAGTTCGTCGCCATTCTCATAGCGGCTCTAGGCGTTGCGTGGCTGACTTGGCAGGCTGGACATTTACCGTGGATAGGTCTGCTGCTTGGGATCAGTTTTTCAACCTATGGCCTGCTGCGCAAAACGGCCAGTTTGGGAGCGCTTGAGGGGCTGACGCTGGAGACCATGTTGATGTTTGTGCCGGCAGCTGCGTATTTCATTTACTTGGCA
The DNA here is from genome assembly GCA_046347035.1 of Gammaproteobacteria bacterium. Taxonomy (GTDB): domain Bacteria; phylum Pseudomonadota; class Gammaproteobacteria; order JAJPIJ01; family JAJPIJ01; genus JAJVHZ01. The sequence continues at coordinate 10,653 of JAXMGY010000036.1, read as the reverse complement.
GCGCACGGTCAGAACGCCTTCCTGCATGCGGGAATTGCCACCCGTTCGTGGTTGGTGGCTGCAGGCCCCATTACTGCGGTGCCGTTGCTGCTGTTCGCTACCGGAGCCCGCGGTATCTCCTTTGTGACATTGGGTGTTTTGCAATACATCACGCCCAGCCTGCAGCTATGGATTGGCGCTGGCGTCTACCAGGAGCCGTTCGGGCCAGCTCGTGCCTTGGGATTCGCAGCAATTTGGCTCGCACTGGCAATTTACGCAGTGGAGTCGATTTGGCGTCACCGCGCTATGGAACGCACTCACTGACTTCGTATTGCGCATAATGTATATTATGTCAAATGATAGAGCGACGGCGCAAGATGGCACACAACTTGATTTAAACGCCGTAGGACACTGACGCAAAGGGATTATGCGTGCGAACCCGCCTAGCTCTACCCTTCCCGCTCGCTCTACTACACGCAGATTGGAAGGACTGGCAACTGAACCCAGACGGGTCGCTCACGGGCGGACCGCGAGATGATGCGCGACCAGTCTACGTACACGACATCCGGTACATCTGGCTATTCCGAGGCGGCTTGGAAGCCATCGAACGAGAGCGACGGCGCGTAAGCGGACCATTACAATATCTCATCGACTTGAAGTGAGATGCCGCCGCCATGCAAATGGATATTGATACCGCTTCCGGAATGGTTTTTGGTCTCCTGGTCATTGTCGGCGGGCTGCGCGCACTGCGAGGAAAAACACCAACAGCCGCGCGTCATCAACAACAACCACACCGCAAAAGCCAGGTGCGGACACCCTCCGACAAAGCAGAATCGAAAAAGAACGTGCTACTGCAGCGCCTGCGACGCCTCGCCCTTGGAAACAACGCTCTGGTCGACCGCCTCATCACAAACGAGCAACAGCAACACCCACACGCATCCATCGAGGAAATACTAGAAAACGTCATTGACCGATGGGAGCGAGACCACAATCGCTGACATGCGCTACCGCGCATCACACGTGCAGCGACCAGTCGCTGCCAACAACTAGGCCGCTTGACGCTTCGAACTCACAGCCGCAGCGCCGGCAACCACTAACCGTGGTTTCGATAGGCCAACCTGAGCCGACAGGAAAGAACAATACCCACCATCCACCACCAGAAAACGGGGACGCGGAGGCGCGCCCACGCCATGACGAATTACAAAATGCTCAGCGGAAGCGTTAAAACCTGAACTTCTAAGAGGGCGCGTGAACGGCGAGAACTTCACCACCGGTTCAGGCGACCATGCGACGACACGATTTTCAGTGACCGGCCCAAAAACTTGCGTGGTGTCATAGCAATCGAACAAATCAGTGCCACGGAATAACCACTGCTCAACTCGAAAAGCATTAGACGCACGAGGACGGTCACCGTACCACACCGTAGCGACGTGCGCCTTCGGCAAACGAAACCCTGCAAAGCGAATGCGGTCCAGACGCCGGCACGTCACCACGTGTTCGCACATGATTTCGAGAACTTGTTTATCGACCAACGAGATGTCTTGAACTATGAGATAGACGTGCCAGCGTTTCTTTCGTGCGTGAATGCACCAGTCGATCAGAGCGCGGCGGCTTTTATCGTTCCAGTCGCGAGCATTCAACCAGCGAGCGCATTCATCGAGAACCAGTAAGCCGAATGTTTCTTCGTTGTACGGCCCTTCTTGGCCCTGACCCAACGCGTTCAACTGCTCAGCAGACGGGAAATCAGCAACGCGGTCAAACTGCACTGGTTTCTTAAAACCGAAAGCTTGCAAATTCAACTCAACGTTCGTCGCGACGCGCACGCCTGCCCGAAGCGCGTTCCTGATTTTTCCAACACAACAGAGCGTCTTCCCATTGCCTAACTTCCCCGTGACAAAATACACGCTCATTGCCGGCCCGCCAGTGATTTGTATATAGCCACGAACAAACCGCCGCAGCGAATAAAAATAAGAGCGCCCATGATGACCCAAAAGCTTGTCGGCATGTGCTGAAAAATGCCCAGGAAAGGGTGCGTGTGAGCGACCGCGCCAGATACCTCATCCATGATTCCACCTCTACACCTTCATCGCTGCAACACGGACATTGGCCACATACACCCAACGCGCCGCACGTGCTGCCACATAGGCCGACAGGCAGGCCGTGACGTTACTCGGCACCGCCCAAGTCAGCGGCACGGAAAGCCACGTGGGAACACTTGGCACTATCGCAGAGGCAATGCCGGCGACCGTCGCAATAAACGCTGCGCTAAATGCCACAAACGCTGCAACGAATGCCGCCATCAAAGCGACTTTTTTTGTCACGAACTTCGCGAAAAAATCGACGAGACCACCAAACAACCCAACGAGCAATTGCGCAAGTACCGGCATCTACACACCCTCCGGAGGTTTGGTTGCAAGTTCGTAAATTTGCCAGAGCGCCCACACTGCTAAGCACCAGCCAACAAGCAATTTCCACCGCTCGACCCACACGCACCCAGCATCACCCGGAAAAATGAGCGACGCTGCTGACCGAGGAATCGAAAACGTCAACGACTCGCAACTGCCGGCCGAGGGGATCCACGACAGCGGATTCCAGCCATCCGTCGAAGGCGCATTGATACCATGGTCGTGCCCGATGTCCGTGACCGCTTGGTTCTGCGCGTCATCAAACTTCGTCGTGACCTGCGCCGACGGCGGCGCTTGCGGAACACCGGCCTCATCGACTTTAACCCCGTTGGCGATGTCGCTCTTGATATCATTGAGCGTGTTCTCTCTAGCATAGTCAGTCGGCAACTCTATCGACTGCGCATCGTTGTTCGTGGTGTTGCTGTTGTTGTACGTGGTGAAATAGTTGTAGGTATTAACCACGTTACCATTCTTGTCGACATCCAACCCGTTGTGTGTTTCCTGCGTGTTCCCATCAGGACCGGCATCACTCGATTTCTGGTCAATACGAATCCCACCCGGCGACACCGGCGACGGCAATGTCACGATAGTCGACGGTGCCCCCGTAGTATTCGGCACAGTTTTTGGTGGCGCATCACCCGGCGCAGTGCCCCGCGCATCCGGGTCGAATGGGTGCGGCGTCCATTGCGACGCACTCGGGTCCCACGAATAAACCGGAACACCATCCAACGGCCACATGTACTGAGGCGACGGCGACGTTAAACATGCCCCCGTAGATTGCTCACGTGACCCGCTTGCACCACACTCCGCTTGTGACGTCGTCGATAGATGACACAAGCCGTCCGACTGACTAAAGGTATCATCACCCCAACAAACCGAAGTAGCATGCAACACCCCACAACCACCGTTGCCACTCGGACCACACGACGGACCCGTCGCACTCTGCTCGTAATTCAAACAGTTTCCATTTACGCCACAGAAGGAACCACCAATTCCCGTGGTCAGCGACGACCCCTCCCACGAAGCATGCTTCGGCTTCTCGCACTGATAAGCCGCATACAACGCACCCGACGCGCTACTCAACCGTTGCAACCCGTCACACTCGACCGCATCGACTGCCGGCGTGTAGAACCCCGGCCCCGTCGCTGGTAGCGCATTCTGCCCCGGATGCAACGGGTCGCGGTCTTGCATACTAGCCTGCTTCGGCTGCAAAACCACTTGCGGCTCATTACTCGAATTCAGCAGTTGAATTAAGGCGATCGCCGCCACCGCACCCGTCAAGTATGGATTAACCGTTGATCCCGCCGCTGCAATACGAGGTGCCGCACGAGCCAGCACCGACCCACTCGTTCCTATCAACTCAAGCGTCGATGCACTCGCAATGCGCGTATCAATGAAAAACGAACCATTGCCAAATATGCCGGCCGAAACCGGCATTGAAAAAACGGCGCAGAGCACCGCACCAAACGAAAACGCTATGAATGATGTAGTGATGCGCCGCATGGAACTAGGCGGTGTGAGCGCCGCGCTTCAGATACTTGATAAGCATCCAGATACCGACAGTTGCCGCAACCAGAGTTACGGCATAGCCGGCCACCGTCAACAGGTCAGCCTGCAAATCAGTGAACGCTGTTCCCACTGACGCCGGCACTGCGGCCAGCGCACTACCGGCAGCGGTCAGCGAGGAGCCGACAACAACTGCCTTTACTGCATTTTGCTTCTTCATCGCGATGTCTCCCGACATTGCCCACCCAACTTGAACGCGGTGAGTGGTTCCGCGTACTACCTCCTGTTAACCAGCTCGCTCCATCGCTCGTCGCACCGCGTTGGGCAGCGAGAACGCTGCAAAACCCAATCCGTAAGCGCCAAGCAAATACCCGACATACTCCGCAACGTCTGCTAACGTCATCGCTGCCACCCTGCCCTAGCGCCAAGCAATCCAGCCAAACCAATGCCGGTCGCCCAGAGCGACGACAGCAACGTGTCGAGCAGCCAATTCTGCTGCGCTAGACAATCTTCCGGGTCGAGTCGGTAGAGCGGGTAATACGAGCAAAACGCATTTGCATCCGCAACGGTCTGCGCATAATCGAATTGATGCGTCCTACACACAACCGTTTCGCCAACACGCACGACCTTGCTAGCTTGCGGGGTCGACTGCGCGAGCGCAAATGACGTGGTGTTCATCCGAATAGAAAAATAACGCGCAGTGACCGGCACCGCTTGCCCTGAAATCGTCGACGTTGCGACTTGACCATAGGGCATCGTGCAACTAGCACCGGCAGCCGCTCCACAGTTCGTTGCAGACCCCGTGAAGCCGGGGTCCTGACTCGTCGCGTCTTTGTACTGGCACGCAAGCTGATACTGCCCCGCGTTCGTCGCCACAGCAAACACCGGAATGCACACTGCGAGGAGAGACGCCCCAAGCAGTGTGCAGACCGCTATACGCTGAAACGGCTTCACGCGCCCAACCGCTCAGACGCCGTGCGCGAACCGGGCGCAGCGACTCCAGCGGCCATTGGCGTGAACTTCATGGCCGCTTGAAGATTGCCTTCGCGGTCGAGGTACAAACGCTCGATGTCTATTTGATAGCGGCCTTTCGCAAGTGGCGGCTCGCCATCTCGCACGAACCGCTGAAAGCCACGCGGATACGCGTCACCATCGGTGAACAGCGCACATTCTTGCACGCGATAAATCGCGCCTTTCTTGCTTGTTTTTTCCTGCACCGGACCAGCCACTTCAATGAACTGTTTCGACATTTGCGTTACTCCTCTATGGTTGAACAACCAATCACGCGAACGATTTGCTCGCTTGCCTTTTGCACCTGCGATGCAAGCCTCATGCATCGCTCGAAATCTTCAAACTGGGTCGCTTCATCCACGGAGCGCACCGGATGCCAGCCTTCGTTATCCTGATGAACCCACCACGCACCACACATCACCAACATCACTTCACGCGCCACGATGGGCGGTGAAAAATCATCATGCAAAATTTTCATGCTGCGGCTGGATATGCGTCCCATGGACTTATCTCCCATCGCGGCCCTTCGGCCACTGAACCAAATGCACGAACCCGCCATGAATGATGTCTAGCTCAAACGCCGAACGACCACGCATCAGAGTCAACCGAGATTGAAACCGCCACCCTTGCATCGGTCCCAACGGTCACCGGGCTGCGTCACTTCGCGCAGCCACTTCGGAGAACTTTTTGTAGATACACCACTGCGCATCTTTGGCATGCCTCCTGCCGTGCATCCGCGCACCCGAGGGAAAATCTTCTTGCCGCCCGCCTTTGCTTAGATACTTCGACATGTACCGCGCTGGGGAGCCAATCACTTTTTTGTGTTGCTCATGCCATGCGGCCACCAGCCACGCTTATCTGCTTTCGGCATCGAGAGACGGAGCAGGAATAAAAAACAGGACGTGATAGTGCGGCTTACCGTTTTTGTGCAACTCCATCACCCACGTGTAGCGCAACTGAAACTGCTGACGCCGCGCCCACTCAGCGACACGTCGCCGGTATTCGTTGATATCTTGCTCACCCATGCAACATCGCTCTTATACGTCAACGTGACGAACACCGGTAACATAATGATTTTGGCGGCTGCCTCCAGCGTTCACGCCAGCTCGCCTGGTGCGGCAGAATGAACTCACGCATGCCGCCATCGCTTCCACCCGCCCCTGCCACAGCGGCAGCGACGGCGCTGAATCGCCGTGCCCTTTGTTGAGGATTGTTATAAACAAGCCCCTCCTGTCAGCCCGCTGCGCGGGCTGACAGGGCGAAAACGCCCTACGCACACAAAGCAGTCGTCCACACGACCGGGTACGTGGGCCACCGCGTGACGGACAAGGGGAACTCACGCGGACACTACCGGGGTTTGAAGGCGCGCACCCTCGCGGTAGCGTGGCGTTGGATAGAAATCTTGACGTGACACGGAACACAGAGCGCAAAACGTTCCAACTTGACCGTATTGAGCCGCTTAAACCAACGACCGCAACAACAACACTTTTCCTTTTCCATCGCCCCTGCCTCATCTCAGGAAGCCTGAGTGCAGTTATAGTGGGGCAATGCCCCATTAGTCAAGGGGCAATGCCCCATGGGGCAATGTGCCATACTCTTGACACCACCAACCGGGAGTAACGGAAATGACGATGACCGAGCTACTGGACCAAATTAAAAAAACCCACCACGTCACCACCGACGCGGCTTTAGCGCGACTGCTACGAGTAACACCTACAGCGGTCAGAGACTACAGAAAAGGTCGAGCGCACTTCGGCCCCGAAACAGCTTTACGGGTAGCAGAACTCCTAGACCTACCCCCAGAAAAAATTTCGGCTGCAATGATGGCTGCACGGTCACCAAACGAAGAAACAAAAAAGCGATGGGTTAAAGCAGCCGCCGCCGTTGTTTTGGTTGGAATTTCAGAAGCCGCAAAGACCATCGCGGCAGTAAGTATCTGTATATTATGTTAAATGCGGGGGCGTTTTAGCGCTCGAATTCAACCTGCCATACGAAACCCAAAAATACTCAGCCTTAATTACTTTCCCTGTTAATCAACCGATTAGCGAGTAGCTCTTTTTGGACGTCGTACAGCATAGCTTCGATGGTTCGAAGGCGCTTTTCCATCATGGATTGAAGATATTGAATTTGCATGTTTGAGCTAGGATGCTCAAACATTGAAACCGGTGTGTGACAGGCGCTGCAGCGAACAACGTGGTAATTCGGCTTCGCACCGCTGACTGCCTGCGCGACCTCTTCAAACGTACCCCCACCGCATTTCTGGCAAGACGACATTATTTCCATATGAACTCCCCTGTTTACGAACTTCCCGATTTACCCTAATACCCGCCCCACAACGACTTCGGGAGCAGGTCCATCCAAAAATACTATAACACCTAGGATTTAACTGATACCTCGGCCAGCGCGCTACGATATGATTATTTAGGTATAGCGCAACGAGGAACCGAACGCTTGCGCGGTGTCCAGTGTCATCCAATCGGGACTAGCCGATCGCAACAACAAAACTTTCATTGCGAACGTTAGGGAGAGATATTGCGGCTGGGTGGTAGCCCAACGCGTCTTAACCAAAACAACTCCGGCTACTTTTCTACAACCGCGGCTGCAGGCGCTTGCCGTTCTTCCTGGATACGCTTGTAGATTTCTTCGCGGTGGACGGCCACTGACTTGGGCGCATCAACACCAATACGCACTTGATTGCCCTTGATGCCCAAGACAGTGACAGTAATGTCGTCGTTGATTCTGAGTGATTCACCCACGCGACGGGTAAGGATAAGCATCTATAAAGTCGTCCAAATATGAAAATGTAAATGCCACGATTAGAACATATCCAAAAGCATAAATCCCTGACCTAGGTCGGTAGACAGGTAATATCGTCTGCGACCTGCATCGCACCTCAGAGTTCCACAATTTTATTCAACTAAGCTTCATCCAACTGACTCCTCACCCAGGCGTGAAAACGGTTGATGTCCATTTCCTGTGGGACGAGAACCCCATGTTCATGCTTGATCGAGCGTAGCCCAGCTTGGTTCAGTTCGCTGACCATTCCGTCCTGAGTCATGACCAACGTGGCAAAATCCGTGACATTCCGCAGATCAAAACCGGAATCAGTCAACGTTTCCTGTGGGAACAGCCATTCAGCGGCTAGTTCCACCGATTCCGGTCCGAGCGGCCTGAATGAAACGATTCGGACATAATCCGGATGCGCGACCATGTACATGGTTGGCCAGGCCATAAGGAACCTGTAACCGACCGCCGCCTCTTCCGCTGTCAATGAGTTGAATCTCGCGCCGTGGATCTTGCCATCCATGGACCAGGTTTGCGCCAATTCTCTCAATCCGTCCGTCGCCTGCGGGTCGTGGCTGCCGCAATACTCCGGTACGCTGTGCGCCTCAGTCGCAGTGCTTACTCCCCGTCGATAGATAGGCACCATCTGGCATAACTCGGGATGAATACCGGGACAGTGATAACACTCAAGAAAATTCTCCCAGAAGATTTTCCAATTGCAGCGCAGGACCGCCTGGTGCCGGTGCCCGACTTTTAGCGCTTCGAGCGGCCAGTTGCGCAGCTCATCCGCATGCGGATCCATGATAGCGTCGAAGTCGCGTGCGGGATTGTCCGCGAGATTGATGAATACCGATCCCCGCCATTCCTTCACCGCCACCGAATAGAGCGACAAGTCTTCGTTGCTCACCTTGTCCGCGGTGCCGAGGAATGGCACGCCCACCAAATCTCCCCGCAATGAGTAGCTCCAGCGATGATAGGGGCAGACAATGCGACGCGTGGGCAGTTGCCCGCTTGAATCCACGCACAGCGCCGCCCCTCGATGCCGGCAGGTATTGTGGAAGGCACGAATGCCACCCTCCTCGTCTCTTACCAACAGAATATTCTGCGTGCCGATCGAGACAGTACGAAAACTGCGCGGTTCAACCAGGGTATCGGCGCGACAGAAATACAACCAGTTGCGATACCAAATGCGTTGCAACTCGCGCTCATACTGAGCCGGGTCAAAATACCAGTGAGCCGGCAATGCCGTGAGCGCCGATTGCCGATTGTCGTTGGTTGATATCGAGTTTGTGTCTGGTGCATTCATAATCGGCAATCCCTCGCATGCGGGCATGTGCCACCCGTATGCAGTCATCGAATTAAGCTCATGCGAGCAAAAGCATCGCTACTGCCCGGTCTTCAGTTTGGTCCACAATCGCGTACGCGCACGCAACATTTCCGCTGATACCACATTGGATCCATAGAGAGTCTTGCGCGTTTCAGGTGTCGGGAATATCCGCGGGTCGTTGATGATCTCCGGCTTGATCAACTTCCACGATGCCTTGTTGGAATTGGCGTAGTAAGTCGTGTTGGTGCATCCCGCCATCACTTCTGGTCGCAGCATGTAATTTAGGAAAAGCAACGCATTTTGCGGATGCGGGGCATCCTTGGGGATGAGCATGCCGTCAAACCAGATATTCGCTCCTTCCTTTGGCACGGTGTATTCAAGATGAACTTTCGACCCGGCTTCCTGCGCACGATTGTTCGCGACCGCAAAATCTCCGGACCAGGACATGGCAATGCAAACATCGGAGTTCGGTAGACCGTCGAGATAGGATTGCGAATCGAAGGTGCGAATATAGGGCCGCACCGCCATCAGCAATTTTTCGACGGGTTTCAAATCATCAACGTTCTTGGTGTTCGGATCCAGGTGAAGATAATTGAGCGCCAGTTGAATCACATCCTCGGGCGAATCCAAAAACGAAACGCCGCAGTCGGCAAATTTCGAAATGACTTCAGGTTTGAAAAGCATATCGAGGCTGTCCACCGGCGCATTCGCCATGCGCTGGTTGATCATATCGACGTTGTAGCTGAAGCCATTGGTGCCCCAGTTGTATGGCACCGCATATTTGTTTCCCGGATCGTACTCGGCCAGTTCCTTCAACAATTCCGGATCGAGATTGCTCCAATTGGTGGGTTTGCCCTTGTCCAGTGGTTGAAACACCCCCACCTGGATCTGGCGAGCGAAGAACGTCGCCGATGGAAATGTCACGTCATAGCCAGTTTTGCCGCCCAGTAGTTTTGTGTCCAATGTTTCATTGCTGTCAAAGGTATCGTAGTTGACTTTAATGCCAGTCTCTTTCTCGAAATCAGCAATGGTGGTTTCGCCAATGTAGTCGGCCCAGTTGTAGACGTTCAAAACCTTCTCTTCGGCTCTCGCACCCAGAGCGAAGGTGCACAGTGCAACTATCACAGCGGTAAATCTGATTTGCATGACCGACCTCCTCGGTTCCAGCGATTAGATTGTGCTACGCGTTTCTGTTCGTTTGTTAGAACAACTGATGCAACGGTCCTTTGTCAGAAAAATGATTCGGAAAAACATTGGCCAGATAGGCAAAACTAATCTGTCGCGCCTGCGCCGGCGTCATCGCGCGATGCGACACCAGGATGTCCATCCACAGCCCGTCCGTGAGCGCGGCCAAACTGGCCGCAATCACGTCGGCATCGGCATTGGCATAGTTGCCATCGGCGATGATTTGTTTGCAAAGCTCCAATAGCACCGTGTCGTATTCGTGATCACGTTGCTTGCACAGACGCATGTACGTGGGACGCGACTTCGCCTCACCCCAAAAAGCAAACCACACAGCCAACTTCTTGCGATCACAGAGCTGAGGCTTGAAATCAAGTTCAACCAGTTTGCCTAGGCGCTGCGTGGCGCTCGGCCCGGCCTGCTGAAGCGCGGATTCCCATGCGTTGCGATACTCATCAG
>JAXMGY010000035.1:0-20516 GCA_046347035.1 Gammaproteobacteria bacterium | reverse complement strand
CCTGCGTCTGATTGCGGTGTTGCTGTTGTTGAGTCAGGTGGTGGAGTCGCTGGTTGATTTCCAATTTAGCAAGGCGATTGAAGCGGCGTATTCGGATACTGATCAACGCACTGCCTATCAGGGAAATTTTTATTTCCTGATGAATGGCGTGGCGATTTCGGTGAATCTGTTTATCACACCACTGGTGCATCAGTATCTGGGGGTGATGAGTGGCTTGCTGGTGCAGCCCTTGCTGACGACGCTCGCCAGCCTTGCGTACATGAGCACGCCGATATTGAAACTTGCGGCAACGCTCAAAATTGCCGATCGCGGTATGTCATATTCCATTAACCGCGCATCCAAGGAAATTCTGTATATTCCACTGGATGCACGTACCGCTTATCAGGCCAAGGCATGGATTGACATGTTCGGCTATCGCTTGTTCAAGGTGATTGGTTCGGTGCTGATCCTGGCGCTGACGCAGTGGTTTGCTTTTGGATTGACCGCGGTACAGCTTGGCTATTTCGTGATGGCGGCTTGCATCGCCTGGTTGCTGGTGATCTTCGCGTTGACGCCGGAGTACCGCACGGTCGCGCTGGGCGAGAAGTAATTCGCCGTGTCGCATGAATGACGTTCCCGATCTTTCCGCAGATGACGTTGAACTGCGCGACGCCAGGGCCACTCGTTTCGCACTGCTAACAGCGGTGGTCATGATTGCGCAGCAGGTGGCCGGCAAGGCTACGCGTGATGCGCTCTTCCTCGCGCAATTCGATGTGCGCGAACTCCCCAAACTGATGGTGCTGTCGGCGACGCTGTCGGTGGTGGGCGTGCTTGGTATGTCGACCATGCTGTCGGCGTATGGACCGTGGCGATTGATCCCGCGCGGCTTTGCTGTGAGCGCCGTGCTTTTCCTCATCGAGTGGTGGTTGATGGCGCAGATGCCGCACGCAGCGGTGGTGATGCTCTATCTGCACATGGGCGTCATCGGCATGCTGCTCATCAGCGGTTACTGGTCGGTGATCAATGAGCGATTCGATCCGCACACCGCCAAACGCACCATCGTTCGCATTGGCGCGGCGGCCACGCTGGGCGGAATTCTCGGCGGTTTGATCGCCGGCCGCGTGGCGTCCTATGCCGATCCGCGTTTGATGTTGTTGCTGCTTGCCGGACTGCACGCCGTTTGTGTTGTCGGCGTGCGCGGCATCGGTTCGGCTGACTGGTCGGCACGCCGGCCACCGCAGCCCTTTGTCGCGGGTTTGAGCTTGATGAGCCGCAATACCTATCTGCTGAAGATGGTGTTGTTGGTGATTTTGGGCGCGGTGATCTCAGGTTTGCTGGTTTACTGGCGTATTGAAAGCCGAAACCTCGGGCCGCTACATCAACAAGCCAGAATTGCTTTCTCTTCGCCACGTTCTATGCCGTGGTCGCTCACTACCTTCGCGGTGCAAGCCAGCCTGGGACCATTTCTTTTGAATCGCTTTGGTCTTGGCGGGGCAATTTTCGTGCTGCCCGGCGCAGTGTTGTTGGGTGGTACCGTCGCCGCCGCGCTTGATTACTTCTGGGGTTATGTCTGCCTGCGGGCGGTGGAATCGATTTTCGCCAATTCGCTGTTTCGATCCGGCTTTGAAGTGTTGTACATGCCGTTGGCGCCGGATGAGAAGCGACCAACCAAGACCATCATCGACGTCGGCGGCAATCGCGTCGGTGATATGTTGAGCGGTGGCCTGCTCATCGTCGCGTTGGCAATGGTGCCGAAGATTGCGCCGCACTGGGTGGTGATGATCGCCGCCGGATTTGCCGCCGCATCGTTGTGGTTGATGATGCGGCTCTATAACGGCTACGTCGCACGTCTCGCGGGCAATTTGCGCAGTGGCTGGCGACCGGTGGTGGACGATGATGTCACCGACGCAACCACGCAGCGCATCTTCGCTGAAACCACCGCCGCGGCCGAGCGTGAACTGCTGCTGTCGCGCGTGCGGCAGCTTGATGGGCGATCGACGGCGGCTGTGGCTGATGCTGTTGACGAGCGCTCGGTTGTACTTGCCGATCTCGCTTCCGCACAGGCGGATCGCGTACGCCATGCACTGCGCAGCGCCAGTCTGGATATCACCATGGTGCCGCATCTCATTCCACTGCTAGGTCAACAGGAAGTTGCCGATGAAGTGCGCACCGAGCTGCGTTGGCTGGCGCCGCGCATACTTGGTCAATTGACCGATGCACTGGTGGATCCCGACGTACCGCTGTCGGCGCGCGCGCGCATTCCCAGTGTATTGGAGGTGGTACACAGCCCACGTGCGCGTGACGCTCTGCTGATGGGACTTGGGGACAACGAATTCGCCGTGCGCTACTCCTGTGCCCGCGCGCTGGCGCGGCTCACTGACCGTAGCCCGGAACTCAACATGAACGAGGAGCAGGTTTACATCTGGATTCTGAATGAGCTGTCTGTAGACGATCGAACGTGGCGGGCGCAGACGCATATGCAATTGCCCACCGACTTGCCCAAGAGCGAGGAGGAGTTGCTGACGCCATCCTTGCAGCATGTGTTTACTTTGCTTGAACTGGTGCTGGGCAGTGAACCTGCGCAGCTCGCCGAGCGCGGTGTGGTCAGCGAGGATCCGGCGCAGCGCGGCACGGCGCTGGAATACCTTGAAAACGTGCTACCGGCGGAAGTACGCGAAGCCTTGTGGGAGCGGCTGGGCGTAACCGAGCCAGTTCCTCAGTCGCAGCGCAGTCCCAAGGAACTCATCAGCGATTTATTGCGTCTACGATTGCGTTGACAACAGCATTCGCGTTTGCGGCGTGCTGCAATGCGGCTGCCGCGCAGAAATAATGTTGGACGAATCCGCACCCGGATGGTTTATAGTGTCGCCCACTTCCTTTGGGTCAGTGTTAATCCCAGCGGGAGCGGGCTCAGCCCGGCACAACGAGAACTTTTTCCGATAAGGGGGTTACTGATATGGAACAGACGATTGTCAATCTAATCATCAATCTCATCAGTGGTGGCGTGGGTGGCAATATTGCCGGCGCGTTGTTGAAGAAGCTGGATCTCGGAATGATCGGCAATACACTGGCTGGTGTGGTTGGCGGTGGTCTGGGTAGCCAGATCCTCAGCCAGCTCGGCGCGGGCGGTGGTGGCATGCTGGGTAACATCGCCGGCTCCGGCGTGGGCGGCGCAGTGCTGATGTCCATCATCGGCGTCATCAAACAGGCACTGTCGAAGTCGCAGGCAGCTTAATTTTTTCGGCCTTGAATTGAAAACGGCGGCCAAAGGGCCGCCGTTTTTTTGTGCCTCGATTTCGGAATCCGCCGCTTCTGGACGCTCGAATTTCCGCTAGCGGACAAAGTGCAAGTTAGCGTTTACTGCGCATCTAACTTATTGTTTATAAAATTAAAACGGAATGTCGTCGTCGAAATCTTCCACCGCTGCTGCAGGTTTTGCCGCGGTGGCTGCACCACCGCCGCGCGCGCTGCGAGCCGGCGCCGAATCGCTGCTGCGGCTGGAATCCGACGCCGAGCTGCCTCCGCCCCGGCTGCCCAGCATCTGCATTTCATCGGCGACAATCTCTGTCGTATAGCGATCCTGGCCTTCCTTGTCCTGCCACTTGCGGGTGCGTAGCCGCCCTTCGACGTAGATTTGGGAGCCTTTCTTCAGGTACTCGCTGACGATTTCAGCGAGCCGGCCAAAGAAGACCACCGTGTGCCACTCGGTTTGTTCTTTCTGCTCGCCCGTGGCCTTGTCCTTCCAGGATTCGCTGGTGGCGATGCGCACATTGGCCACTGCGCTCTGGTTGGCTGTGTAGCGCACCTCGGGGTCCTGGCCCAGATTGCCGACCAGAATGACTTTGTTTACACCTCTGCTTGCCATGATTTACTCCTCTTTATCTTCCTGTTGATAGGTTCTAGTGAGTTCCCTCTCCCGAGCGGATTCTAACCCGTCGCGGGCACAATCGCCCGCACAGAATTGGGGTCGAAAATTTTTGGGTCTACCTTCAGGTAGGCAACGCCGTCACCAGCGACCACCACCGCTTCGGATACGCCCGCGAGTGCAGTCAGGCGCGATCCCATTTCCCTGGCCTGGTCTTCAGAATCGACAGCGACCTTGAACATGCGGCTGACCAGGCGCGAAAAACGCATCCGCGTCGACACGAAAATCCAAAGGACGGCAACGCCGCCAGCAAGCAGAAACACCGCGTCGGTGCCGAAGCTGCCGTGGATCCAGCCGCCACATAGACCGCCGAGGAAAATGCCGAGAAACTGACAGGTCGAGTACACGCCCATGGCGGTACCGCGCCGCTGCGCCGGTGCCATCTGCGAGATGAGCGATGGCAGGCTGGCTTCCAGAAAGTTAAAGGCGGTGAAAAACAGCAGCAGGCACAGCATCACGCCCCAAAGGCTTGCGTGCAGAAAATGCAGCCCGAATTCAGCCATCGCAACGGCGAGCACCGAGCCATTGAACACTTCCCACATACGGCCGCCCTTGCCCGACCAACGGAGCATTTGTCCGAGTGCGAATACGGAAACAAACAGTACGGGCAAATAAACTTTCCAGTGCTGTTTGACTTCAAGGCCCGCGGCGTCACGCAGCGTCAGTGGTAGCACCACGAACATGGCGGTCATGATCAAATGCAATGCAAGCACACCAAAATCCAGGCGCAGCAGATCGCCGTTCAACAGCACTCCGCGCACGTCACCGGGGTCGACTTCGCAGTCGCGGTGAAAACGCGTGGCAACGGGATTGGGAACCCAGAACAGCAGCGCACCGATGGCGAGCAATCCCAGTAGTGCCGCCAGCAGAAATACCTTGTCGGTACCGTAATGCGCGCTGATGCTGGGGCCCGCGACAAAGGCGGCGGGGAAGGCCAGGCCGATGGTGATGCCGATCATTGCCATCACTTTCGAGCGCTGTTCTTCCCTTGTCAGATCGGCGGCCAATGCCAGGGTCGCCGAGCCGACTGCACCCACGCCCTGCAGCGCCCGGCCCACGCCCAGCATATAGATGTTGCGGGAAAGGGCTGCCATGACACTGCCGGCCATGAAAATCAACAGCCCAGCGCTGATCACTGGTTTACGTCCGATGCGGTCGGACATTAATCCAAACGGCACCTGGAAAATCGCCTGGGTCAGACCATAGATGCCAATGGCAACGCCAATCAGTTTAGGTGTGGCGCCCTCCAGGTGCTGTGCGTAGAGGGCAAACACTGGCGTGACCATAAATAGGCCGAACATGCGTAAGAAAAAGATCACCGCCAGGGAAATTCCGGCCCGGCGCTCCTCGGCCGTCAGCTGTTCAGAGGGCAAATCTGGCATATGAATCAGAGTAATTGAAGGCTTTGCGTCGCGATGGTTGCAGCCCGTATAGTACCAGTTTGCCCTGTCCAGGTTGCATTGCAACAAGCGAATTCAGTATGGATTTCATCCGGATCCGCGGCGCGCGGACGCACAACCTCAAGAACATCGACCTCGACCTGCCGCGCGACCGGTTGATTGTCATTACCGGCCTGTCCGGGTCGGGAAAATCCTCGCTGGCCTTCGACACGATTTATGCCGAAGGGCAGCGACGCTACGTCGAGTCGCTGTCGGCCTACGCGCGCCAATTCCTGTCGGTGATGGAAAAGCCAGACGTCGATCATATCGAAGGCCTGTCGCCGGCGATTTCAATCGAGCAGAAATCCACTTCGCACAACCCACGTTCCACGGTCGGCACAATCACAGAGATCTACGACTATTTGCGATTGCTCTTTGCGCGGGTAGGCGAGCCGCGCTGCCCGCAGCATGGCGCTACCTTGTCGGCGCAAACGGTGAGCCAGATGGTGGACTCCGTGCTGGCTGAACCGGAAGGCACGCGCGTGATGTTGCTGGCGCCGGTGGTCAGTGGCCGGAAGGGCGAGCACGCGCAGATTTTCGATCAGCTGCGACGACAGGGATTCCTACGCGCACGCATCGACGGCCAGGTTATTGAACTCGAGAATGCGCCGGCACTAGATCTGCGTCGCAAGCACGACATTGAAGTTGTCATCGATCGTTTCAAGGTGCGTGAAGACATCAAGCTGCGATTGGCGGAAAGTTTTGAAACGGCGCTGACGTTATCCGAAGGCGTGGCGCGGATCAGTTTCATGGACGAGCCGAAACGCGCGGAGCTGGTATTTTCCGCCAAGTTTGCCTGCCCGCATTGTGGCTATGCGTTGGCCGAACTAGAGCCACGCATGTTCTCGTTCAACAATCCACACGGCGCCTGCGCGAGTTGCGATGGCTTGGGTGTGGAGCAATTTTTCGATCCGGAAAAAATTGTGCTGCATCCGGAATTGAGCATGCCGGCGGGTGCAATCCGCGGCTGGGATCGGCGCAATGCCTATTATTTCCAACTCATTCAATCTTTGGCGCGGCATTTTGAATTCGACATCGATACACCGTTTAAGGATTTGCCGGAGGAAGTTCGACAGGTGATTCTTCATGGCAGCGGCAAGAACGTCATTGAATTCGAGTACTACCACTCGGATGGCAACAAGAAGAAAAAGCATGCTTTCGAAGGTGTATTGCCCAATATTCAGCGGCGCTACAAGGAAACCGAATCCAATCTGCTGCGCGAGGAACTGACGAAGTTCATGTCAACGCGTCCGTGCCCTGCCTGCCATGGCACAAGACTGGGTGAAGCAGCGCGTAATGTATTTGTCGGCGATTACAGTCTGCCGCAAGTGACGGCGTGGCCAATCAGTCAGGCCCAGTCTTTCTTCGCCGCGCTGGAAATTGCCGGGCAACGCGGCGAGATCGCCAGCAAAATCCTCAAGGAAGTTCGCGAGCGACTGCAATTTCTCATCAACGTCGGGCTCGATTATTTAACGCTGGAGCGCAGCGCCGATACCCTTTCCGGTGGGGAGGCACAGCGTATTCGGTTGGCAAGTCAGATTGGAGCCGGCTTAGTCGGTGTGATGTACGTGCTCGATGAGCCTTCCATTGGCTTGCATCAGCGTGACAATCAACGGTTGCTCGACACGCTTGTGCGTTTGCGCGATCTGGGCAATACAGTCATTGTTGTCGAGCATGATGAAGAAGCGATCCGCGCCGCTGATTTTGTCGTCGATATCGGTCCGGGTGCGGGTGTTCACGGCGGACATGTCTTGGTGCATGGGACGCCGACACAAGTTGCCGCCAGCAGCGAATCAATTACTGGTCAGTTTCTGTCCGGTCGGCGAAGAATTGAAATTCCAAATCAACGCACGCCCTTCGATCCCGAGCGCGTGCTGTGTGTGCGCGGCGCCTGCGGCAACAATTTGAAACATGTGACGGCGGAATTTCCCGTTGGGTTGATGACCTGCGTAACCGGAGTTTCCGGCTCTGG
Source organism: Gammaproteobacteria bacterium (assembly GCA_046347035.1). GTDB lineage: Bacteria > Pseudomonadota > Gammaproteobacteria > JAJPIJ01 > JAJPIJ01 > JAJVHZ01. The sequence continues at coordinate 13,201 of JAXMGY010000035.1, read as the reverse complement.
CAAGTCAACACTGGTCAACGACACGCTTTACCGTCAGGCTGCACGAACCATCAACGATGCCAGCGAAGAGCCAGCGCCATTTGCCGCCATTGAAGGGTTGCATCAGTTTGATCGTGTGGTGGATATTGACCAAAGCCCGATTGTTCGTACGCCGCGATCGAATCCCGCCACCTATACTGGATTGTTTACACCATTGCGCGATCTGTTCGCGGCCACTCAGGAAGCGCGCTCACGCGGATATAACCCCGGACGTTTCAGTTTTAATGTCAAAGGCGGCCGTTGCGAGGCCTGTCAAGGCGATGGCCTCATCAAAGTTGAAATGCACTTTCTGCCAGATGTGTACGTGCGCTGCGAAGTATGCAAGGGCAAGCGTTACAACCGTGAAACTTTGGAAGTTTTGTACAAGGGACGCAGCATCAATGACGCGCTTGAAATGACGGTCGAAGACGCACGCGAGTTCTTTGATGCGGTACCTGCGGTTGCCAGCAAGTTGCAGACGTTGGTCGACGTTGGACTTGGGTACATTCGTTTAGGCCAGAATGCGACCACACTTTCAGGTGGTGAAGCACAGCGCGTCAAACTTGCCAAGGAACTGGCCAAGCGCGATACGGGGCGCACGCTTTATATTCTCGATGAGCCGACGACCGGTCTACACTTCCATGATATCGAGAAGTTGCTGGACATTCTTCACCGCTTGCGCGATCACGGCAATACGGTCATTGTCATCGAGCATAATCTGGAAGTGATCAAGACCGCTGATTGGGTGATCGATCTCGGTCCGGAAGGTGGACATCGCGGCGGCGAAATATTGGTGGCAGGCACGCCAGAGCAAGTGGCCGCAAGTGCAGTGTCGCACACCGGCCGCTATCTGGCGCCGTTGTTGAAGACAGCGCCCGATACTTTGCGCGCGAGTCGCTGTTAGAGAGGTTTGCAGATGACGACCAGATTGCGACAAATGCTGCTTGCGTGCACTGCCATCACGATCAGTGCTTTTTCAGAAGCGAACGACAAGCCGATCAATTGGCAAGGATTGCCTGAACCCTATGCGACGCCTTCGGCATCCAATCCACCGCGCATGGTGACTCAGCCTAAGGATGCGAAGCTGACGCTGCCTTTGGGTTTCAAAATTGAAGAATGGGCGAGGGGTTTGTACGGTGGTCCACGCAAGATGATCCTAGGGCCTGACGGTGAAGTGATTGTCTCGCAGATGGGTGCTGGTGCGATCACCGTGATCAGGAATGGCCAGCTCACAAACATCATCGAAGGACTTGAAGGGCCATATGGACTGGCAATGCACGGCGACATGCTCTACGTTGCCGATACGCAAGCCATACGCCGCTATCACTATGACGCGAAGCGGCCGTCAGTGAGCGACGGCGAAGAAATTGTCGATCTTCGTTACGTTTCCGGCGGTCATGCCACGCGCGCGATTACTTTCGATCCGGAACAAACGCACCTCTATCTCAGCGTTGGATCGGGATCAAACGTGGATAGTGGTGAGCCGCCAATGCGCGCTGCAATTAGCCGCTACGATATGGATGGGAAGAACCACGAAATTTTTGCTTCCGGCATTCGCAATGCCATCGGAATGAGCTGGAATCCAATCACCGGCGAACTGTGGGTGGACTCCCATGAGCGAGACGGATTGGGTGATGACCTGGTTCCGGACTACTTAACGCATATTGTGCAAGATGGCTTTTACGGCTGGCCTTATGCCTACATTGGCCCGCACGAAGATCCGCGGCGCAAAGGGGAAGCGCCTGATCTCGTCGCCAAAACCCTGTATCCCGATGTGTTGTTGGGCGGCCATGTTGGCGCCATGGATATACTTTTTTACACGGGCGCGCAGTTCCCGGAACATTATCGCAACGGCTGTTTTATTGCTTTGCACGGTTCGTGGAATCGCTCGAAACGCGCCGGCCATAAGATCGTTTTCGTCCCTTTCAAGGATGGTAAACCGACGCAGGGGCCAGAGGATTTTGTCAGCGGTTGGATGTTGGGCGAGGATCGCCGCGAAGCCTGGGGCAGGCCGGTTGGGTTGTTACAGCTCGATGATGGATCGCTTTTGATCTCCGACGAGGCCCCCGGTGTTATTTGGCGCGTTTCCTATTCGACGCCTTAGGAAGTTGCGCACAACGTTAAGGAACATTCAGCAAAAGCTATTAACCGATTGTTTTAACTTGCCAGGAAGAAAGTAAAAATGTCTGCACTCATCTGCGGTTCCTTCGCCTTCGATTCCATTATGGTGTTTCAGGATCGATTCAAGCACCACATACTTCCTGACAAGATCCACATGCTCAATGTCTCGTTTCTGGTTCCGGATATGCGCCGCGAGTTCGGTGGCTGTGCGGGCAACATCGCCTACAACGTCAAATTGTTGGGAGATGAACCACTTCCGATGGGAACCGTTGGTGAGGATTTCGCACCGTATGCTGCTTGGATGGATAAGTGTGGCATCTCACGCAAATACTTGAAGACGATTCCTGGCAGTTACACCGGTCAGGCGTTTATCACCACCGATCTCGATGACAATCAAATCACCGCGTTTCATCCCGGTGCGATGAATTTCTCGCACGAGAACAAGGTGAGTGATGCGAAAGGCGTGAAGATTGGCATCCTCGCGCCGGACGGTCGGCAGGGAATGATTGACCACGCCGAACAGTTCGCGGAGGCCGGAATTCCATTTATCTTCGATCCGGGACAGGGGATGCCGATGTTCGATCAGGATTTGCTGCGAAAATTTACCGAACAGGCACGATGGGTGACTGTGAACGACTACGAGTGGCAACTTATGCAGGAGAAAACCGGCTGGACTGCCGCTGACGTGTTGAAACGAGTGGAGGCGTTAATCGTCACGCGCGGTGCGAATGGATCGCTCATCATGACGCGCGATGCCAAAATTGAGATTCCTACTGCCAAGCCGCGCGCGATCAAAGACCCCACCGGCTGCGGCGACGCTTATCGTGCTGGCCTGATTCACGGCTTGCTCAAGGGGTTCGACTGGGAGACCACTGGCCGCATCGCGGCGTTGATGGGCGCCATCAAAATTGAGTCCGCCGGCACTCAGAATCATCGCTTCACCCGTGCCGAGTTTGAGGGGCGGTATCGCGAGAGTTTTGATCGGTCGTATAGCTAGACTGATTACGAGTTCAAATAATCGACGCTGAAATACCTATGTCCACAGTTAAACACAAAGTGTTGGTACTTATTGGCACTCGGCCGGAAGCCATAAAAATGGCGCCTGTGATTGCAGCGTTGCGTGCACGAAATGATAAGTTTGAGACACGCGTATGTTTGAGCGGCCAGCATAAAGAATTACTACAACCTGCATTGGATCTATTCAACATTGTGCCCGATGACGATTTCAACATTGTCAATGAAGGCTCGGGATTGAACTTTATTGCACAGAGAGTAATCAGCGGTGTCGATAAAGTAATAGAAAAATTTCCAGCTAACTATGTCTTGGTTCAGGGCGACACCACAACAAGCATGGCTGCGAGCTTGGCGGCCTTTTACCGTGGGGTCGCCGTTGGACATGTTGAGGCTGGACTGCGCAGTGGCAGACTGGACGCGCCGTGGCCTGAAGAGGCAAATCGCCGTATAACATCGATAGTTGCGAATCTACATTTTGCGCCAACGGAAGGCGCTCGTGCCATTTTATTGCGTGAGGGTGTTGAGGACTCCAGCATATTCGTCACTGGGAATACTGTTGTTGATGCGTTACTCGATGTCGCTACAAGAATCAACGAAGATCAGGAATTCCTAGCAAAATTACGCAACCAGACAACTTATCTAGATGCTAGTAAAAAACTTGTGCTGGTAACTGGACATCGGCGTGAAAGCTTTGGGGAAGGATTTAGGCGTATCTGCGAAGCTATCGCGCACTTGGCTAAGCGAGACGACACGCAGGTCGTCTACCCCGTACATCTCAATCCGATGGTAAGAGGCCCGGTCCACACGTTACTAGGTGGGTTGAAAAATGTATCGCTTGTTGACCCCGTAAGTTACGAGATTTTTGTGTACCTGATGATGCAGTCGTCGTTGATCCTGACTGATTCAGGGGGCGTGCAAGAGGAAGCTCCTTCACTCGGTAAGCGTGTCCTGGTAATGCGCGATGTGACTGAAAGAAATGAAGGGATCGCGGCTGGCACGACAGAGCTTGTGGGAACATCACTTGATCGTATCGTCACGCGTGCTAAGGCGATACTTAACTCGCCAGACAACAGCACTGTGCAAAAACTTCGTTTTCGTCCCAATCCATTTGGTGACGGAAAGGCAGCTGAGAGAATTGTCTCTCAGCTGGATACTAGGTCGACGAATGCTGGCGGGCGGACAGAGCCAACGTGAAAAACAACGCTACTGCACTCTCCGTCGTCCAACGGACACAACACCGAGAAGTGCCGACACCATTAGCCAAAGCGAAGCGGGTAGAGGTACAGCCGAGGTGGCGACTACCTCCAATTGCACACGGTCTGCCAGATAGTTGATTTGCCATGACAGGCCGGTGTTCAAAGCCGGAAGGACTGAATTGCCAAAGGTTCCACCGAGGCCCGCGGTAAACAACACGATATCGAATTTGTCGTGGAGAGATGGCGCGAACGAATTGAACAGGGAGACCTGCAGCTTACTCGTGCCACCGAAGACCGCATTCCCGGTAACGTTGATCACGTCATATGCCGTGCTTGAAATCCCGCCAATTTCATAAAGCGCAGTACCATCAAGATTGAAAGTGCCTGCGATGTTGATTTGGCCGGCGTCACCAAATCCGAGCCCAGGCGCAATCAGCGCGTTCTGAGTGATGAATGTATCGCCGATGACATTGCCTTCGCCTTCAAGGCTTCCGCCATTGAATTGAGCACCTGACGTTCCGAGCAGCGTTCCATTGACGAGGCGGGTGATTCCAGCGTCCTGGCTGTAGCTTCCAGCCGCAAGCAGGCCGGTGTTACTAATTTCAACCAGTCCCTTATTTGCTGCATTACCCGATATAGTCACCTGGCTGCCAGTGCCATCAATACGAGTTTCCGCCCCAACAGTGTTGTTGAGACTGTTCGTATCGATCTTGCCGCCCACCAACGCTAACAGGCGTCCGCTATTGCTGATGCTGGAGGTCGTGAGGTTGGCCCCAACGGTGGATGCAAGCGTGCCGCCGACATCGTTGGTCGCGGCACCAGTAACAGTAATTGTACTGCCCGCACCTTGCGCTTCGGTTGTGCCGCCAGCGTGGTTCGCCAGTGAATTTGCGTTGATATCGCCACCCGTCAAAGCCAGGAATTCACCGCTGTTGTCGATGCTGCCAGCCGACACATTCGCATTTCCCGAAGCGGCAACACGTGCGCCTGCCGCATTCGTCGCCGGACCGACAACTGTAATTGAACTGCCCGGGCCCTGGGCCTCGGTGTTGCCGCCGGCAAGATTGTTCAAACTATTGAGATTAATGTCGCCGCCAGTGGTGGCAAGCGTACGGCCAGCATTATCCAACGCGCCGGCGGAAAGCTGTCCGTTGTCGCTCGCAACAAACGACGCGAAAACCTGGTTGGTAACCAGCCCGGAGATACTGATTGCGCTGCCAACGTTTTGCGCTTCCGTCGTTGCACCTGTTCGGTTTACGAGGGAATTTAGCTTGACGTCACCGCCGAAAATCGCGTCTAGCTGGCCTTCGTTATCGAAACCATCGGCATGGATTGCGCCACCATGATCGGCGCGAACGCGGCCAGCCCCGTAGTTGAAGAATCCTGCTGCGCCAACGGTCAACAAGCTATTGGCGTCAGTTGATACAACTACTCCACCGTAGTTCAACAGGCGATCTGCTATTGCATTGCCGCCAGCACTGGTCATGACGCTGGCTGACGTGTTGCTTTGATTATTTACAATCGTTCCGCCAACAGAAAGCGTGTTCTTTGCAACGTTAAGTTGCGCATTGTTCTGTAGTTCCTTGGCTGTGTTGTTAGCCTCGCTGCTAATTACAACTCCAGCCTTGGTGACAGCAAGGTCAGAAGCCGTTGGTACACCTACATCCCAATTTGCAGAGTTTTCCCAAAAACCATTGCCGGCAGTCCATGTGACTGTGGCAGCGTGAGTCGGCCCCGAAAACGCCAAGCCGATCGCTATCGCGAGTGATGCAACGGACTCAGAACTCAAGCGAACACGGTACATAAGCAAACTCCTATGGCGATTTGACTATCGACTACTCCGACGAAATAGATCGCCAGTGAAATGAAAGGTCAAGTTTAACGGTAGTCAGCAAACCCTATGCCGATATTCCGTTTACTCCTCTCCCGGCTGGAATTGTTACGCTGCTTTAATAAATCCACAATATTCAGTTGAAAAGAGGCAGATTTTTGACGCCTTCATGCCATTTTCAGACTGAACTAGCACTTAATCGTTAACTATATGATAAATATACGTTTTGTAAGTGACCAAATGGCATTTCGATGCTTTAATTCAAAGCGTTGCTTAGGGTAGTCCATAATCATCTAATTGCGATAACTGAACATAAATTGAAATTCGCAAACCAGTTGGCATTTCCTCAGATCATGCTGAATGCCATCCATAGCAGCCTCGGGATTTCAGTTACCCACCTGAGACAAGACCCGCCCGCTTTGAGTCGCCCAAATCGTGCCCGAAAAACGGCTGCCAATCGCCAGTTCGACCTGTGGCGCGCTTATTGATGTTTCCATTGCGCGAGTTCCCACTACACAGTGGGGGCCAATGAAAATCACACCCTCCGCGATAACTGGCCCAGCAATAACACAACCTTCGGCGATATGGATGTCATGCTCACAAACCAGTGCACCGCGAATGACGGTTGAGGGTCCCACGTGAATAGAAACATGTGATTTCACAGAGCCATCGATAAGATTTTGTGCTCCTATGACAATGGCGTTGGTGGCAACTATGTTGCGCGTAATGACGGCATAATCGGGCGTTGTGATCGCTCCAGTTACAAGCGATGTGCGTTCATCCAACTCCATTGCTGAATTGGGAAGTTCAAAATGATGACGTTGCTGGTTCAGGCTTGGTATTGGATGCGACACGTTCCCGGTTCGTATTAACGGTGCGCTCAATCGTTCAAATTGAGTGTTTTCGTTAAGAATGATCTTTCCGTTTGCCGAGCATCGGCCATAAAGTTGGCAACCTGCACCGGCGTCGATTTTATTGTCGGCGTGAATCCACCTTGCAACCGTGCAGTTTTTCGCGAGCACGATATCCTTGTCGCTGAAGATTGCACGTAGCGTACTGGTCGATCCGACGGTGATTGTTTCTGCTGCAAATAGCTCCTGTTCGAAGACAAAATCACCCGGCAGGTTTAGAGAACCACCTCCGACGATCATTCTTTGTACTGTTCTAAGGCGCTCTTCATCGATTTTTGGATCAAATTGTTGGCGCGCACCCACGAACTGAAATGATTCCTTGTCTTTCCAGAATCCTTCAAAGGATTGAGGTGGTCGCAGGGGATCAATTCGATATTTTGAGTAGAGGCTTTGCAGCTGGTTTCGGAATGAATACGCAAAGTGGCGAATGTTTGTGTCGTACTGTCGAACTACCTGCAGCGGTTTGGCATCTTGTCTGAGAGACAGTTCGCGCAACGCGGGCACCAGTGGAAGTATCAATCCACCCAGCACCAGCGCATACAATAGCAAGCTCCAGGCGAGAACCATCATTCTTCCCTGCGATAACGCTGGGTTTTGTGCCAGTGCAGCCGCCGCAGCAATAGTTTCTGGAATGGCATGCGTACGGCGGCGCGAGTAGTGCTTATCAGACTGGTGAGAAAATTGAGGAAGTTCAACGGCAACAAGCGGATTCGCTCGCGGCCGCCGTCGAGATATACGGCTGCGCCTATTTCAAAAAATGCCGCGAAATTACCGATCGTCCCAAACGAAGCGAGTGCTAATAGGATGGCCGACGTCTTAGGTAATGGTTGTTCGCCGAGAAAATACAATGCAATTGCGCAAATCCATCCAATTATTAGCAATGGAGATACTGCGTAAACTCCTAACAGCAGCAGTCCATCAATACGTTCCAAAGTCGATACGCGCGGACTTACTACGACCCTCCACGCATATTTGAATGCGGCTTGATTGTGCCCAGTCGCCCAGCGCATGATTTGACGATTGCGTTCCTGCCATGTTTCCGGAACCTCCTCATAACACTCGCATCGATTTTCATACGCGACATTGTAACCACGAAGTAACAATCGATAGGTGAGATCCGTATCTTCAGCCAGCGCATTGTCGTTCCATCCGCCGACTGCTTTGAGCGCGGAGAGTCTTACTCCTCCGACCGATCCTCCGTACTGTGGCACCAGACGCATGTTCATCCGTGCTTGCTGATCTACTTGATAACCGCCCGAGCGTTCCATATCCAACAGGCGCGTCAAGATGTTTGAGCCGGTGTTGTGTGGGACAACTCTACCCATTACGGCGCCAATTTCGGGATCGAAGAACGGTGAGACGATTTGCTTAATTAGTCCGCGGCCAGGGATGTAGTCGGCGTCAAACACCACAATAAGTTCACTCTCAATCAGCGCTGTTGCATCCTTTAAGGCCGCGGCCTTACCGGCTTTGCCTTCATCGCGATAAAAAGGAGTGATAATGGTGGGATTTTGCTGACGATAGTCCTCGATAATCTCGCGGGTGCGATCACTGGAGCGATCGTCGACCGGCATGATTCTGTACCGCGAACGTGGATAGTCAACTTCCAATAGCGCTTCGAGAGCATGTGAAATGACTTTTTCTTCATTGTGGGCGGGAACCAGAACCGTTACTGTGGGCCACTGCGCTGCGTCGACATCAAGATAAGGATGCCGCTGCTTTCCAAATACGCGATTGAGCGTAAATGTGAGATGCCGCAACATGTAAACAAAGATTGTTGCAAGCACGAGAAAAAGCGCTACTTCGAGTATGTGGACAACCAACGTTTCTAGTGGTGAATGCTGATGTTCAAGCGCTGGCAATGCCGGAAACGTTTGTTCGGTCGGTTGTACCTTTGCGCATGCGAGATCGGGTGTGATTGTGCATAGCCAACATGGTAGTAGAGCTGTAATGTGGCGTCGTCGGAATATCATCGTTGATGGCCAAGTCGCCTACATTCTTTGAACGCGTTCCCAACTCATCGCCCAGCCATAAATTGCGATGAAGCAGAAAATGTTCGCAAACAGTCCGAACATGATGTAAAGAAGTGGCATGACAACCAAAGTCATGTCGTGAATTAGTTTGGCGTGTGCCATGTATTGCAATGGTGAAAATAAGACCAAGTGAACAATCATCAACAATGTGGCTGCAAGTTTTTTCCAGAGAGCGAATTCAAACGCATAGTAGGTCGGACCAAGCAGCCATGGTATTGTTAGCAACAAGGCTACGTTCATTTCGAGTCCACCTCGCAAATGACTACCGATTGTGTATGGGAATGTCGCAGGTCGGAAGTAGAAAAATGTGATGCTTGTAATCTGTATTAGGCAGTAGGCCCACACTATGTAGGCAATGGGTAAAGACCTGCGCAGCAGAAGGTAGCTTAGTAACATGATGGACAACACGAGTACTAAGCAGGTAACAAGTTGCACCGAATCTGGAGTTGTTGAAGGAACGTCAAGGTAGGGAAGATCGTAGATATGCAGATTCCCTATCCATCTGCTTTCGGTTCTAAGCTGTCCCGGAAGTTCAAGTTTCTGTGCCCAAAATTCAATGATGGAATACCAGAATCGCCCGATCGGTTTAAGCAAGAGAAGCACGAGCACAAATATTGCGGTCGGTAGAAATGCTGGTTGCATCCAATGCAGGCGCTCTAACCTAATTCGCAGCAGCGCTCGGTGTTCGCGAATCAATCTGCCTGCGCTGTTTCGATATCGCAGGCGTTCGAGCGTATTTGGATGAGAGACGTTCATGCAGCTACCTAGAATTCCTTGAACAGACCAAATTCCAGGCCCGTCTGATCGTAAACATCACTTCCGAAACCATATCCGACCAAGTTGAATCCGAAGTCTTGCGTAATCCACTCACGCCAGGTGAGAGTGAGCTCCTGAAACGGGAAGTCGACAACAAACGAAGGCGACGCCAGTGCTTGATATCCTTGCCGGCCTACACCGTAACGCAACGTTACGAATCGATCGAAATCGTGCCCATAGGTAAGCGCAACGTATCCTGATGGAGTTACAACGGAACCCGGATCACTTTCATTGACACGTACGCCGGCTTGAGCGATCCACGGTAAATTAAAGTAGTAGGCGCCTTCCAGCAGCAGGCTTAGATCTCGATGGTCATCTTTGGCATCGACGTAACCAATTCCGAGTGTGCTGACAAAATTACGTTTTGGTAACCATCGACGGCTCAGACTTGCATCCGCCCTGAATGATGGCCAGAAGAATCCGCCAGCACTAGTTCCAAATGAAACAGTGCTGTAGTACAACTCATTCAGTAAATGTGTATTTCCTACACTAAAGAAGGTCCCATCATCGCCAAAGCGATTCAGATAAACAACTTCGCCAAACCATGTGTTCTTTCCGTCTGCTGGTGTGTGGTTGAAGCGTGCGTATGTTCCGTAAGTGTCGTCGAAGCCCTTGTCGAGACTGTAGTACTTGATGCCAATCTCACCCACAGTTCGTGGTAAATGTGATGACAACACCGGTGCTGCAGTGTGCTGAAGCTGAGACTGTATCGTTGCATCAGTTGCATGTGGTGTTGGCGACGAGGTGTTAGCGGTTACTAGTTCGACGGATTGCACCGCAAGTATCGGTGTGAGTGCGCGGGTAGCCGCCAATTGCATTTGTATGCCTGTGGCACTTGATACGCCGGCCACTACTTCACTCGTATGGGCGGCCCACGCGAGCGTCGGCGATTGCATTACGAACGGCATGCAAAGCGCCAATGCCCAAAGGTACTTGGCACATTGCGCAACACTGGTCCTTCTCCGCTTTTGGGTGATTGTGGACACGTAAGATTTTGGCCCATCGCCTCTGGTAAGAGATATGAATCTGCACGATAAAGTATAATATATTCAATATGATATGCATACCATATTAAGTGCTTTCTTACTTTAAGAGCCACGCAGCGTTTGTTCAAAAAACGAATAAAATCAATTGATTAACGACGACCCCTTATTCAGATTACGTCCGACTAATCGCTGGTAGACACGACGGAAACCAGAATAATGCAGGTTTTGGAAGTTCGGCTCGGCCGATGCTTTATTAACTACCACGTGAAGTGGGTTGATGAGTTGTTTGCGCTTTAGTCTTGCAAACTGAAGCGTTGTGACCCGCTCAGTTGCAAAATGCTGGTGATCGGCGCCGAGCACACGCCCCCCTGACACACGTACGCCACCGGCTCGGATTGCGCAGCGCGCAGGGCAAGGGCGCCGGGCAGGTGCTCAGCGCTGGCGGGAATGGCAAACACCATTCGGCCGGGCGCATAGTTCTTCTGCGCGTCCAGCCGCCACTGCGTCAACGCCGGTTCCTCGGCGCGAATGATGACAACCTCGGCCGGGCGCAGTGTTTCCTCCAACGCACAGAGCAGACTCAAGTGCGCGGTGGGTTGCGATTGCGCCGATCGCCAACCGGCTGCCAACGTTCGCTCAGCCGCAATCAGATAGCGCGATTCGCCAAGAAGATGACCAAGCCTGCCCAAGGCGAACGCCGCTATGCCGTTGCCGGCTGGAATGGCGTCGTCCGAAAAATTTTTCAACCGCTGTATCAATCTTTCATGGTGATGCGCGGTGAAGAAGAAACCGCCATGTTCGCTGTCTTCAAAATCCTCCAGCAATGTATCGGCGAGTTGGATCGCGAACAGCAGGTCTTCGTCGCGCCAGCGTGCTTGCAGCAGCGTCAAGATGGCATCGATGAGATAGGCATAATCATCGAGATAAGCGTTCAAATGCGCTCGGCCGTCTTTATATGTGGCGAGTAGTTCTCCATCCGCCCACAAGTGTTCGCGAATGAAGTTGAGCGCGCGCTCAGCGCTGGCAATGAAGTCGTCGCATTGCAGAATACGCCCGGCAACTGCTAATCCGCGAATCATCAGCGCATTCCATGAAGTGAGGATTTTTTCGTCACGTCCTGGCCAGACACGTTTGGTTCGCGCCGCAAGCAATTTCACTCGCGCACTCTCAATGGAATGCTCAATATTCTCTACCGAGCACTCTTGCACGGCGGCAATTTCTTCAATCGACGCGCTGAGATACAAATGCCATTGACCTTCAAAATTTGACGGCTGATCCAGTCCGTAACGTGGGGCAACGCAACGATACTCTTCTTCAGTCAGAATTGATTGCACTTCCGCACGTGACCATACATAGAACTTTCCTTCGTGGCCCTCGGAGTCAGCATCAAGCGAGGAATAAAAACCGCCTTCAGGAGATTGCATGTCGCGCATCGACCACGCAGCGGTTTCACGCGCCACGCGCATGAACAATTCCTCACCGCTGATTTGCCAGGCCTCGCTGTACAACGCCAGCAACGGCCCGTTGTCGTAGAGCATCTTCTCGAAATGCGGGATCATCCACTGCGCATCAACGGAGTAACGCGCGAAGCCGCCGCCGAGGTGATCGTAGATCCCGCCCCTGGCCATACATAGCAGCGTGAAGTTTGCGGCCTCCAGCGCCGTTTCATCGGGATGTTCCACTCTTACGCTGGCGGCGTAGTGGCGGAGCAGTCGCTCGACCATGGGCGGATGCGGAAACTTTGGCGCCGCGCCAAAACCACCATGCCGGTTGTCGAACATTTCGCCTAGTTCAACTCGCGCCGTGAGTAGCGGTTCGGAAGTGAATTCAACAGCGCTCGTATTGCACGCAGGTTGCAGTTGCTGAAGCGCTTCGAGCACGGCCGTGTTTTGGCCGCGGATCTCGTCAAGCTTGTCGCGATAGACGTCCGCGATATAACGCAGCAGCGTCGTGAACGCCGGCATGCCCCAGCGCGCCTCCTTGGGGAAGTACGTTCCTCCGGCGAAGGGAATTTGATCATCGTGTGTCAGAAACATCGTCAGCGGCCAGCCGCCACTGCGACGATTCAATAGTTGTTGCGCAGTTTGGTAGATCTTGTCGATGTCTGGGCGCTCTTCGCGGTCAACTTTGATGTTGACGAAAAGCTCGTTCATCAATGCCGCGGTCCCTTCGTCTTCGAAGGACTCATGCGCCATCACATGGCACCAATGGCAGGCCGAATAGCCAATGGATAGCAGGATGGGTTTTCCGGACCTGCGCGCCAGTTCTAGCGCTT